>JBKHKD010000009.1:0-96570 GCA_046537785.1 Actinomycetota bacterium
CATCAGACCAGAAAGCCGAATAGAACGCCTCAAACTGAACAGGGCGAAGCTCCTGTACGTCTGCTTCTACATCAGAGGTCATCGTTCACAGGACGAACAACCACCCCGAAAGGTTCCACGCCCACCAGCCTGAACCCCAAGCATCTCCATCGGACAACCACGCCACGATTCATCCATCACCACCTACCCACGCATAACAACTGTTATGTAGGTGATCCCGAGCAATAACGCCCCGTCCGCGATCGTCCAGGAACGGCACCTCGAGCGCTCCCCCAAGCTCTGTCTACGCATCACGCGCGGTATCGGGGCTTCCGTGTCCGAGACATGCGGCTGCGGCGCCAGCAGCAGCGGCTCATGCGCGACCGGCGCTTTCGGCAGCGTCAGGTGACGTCGAGCAACACCCCATGAAGCAAGGCACCGCGCGCTGACCGATGCCGCCGGAGACAACCACAACCCCGACGGCGACACCAACGGCACGTCGATCACGGTGACCGAGTCGTAGGCGCCAAACACGTGCCGTGGTGGTGCGCGCTCGGGCGGTCCAGGATGCGCCCGGGGTTCTCCTGATGCTCCGTCCTGCGTGTATTCTCTGCGTGTCATCGGGAGGTGACCGCATCCAAGAGTCGACTCCGAGTACCCAGGACACGTGTCGGGCCGCGAAAGCGGCCAGTCGTAAGGTCGCTCTCCTCCACACGGACGTCAAGAACCGGGTGCTCGGCGACATTGCCGAGGAACTGGCGGACCGAGCGGAGCAGATTCTTGAGGCCAACGCTAAGGACGTCGCGGCGGGCCGCGCCGAGGGGTTGTCCAAGGCGCTCACTGACCGGCTCACGCTGACGCCAGAGCGCATCGAGCGCATGGAGGCCAGCATCCGCCAGATCGTCGGCTTGGCCGACCCCGTCGGTCAGGTCGTGACGGGCTGGCGCTTGCCCAACGGCGTCGAGATCCGCAAGGTGCGGGTGCCACTCGGTGTCGTGGCGATGATCTACGAGGCCAGGCCCAACGTGACGGTCGACGCCGCGTGCCTTGCCCTCAAGTCGGGGAACACCTGCGTGCTGCGAGGGTCGTCATCGGCCTACAACTCCAACCGCGAGCTGGTGACCCTGATCCGCGACGTGCTCGCCGGGCACGGCATCGCCGAGGATGCGGTCGCTCTCGTCGAGGACACGTCCCGAGACTCGGTCGCCGACCTGCTGAACGCCCGAGGCCTGGTCGACGTGCTCATCCCGCGGGGCGGCCCGGCATTGATCGCCAGGGTCGCGCGCGATGCGCGGGTACCGGTCATCATTGACGGCGCCGGCAACTGCCATGTCTTCGTCGATGCCGCCGCCGACCTCGCCAAGGCGCGCGGCATCGTCGTCAACGGCAAGACGTTCCGCCCGTCAGTCTGCAACGCCACCGAGACGCTGCTCGTAGACCGCATCGTGGCCGGCGACTTCCTGCCGGACGTGTGCGGCGCGCTGGGGGAGCGCGACGTGGAGCTCGTTGGCGACGACGCGGCACGCGCGATCGTGGAGATGGGGGCGGCGACCGACACCGACTTCGCCGAGGAGTTCCTCGACTACAAGCTAGCGGTGGCGGTGGTGGACGGCCTCGACGGCGCCCTCGACCACATTGTCCGCTACGGCACCGGCCACACCGAGGCGATCGTCACCGAGGACCGGGAGGCGGCGCGACGCTTCCAGGCCGAGGTCGACGCCGCTGTCGTCGCCGTCAACACCTCGACGTCCTTCACCGACGGCGGCGAGTTCGGGTTCGGTGCCGAGATCGGCATCTCGACCCAGAAGCTGCACGCTCGCGGCCCCATGGCGCTGCCCGAGCTAACGACCATCAAGTACCTCGTCGACGGCGACGGCCAGGTTCGACGCTGACCGGGCCCGTTCGGCGGGGGGAGGCGCCGTCTACAACCACGGCGCCGGGTACCTCATGTCGTCCGGCACGGTGGGCGCGGCGCTTGAGGCATGGCTGGCCGGCGTCCCCGCGGTCGCCCTGTCGACCGGCGCCGCCGACGACTGGCGGGGCAGGCGCACCGGGCCCCGAGCCCCCGGCACCGAGGGCCGCTGGCCGGCGCTCGCCTCGCTCACCGTCGACGTCATCGCCGACGTTCTGGACGCCGCCGTGTTCGCGCACGCCGACATCGTCTCCGTCAACCTGCCGTTCGACGCCGGTTTGGCCACCCCTTACCTTTCTCATCGCCTCAGATGGGATGTTTCTGGGGTGTTGCCCGACGAACTCGCCGCCCAATTCGGTATCGAGGAGGACCAGATGCGGGAGGAGTTCTTCATGCGGGGCTGGAACGACGTGATCCGCGGCCGACGCTCAATAGAGACCGTTCTGCGCGAGGCGCTCCAGCGAATGGGCGCCACCGCTGATGTGGAGTCGGTGTTGGCGTGCTGGTTCGAAGCTGACTACTCCCCAGTCGTGGAGACGTTCGATTTGGCGCGTCGAGCTGCTCAGGCCGGCTGCCGTGTCGTGCTCGCAACCAACCAGGAGCACCGGCGCGCCGAGTACCTGCGACGACGGATTGCTGCCGTCTTGCCACTCGATCGCGTCTTCTATTCCGCTGAACTCGGGGTGGTGAAACACGATCGACGGTTTTTCGAGTTGGCGTCTCTACGTCTCGATCTGGCTGACGCTCAAAGGGCGAGCGTCGTCTTCGTCGACGATGTAGCCGAAAACGTCGAGGTTGCCCGAGCGGTCGGTTGGCGTGCGGTCCATGCCTCGGTCGACGAATCGTGGCGCCACGAGGTCGAAGACAACCTGGGCCTGCTGCACATCTAGCAAGCCAGAACGCGACTCGCGCGGAGCGATATTGCGCGCTCCGTTCCGCCCAGGCCCACCTGTTCTCAGCCGAGCACGAAGTGATGCCATGAAGAGCGGGGACCTCCCTGCTCTTTGACCCGAGACGAGACTCGGGCCTTGTAATCTAGCGAGACAAGGAGGCCCCAGATGACACGTTACGTGGGTGTGGATCTGCATCGCCGCCGGTCGGTGATCGTGGTGTTGGATTCGGATGGCACCGAACTGTGGACGAAACGCATCGACAACGACCCGTTGACCCTTGGTCTCGCGATAGAGAAGGCGGGCCCAGAGCCTGAGGTGGTGTTGGAGGCGACGTGGGGGTGGTATTGGGCTGCGGATGTGATCACCGAAGCGGGAGGGAGAGTGCATCTGGCGCATCCTCTTGGGATCAAGGGTTTCGAGAACCGGCGGGTTAAAAACGACCGGGTCGACGCCCGGCTCTTGGCGGATCTGCTGCGGATGGGTCGCTTACCCGAGTCGTGGATTGCTCCCGAGGATGTCCGTCATCAGCGGGAGCTGGTCAGATACCGCCGCAAACTGTCCCAGCTGCGTGCCGGGTTGAAGGCTCAGGTGCATGCGGTGTTGGGCAAGGAAGGCCTGATGGCGCCGATCAGCCACATGTGGGGACCAGGTGGCAGCGCGTGGTTGGACGAAACGGACATGGCCGACGCCTATGAGACCAGGGTCCGGTCGCTGCGCCGGTTGATCAAGCTCTACGACACCGAAATCACCAAACTCGATGCTCGTATCGCCGAGGTGTTCAAAGGCGACGAGGGTTACGAAACCATCCAACAGCTCAACGGTGTGGGCCCGGTCCTCGCCGCGATCTTCTGTGCTGAGCTCGGCGACGTCGGTCGGTTCCGGTCCGCGAAAGCTGTCTGCTCCTGGGCAGGGCTCACACCTCGTCACCGGGAGTCGGACACGACAGTGCATCGAGGGTCGATCACCAAACAAGGGTCCGGATTGGTCCGCTGGGCGGCGGTGGAAGCGATCTCGAAGAACCATGGCGACGACCCCATCAAGGAGCACTACCGGAGGGTTTCTGAACGACGAGGCCGCAACAAAGGAAGGGGGGCTGCGGCCCGCAAACTCCTCACGTTGGTCTACTACGGGTTACGCGACGGCGAGATCCGGAGCCTCGTTCCGCCCGAGGCCACGTGACTGGCGGACGCGGTCAGGTGACTGCGAGCTCGGTATCGGCATGGCCCCCCACTGCGGGCGTGGCCGACTCATGTGATTGAGCCCAGCCTCGACCTAGGCCGAAAAGCACCATGCCACCTCCGGCACCGACCGGGGCGTGGCGAAGGCATGTCCAGGCACACCCCAGAGTGCTGCACACCGCACTAGCGGTACCAGGTGCCGGCGACCGCAACCGTCAACAACTCATACCGGAGCAACCGACGGGACCACCGTCGCAATCAACCGCGTCCAGACCCGAAAGCCGACCAGGGGAAACACCCCCTTGACAAAGGACCGCTCTTCAGGCATGCCGATCTGGGGTACCACGTGAAATGTTGTTATCCACGCATAACTGTTGATCTCGAGTCCCCACCGGAAGTCCCACGGCGTGATGGACGTCTACCAAGTGCCTCCTTGGATGCTTGGGAGCAATGAACCCTGCTCGTGCAAGTCGGGCAAGAAGTACAAGTACTGGCTCGGGGCCTGACCTCGGAATTCAAATTCGCGTGCAACGCTGGGGACACGTCCAATGTCTCACCCTTGGAAGCAACGTGGATGATCAGGCGATATATGAACAAGTCCGAGGTCCTTTGCTGCGGTTTGCTGCGTCTCTGGTCGGTCCCGATCAAGCAGATGATCTGGTGTCAGAGGTTGTGGTTGCGACCCTTCAGCAGCGGTCACTGGTTTCACTTGACAACCCTCAGTCGTATCTGATGCAGGCCGTCCTCAATAGGGCACGTTCGGCTCACCAGCGATTCAGCAGGGAGCGAGAGACGCGGTCGCGTTTGGCCTCGGGGGCATCGACTCACGAATCGGGTTACGACCTGGTCGTTGGAGACGACGTACTGCGCACAGTGGCGGAGCTCCCCATGCAACAGCGGGCGGCGATCTATCTCGTGTACTGGGAGGACCTAGAGCCGGCTGAGGCAGCAGAGCAGATGGGTGTGCGGCCAGCGACGCTGAGGCGCTACCTGCATCTGGCCCGGAAGAAACTTCAGAGGTATCTCGATGAGTGAAGATCGATATCGACAGCTGGTACGCGCCGGGTTGGCTCCCTGGGTTGAAGAAGTTCCAGAAGGCCGTGAATGGTCAGAGCTAGAGGAGGTGACCCCGATCGCTACAAGGCAAGCGAGGAGGGCAGTACCGGGCTGGATCATTGCAGTGGGGGCAGCCGCGGCAGTGATGGCTGTCTTCGGTGTTACGTCGCTTCTATCTCCCAGCGAGAAGGCACCTGCTGGCTCTACAACGCCTGTGACCTCGGGAGCCCTTGATGCGGAGCCGCCTGTCTTGGAGCTCCAGACGAACAGCCGCGTTTACTTCTCCGATGGATTCGGGGTTCTGTCCGAGGTCGACATCGACGCGAGAGCGGTGACTGCTCATGAACTCCCGGAGCTGGCTCCAGGTGACCCGCCCTACTCACTGGTTTCGAGAGGAGACGTCCTCGTCTTCTACGGACAAACGGATTTCGGCCCCGCAACCTTCGCGGTTGATCCTGACTCACCCTCCTCTCCAACTCTGATCGACGATGAAGCTTGGTTCTTTGTCCCATCCTCAGTTGAGGATCGGGTATGGATTGCAGTATTGGACCCGTCGAGCCCTGAAACCGTCCGCGCACTCAAGGCGGTTCGGGAGGTCACGGTCGATGGGGCCGTGACGACCCCAGACGTCGCTCCGCCCGAAGGCCGGTGGCCGTTGGCAGCAGTCGACGATGGTCTCGTCTTTCAGGGAGACGACGTACTCGAGGTTTGGGATCCCGGTACACGAGAGTTCGTCGAGACTCTTTCGGGGCCTTTCCCCGTAGCCGCGTGGGGTAACCGGATCGTCACATGCGGTCAATGTGATCAGCTCGACCTGATAGACCTCGATGCAGACACGCAGCGCACAATCGACATCCCAGCCGGGGTGGCATCCGTGAGTGCAAATGGTGTCTTCTCCCCAAACGGGCGTTACATAGCCATGCCCGGGCTCCTCACAGAGGGCCCACTCACGGCTGAAACCGAGCTGGTGGTTGTACTTGTCGACTTTGAAACCGGTGAGGCCTCGGTGATTCCCGGGACACTCACAGAGAACCGAAACGCGTTTCCAGGGATCGCGTGGAGCGCTGACGGTCAGTGGGTGTTCATGGGGCCGTTCACGGAGGACGATGACAACGGCGAGCTGCGTGCATACCGGCCCGGCGATGAGACCGCCTACCGCATCCCAATAGAAGTCGAGAACGAATACTTCGGGATGGCCGCCAACTGATCGGCTCAATAGTCCCGTTCAGCAGGGACATCCACACATACAGGTGGTTTGTGCGTCTTGAAACCTGCCGTGTTCGACTTGTCGGCCAGCCTCAAGCCAAGACCCGACAGCCACCGATCTTCCCGTAGGTAAAAGCTGGTCGTGAAATGCGCACTCGGAAAGTGCCGATCTGCTCGGTTTCCAGATGTGATCGTTATCGCTCGGAATCAGTTGATATGGGCGGCCTTGAGCAGTAAATCCGTCTAAACCGACTGTCGCACCTCTGCGTTCTTAGTGTGTGAATCGCTGTTGGAATTGTGAGGATCGATGGCCGAGTTGGATGGTGTGCCCGAGGTTCAGGTCCCTGGGTCATTCGAATCCCTCTACAGAATGAACTATCCAGCCGTCGTCGCGCTGGTCTATGGCTTGTGTGGCAGCCAAGCGGCTGCTGAGGATGTTGCCCAGGAGGCTTTCCTTCGCGCCCATCAGGACTGGCGGCGGGTCTCTGAAATGGACTCTCCTGAGGGCTGGGTTCGTCGTGTGGCGCTGAACCTGGCTCGCTCTCAATGGCGTCGGCTCCGTACGGAAGCCAAAGCGACGCTTCGGCTTGGAATCGCGGATTCGAGCTCCGACGCACCGGCTGATGCTCTAGGAGAGGCTTTTTGGGCTCAGGTGCGCCGCCTGCCGTCACGTCAGGCTCAGGCCATGGCTTTGCACTATGTAGAGGACCGTTCCGTGGGTGAGATTGCCAAGGTCTTGGGAGTGGCCGAGGGAACGGTTAAGGCGCTGCTTCATCAAGGTCGTGAGCGGCTACGGCGCCAACTCTCTGCGAAAGGGCTGGTGGATGATGAGACTTGAGGAACTCGCCGACAGGGCAAGAGAGACGGCTGCGGATGCTGGCAGGCGTGCGGAGACCCCGCCGTTTACTCAGGTCCTGGAGCGGAGACGTCGAAGAAGTCTGGTCACCGGCTGGGCGGCAGCGGCGACAGTTGTGGCGGCTGTGGTCGTTGCCGCGCTATGGCTGCCGCCGACACCCGAGGTGATATCCCCGGCTCAACCGAGCAGGGAGGCTCCTGTCATCGAGATTCCGCCTCCGATCGAATGCGGTGCAAACGGACGGCCGGTAGCAGTGACCGTCAGTGGCACTCCCGACCGCATGGCGGTTGGGTCGTCAGCGATATGGGTGAGCGACTGGGACACAGGCATGCTCACCCCGTTCGATTCGACGACGCTATGCCCTCTCGCCAATCTGACAGTCGGGGAACCGCGGTCTTCGGTCATCGACATGGTCTCCGATGGAGATCGTGTCTGGGTAGCTGACTTCTCCACAGGCTCGGTAGTTGAAGTCACCGGCGACGGAAACGTGGGTCGAACAATCCAGGACGTACGGGGCGGAGCCGGCATGGTGGTCGAGGGAGACGACCTCTACGTGGCCTGTTGCGGTATCGGGGAAAGTGTTGGCGACGACCCAATCACACGGGTTGACACCAATACCGGAGCGGCCACTGTCGTCGCCAATGTCGACTGGCCTTCAGCTATCGGATACGGCAACGGGTCGCTTTGGGTGGGCTCCTACATCACCAACCAGGTAACACGTCTTGATCCTGTCACGGGAGACCAGATCGCCGCAGTCGACCTTCCAGAAGGAGTCGTCTATGACGTTGCAGCAACCGGCGACTCGATCTGGGTCACCTCAGACTCATCTCTCATCGGAATCGACCCGAGTACAAACTCTGTCTCCAGACGGTTCGACATTCCAGGAGCCCGGTCTGACTATCGGATCATGATCGAGGAACGCTCCGACGGTCTCCTGTGGGTTCACGGAGAACAGCTCGAACCTCTGCTCATTGACCCTGCCACCGGAACAACAGTCGCCCGGATAGACGCACCCCCAAACTCGATGAAACCAGCAGGCCAACAGGTCGTGGTAGCGACGGCGAGTCGTCTCTCGGTCCTAGACGACGTGGTTCAGATCCGAACCGAGCAGATATTCACCGACGACCTGAGGCGAGTCATGGACGTCGAAGACTCTGACAGGATCTTCACGATCCCCGCAGGTGAACATCAACTTCTCGCACGAATCAGACCCGAAGCGGCGCCCCACCTCTATGCAACCTCCTGCGATGTGCTCGCCAGCATTGACCTTCCCGACGGCTGGGAAGGAACCTGCCTCGAACGCACCATCGACGGACAACGAGTTACGGGCGTCTTCCAGTACGGAGACGTATCCGAATAGTCCTGTCCCAACCCACTCCGACCAGCGGAGAAGAAGGCCTTCTCTTGGGTGCGAGGTTCTAGCATTACCCGTTGTCGAGCGACGCCGATGTGCCGATACCGAGCACGTTCTGAAATGCGTGTTATTCGCCCAGATTTGTTGATATAGCTCACGCGTTCGAGCGGTGCTGAGAACGACAGTATGGATTCCACGGCGTCTCCCAGGCTCAAGATGTGCCGAGATGCGAAGATTGGCGCTGGTCGATGTCGGCAGGAGTGCAGCGTGGAGCAGCCTCGCGTTCATGTATCGGTAGTTCTCTCTGGTCCTGATGGACTGCTCATGGTGCAAGAGGCCAAGCCTGATGTACACGGCAGATGGAACCTGCCTGGAGGACATGTTGAGAAGGGCGAGGCCGTGACTGCCGCTGGGATCCGTGAGGTTCACGAAGAGACCGGGCTTGAGGCCAAGCCCACCTCCTTGGTCGGCGTCATCGTGTCAGCAGGCGCGGTGAGGTTCGTCATACGCGGCGAAGTCGTTTCGGGAATTGAGACACCAGGAGATGACATCCTCACCATCCGGAGATTCGACCTAGAAGAACTGGATGCCATAGACGATCACCAACTCGATGCAGCTCCAGTGTTGCGTGCGGTGTTCGATCGGTTAAAGGCCGGTATGAGTTACCCCTTGGAGGTATTTGCCGAGGAACTCGTTTAGGGCTGCTCACCAAGCGCATCTGTGCCGCTCTGCTCGGTTTCTGGAGCGCGTGTTATCCCTCCCGATTCGTTGATCGGCGCTAGCTATCTACGACTTCAACCTCGGATTCAATGTTGAAGAAAGCGATCTCTCCGGTGGGTCCGGTACACCGGTCCGCCGCGGCGGCGACCGCTGGGCCAACCATCTCCTCAATATGCTCACGCTGGAGATAACCCCCGCCCCCGTAAACCGTCATCCCCGGCTCTACCATCTCGCCGTTGTTGAGGACCACCGCTGGAGGGTCTTCCTGCCACCTGGTTCCCGCAGGCCAGACAAGTGGATACTGGACCTCTTCCAACTCCATGAGAAGACAGCTAGTGGATTCGTCGTAAACCAGCACTCCTGTGACTTCGGCTGCCATCCCGCCTGACGGGCCGAACAACTCGGCCGGTGAGGTGAGCACCGGGCCGTCGGTTGCACCCGCCGAAGAGCACCCCGCCACGATCATTGCCAGCAAGCCGATAGAAGAGATCCCACGTTTCACACTCATTCGACGTCCTCCTGCGCCGCACAGTTCCCCTGGATTCGATTGGTCCTACCACTCGGGACGTGCCGCTCTGCTCGCTTCTCGGACGCGTGCGTTATCGCCCGGGATCAGTTGATATGCGCTATTACGTGGACTGTTCTTGGGAATCGGAGCCGAGGCGCGATGCGTCGTCGTGCACGTGACTGAGAATCTCGTCGCTTGGATTCCTCGAACGCCGCGACGGATTCCGCGGTCTTGCGTCGACTATTCATATGGAACCCGGACGTCATGTAGTTGGTTCCATATCTGAGACAACTGTGCGTGGTTTGGACTTAGTCGGACGCATGAAAGGTGCGCACGAGACGAGATGGTGAATGGCGATCGCTTCGATGAGTTCTACGATCGGACTCTGCCGGTGATCTTTGGCTATTTCCTTCGACGCTGTGGGGGTCGCCGAGACGTGGCCGAGGAACTCACCCAGGAGACGTATCTCTCTGCGCTCCGGTCGTTCGATCGTGGCGTGTCGGTCGATGCGGATGGTCCTTGGGTGGTCTCGATCGCCCGACGCCGGCTGGTCGATTACTACCGGCGCGAGGCACGGAGGCGGAAGCGTGAGTCGACGATCCGATTCGAGGACTGGGTCGCCGCCGGCACCGGATCACTGACCACGATGGCTGAGGCTCGCCTTATCGCGGCGCTCGACCGGGTTCCGAGAAGCCAACGGCTGGCCCTGATACTGAGGTACGTCGACGGCCTCACCATCGCGGAGGTCGCTGATCTGATGGGACGGACCGTTTCGGCCACCGATTCGCTGCTCCGCCGGGGCCGCACGTCGTTGCAGGAGGCCTATGAGGAGGTCGAGATTGACTGAACGAGATCTGATCGAGCGTCTCCGGGACCTCGACGGTCCGGTGACTCCCAACGCGGACTTCCGCGCCGAACTGCACGCGCTGCTCGTCGCGGAGCGGATAGCGACGTCTGGGTCGAGCTCAGAGGGCAGTCGGGTGACGGCAGATCTGGCGGACCATCCAGCTACCTCCCGTGGCCAGCGTCGGGATTGGAAACTGTCGGCGGCTCTGGCCGCATTCGTGGTCGTGGCGCTTGTCGGACTGCTTACTTGGTGGCTGGCTCCCCCGCCGGAGCAGACCGCGCCAGTTGCCACGATTCCCGACACTACGACGTCGTCTACACCGGCTACGACGGCGACGTCAGTGCCCGAGGCGCAGCCGACGCTACCGGGAAGCACGCTGCAACAGTCTTGGGACGACGGGCTCGTCTTCGGTGAGTCGATGCCATGGGCCCTCGCCTTCGACAACGGCACCTGCTGCATCAAGACAGTGACCCTGGACGGTGACGGTTCGCACCTGGTAAACATCGGGACCCAGGGTGGGGACCAGCCCTTCCGTCTCACCCTCCACGATGGCCGGCTGGTTGTGAGCTGGGGTGACATCTATGCCTACGACATCGCCACCGGCACCTCCACCCTCCTCGCCGAGGCGACCTTCCATGTGCCCGCTTCGGATCCGTCGAACGTATGGATGATCGGATACCCGGGCCCAAGGATCAGCGCGGCGTCACCCGAGGTGTGGCAGGTCGACGTGATCACCGGCCAGGCAACGGAGCCAAAGCTGCTGGAGTCGGAAGGTTTTGTCGCTCGGGGGATCCCTGGTGGCCTGGCCCTGGACAGCGACAATGGGGTTCTCCTTTGGGACTACGAGTCAGGTGAGGTCGTGGACTCGCTTGGGGAGGGTGGGTCATCCGTCTCCGACGTCACCGAGGACGGGCGGATTGCCTGGTGCGCCGAGCCCTGTTCGGAGATGGTCGTGACGTCGTTGGCCGATGGCGAGGAGACCGTGTACCCGCGGCGCGAGGACGAACCCCAGCCTTATGGCACCGCTGCTGCCCGGTTCAGTGACGACGGCCGGTACCTGGCTGCTCCGGCCGGAAACGACGTAATGCTGATCGACACCACCACCGGCGAGATTCGCGCGGCGATGACCTTCCCCGATCAGACTGCGCCGCACCTCTACGTGGCCTGGGCGCCCAACAACACCGACTTGTTCGCCGCCGACTACTCATACGGCGCGGCCGAATCGGTCATCGGCCACTACTCGCTAGCCGACGACGTGGCGGAGGTAACGACACTGCCACACGGTGGAACACTCTCGTTCGTCGTGTTGCCCAGCTCCGAGGCCGGGTCCCTGGTCCCGTAGCCTCGACTAGCCCCTACTCACAAGATGCAAGCTCGCCCACAGCCGACGTGCCGTTCTGCTCGGGTGAACGAGATGCGTGTTATCGCTCGATATTTGTTGATCTGGGACTGTCTGTGCTGGCGTGTGGGTCGTAGCCTTTCCGATGTGATTTGGAGATTGACCGTCGGACGGTTCTCGCTATATGCGATCCAGGACGGCGTCTACCACATCGATCCGGTATCAGTCTTCCCCGATTCAGATTCCGATGCCTGGAAGGGTGTGGCTCTGGCCCGCGACGGGATGCTTGGGATCGGTATCGGTTGTTTCCTTGTCACCGACGGTGACCGAGTGTTCATGGTGGATTCGGGGATGGGACGTTGGCCGGAAGCTCCCGACAAGGTTCGGGCGACCACGGGTCGAATGCCGGAAGGTCTCGAAACCCTCGGCATCGGAGCTGACCAGGTCGAAATGGTGATCCACACGCACCTCCACGCCGACCACTTCGGTGGTGATGTCACCAATAGCGGAGAGGCATTCTTCCCCAACGCCCGTCTTATCGTCCACCGTGCCGACGTCGACCACTTCCGGGATGCGGAGGGCTGGCTGGCTGACCGGGTACGTGAAGAGTTCTTACCGTTGGTGGAAGAAGGACGCGTCGACTTCGTTCATGACGCCAAGACACTGGTCCCTGGAATAGCTGTAGAGATGTCTCCAGGGCACACGCCCGGGCACATCTCAGTGCTGATCGACTCCGAGAACAATCAGGCGCTCGTGGTGGGTGACGTGATGCATCATCCCCTCCAGGTTCAGCATCCAACCTGGAATTGGGTTGGCGATGTGGACCCCGAAGTCGCCGCCCAGACTCGAATCAAGACAGTCCAACGACTAGCCGAAAAAGGCGAGTTGCTTGCAGCAGGCCACTTCCCACAGCCGGGCTTCGGTCGTGTCGAGTCAAGTGACGGATCAGCTCGTTTTGAGCCCGTAGCGACCACTGAGATCTCTTGAATCCTGTCAGGTCGGGCTACCCGCATCACCGCACGCCGAGATGCCGATCGGGTGTGGGTAAACCGATCGAGCGTTTCCGCTCCACATTGTCGATATGCGTGGGGTCAGTGTCTCTCAGTGTCTCGAGCATCCGCCAATCGACGCTCCCACAGATTCCATGGCAGCGAACGCGAGACCTGCACCGTCGACAAGCAGCCAGACGTCTCCCGCTTTGACCGCCTCCTCAACAGGTGGTTGAGAGGCATCGAGCAGTGAGGCGGCGATCTCCATGGCCTCGTCCTCGGTCTCGATGACAGGCACCTCTCCGGCCCAATCCGGGAATACCCGGAAATGGTCTGAGCAAGAGACGGCGTCCTCGAAGTCGCTCACACTCGAGAACGATCGGTTTCCGATCTCATCGATGGTGGGCGGCCCACACGACGAGAGCAGCACCACGGCAACTGCTGTAACAAGGATCATCGACGACGATCTCACCAGCATCATTCTCCTCGGTCACCGGGTGCTCGCAACCTTGCGGCTTGTTCCGCCGGTAGGCACCCGCGACCGAGCACAAGGTGCCGTTCTGCCCGGCTTCCGGGTGTGTGCGTTACCGCCTGGGATCAGTTGATGTGCGCTCTCTGTCGGCCGATCACGTGAGACTCTGTGTCGACGTCGCCCAAGCCCGGGCCCTCCTTCGCAACTCGTCGACGAACTCTCGCCTTCCATCCTGGTAATCCTGAAGCGATTCAGGGTTGCGCGCGGCTTCCCGACGTTTTGTTGACGAGTAAGAGGCGGCGACCTCGGGATGCGCGGCCAGGAAGTCGCGAACATAGAGGTTGTCGTTCCGCGGCTGGCTCGCGTATGGGACGACGCTGAGATTGCACCAGATTGCCTTCCGTTTGTGGAAGATGAACCGTCCCGGCCGTCGATCGTCCTCTCGCTGGTACACATATCCAAAAGTGCCAAGGAGGTCGATCTGGCCTGGGGTTGGCCGACTCGGCATCTGGGTTCCGACCATGATGTCGACGATTGGCTTCGCCCACATGCCAGGAACGGCGGTCGATCCGATGTGCTCGATGGCCACGACCTGGTCGTTGAGCACGTCCATTAGAGCGTCGGCTTCGGCATCGAAGAGTTCTGGCCAATCAGGGTCGTACGGAACCACTTCTACAGCTGTGTCGCCAGCGGATTCGGCCATCACTTCACGCTACCGGCTCGCACTCAGGATCCGAGAGGACAGGCCCCGGCATCTTTAAGAGTGCGCCTCAGTGAGGATATGGGGGTAATCGGGTGCGGTTCACTACCGGATTGTTGATCGGTCGCAGTACTTCGTTCAGTATGCAGAGAAGTCTTCGGAGATGACAATGAACAGCTCACTTTGCTCAAGATCGTCTATCCATTCTCACCTGAATTTGCGACTGGTTGGGGTTTTCGCCACTCATAGAGAGCAAATCGGTAGCTGATAAACGAGGAGCGACGGTCGGCTACGAAGCGGTTAACGATCTCGTCAGGAAACTCGATGCGTAAGATCCGAGCGAGCTCTTCTCCTGATCGGGCTACCCAGCCGCCATGAAGCTCATGTCGGACCGCACCGCGTTCAGACCACCACCGGTCTGTAGCGTCGGGATCGACACTGGCATTGCCACCCGTGGCGGAGCGAAGCAGGCCAGCGAAGTCTCCACCGGTCCAACTGTTGTCGATCGCAATGAACACACCTCCCGGTGCCAGTACTCGCGCCACCTCGGTAAGTCCCTGGTCGCTCTCCGGGCCAAAGAAGTAGGCGAATCTCGCATGGACGACATCAGCCCACTCATCCTCGATGGGCAGGTGCTCAGCTGATCCGTGTCGGATTTCGATGGTCTCGCTTCCCTCGACTCGGTTTTCAGCCACAGCCAGCAACTCGGGGTCGGGTTCCACGCCAACAACCTGCGCCGCCCTCTCCGCGTAGCGCGGGAGCCAAAACCCGGTGCCGCATCCGATGTCGACGAGCCTGCAGCCATCCCATGGGGCTAGTTCGTAGAGCTTTCGGTCAAGTCTCCCATCCCGCGCCAGGGCCTCATTCTCTAACTCGTACGTATCGGGATCCCCTGAAATGTTCGGACTCGGTATCCAGTCGCCCAGATCTCCAACATCTCGCATCAACTCGACGATACGAGAAGTTCAACCTCCCTAGCACCACAACGAGCTCGATACGTCCGAGGATGGATCGCCGGGTAGGCGCCCACTTTGGACCCGGGCATTCGAGGACAACAAGCCCGAGCAAGAGGTGCCGATCTGCGCTATTCGGGGAAGAGAGCGTTATCGCTCGGGATCAGTTGATATGCGCTACTGGTCCTCGGTGCGCAGAAGTCTCCTGAACCCATCCTCGGCTCGTCACGAACCGGATGTCACGTTAAGAGACACCTGGCGTGTTGTGTGGCCCGGGCCCAGCGACACCGACCCGTCGTCGTTTACGGTTGATTCCCAAACCGACAGGCTGACGATGATCTGGTCGCCATTCCTTTCGACGTGGTCGACCTCTCCGCCTCCCAAGTCGGCCACCTTATGCCAGCTGATGAGGTCTTCAGACCAGTAAGCGTTGGAGGTGATTTTCCCGTCGTTGGCCTGCGTCCAGCCGAACGCGAGAGTGCCATCTTCCCAAGCCTCTATCGCTGTGAAGTCGTGTTCGGCGATAGTGGCGGACCAGGTAGCTCCGTCTGGACTCTGCATTATGAGTGTCCCGGCTGAGGCCGGTTCGAGGCCGAAGCCTTCGGCGTCTTCGGATGAAGTGACTCTCTGGATTGGCTGCCAGGCGAGCAGTCGGCCATCGGGTAGAGCTTCGAGATGTTCGATTCCATCAGCTAGGCGGTAGTCGCCGGCTTCCTGGCCGATGTTGACGCCTGTAGGCAGGTCGATGTCAGCGCGTACCCATTCTCCGCCGTCGGAGTACCAGATGCCGGCGGTCTGTGTTTCGTTGCCACCAACGACGATGACTCTGTCTCCAACCACAGCGGCGTTGACCATGGGTTCGGGCAGCGGATCGTACGTGTTGCCTGTATTCTCAAGTATGTCCTCAACATGAGTTGGGCTGATCCGCCCGACGCTATTGGGGTCGGGTCCCTGAGTCTCCAACTCTGTCACTGCGACGGTCGGCAGGTCAGCTGACGCAGCGGTGGTCGCTGGGGAGGTCGTCGCAGTTGCCGGTGTGGTCGTAGGTGGCGGCTGCTCGTTGGCCGGTCCCACATCGTCAGGGCTCGGCGACGGAAGGACAACAGGGAGAGCCAGAGCAAAGACCAAGGCTGCTGCACCGACCGCTACGAGAACTGGGTTTCGGCGCCTCCTCACCTCGGGCTGCAACCTGGCGGGAGGCGCGTCGAGCTCTGGGGCCTGTGGCGCCAGCGACTCCATCTCCCCGAGCACCCGCCGCAAGTCGTTCCTCGACTTCTCGCTAAGCCCGTTTCTCATGGTTCTAACACCTCTCTTAGACGACTACGTGAAAGGTGGAGATACCGCTTGACGGTGCCCGGCTGGCAACCCATGAGATCCGCAACCTCGCCCACCGGCAGATCCCGCCAGTAAGTGAGATAGACAGCAGCTCGCTGACGCTCCGGCAGCGAACCAACCGCTACCGCCACATCAGGCCGGAACCCGATGTGGTCTTCGGCGAAGTCGCGTTCCCACGACACCACCTGCCGCCGACGAAGACGACCCCGGCTCTCATTCAGAACCGCCCGAAACAGATATGGCCGAGCGTCGCCGAGCATCGCTAATGAGCCCTTCCGCCTCAACACCCTCTCTATTACGGTCGACAGAACGTCCTCGGCGTGATCTACGCCAACCAGGACGGTGGCATAGCGGATCAACTCTTCTTTGTGCTTACGCCAGATAGCGGCATCTTCCACACCCCTATCACGCGCCAGAGTCCAGATCGGTTGCACCACCCACCCAAGTTTCGCATCCACATCCGTGTGAATGAGTCCTCCCAGAGGTGCCCAATCCCGAAGTGCCGATTGTGTTGACATTCATCCTGATGGTGATGAAGTCGGGGTGATGAGCGACGGGACTGAACGATCAGACGTTGCGTATGTATGGCCAGAGACTCTGCATAGACCGCCAAGTCCACCGCAGGTCGTCTATCTGGACTTGAACCACTGGATAGATCTCGCCAAGGCCATGGTGGGCCACCCCGATGGCGAGAACTTTCGTTGGGTGCTGGACAGGTGCGTTTCCTTCGTGAATAGAGGGGTGGCTGTCTTTCCGATTTCCGACACGATCTATTTTGAGATTTCGAAGATCGGTCGGCACCGCCAACGACGGCACCTCCGAGACGTAATCGAGTTGATCTCGCGGTACATGGTCGTGACTTCGCGCGCGGTCGTGTCGGTTCATGAGATTGAGGCCATCTTGGATTCGTGGGTCGGTGCTAACCCCGACCCGATCAACAAGATGGACTATCTCGATTGGGGGGTCGCAAGGGCTTTCGGCAGGGTTGGAGGGTTCCAGATCAAGTCAAACGATGGCGCTGATGTCACCGCTGAGACAAGATTGTCGTACCCCGGCGGGCCTGCAGCATTCGACTCTCTGATGGCAGAGGCTGAGTTAGAACTGAACAGGAGGGTCATTGACGGTCCCACACCGGAGGAGGAGCCGGAGTTGCGTGGCTACGGGTGGGATCCCACTGTCGCATTCGAGGGCGCCAAAAAGAGGGCAGAGCAGGAAATCGCTCAGGTCAAGACCTTCAATGAGAACCCAAAGTGGCGTCGAGGGCGGATTCGGGACGTCGTGGCGGCCAGAGAAATCCTCATCGAGATCAACGCTCCGCTCTTCCGGGGTCTCGCCGAGCGTGGAGCGGAATTGGAAGATGTGTTCCCACGACCCGAGACCGTGCGTCAGGCCTTTGATTCGATGCCGAGTTTCGATGTGGCGGTAACCCTGAAGACCTCCCTACATAAGAACCCGAAACACCAATGGAAGACAAATGACATCTCGGACATCGATGCTCTGGGATCCACTCTTCCGTACTGCGACGTCGTGGTTACAGATGCCGCCATGGCGTCACACGTGTTGAGCGCAGGTCTGGCCGATCGACTGAACACCAGGGTGCTTTCGCGACTGTCCGAACTCCCCAAACACTTCGGCTAGCCCCTGGAGGCTGAAAAGGCCCCAGCGAGAAGTGCCGATATGCGTGGTTCCTTGATGGGAGCGTTATTCGCCCAGAATTGGTGATGTCGGGCGGACAGGTCTGCCTATCGCAGTCTGGGAGCTCGAGAGATGTTCTTGCCCCCTGGCCTCTGGGGCTCTTAGGTTCTGCGAATGACCGAAAACGCCGCGAGCTTCGAGCAATTTGTGGAGGAGGTCCGACGACGCGGTCACGGTCCCACATCCGAAGACCTCGCCATCTGGCGAACGATCGTCAACGACCCAATCTCGTTCTGGACCTTGCGAACCCTCGCTGGAGACGTGGTTGACGAAATGCCGCGACTCCTAGCTGAAGAGAAAGAATTGGTCCTCACCGTCGCACGAGCCATCAAAGAGTTCGCACGACATGGATGGGCCGCGTCCTTCAGAGTGCCAATCCCGGCAGTCAAGGAAGCTCTGCGAGCCTACGACTCTGGCGCGCCGTGGACTGATGTGGAACAGGTCCTACATGACGGCTGGTCGGAGTCGGCAAGCTTGGATCGCCTCTCGGTCCAAGTGGGAGCAATGGGTGCGGCTGATGATGAGCGCTGGGCTGTTAGCAAGCAGCGAGCCAGGCTCATTCAAGCCGCGTGGAGTCATCACACGAGTGGAGCATTTGAGGCAAGCATCCCAATTGTCCTTGCGCAGGTCGACGGGATTGTCGCGGACGCAACCACCTCCGATAAGACGCATAAAGGCAAGAGATTCTTCAGTTCCGGACGTGACCAGGCGGATGTGGTCGACGACGAGACCCTCGCTGGATTTAGCGAGGCGCTTCCTGTGGTTCGTGACTGGTTCTCAGAGGCCTGCTGGCACACCGATAACCAAGGAAGCGCAAACCGCCACGGTGTGATGCACGGCCGAGAACTTGCCTATGACACGCCAGTCAATTCAACCAAGTGTTTCGTTCTTTTGCTGGCCGTATGGGAATGGGCGAACCGGCGATTTCAGATCACATGAGCGACCATGGTTGGAGCGAGTTCCTCGGCGCGGATGGTGTCGATACCTGGATGATGCTCCACGGCGGTGCGACGGCGGTGCGACGGCGGTGCTCAGAGTGGGATTCGTGTCGAGGCGGCGCGGTTGGCGGAGGCAGTGACGGGCGTTTCGGGAGTGGAGCCGTCTTCGGCCACGGGCGAGGGCCCCGGATCAGGCGCAAACATTCTTCAAGTGTTGGCGTGCACGAACCTGGTCAACTCGCCGAGCGCGTCTTCGCGGAAGATGTTGTTGCCCTGGCCCTCAGGATCCTCGATGGCGTGTCCTGATCTTTCGTAGACGATCACCTCGAAATTCGACCTGCCCAGAGTCTCCAATCGCTCGACGCTGGCTTCTGTCGGGACATTCGTATCGTCTTCGCCGTAGATGACCAGAGCGGGTTGCTCGACGGACTCCCAGTATGGGACGGGGTCGAAGTTGCCAATTTCGTCCCAGAAGTCGGCGTTCCTCAGGTGGATCAGTGACCACGAGCTCGGGTAAGCCAACAGGTCGGATACGACGGGGAGAAATCCCATCTCTCTCAGGTTGTACGTCTCCTCGTACCGCAATGATTCGTGTGCTGGCACTGCGCCGCCGACGACATTCACCACCCAGGCGACTTCGGGATCATGGCTGGCGACTATCGGAGCTATCCGGCCCCCTTGACTCATCCCGATCACACCGACGGAGCTGACAGGGACTTCTCCCTGTGTCCTCAGATACGAGATGGCAGCCCCGGTGTCGGTGGCCAGATCTTCGAAGCTGGCGGTTTGCCACTCGCCGTCCGATTGGCCCGACCCGCGCTTATCGGGCAACAACACGGCGATGCCATTCTTCTGGAGATGCTCCGCCATGGTCAGATACCAGCGGTTGTTTCGGTGACTCGACCCGGATCCGTGGATGATCACGGCTGCGGGAAAGGGGCTTTCGCCTTCCGGCTCGAAGAGCATCCCGGCGAGCTCCAGGCCCTGGTCGCGGTTGGTAAACCGAACCTCGGTGTAGGTCGTCTCGTTGAGTTCCACCCCCTCGAGGAGCCGTGTGTCGCCCGGTAGGACGGCGGAGACCAGCGGCGGGACGACCACCAGTGCGAGTATCAGTAGGGCGGCCGAGCGAACGACACGTGACGCGGTCGATCTCGAAGATCTAGAAGCTTGCTGTTCCATGGCACACATTCAGCCAGCCGGGAACTCGAGCCTCCATCCGGTATGCCCCTGAAGCGTTCCCCATCCCGGGTCGCCACCTCGGGGTCGGTCGACCCTCGGAGGGGCACACACCCAACGAAACGGGTCTACTTGGGTTCTGTCAGGTCGAGTAGCGGCTTACCGCCTATTTATCGGAGCGCACGCCGAAGTGCCGTTCTCGCGCACGTCGCGAGATGCTCGTTATCCGCTCAAGAATGTTGATCTGCGCTGTTGGCCAATGGCCTGAGGGACTACTCCAGCAATAGAGCGTCCATGGCGACCTTGAGTTCCCGCTGAAGGACTTCGGCAAGTTCCTCCCGATCCTCACGAGACTCGGGAAGACTCACGCCTGTTTCACCCATTCGAAGACTCACGGCTGCTCCGCCGGGTCGCATATCGAAGAGGTCGAGAACGACCTGACAGATTGGGGTTCGGGTGTCTGCGTGATCCGTGGTCTCGTATCCGTGCCAACCCATAGAACCTCCTTCGAAGGGGATGCTATTCGGCAGGGCTGACCCACGCCGGAGGTGCCGTTATCGCGTACCTAGTGAACGGAGCGTTATCCGCCCAGAATGGATGATCTGCGCTGCTTACCGATCGCCTAGATGTCGAACCGGTTGGTCATTGTTGTTGGCTGACGTTTTGCGCACCTGGGAGACTGGTCTACGCGAGAAACGCGTTGCGTTGGAGGCATCGGACGTGCAGGCTGGTGTTGTGCACAGCGAACGCCCACCTGATGACGCTTACGGAAGGGTGACGAATCCTGACCGCTTCGAACCTGTGGTTGATGCTGCGAGGAGGTTGGTCGAGCAACTTTCGTCTGACTACCAGGTGACCGTTGACTCCCGAATGGGCGGTTTCAGCATTGGGTCACACGATTGGGGTGAGACCGATAGTGAGACTATCGATGTGACCCCGGGTGCTGGGGCTCCAATCTCGATTGTCTTCACGAGCTTTCCGGGAGTCTTGATTCGGTTTGGCGAGTGGGAGGCGCAAGCCTTCCCTCCGTGCGGATGTGATGCCTGCGATGAGGATCCCGACTGGGTAGTAGAGCGAATGCGTGAGCTCGTGGGATCTGTCGTTAGGGGTCGGTTCGAGGAACAGTTGACCCGCCGATCTCTGCGTGCCTCATTCCGTGGTCCATGGGGCGACTCCACGAGCGAGAAGCGCCTCGATCGCAGCGAAGGGGAGTCCTATGGCCAACCGGGAGTACGCCGATGGGCCGAATGGCCAAGGCGCCCATCGGGCAAAGAACTTGGACGAGAGCACGCCTAGGTGCCGTTATCTCGCACTTGGCTGGATGCTCGTTGTTATCCGATCAGAATTGTGGATATGCGCTAGCTGGTACGGAGATAGACCTCGTCGTAGAGACCCATCTCCTCTTGGGTTGGAGGTTCGAATGCGCCTACCCAGGCTTCTAAGTCTTCTCGTTGGATAGCCGGCGACTCGGCGCCCCGACTTCGTATCCGATCCCACAGAACGTCGATGGGCTCGCTCAGATAGTGCAGTTCGACAGAGGCTCCGAGTGCACGGCCTTCGTTTCTTAGTGCATCCCGTTCAGCTCTGGCCCAAGTCCCCCATTCGATGATGACCGTCTGGCCGAGTCGCAGCAGATCCTTGGCGAGATCCCATTGCAGGGCCTCGATTCGCCCTCTCGAATCCTCATCCCAGAGGCTGATAGCGAGAGTCTCCATCCACTCATCAGGTGAGAAACGGACTCCACCCAGTTCGTCAGCGAGAGTCATGCCGTGGGTGGTCTTTCCCGCTCCGGGTAACCCGCAGATAACTACGAGTCGGGTCTCCCTATTAGTTGACACATACCAAACCTACGACACGCCGGCACGGCTGCGGCACGTCATTTTGCTGGGGCTGTGGTTGAGTTGACCGCATGATCAGCAAACCACGGGTGACCTTTGTCAGGCATGCCATGCCTGTAGTGGATGAGACGGTTCCTTCTTCGCAGTGGCCCCTCAGCGAAGAGGGCCGTCTCGCCGCACGAGGACTTGCCGCACTTCTGCACCTCAGCGCGGACGACTGGGTCCTCTCGAGTGCCGAGGTCAAGGCACGTGAAACAGCGGAAGTTCTATCACAACACGTGGACGTGGATCCCCGGTTGGGTGAAGTGAAGCGCCCATGGATCTCCGATAACTACCGACGGCTGGCTGAAACGTGGCTTCAGGGCGGTCCGGTGGAAGGGTGGGAGGCGAAACCTTCAGCTGTTGACCGTATGGCCTCCGCCGTCACCGAAGCCACTCAGAAGGGCGATCATTCAGTGTGTCTGGTCACCCACGGGCTGATCATGTCGGCATACCTCGAAACCGTCGCCGACATCGAACCCGTCACATTCTGGTCACAGCTCCAATTCCCAGACGCAAGAACACTGGATCCCCGAACACGACAGGTCCATAAACCGTAGAAGGAGGCCCCAGATGACACGTTACGTGGGTGTGGATGCCAAGACGCAGGGCTCCTGGACTCGAACAATTGTCCTGTGTTGCATTGCGTGGATACGGGTGACGTTGTGAATCTGAGTGGGGTTGGTTGCGCAGGTGGTGTGCTCCCGTACAGTGTTCGCTATGTACTACGTCCACGAGTTCATCGGGTTTGTGCGAGCGTGGCTCGACGCACTTGGTGTCGAAGGACTGGTGCTCGTGGGCGTGTCTGCCTTGGTGTTCTACTGGACGAGAAGGCGGCCAGGGCAGCGGCGTGGCCGCACGCCCCCTCCCATCCCGCAGAGCCAGGACAGTTGGTGGTTCTCCGGTTGAGCCTGGCTTTCAGGCTCGAATGCTGCGATACCCGAGTGGGTCGTCGTGTTGGCGCTGGTGGTCGGCGTGTCCTACGGTTCTTTCCTCGTTCCCTGCGAGCAGATAGCGGCGGATGATGTCGGCCCATTCTCGTTCGTCGGCGTGGCCGTTGATGTCCAACAGCATGAGCCGCAGGAGCAAGACGGTGCGTTGACGGTTGCCGAAGTTCCCTGCCCTGTAATTGAGCCTACGGACGAGTTCTCTGATGACCGTTTCAACAGGGCCCACTGAGTTCGGGTCGCCCGGTGTTCGGTTGGCTATCTGCCTGGCGACCAGAGTCGAGTGACGGTTCAACCAGCGCACCGCCTGCTTCGTCCTCCGGTGATGTGGGCTTCGTATCTGACTCTCGAAGTCAGCCCAACGGGAGGGTGTCTCGAAAGCTGTTTTCAGTGCCGTGAGGATGGGATGCGGCGGTTCTGGGTTACCGTCCTTTCCCCGTGGAAACAGGTTGTCATCGATGTCCGGGGAATGGTGGGGCGGGGCGACGTTATCGGGAAGGCTGTCCCGGATGTTCTTTGCGAGGTGCCACCGTCCAGCTTCGAGAAGATGGTGTTCCAGGCGGCTTCGTTCTCTTGCCCGCGCACATCCACCCACCACGCTTGCGGGTCGGCTCTGGCCGTTTCCTGCCCCTCCACTGCCATCAAAGAGAACGCCTGATAGGTCCGCTTAGAACGGGTTCCGTCCGGAAGCAACCTGCTGGTCTTGAAGTCCGTTGAGTCGAGCACCATCGTGTCGGCCAAGAGCTGGGGGCGTAGGCATTCCAGATAATCGGGGCGAACACATCCACCCAGCTTGCCACGACCTGCCCGTGCTTGTTGGGGTGCTGGCTCGGCAAGCGCTGCGGACCCGGAGGGCGGCGCCGATTAGCTGAACGACGTATCAGAGCTGCGGTGGAACGGTATGAGGCGCCCCCAGCCACCCGCACGAGCGCCTGGGCAATCTCACGAGTGGTGAAGTCGTATGTCCTCGCTGTCTGTGGCCCCTCCCAAGCCTCGATGAGCGCCTCGCATTCCGAACATGAATCGTGGCGGGCAATCTGACGAGGCAGTGTCGGTGTGAAACGGTGGACTGGGTACCCGTTGAGCGGTGAGCACTTCCAAGCTGCCGGCGATGTGGCGCTTTGCCATTCCAACCGGCTTTCACAATCTTGCTTCCGTCGTGGTCCGGTATCGGACATCTCATGCCCATTCATCGGTATGGTTGACGCCCGAACTTCAGTGACAGTCGTATCAACGGAATGCGACACAGTCCTCGCTGCCAGGAACTCCAGATAATCATCAGCCAGCCGGTGACCCAGCCGGACCACCGGCCTGCCGTCCACGTCAGGCAGCCGGACCAGACGGGGAATCCACCCCACAAAAGACCTCCAGATAGCCGAGAACCAGAATCATCGACGGGTCCACCAACCCCACCAAGGATCACGTGCATATCTTGTTATCGGCGTTAGTCGGCTATGACCTCCACGGCGGATTGAATATTGAAGAACGCGATTTCGCCAGTCAGATCGATGCTGTCGGTGAAGCGTCCGCTCCATCCTCGGTTGGGACGAATCCGCTGGCTATCGCAAGGCCCACCAATAGCCACATAGTGCTGGCAAGCGGTGTGTCAAAGAAAGGTGCCCGCACGGACCAGATCCAGGATCCCATTGAGGTGCCCGGCCAGCCCCAAACGAATGTCGGCAAGGTCATCGCAAGCAGGAAAGGTACAGCAGCCACCAACACGACACGCCAAGGCTTGCAGCGGAGACCTGGTGGTCGCGACCGCAATATAAACCCCGCTGCAACGCCCGCTGCCGTCAGCAATCCCGCGGCGACAAACCATCGCCACAGCTCCCCCGATGTCGTTGCTCTTTCGCTAACGGCAGCACGGAAACCTTCAAACCAACGGTCGGCCTGATATACGAGAAACACCGCGAACAACATGAGGACTAGGCGATGGACAATCGTCCAAGGTCGCAGTATTTGCTTGGCTGCTGTGCCAATCATCACGAGAAAGCTGGTTCGGACCGTAACAAACCCATTCGTCACCCAACGACCTCTATCACCTCGAGCGCGAACCCGGATAGTTCACGCATAACGCGCGTCACAAACCGCGAAACCGGCTGATTTGACAGTCCGGGAACCGGCATTATGCGTCTAGCGGTTCGAGCAATCGCCTCAGGCGACAGGCTCAGGGCATGGCCTCGAGGCTCCAATGCGCCAGCCGCTACTTCAAGGTCCCTCAGAGTCGATGTATGGGTGGCAAGATGCGCAGGTGGTCGACAGCAAAGCCGACCACCTGGTGCTCGAACGTTTCAAGGTCGAAGTCGATGCCACGGACGCCGGCCAGATGGCCGGCCTTCTCCTGGAGCCATGGAGGGGCAATCCGAGCCTCGGCCGCCCCGACATCTCGAGGATCGATCCACTCGACGCGCTCACGTACAGTCACTCTCACGGAAGCTCTTGTGTAGAATGGTGGCCCGCACGCCAATCATCCGTGGTGGGCCTGGTTTAGTGGGAACGGAACATCCACGGCCCGCGCTGGCTCATGGTTGGCCCCCAGGAGTGGTAGTTCGTCTGGTTGCGTAATGGTCGCAGTCTGCTGCCACTGTCCGAGACCGTCGTATCTGTAGAGACCGACTCGTGCCTCAGTGATCTTGGGATCGACCGGTTGACTGACTGGATGCTCGACGGTGATGCGGAGGTCTTTCATCCCGGCGGGTTGGAAGACAAGTAGACCGGTGGGGGTGAGGCCGACTGCCGGCCCTAGACGAATTCCCCAGTGGCCGGCGACGGCGTAGGCGGCTGATGGGTGGTCTTCGTGGATGAGGTGCCCTTCTTCGAGCAAGCGACCGGCGGTGGGTATGTAGTGAACGGGGATCTGTTCGTGGGCAGGGATGGTGCTGCCGGTCCGCACCGGCGGATCGATTGGAATCGTCTTGTCCGATTTGGCGACCTGTGAGGCAACATCGGATAGCTCGTCGACGAGTCCACATGACGCGACTGCTTGCAGTTCGGGAAGGTCGCTACCGTCGATGCGTCCGAGCACGGTGACTTCAGGAAACGGGTCGATTGGGATCTGTCGTGCTTCGGTTAGCTCGCCGAGTAGCGGCCGGTATTGGAGTGTGTATCCCTGTTCAGGCCAGCGGGCGATCACCTCGATGGTCTCGCCTGACAGGAGGGGTCTTGCTTGTTCGTAATGGCTCCACCCGTTGAAGTGGAGCGGCGCCCAGTCGACTTCGGCCTGCATGGCGTCGGCATACCTTCGCTTGGCGTCGCTCCAGGTGTTCGGCGCCGTTTCAGCCATCACTCCACTCGGGGTCGCCTGAGGATGGTGAGGTAGTGGACGGTGTCGGTGACGCCGCTCATGCCGACCTGACCTTTGGGGCTTATCCAGCTGGTCATGAGGGGGGCAGAGGTGATCTGGTCGATCTCCCAGCCTTCTGCGGCGAGGCTGTTGATCTTGTCGATCACTTCCTCGCCGATGGGTGGCGTCGTGTTGCCGACATTGGCGCCGACGGTGCTTGTGGTGCTGCCTTCCCACCAGAGGTAGGTGTACTCGTAGTTCATTGCTTTTCCTTTCTTTCTGATGAGGTAGGTGTGTTGAGCCATCCGCCGAGGTGCCGCCACTGTTTTTCGCGGTAGTAGGGGCGCAGGCGAACCTTGGAGGGTGGGGTGTTGTCGTGGATCAGGACGGCGTGGCCGGCGGGGAGTGTGCGCAGCTGGTTGACGGGAGCCAGTCTCTCCCATTTGTGGGTTTCAGACGTCGACGGCCCGTACGCTCCTTCGCTAACGGTTGTGCTGACGGCGAGGCGTTCGCCGAGGAGATTGGAGAACACCTCCAGCAGTTCGGCGTCGGCCATCCCGGGGAGTAGTACTCGTGCGACGTGGTTGTTGAGGATTGAACGGGCGTTGTCCCTCCCCCACCGTCGGACCACCTGGCCATAGTCCTGGAAGATGGTGACCAACTGGACGTCACGGGACCTCAGAGTGGCGGCGTACTGGGGGAGCTTGGTGAGCGGCGCCGAGTTGGCCGCCTCGTCCAACAACAGGAGCAGCGGCTTGTCGGCCCGCTGCCCCTGCTGGACCCGTTCCCCTACCCGAACCACGAGGGCGTCGATGAGTCCGACGAAGATGGGCCGGAGCTCTTCTTGGACGTCTTCGGTGCCGACGATGTAAAGGGTGTCGTTGGAGTCGAGAAGCCGGTCGAAGTCGATTCCGGGTTGCTGGCGGGTGGATTGGACTCCGGCGCGGGTGGAGAACACTTTCAACGCCACCCTGGCGGTGGTGCAGAACGACAACATGGTCTCGGCGGCGGTGCCCACCGTGGCACCGCGTAGGGTACGGGCGGCGATCTGGGCGTCATGGTCGTGGGTCCCGTCCAGCGTGGCCAAAGCCGTTCCGAATGCCACTGAGGGTCTTCCGTCGGGTGACGCAGTACGTGAGCTGCGGGGGTCGGAGAGCCATCCCATCACGTCCTCGACGCTGCGGCCTCCGATCGCGGCTGCATGGAGGAGTGGGCCCAACAGGTCGGAGGCGGCGGACTGCCAGAAGTCGCCCTGGGTGACCGACATCAGGTCGGAGAGGGAGACGAGATGGTGGGCGAGTCGTGTCGCCTTCTGAAAGTCAGCACACTGGGGTACGGGATCCCATCCGGTATGCATGACACCGTCGACTGCTCCGGTCGGGTCGTAAACCCAGGCCATTCGTTCGTGGCTCGAGCGGACTCTCAGGGTGGTGTGGAGGATCTCTGAGGTGACCGAACAGACCACGGCGGGGCCGTCCCATTCCAGGACGTTGGGTATGGCGAAGGCGGAGGTCTTGCCCGAGCCGGGGGGACCGAACACCACCACGGACTCTCGTTGTCGGGCAGCGGCCAGACGACCGCCGACACGGCCGATCACGATCCGTCCTGTCCGGGAACGCGGTTCACGCCGCATCGGAGGGCTCCTCTTCTCCTGCATGCGGCAGGATCTGATCTGGCACCAGGAGACCGGCGTTACGCAGTTCTGCGTTGGTGGCCCATCGCGCTCCCTCATCGGAGACGCTTCCGGTCTGGATCAGCCTCCAAACAAGAGGTGTGAAGGCGGCCAGGACGGCGATGGCTACCGCCCATATGAGCGGACTCGGGATCGGCGGAAGCCAGGCGTCACCTATGTCGGGGAAGGCACGGACCAGGGCGAGGAGACCCTCGCCGCTGGTGCCGGGGAGTGTTGACCCGAGGATCGAGCCCACGACGATTCCGACCGCCCACAGCAGGGCGCCACCGGCCAACACGACTACTGCGACCACGATCGCGGCGATCTCAAGGGGTGACCGTCTACCGGTCATGGCGGCCTCCCATGGCTGCGTTGGTGTCGATGAGGGGGCGTTCGGTTTCGGTGACGATGTGCTCTACGACCCTGGATCGCCCGGCGACCATCCACAGCGCCTCCCCCGGGGCCAGCCGCTGGACCACCGCAATCTCCTCGGCGGTGAGTCCGAGCAGTTCACCAAGCGCGGCTGCCTGGTCTGGTGGCTGGCGGTAGATGATCCGGGTTTCGGAGTCGGCCAGCAACCCGTAGGCGATGGCGCGGGTGTCTTCGTCTACGGAGCGGAGGTCGCCGAGGTGTTGGAGGACTGCAATGTAGGAGGCGCCATGCTCCCGGCTCATCTTGAAGGCGTACTTGGCCCATTCGGCGGTGGCCCGGTCGGTTAACAGCCGCCAGAACTCGTCCATCACCACCACTTTTGGTCGCAGCCGGTCCGATGCCCACAGTCCTGTGATCCAGCCGGTGACCGCCACCATGAGGACCCGGAGGGTGTCCTCGTCGTGGCCGGAGAGGTCCACCTCCAGATATGGCGTTGACGCGTCGACGGTGACCGTCGAGTCGCCGAACATCATCTGACCGGCATGCGACGATGAGAGGGTGTGCAGGCCGGCGACGAGATCACGTACGTCGCGGTCAGTGATGACCAGCGGGCTAGCCAGCGCCTCCGGGTCGGTGAGATGTTCGGTGAGTTCCTCGAGATTCGTCGCACCGTCGGCGGCGGTGGCTGCGGTGATCGCTGCTGCCTCCACCGGCGTCAGCGTCCGGTTGAGCGCGGCAGAAGCCAGCGCAACGCCCATCCGACCGCGGTCGCTCGGACCCAATCGATCGAACGGGTTGATGACGACCTGTCCAGGCCGGACCGGGTCGACACCGAAGTAGTCGGCCAAGGGGAGGCCTTCTCCTTTGGGGTCGATGTGACGGATCAGATATCCGTGGGCTGCCATCCGTATCGCCAGGCTCTTCACCAGAGTCGACTTGCCCGAGCCCTTCGACCCGAGCACAAGCATGACCGGGTCGGTGATGATGGCCCGTTGATAGGCCTGGAACGGGTCGAAACAGAACGCCGAACCTGTGTGGACGTCGAAGCCCACGGGCACCCTGACCAGGCTGAGGGGGCTTGGTGTCTCCCAGGGGATGGCACCGCGCAGGTGGGCGGTGGTGGTGTTGGTACCGATCATCCGTCGACTCCTTTGTCGAGGCCGCGGCATAGCGGCAGCACCCAGGGCAGGGCGCGCATCTGTCTCCCGCCGTGGGTGGCGATGCGACATGAACCGGCCACGCCATGGGAGCGGACAGTGCCTGCCAGGTCGTCGACCTGGTCGTCGGTGTCGGCTGAAACGGCCACCGTTGCCAGCACCCGGACGGGTACGTGACCTTCGTTGAGTTCGCGCAATTGACGGTCGAGCGAATCAAGCTCTGCTTCCTTGCGGTGACGACTCGACTTGGCCGTGTCCACTGCAGCCTGCGCACGCCGGTATGCCCAGTCCAGGGAGCGTTGATGCCGCTCCGGGTCTGCGGGCGCTACGACGAGACTGACAGCCAGATTGCCGTGTGCGGTGAGCAGCGGAGCGAGGAACCCGGTGGCCATGGGACGCTGGGGCCATTGCCACATCCACAACAGCCGGTGGATCGTCCCATCGACGGTCACCGCATTCCACGTTTCCTTGACAGCGGACGGCGACGGCATGCCGGCCCGACCTGAGGTATCAACGGCGAGGACCATGTGGAACAGGTGATGCCAGTCGCCGGGAGCAAGGATCTCGGCATTCAGCCTCTCGGGCGGTAGCTGGGCTCCGAGGTGTTGGAGAGTGGAGTAGAGAAGCCGTCCCACGGCGGCTTCGCCGCCTCGTTTCACGGCATCGGAGGTGGCGGCCAGGCTCAGCCGGACCACGAGCACGGTTTCGGTATGTCGGACATGTGCTGCCAGGAACGCGGCCGCCTCCTTAACCACCTCGAGGCTGGGGCCATCGGCCTGGGCGGCGTCGTCGAGGAGCGTGTCTCCGCCGCCTTCCCGGCTCACGGTCAACACCTGGAGACGGTCTACCGTCTCGACGGGAAGCGAGGTCAGCACCCGGGCCCATTCGTCGGCGGCGGCTTCGCGGTCGGATCTGTTTTGAAGCCAGGGGTCACGTGTGGGGGAGACGCGCATGGCCGCCAGGTAGCGGCCGCGGTCCCGGACCACTCCGACCATTCCGTGTGCAAGCTCATGGCCGGACACCTCCACGCCGGACAGCCACGACGGGACTTCATCATCTGCCGCGGACCATCTCCTGTGGCCCAGCCAGCCTGACACCAGGTAGCGCAACCCCAGGCCGACCCTGGTCCAAACCGGCATGCCGGTGGGATCACGCAGCGTCATCGCTCCTAGGACACCCACCAGAACAAGTGCCGGACCGCCCATGCCGGCTACCAGCATCAGGGCCCCAGACAGCAGGCCGAACACGGTCACCGACGCCTGAGTCCACGAGTAGACACGGAACGGTCCCCGTGGACCCCATTTCGGGAAAACATGACCTTGCGGCTGTTCGGTCATCGTTGACCTCCCGAGGATGATGGAGGTTGGCCCGTCGGTGAGATGGGGACCCGGTGTGATCCTCCGGCGTGCCCTCCACCGCTACCCGGACGGCCGAGCGTCTGCACGCCCCGGATCGCGAAGACAGCCGTGCTGGCGATGCCGACGCTCTTTACCGCCAGACCGCCGAGACCGCTGCTGAGACGACCGGCCATCGTGTCACCGACCTGGGGAACGAACTTGAACATGAACGACGGCACCAGCGCGGCTGCCACGAACGCCAACAAGCCCATCGCCAGCGCTTGGACGTCAACGAATCCTTGCGCCGGGTCGATCCCGGAGCCGATCATCACCCACGACAGCGACAACATGAAGCCGATCACCGGTTTCACCAGGATCAAGACGACGAGCATGCTGAGCCAGGTGGCCGCCCACGACGCTGCCGCGGGCCACAGCCGTGTCGCCAGCATCGCCGGACCCAGCATTACGGAGAGGGCGACACCGAGGTTTCTCATCAGCATCATCGCCCACACGAACAAGGCACCGACAAGCGCCACGAGCGACAGGACGCCGACGATGGGCATGGACTGTGGCTGCGCGACCAGAAAGGCGGCGGCGGGCAGGTTGGAGAAGGCCGACTGCAGGGAGGCCACGGCTGCCTCGTCGACAATCCAGGCGGTGAGAGCGTCGGTGGCGGCGATGAGGACGCCCGCCGCGGGAGCAATCACCAGCATCGCCGCGGCCACCAGGGGCCCCTCGACGAATGCGATGCGGGCAACGGCTCCGGGTCGGCCTTGCACACCGGCTTGGATCACCCCGAGGAGGATCATCAGCGGAAGCACGTAGCGTCCGACGGCGATCCCCTGTCCGATCATGGCCTGCATCGCCGACGCTTCCAACGCACCGTCGGGGGAGTCGAGGATCCAGCCGATGACCATCCCGATCATCGCCGCCGTCGTTTCGATCAGCCATCCGATGACCTGTCCGGCGAGGTCAGCCAGGAAGCCGTCCAGGAAGCCCAACGTCGCTCCTAGATTTCGGGGACGATGGCAAGGATCGTGTTGATCGACAGGCCGATGAAGAACACGATCAGCCCGGTGAGGATCCCCGCCTTAGCCCGGGAGACGGCCTGCAGGTTGGAGCTGTTGGCGGCGAACCCCCAAACCAGAGCCGACACCAGTACGGTCAGGCCGCCCGCCCACAACGTGCCGTAGCGGACCCAGGAGAGGATCTGGCCAAGTGTCCCAGCCAGCTCCGGTGGTGCCGTAGGGGCAGGCACGTCAACCTGGGCCAGGACGGTGATAAATCGATTCATGATCTCTGCCTTTCACTCACGTGTCCTCAGAGGACATTCCGGTTCCTACGTACTCCCAATGCCACGGCTCCGCTCCCGGCTGGCCACAGCGAGCCCATTCGGGATGGACCCACCCGAACCGGGGAGCGAACAGCTGAAGCCACACCAACTCCGAGGAGGAACAGGTCAGCAGGCCGGATTCACCCCAGATGTCGATGGCGAGACCCCAGCCGTGCATGCTCGTTCCGGGTCTTGCCGTCGGCGGGAACGGGTCGCCGTCACAGTTGCCGGGAATGAAACAGCGCCGCGAGTTCCATGCCGCCTCCTGGGACTCGTAGGTCCGGTAACACCACCCGCCCTCGATGGCCACACCGTCGAGAGTGGCCGCAGCCGTGAGGGCTAGCCAGGCTTGATCCGCACCCCCAATGGCGGCGACGCGGCATTGGTATCCGGGGCGCTCCGAGACCACGGAGAGGCTTTCGTCGGGGAGTCGGCCGTTCTCATAGCCTTCCGCCTCGAGGCCGGCTATGAGAGCCGAGCTCGAGCCAGCCGGCGGGGATGTGGCCGTCGCCACGATCGCGCCGGTGATCAACACCAGCGGAATGATCAGAGCAATCACCAGCATCGCCAGAGCACCGAAGACCCGTCCCACCTATTTGCCTCCACTGAGTGATGAGCCGTCCACGTCGAGGATCTCCGCCTGAAATCCGTACCGGCGATCGATCACCAAGCGAATCAGGAAGACACCTGACAGCCCTGGCTGCCAAGACGACCCATGCTGGGTCAACCGATAGCCCAGGCTGCGGTCCACCGCAGCGAACCGCAACGTCTCCGCTTCTCCACCCAGTTCTCCGACGACCACATTCGTGCGGGTGCGACCGGCTGACCTCACCTCGGCGCGCGTCCAATTGGGGGCGCTGAGGCCAGCGTCCCCCAGAGCGTCGCGGGCGTCCTCGACCAGGGAGTCGAGCATGCGCGTCACCCTTTTCTCCGGTCGACCCGGGGAGCCAGGTATCCAGCGGCTGCGACACCGACGAGGGTGACGACGATGATCCAGGCGCTTAGGGCCGGAATCCGGACTCCCCTTGTTGACCCGTCGAGGGAACTCGGCTGAGTCCTCTCAACGGGCTCGGGATTCGGAGCGCTGGCGAGAGAGAGGTCGTGCGGTTGGCTGTCAGCAGCAAGCGTTGTGGTCGATCTGGCCAGCGTCGTAGGAGGGCTCGACTCCTTCGCTGCTCCGGTGGGAGGAGTCTCAGCCGGTACCACGGTCCACACCAGCCACCGTCCTTCCTCATTTATCAGGTCGAAATCCCAAGAAACCACCTCGGGGATGTGTCCGGCCCGACTGACCTGGACACGGGCCGAAACCGTGGCCGTACTAGAGCCCCGTCGACGCAGCCGAAGATCGCGGATCTTCATCTCCAACGCTCCGGCATCCGGCTTCGAACCACCGGCGTTCGCCTCGACTTCAAACTGGCGGAATTGAGGGCCACCTAGTGCAAACGAGGTGCTGACCGCGGACAGGTTTCCTGTGGTGGCGAACCCGGACCAACCCTCGAGTGCAGCCGCGACCGCCTCTTCGAGGGATCGCGGAACATCGTCCGACCCCCGGGCTGTAGCGGTGAACGCCACGATCACCGCCGACACGATCACCATGACCGTGATGGCTCGTTTCCACTGGACTTGATGAAACATTCTCTATTATTTCTATTATCTCTGTATTACTCTGTATCCTATCGTTATTTGCGGCAGATGGTCAAGAGGGAAGTTGATGGCCATGTGACAATGCTCGAAGTCAACGGCGGAAGCAGATGCCCTCTATCTCGACACTCGAGAGAAGCTGATTAGCAGAGGACGGCCGCCAGGACGCGCAGCTTTCAACCGTCGCAAACCAAGCGGTTTTCGACCGACGTTGACATGTGTCCGCGATCGCTGAGACCTAGCGGCGAGTTAGAGGGTTGGTTCGCGGGAGACCCCGGGCTCCGCAGGGGTTGTCCGATTTGGGGGGAATACGGACATGGGGGCGAAGTCGGAAACCGGGGTCCTCCCGCTTAACGAAACCTACTTGGAGCTACCCGGATTGTCGCCCTATACCCACCCAAGGGTCTCCAACATCTCCCACAATCCGGCTGTCGCCACCGGCAAGGTATCGACCGCCCCCGAGGAAAGCCGGTCAACTGATCCCAACGAAAGCCGGTCGGCTTCATGGCCGTACTGATCGGAATGGACAACGCCCACAAATCCCGGGTGTCGGCGACCAGATCCCGAGTCGACCGCGGATGCGGCCCGGCTTCGTGCTGGTTCGGATGGCGGGCCAGAAGGGGGACACGCCTCACACTGGATCAGTCGCGTCTGGCTATCCCATGATGATCCAGTTGCCTTAGCCAGCCTTCCAGATCATCTGGGTAGACCACGAGATCGCTCCGACGCCCCTCGGTCTGACCGGTATCGGGAATCAGGACTATGGCTGTCCCCGACTCGACGGGCATGAAGTCGGGAAATCTCACATCGCCTTCCCAATATTCAACGAAGTCGGACCAGGCCAGGCTTATTGATTCTCCGTCCTGTGTCTGGCCCATAACTCCAAGGTCATCGCATGTGAGGTCGATGCGGTGACTATGAGTTGACTCAAGCGGGCCCTGAACATACCCAACCCCATGCGCCTCGGATCCCTCTTCGATTCCCCAATCATCCGGGTCGAGTCCAACGAACCGGACTCCGGCACGACCGAAGTAGACCAGTTCGTGCTTGGTGAACTGTTCGGGCATCCAGTCGAGATTGATGCCATTCGCCTGATTCTTGAACTTACCGCTCCTGAGGTCATCCCACCTGTCGTCCTTAGTCGACCCGCGTATCGCCGACTCGGCCGCAGTAAGCATCAGCTCTAGGGAGTCCGATATGAACATACCGATTTCGTTTGCCTTGTCAGCTAACCCATGTGCCGCGTACCTAGCAGAAATGCGATTGGTTCCGGCGTGCGTCCTGAGAAGCTTCTCCCAGGCCCGCATCTGCCGCTTGGAACCTCTGGCTACTTGACGTTGCGTCCAGGTTGTTTGTGGGCTAGGTCGTCGCCGCGTCATTCGGACGCTCTCAATTGAATCGCGGTACTCGCCAACCAATCTATCTCGCAGCGACAGCGAGGAAGGCAACCAGGCTTTCGGAGAGCTCTCCGATATCTACGCGGACTACCCGTCCTCACACTCGAGAAGCTCAAGAAGTTCTCTGAGACCCTTTCGGGGTCGGAGGGAAGAGAGCCACTAAAAGGCGACCCCACCGTCAGCCCGAAAGCCTCGACCTGACCTCGACCACTTCATACGTGTCCGATACGGTTTCGTTGAGGGTGCTGGCGAATCGGGCCCAGTCGGTCCACACGCCTCCGATGACCGTGATCTGGTACTCCCCAACCCAGAGCAAATCGACGCTGACCGGGTAACCGCTGTTGTAGCCGGCCGCCGTCGATGTCGTGTTGTACACATGACGAGCCGCCGGGTACTCGAATGATCCTCCCATGCCCGGCGCCTCGTCCCACCGCGGGGCGAATGCCTTGTAGGTTGCCTCTCCGGTGTTCCAGCTGATGGACTCTGTCCACCCTCGTCCTCGAACTCCGAACTCGATTCCGGTGACCGGCTCCACCCAGATCGCCTCGATGGGTCCGACCTGGGTCGGGTTGGAGTACCACAGCCACGTCTCCAGTCCGGTGAGGCCGAGACCGACGTCGCCGTCAGGGTCGGACTCCCATGACGGGTCGGGTAATGCGCGAACGGCTGAGGCCACAGCCTCCCAGATCAGCGTTTCCGATCCGTCGAGGTCGATGCACTCGGTTTGCGTATCAACTATTTCGCCATCGATGATGTGGTTGCGAAGTGCGAGCACTTGGCCGCTTGTGAGGTCAACTATGCCGCTCCCGATGACACCGCCGCCTCCACAGTCTCCGACAATCTGCCACGACGTCCAGTAGGTCGTCGAAGAGCCCCCTTCCCCGCCGCTGCCGTGGTCCTCACAGACCAGTCCGAGGTCTGGATCTAGGTAGCACTCGTGGTCTGCGGCTGCCGGAGCTGCCGGAAGTGCAACAAGCGAGGCGACCAGAATCAGCGCCGCTATCCAGCTACTTCGATGTTCTCGAGAACCCATTCTTGTTCCCCCTCTCTCAACCGCAGCGAGATGAGTAGATCGGTCTCACCGCCGAGCGGCTCGTGGATCGTCACCACCGACCCGTCCTGGTCCACGACGTATCGAGGAATCGTGTCCGATGCGACCACCACCAGACGGAGCAATTCATGTCGTTCGAAGAACTCGTCGAAGGTTCCGGTCACGCCATGCGGTACAAAGGCGTAGCCAAGGAGACGGTTGCCCTCCTCCTGACGTGACTCCAACGCGGCGACGGTCTCCTCGTAGAAGGCGCTGGTCGGGATAACCCCATGTTCGAGCGCCTCGATTCCCGCTTCTGGGTTGGCGTTGACCCAGGAGAACCAGTTGAGCCATTCTTCTACCCATCGGTCGATGTCGTCGGGTCCTTCGATGCTCAGGTCGGGGTCTGGTTCTTCCGCTCCGATCGTGTCGGTGAGGACCGAGGGGAGATCGTCAACCGTTCCGGCTTCAAGCGGATAGTCGACCGTCCACGGGTCGTCTTCGGTGGTGTTGGTAGTGATCGCCGGAGTTGTCGTTGTGGTCGTGAACGTGGTGGTCATTGGTGGATCCGTCGTGGTTGTGGTCGGTGCCGTGGTCGTGGTTGTGGTGGTGGGGTCGTTGGCGCCAATGGTGCAGCCGACGACCACAAAAGCGATCACGGCGGTAACACAGATGAGCCGGTTTTGTCTCATTGGCCGACTCCCGGCTCGGCGTAGGCGGTGACCGTGATCGCTGCCACCTGATCGGGGACGAGCCCTGAGATGTATCGGAACGGGATGGTTCGGCTGATGGCGACGGTGACACCTTCCGGGCCGGCGTTGGTGGACACGGTCATGCTGTCTTCCCAGGCTGGATGAGTCAGGGCTGCGTCGTGGGCCCTCGCCTGTGCTTGCTCGGCGTCGAGGGCGAGGGTTCCGGATCGCCAGGCATTCTCGTCGACTGCGGTGGCGCCGGCGATGGCGGCCGAGTCGGCTATGGCAGCGGCCTGCTGACGTGCGGCGAACCCGCTCCACAGGTCGAGGGCGAGGAACCCGACAGCGAACAGGAGAAGCGACAGCCCCATGGCCCAGACCGTCATCGACCCCCGGTCGTTTTTCATGGGCTGAACCCCCGGTAGTCGTCGACGCGTTCGGTTGCGGCACCGACCGCGTTGAAGGGGTTGCCTACGGATCCGAGGCCGGGGACGACGATCGGGTTGCCTCGGACGGTCACTGTGACCGTGACTTCCTGGCCACGCTGTAGGCCTCCGGCCGGGTCGGCTGCCACGTCCACTTCGAGTAGGTCGGAGGTGTCGATGTCGTGATTGGCGATCACCTCGCCGGCTGCTTGTTCTGCTTGAGCGACTCCTTGGGTCATGGTGTCGGCCAGCACCACCTGACGGGCTGCTTCCACTGCAGCGGCTTGGGCGGCCTGTGTGGTTCCGACCCATACGGGGAGCTGGGCGAGAAGAGCGGCTGCGGGGATGAGCAGGAACCCGACGGCGAGCATCGCTTCGACGGTCACGCTCCCGCGTTCTGTGGGCGACACTCCGAGCGGTTTCATGGGAATGGCTCCTGGGTTGCCTGTCCGGTGGCGGTGATGTTGAACGTGGGCACGCCCGGTGTCGGCGAGTCGAATGTCACCCCCACATCTGCTACCAGGTCGCCTCCGTCGGTGCTGCATGAAACGGCCACAGTGTCTCCGAGCGGACCGGGCAACAGCGACCCGAACACCTCCGTGGCACGCGTCACACAGACTGGTTCCCCGGCCGCGACGCGGGAACCGGCCCGGACTGCTTCGTCGGCGGCGGCGCGGGCGACGCCTTGTATGTAGGCGGCCATCACCAGTTGGACCAGGAAGACCACGGCGAACACTGTTAGCAGTGCGGCCAGGACTACTTCGATGGTGACGCTTCCGCTCTCGCCGGTCAGATGCCGAGGGTGGTGGTGACGAACCCGGCGGCTGCGGTGAGTATCGACGCCAGCTGCGTCCGGAAGGCGAAGATGACCAACACGGTCACGACCATCCAAGAGATCATGGAAGCGTTGACTTCGCCTCTCTCGTCGTTGTGCAAGGCGGCGACCTGTAGGGCCAGCCGGGCGATGATGCGAGACATCATGGTGTCCTCCTTCTTTCTCTTTCGTTTGTGTGTTCACGGTCCTCCGCCTCCGAAGATCAGGCTCGGAAGCGGGGCTGCGAGGAAGGCGATGGCGATGGGTGCGAGGATGACGACGATGGGAACCACGGCTGCGATCCGTTGGGTGGCTGCTTTGGCGACGGCTTCGTCTCGCCGGGCCACACGCAGATCCCGGCTGAGCGCGAGGAGGCTGTCGGCGAGGTCGACGCCGCGTTCTTGTGCGATGGCCAGTGAGTTGTAGAGACGGGCGGCTTCGGGTTCGGATGTGTTGGACGCGGCCCTCCGCAGTGCGTCCGTCAGCGGTGTGCCTGTGCGGACCACTCGGATGACCTCCTGGAGTTCGGAGACGACTGCTCCCCTCCCTCGCTCTGCCACGTGCCGGAGGGCATCTGCGACGCCGCCCCCGGCCCGGGCACGCATGGCCAGGATCTGGTTCACCGAGTAGAGCTCGGAGCGGATACGTTGCCGTCTCCTGTCGACGGCCCGGTCGATACGACCCCGGGCCATGAACGAGCCGAGAAAGAGGCCGCCGACCCCGTAGACGACCAGGCTGAAGCCGCCTTGGGTCACCCAGCCCACCGCACCAAGCGCGAAGGCAGCAGTGGCCGCGGTGGCGAGCGCCCTGTTGCGATAGGCACGAAGCCGATCAGCGCTTTCCATCCCCGGGTAGAGGCCGGACTGGCGGAGCCGGAGCGCTAGCTGGTCTTCGTCGCGGGGGCCGAGGAGGCGGGAGAGCAGACGGGAGAGCCGCTCTGCGACCGGTTCGAAGACGTCTCGTATCCGCGTCGGACTCTTGGACACCGCCACATAGGTGTCGGGGTCGGCGCCGCGGAGGAGTCTGGTTCGGGCCACCTGGACGTAGTCGGCCACCCGGGGCCGGAGCCGACGGGCCGGTCGAAGCACCACCCAGACGACAGCGGCCACCGCGGTGCCGGCGGACAAGGCGAGGAGGACCGTTAGCCGGGTCATGGCGGTACCTCGCCGACGGCGGCGCCGCCGAGGACCCGTGCTTCGGCGTCCCGCTTCTTCACAACACGGAGGACGGTCAGGCCTGTCGCCCACCAGATGGCGGCGGCGAGGACCACCAGCCGGCCTGCACCCGACTGGTAGAAGGTGCGGTAGGCACCCTGGCTGGCGGTCAAGTAGACCAACAGCAGCCACGGTGTCACCCCGACCACCCACGATTCGATGCGCTGGGTGGTCCCCTCGGCGCGGATCGCTTTCTCGGTGCGGAGGTCTTCGGTGATCTCGTCGGAAAGGTCGGAGAGAACGTCGGCGACAAGTTCGCCGCCGGATTCGTGGGCGATTACCAGGACTTCGATGACCCGGTCCGAGGTCGGGTCGGCTAGCTGTTCGCGGACCAGCTCGAGGGCGGTGGCGAAACCGAGCAGACGGGAGCGTTCCTCCCACCCGGCGAAGACGGAACGGAGTGGGAGTGGCCCCTGGTCGGCGAGGGCGGCGACTGCGGTGGGGATGGTGGAACCGGAACGGACATATGAGAGCAGCAGCCGGATGGCGTCGGGCCACGCCTCGGCAATGTCCCCCAGCCTGTCGCGGCGGCGCCGCTCGTAGGTCCACGCCAAGTATCCGCTGCAGGCCGCCGCCGGGAAGAACGAGGCGAACCATTCTCCCATCACCAACGCCAACAGCAGCCATGCCGCCCCTCCGATTCCCGCCGACGCCGCGGCGAACTGGACCGGAGTCAATGGTGAGCCGACCTGAATCAGCCACCGTCTCATCCGTCCTGTACGTGGTCGACTGCGGGACCGGGTGAAGGTTGGTGCCACTCCGGCGATCAGGCCGACTATCAGATAGGCGGTGAACCCTCCGGCGAATGCGATCAGGAGTCTCACTCTGGGCTCCACTCGCCTTCCAAAACCTGTGGGAGGGTCACTCCGTCGGGAAGGACCCGTTCAATCCGTTCGCACAACTCGGGGCGGGGCATGAGACCGGTCCAACGCAGCTCACCGCCCTGTCGGTCGAAAAGCGGCTCGGTGTTCCAATGGCTGCTGCCGTCGACAACGGGTCTGACCAGGATGATCTCCCGGCACTGCCGAACCTCACTTCCGTCTTTTCGTACCTGCCGGTCCAGGTAGACGACAGCATCCAACGACTCGGCGAAGATGGAACGCAGGACGACGGGGGACATGTCCCCGGCGGCGAGTTTCGCCGCGGAGACAAGCGAGGTGAGGGCCCGCTCCGCCGAGTCGGAGTGGATGGTGCAACAGAACCCGCCTCCGGCGTTCACGGCGCGGATCAGCTCGAACGCCTCTTCTCCGCGTACCTCCCCCACACAGAGCATGTCGACCCGCATCGCCAGACAGACCTTGATGAGGTGGCGGAGCGTGTAGCGACGTTCCCCGTCGAGTCCGACCCCCGACGCCTCGTAGAACGACGAATGCAGCGACAGGGGAAGGTTCAGCTCCCTGACTTCTTCGACCACCCGGACACACTGGTCCGGCGGTACTGCTTTGAGGAACCCCCCCAGAGCCGTGGTCTTCCCCGCCCCTGTGGGCCCTGAGATGAGAACCGAGGCCCGCACCTGGGCGAGCGCCCAGAGGAAGGAGGCGGCTGGCGGGGACCACACGCTCCGGCGGACCAGGCTTCCCAGGGTTTCGTCGGCGGCGGTGTACATGCGGAGGGTCGCCGAAAGACGTTGGGACACCGGTTCGATGACCGCGGTGAGACGTCCCCGTCCGTCGAGGACGTGCGCCTGCTGGATGGCAGAGGTGGCGTCGAGGCGACGTCCGGTCCCCTCCAGGAGTCGTTCGACGATGTGGCGGTTCTCCCGTTCGCTGGTCGGCTCGTTCAGAGCCTGGAGCCGGCCTCCTTCCTCTATGTAGGAGACCCGGTCGCCTTCGATGAACACCTCCTCTACGTCTTGGCGGGCGAACAGTTCGGTGAGCGGCCCGTATTCGGCGAGGGCCCGCCAGATGCGGTCGACCATCTGCTCTGGTCTGCCGAGGAGGTCGGCTCTTCCCGCCGACGCGGTCGTCTGGTGTTCCCGGACCAGCTCTTCGATCAGCGACCGGGCGGCGTCGGGTTGCTCGACGGGACGAATATGACGTTCCTCGCAGACCTCGGCGGCGCGGGTACGGATCCGCTCGTAGACGGTGGAGGTGGTCACGGCCACTCCGCCACCAGGTCGACGGCCAGGTCACGGATCGTCTTGGCGAATCGTCCCCGCACGTTCAGCCGCCCATCCCAAGCCGCCCGCGGAATCCGGGGGTCGAAGGGAAGGAACGTGATCGAATCGGGAGAGAAGGTCCGTTCCAGTTCGCCACGCCACTGGTCTCGCATGAAACCGTCTCGGGGCATCCGGTTCACCACGACGTGGACCGGCACCGGGGTGAGGTTACGGACATCGGAGACGCTGGACAGTGTCCGCACCAAACCGGTGGGGCTGGCTGCTGCGGTGATGATGACCTCGTCGGCCTTTTCCACGGTGTGGCGGCCCGCATCGAAACGTCCTTCCAGGCCGGACAGCGGAGCCAGGTCTTCCAACAAGGGGTGGACGACGGCGACGGTCACCGCATAGTGGTCACCGAGACCGTCCAACAGCTCGCCGGCGTCGACGGTCGACAGCTCGTCCCATTCCCGAGGGTTGGCCAGACCGGGAATCACGTCGAATCCGGCAGGGTGAGAACAGACGCTGTCTGGTCCGAACCTGTTGTTCCGGATGTGGTCGGATGCGGTGAGGAGATTGGGGAGGATGGGAAGGTCTAACCGCTGGGCGACGGCCGGGTGCACCGTGTCCAGGTCGACCAGCACAGTCCCCCGGCCGGTCCCGGCCAGCCGTGCTGTCAGGGTGGCAGAAATCTCGGTCACCCCGTCGGAGCCGGTAACGACCACCAGCCGACGGTCTCCGCCGCCGGCCGGTTCGTCGGTTTGGGGAGGGAATGGGTCTTCGAGTTCGGTGTCGATGAACCTCCGCACCGCGGCGACTTCGGCGGCGCGGGAGACGATCCGCTCCGCTTCGGCGGAAACCGGCATGGAAACAGAAACACCCAGTTCGGCGAGCCGGTTCGATTCGGCGTCGGGACGCTCGGAGTTGACCAGCACCAGCACCGCCCGGCCATCTCTCTGCACCCGGTCGACGATGCGGCCAGTGAGAAGCGACGACGAACTGTCCAAGACGAGAACGTCGAAGTCGCCATCCACATCCGATGGTGTCAACGCCTGGCCTACCAGCTGGGCCCCTCCGTGCTCGCTGACCCAGTGGGTCAGGGTGGTCACCCATCCGTTCTGAGTGGCACCGACAAGCAGACGAGGCTCCATGTCATTCCCCCTCCGCCGTGGATGCGGCTTCGGGCGGTGGCTCCGCCGGCTCGTCCGGAACCTGCAGCTCCCGGTTCACCAGGTCGGGAGTGCCTGTGGACCTGAGGAGATAGACGGTCCCGTTCTCCACTCCGTCGGCGATCTGCAACGCCTCGCCGTCCTCGACCGCCAGCACCACCCACCATGCCGAACCGGCTCCCACCAGACCAGAAGACTCCGTGTCCGGTACCGCGAGCACCTGGACCGCCTCGGCAACGAACCGGGTTCCGGTGTCTCCGACCACCAAAACATCCACCTCGTCGCCGACCGCGAGGTCACCACCGACCGCGTTGGCCAACGGCAACGGCACCGACATCGCCCGCAAACCCTCCTCGGTTGCTACGGGCCGGAGATCAGACCGGAGTATCGGCTCCGATTCGGAGATCGACCGGGAGGCGACCTGTCCCACCAGCCCGTCCAGTGACTCCGCCGGATAGACCGCAGCGACCACCGTCGGATCAGACGGAATCTCTGCCACCCGGAGATCGGAGGCTTCCACGATGGTCCCCGCCCGGATGTCCTCGGCTGCCAAAAGGACCGGTGTGACCTGTTCCTGACCTCGAGTCCAGGCGAGAAGAAGGACGGCAGTAACCAGACCCGCCGCCACTGCGATGAGGTGGGCGGTTCCAAAGCGGCTCCAAATCCGCCTTCTTAGCGTCTTCCCATCGTTACTCATCGTCTCTACTAAAAAGCTCTTAGACCTTATGACTACTGTGGATAACTTGCAACAAGTTTTTCCACTGGCCCGTTACTCTTGGTTTTGATAGACTTTCACCAATGGGAGCAGCCCCCGTGGAACCAGAAGAATTGAAAGACCTGAGATCTCAAGCCATCGAAGAGATCCGAAAGGCCTACCCCCCGCTCATGACCACCGCCCACGTCGCCGAGCTAATGCACTGCACCATCTACGACGTGCGGGACAAGGTACACAGCGGCGAGCTGAGTGCGGTGAGGTGGGGAAAACAGTTCCGGTTCTTCCGTGAAGAAGTGATCGCCGCCTTGACAGACGCCCTGGGGGAAGAGACCGAAGGCCTAGAAGGCGAGAGCGAAGTCCCCGAAGACTGACAGCGCCGCCACCCGAGACTTCGCCGCTGCCATCTCCGCACCCGAGCTTGTCCTCAGATAGAGGTGGTCTTGGGCGGTCGTCTCGAGAACACCATCAAGCCGACGTTCCCCGAGCAAGTGACACGTCACCGGACTGCCCTCCACCAGCCGGCATAACGCAACGAACGATCCCAGGGTCCGGTCACCCACCGAACCCGCACCAGCGCGCCGCTCCACCACCTCGACCGTGGACACCGCCGCCACGTTGACCGCATGAATCCCGTCGTCGGCGGGGATGACCACCAGGTCCTCAACCGCCGCCGAAGGAACCCCCTGTGTCTCGCCACCGATCCAGGTGATGCGGATCCGGTGACCCTGCTGCATCGCCTCCCACGCCACGTCGACAAGCGACCGCGACGCCACATGAAGCTGACGGGCCTCCGCCTCACCCTCGATCTGATCACGACGAGCCCGACGCTCCACAGGACCCATCGACTCCTCTACCTCATCCCACCGCTCGGGCGCCAACACTAACCCCTTGAAAACGAACCAACATCAACATTACGGTAGTACACGCTATCTCAGAGGATAATACCAAGAGACACCGAGCTGTAGTGGTTCGCTGGCTGATCCTTGCCCTGATGCCAGCGGCGGCGTTCACCGCCATGCTGTTCACCCCCGCCCCTACCTGGACCGGCAGCGTCTCGGCGGCAGGACTGGAATCGATACTCGTGGGCGTGGGTCGTGCTATCGGTCTGGCCATCACCGGCTGGCTCCTCGCATCCCAGCTCCTCTACACCCTGGCCGTCCTCACACAAACCCGGCAGCTAGCCGAGACCCTCCAACCGATTACCCTACCCCTGGTGCGCCGAGCCGTCGCCGGGCTCGCCGCCGTCACCTTCGGCCTGAGCTCCATCACCGCCCTCGCTCAGACCACCCCGGAAACAACCGTGGTGACAGTCGACCACAGCCATCTGAGACAAGAGGCAACCCCGACTCCAAACCTTCAACCTCTAGTCGAGGTCCACACCGAGGAACCTAGGATTGAACAGCCGGAAGGTTCATACAGCGCCCCCCTCACCTGGCTGGTACGACCAGGCGACCACCTATGGAAGATCGCCGGCCAACACCTTCGGATCGTCCTCGACCGCCCTCCCACGAGGGATGAACATGCCCGCTACTGGCTCGAAGTGATCGAAGCCGCCCGGCCCGTCATCCGCTCCGGAGACCCCGACCTCATCTACCCCGGAGAAGAAATCCCCCTACCACCAACCCTCGACGCCGGAGTCAGACCATGAGCAACGAAATCGACTACGCCGACTGGTACCCCGACGTGCCACCCGTCATGGACACCAAACAACTAGCCGAACTCCTCAACACCAACGAACAAATCATCCGCGCCTACGCCCGAGACGGCATCCTCCCAGCCCACCGCAAACCCGGAGGACGCAAATTCACCTTCCTCCGACACGAGATCTTTGAATGGCTGCTTGACAACCGGTACGAGCCGGAAGACACGTAGCGGAGCGAGAGACCTACGCGGCGGAATTACGTCGCTACGACCAGTCGTAGTCGCGGTATCGATAATACGACTGAGGCAGGCCATGAATCGATAGGTGGTCATCGAAGTCCCAGATCGTCGCAGTTCTTGAACCCCCTGTCAGCGGTCCACGCGCCGCCCTGCCCACAATCTGCTCGAACATCACTGCCGATCCGATACGGCCCAGAATCAAAACATCGGACACCGCCGGGCAATCGTAGCCAGTGACCAATAGGCGCTGATTCGTGAGGACATCGAGATCACCCTTGGCGAAACTGGCGATCATCTCCTTACGCTCGATGCGACTAAGACCCGAGTGAGCTGCACCCGCCCGCACACCTACCGACCGAAGTGCCTCAGCCAATACAACTGCGCCTGGCACAGTAGCGGTAAAAGCAAGAGGTCGGCGGCCTCGACTCACGAAATCCGCGGTGGCACGCGCAGCTATGCGAATGCGATCCGCCTCGTTCTCGAGCGGGATCGACGACTTCGTCATCAGGGAGAATCGAAGCCTTGCTAGGACTCCGCGGCGTTGTAGCACCTTCACAGGATTTGGGTCTAGGTACCTACTACGGAGAAGGTTGCCACCGAACAGACTCACCAGATCTTCTGTCTCTCTGGGATCGACTCGTCCTGGTGTTGCCGACAAGCCGACAAGGGGTACGTCTCTGCGCTGCAGTTCGCTCCCCGACTCTCTAAGAATCTGAACGGCTTCCCGAAATGTGCGCGCACCCAGTTGGTGGGCCTCATCAAAGACGATTAGGTCCCATTGAGACTCTCGATTCTCGCGGCGCCGCGCGTAGATCGCTTGTGGCGTGGTCACAAGCACCAAAGGAGCATCAATGTCAGACGTATCGATACGAGAGAGTACAAGCTCATCGACATCTCCCTGGTAGAGCCATAGGCTCTCGAATGTGTCTAATGCCTGATCCACCAGTTCTACTGAAGGTGCCAACCAAGCAACACGTCGAAAGCGTCGACGCGCAATCCCCCCAAGAGTAGCTGCGACCGCCGTACGCGTTTTCCCTGCTCCGGTCGGCAGCGCGACGAGAGCCTCCTCCGTGGTTAGGGCAACGACCGCCTCAGCTAGTTCAGTCTGATAGTCGAAGAGAGCTGGACGCAACGCAGAGCGTCGTAACCGTATTATGTCTGACCAGGTCTCAGGGTCTTTCTCTGTTACGTCAAAGGTGGCTTCGTTCGAATCGATGTCGGGAAAGGCACTCCGCAGCTCCGCTCTTAGCTTTTCGGCCTGTCGTACCCACCCGTCAGCCATCTACAGCCCAAGTACGTCCCATAGGTGCTTCATCCGAGCGTACGCCTCATCTCGGGCAGTTTCCTCATTGTGCTCCTCATCCCGGGCACGAAGGATCCGCGCGCCAGCGCTAGATTCTGTCCGCGAGAACCGTCCGATTGCGCGTCCGATTCTGCGACAGACGGATGGGCCTTCTCCATCTAGGCACATCGACCAGAGTTCATCAAAGTCCGAATCGGATCCCGCCTCGGTTCGGTCGGCGTAGAGCCAGAGTGCTCCGACTGTGAACAACAAGTCCTTCCCGCGATTCGACGCACCTTGTGTGAAATCGATCGTGCCTTCAGGCTTTAGCAACGTACCGAGCCAGAATGGCTGAGATGCTTCGCGGAAGTCCGTGAATGTCGCACCGGCCGATAGGAAATCAGGCCATCTCTCGACAAGCCGATTCATTGCGGCCACAAACTCCCCAGCACGCGCCGCCGTCGTGCCTTTATAGCCAGAGTCAACACCGAGCTCCTGTTCGGACACTCCCTCTTCCTCGCCGAGTTCGAAATCAACGCCGGTGACACCTTCCTCCTCCTCAACAGTGAGTGCCTCATCGTCGAAGTCGACATCGAGTTCATCTCCTTCAAGCACATCGAGCTCTTCCACGTGTTCCGCTCCGATCTTGGCGTACTCAAGGAATCCATCCACAAGCGCCCGCTGGAACACAACATTGAAAGCCAAGCTCCCAGACTTGAGTCCCTCAAGAGCTTCCAGCATTGGGACAAGCGTTGACTCGACGAGTGGATCCTCCTGTCGATTGGCCAACCGTCCCAACAGCCGCCTGTAGTCCTGCGTCGCATGCCCTTCATAGGGGTCATCGCTTTGCCGGTCGTAGAGCTCATACCAATGCTGGAAGTCCAGTGACAAAGTCCCATCCGTGCTTCGATGGTCAATGATCCCTGAGTAGGGCGCGAACCGCGTCAACACCTCCGACAGTGGCCCACACCACACATCAGCGAAGGCTTCCGCTATGACTTCGAGCTCATCGTCCGAGTAGGTAAAAGGCATCAATTTCACATTTGCTAAGTCCTCAACCCGAGTGCGTGCGCTGGTCAGAGTGACGTCTAAGCGCTTCTCAAGTCTGTCTATCTGACGCCGGACAGCCGTGTAGTCCGTGAAGTCCTTGATTGGTCGTGTGTCCAGGACCCGTGCGACTATCCAATCCAATCCGAGGACAGTGGTGAGGTACGGACCCGTATCGAACCTTGCCTTCTCCGAATGCCAATCAACGAGGGAAAGCGGCAATCGCGGAGGTGTACTACTCAGTTCATCAAGGTGTTCTGTCAGCTGGTTTCCAACAAAGCGTCGGACGCACACTGCATGAGGATCACGGTCATCGAGGAGTATCTGACGAGCGCGACTCACAGTTTGTGCGTGCTTGTTGAGATCAATAAACAGGGCCCGCAGCAGATCAACCTGGTCCGTGTCGCCTGGAGCCGAGAAACCGAGTTCGGGATCGAATATCAGGAGTATCACAGGAAGGCGCGATGTTCTCAGACCTGCCGTCTCTGGGCCCCCGGATGCCAGGAGCTTGACTGCCGCGAGCCGGTGTTGACCGTCAATAGTGACTCCGAACAACTGCTTGATATTCCAACGAAGTTGCCCAGTTTGAAAGGCACGATCGCTCGGTGAGGTCCAATCCTCCCAAAAGCCAAACGACACGGGACCTATGTCCAGAGTCTTTGCGAACCTATCGACGTCGGTGAGGTCTGGTGGCTCCCACGATTCAGACTCATCGAACGATTGGCGCAATTCGGCGGCCTCTGCGTCATATGGAACCAGGGCAACAGTTATGGAGTTGAAGAACTGTGGAACTTCAATGTTGCGCAGATACGGCAGAATCTGTCGTTCTACTCGGGGCCAGTCGATCGCTCGCTGGAAAAGCTCATCGACCTTCCATTGAATCTCTTCGGCGCCAGGAATCTCGGTCGCCAGATTCAGGTACTCAGCAGCATCGCTAAGGGACATGGTCGTCGCAAAATATGGGATTCTCCATTTAGACAGCATGAACGCGCCCGACAGAAAGTCGAAATGCGGTGTAGCGGCCACGTCTGCAACTGAACGTCTTGTCATGATCTCCTCATCCTGGTCTTCGTGTATAGGCGCCAATGCTGAAGGCGGTCGTGATGTACTCAATCGCTTTTCGTAGTTCGCCGCTCTCCCGTCTAGGTGGCCCTAAGTCGTAGTAATACAGGTCGACATCTTCCCATTCCAGATTCTCCAACGCACCCATCTCCTGGCCGAAGTCAGTATCTCCCCGCAGATGCGCAGCCGCACGAGTGCGAATATTCCCAGTTTCACCGACATAAAGCGCCGGAGCATGTTGCGCCAATTCGGCAAGATAAGTAATAAGCCAACGTCGATTTTGGTTTTGTTGCGCAAACCGCCGCAAGGATTCTCTTTTCTGGGGAGAGAGAGACGGACTACGAAGTTCTACATGGCCCAACGCTATGAAGTGTCCTACTTGTTGGGAGGCCACTCGCCCATGCGGAACAGAAATCTGAGTATCGAGCCATTGCACCAGCGTGTCCGCATCCGTGCTTAGGGGTCTGATGCCTTGCAGGTTTCGCTTCCACATGTAAACGGCACTGCGTTTCGGAAGTACATCGCCTAGTTCGGATGAAGCCAATCCCTCAACCAACTCAGGGCCACGTGCGACGCTCCAGCCAAGTTCAACGGCCATCGATTGCCACCACGGCCCCTGGAATCAAAGAGCACACACCGTGCATTGCATCATGTCGTCGTCTTCATCTAGCGCTTCACTAAGAGCTTCAATCAGGGGCACGTTCTCTCGCGCCTCGCTAGCCCGATCCATCGCAGCCTCGTGCCGTTGAAGAATCTCCCCCCGGCGGTTCTTTAGCTGCACCAGGGTTTCGCCTCCGGACCACGTGTACTGTCGGCCTCGCATGGCCTGGTCACTGAAGTCTGCGTCTCCATCAACCCCAGCATCCTGCAACACCTTCTGTTCGATTGCTACAGCCCGCTCGAACAGGTCCGGGTGTCGGTCAGCGAGGCCAACCCACTCAGCCTTCCTCTGAAAGAAGCAGAAGTAGCAGCCCGAGCGAGTACGCCACTCGTAGTACTCGGGGAGACCAATACCGGCGTCGTCAAGAATCCGCATGACGTCGTCATGTGTGATGCCATCATCAACAAAAGGGAACCGCGCCTCGATGTTCGGCTTTGTGGATATGTAGCCCTTTCGGTTGGACTCGTCGGCGCGAATGGCCACATAACTGATGGCTTGGTCGTCCCCGATCCAATCCTCGATGGGCTTGATCTTCATGTTCTTGGTGCACCAACGCATCTGGGGTGAAGGCAGAGCTCCACGAAACACCTCGAACCAATGGTCAAAGCCGCGCTCAGCGTTGAGCCGGGCGATTGGCTTACCCAGGATGACTTCAAGACGAGTGAGGTACTCATAGGTTTCGGGTAATTCAGCACCGGTGTCGCAGAAGAAATACTCCATCTCCGGCACCTTGTCCCTCATGTAGACCGCTAAAGCGCTGGAGTCCTTGCCACCTGATATACCGCAGATGTGTCGGACCTGGTTATCCATGTTGCACGTTCCCTTCTATCAGTTCGAATGGTGTTTCGTGTTCGGTCGAAGGCTTGGGCAGAAGGCGTTCTGCCAGTAGAGCCAGAAGCGCCTGTTCTGCGGCCTGGCCTAAAGCACTGTGGTCTAGCAGCCGATCGAGATTTCGTTCAAGCACCTCTCGTTGTGTCTCATCTAAGGCGACAAGGCGCACATGCTCACGGCCATCGGGACTCGTCACTATGACCCGCATCGCATCGAAGGGCCCACCACCCTCCGCTAGTCGGTCGGCATGAAGGGCAGCGAGTCGATGGAAAGCAGCGACTTGCTGGGGTAACTCATGGCGGAACCGCTCCCTGTCTTCGTCCTTCCACTCCGCTGGGGCTTTCTTTGCAACAACTGTCGCGATCGCTTTGATCCAATCTGCGTCCGAGTCAACCGTGTCGTTTGTCAGGGTGAGGATGAATGCCCGAATAGTCGGATCCAGCACCTCAGTATCGAGGGCCGACGCTCGAGCCACTAAATCACTTCTCTTCTCAGCCGCCGCGGACAACAGCAGCTCATCGAGGAGGTCCTCAAGCAGGGTATCGAAGCAGCCTTTGAGTTCCCGCAAAGCACGGTGAATACCTGTCGCGAAATCGCTCGCCCGACTGTAAGTCTTCGTCGTCGTCGGCACCGGCCGAAAGCCGAACGCCATGGGCAGTGATTCGAAGAGAAGCTCATCTGGTTCGATTGCAGTCAGGAGTGCATCCCGAACCCTCGTGGTTGTCTCGGACAAAGTCGAGGTCCGAATCGTGTAGTTGTCAAGGTGTCGGACCTCCGATACAAGATGACCAACAATCGAAAGGACGTTGGCCACCCTGTGTTTCCGAAAGCTCGGTGCAAGACCCAGCTCGTCGGCGATCGCTTCTATGACTTGTCGTCGGGCCCCGGAGCTGTTGGCGAAGTGCTTGGTGTCGAAGTGGCCGGGGTTACGAACCATCCGCTCTGACAAGTCAGGTGAAAGCACTGGCTTGAAGGTCCCGTGCTCATATATCGCGACCTCGTCCTTGTAGGCGAGCAAACCGGCGGTGACCAGAACCGGCACCACACCCGCTTTGAGGCCAACTGGAGGCGATTGCAGGGCGGCATAGATATCGCCTAGGTTGATGCGCCTCCGTTTGGCGCGCTTGAACTCTTCCTCGAGGATGGTCCAAGCCTTCTCGAGAGACGAATCGGATGGTCTTCGAAAGACCATCGTCTCATTTCGGTGGTCGCGGCCGTGGAGTCCGGTCCGCTCGAGAAACGCTCGATACATGGCCACCTCGGGCCCATAGCCCTCGAGACCAAGGCCGGGTTCATCACCGTTCTCGATCATCGCTTCAAGGAGCAATCGCCGGGCCTTGGCTCCTTGAGATGTCACATCAGTGCGATTGAGCATCTCGTTCCGAACCAGCGGTGTATGTGGGTATGAACGATCCGCGGCTGAAGAAAGAGGTCCGCTGCCGCGGCCCGGTGCAAGCGGTTCGGCACCCTCAGGTCCGATCATGAACCATTGGCAGGCATCGGCGCTGAAGGTCACGCTCGACGCGGCATCAAGAGCAGCACGAGCCTGAGCAAGACGTTCCCCTAGTTCTCTGCGGGCTACCCAATCATCGACCACAGCTTCGTCATTGAGAACATTGGTCAGAGCTGCCACCTCTCTGGCGGCGCTTTCGAACTCTGATAGATCATCTGGAACCGCAGCAACGGTTGGCTTGGCGAACTCGTCGGAAGCTGCCAAGCGGGGTAACGAACGACCCGGCCCCACAACCAGAAGAACCTCACCGTCGAATGGAGAGAAAGGATCCAGGTGCTGGACCTCCTCGTTGTCGTCGACGTACCGCTGAGAGAAAACCCGCAAAACATCGTTCTGGGCACTGTGCCTGGCAGCGACCACTGGTTGGGGTTCGTCGACTGCGCCAAGAACCTCAACCAGCGACTGTCGTTGAATCTGGGCATGAGCCGAGTCGAGAAGGCGGTTGATGTCCACATCGGTGCCTTGCCAGATGCGGTACTCGTCAGCGAAGTTTCTGTAAGTGGCGACGCCGCGAGACTCCAGGACCGCGAGATCGGACCCCGCCTCAGCCGAAACGAGACGGAGAATATCGCCGGACGCTCTTAGGTTGCCAGCCGTAGCAACAAGATTGAGGACAGCTATCGCCTTGGCGAGCCGTAGCTGACTCTCAGAGAGGCCATGGATATCGCGAATCCGGGTTGAAATCTCGGTCCAACGCGTCGACTGGGAACCGGCTACCGTGGCGAGGGAACCACTAGCGACAAAGTAGTCGTAAAGACTGTCGAGACCGAGGGTCGGCAGGGAACCGTCTCTATCGAGGCCAGTGCGTGCCAGAAATGACGCGGCACTGTTCCGATCAGAGCCGGTGAGGTAGGAAAAGAGCGTACGCTCATGCTGGCCGTACCGGTTACACAATTCGGGAAGCACCGCCGCGGTGACCGGATGCAGGGGATAGCAGGCAGCTATGACAGCTGGATCATTGAGATCCGCGATGCCGAGTGTCTTCATCGACTCGCTCAGCTGTTCAGCCCATCTCCGGACGCTGCGGCTGAGATTGCCATCGGTCATTGTGAACGCTGAACCGATGAGCTGTCGCATTTGAGATGCCGATTCGACAAACGCTACGTCTTCGAAGCGCCCCTGGACCTTGGCCCACTCCTTCCGCTGAGTGTCGTCAACACCAGCCAAGTAGTCCTCAAATGAGAGATGCTGAAGAGTCAGCAGGAAGATGGGCACCCCAGATCCTTGCCCTGCCTCCGCTAATTGCTGCAGGAGGTACGGGTCAGAATCATGGTCATCGCCGATGGCTTCGAGGTTCTTGCCAAACTCATCGACAACCAGGAGGAGAGGGGCCTCCTCGGCAAGCGCACGGGCAACCTCGACGAGTGCCGCAGGAGATGGCCCTGTCCGACGCGGATCATCAGACGACGCATCCGCGAGTGCACCTTTTAGCGCAGCAGCCGCAGAAAAAGTCTGGCTACTCGGAATCTTCCCGTGCCGACGAAGTATGGCCGTGTGAAGGGCGCGCAAGACTGTGCGCGAGATCGGCTCACGACCGGCAGTCACCAGGCCACGGTGGAAACCAACGTCAATCGTGTCATGCCGTTCGTGGGCCTTCAGAACGGAGGCGCGAACATCGGGAGAGACCTCGGCAATCAAACTCAACGCGAGGTCCCTGGCGGCCCCTGGACCGCCAAACGCCGCGTCGACAAGTAGAGCCAGCGACGACTTGCCCGACCCGTAGGGTCCAGTAATGGACCACGCCCCACCCGCGATGCCAGATGCGGCAGTCGTTGCTATCCGTTCAACGACATCGAGCACCCGAGACGTAACCACGTAACCGTTTAACGGCTCGGATTGGTCGAGATCTCGTTCCAAGTTTGCCGATCGCGCAAACCTCGGCGCTATCACAACACCATCAGCCAGGGTCCGCATCAGCGCATCCTCGCCATCAGGAAGAGTTCCCGCATCTCGTCGGTCCCATCTCGTCCAATACCGAGTTCATTGAGCAGATCGTCGGCGATGGGCTCCTCGGCAGCGTGACCCGCCTCAAAGTCATCAATCGGGGTGTCGTAGTAGTCGGAAAGGAGGGCTCCCGCTATTCGCCCAGGATCTTCAGACCAGGACAGCTGTGGTACCCCTGCGACTGTTGATAGATCAAGATCGGAGACTCGTTCAACCGCCGTCGCCAGCGCAACAGAGAGTTCCGGCTCATTCAACTTGAACGCCTTGCCCGGTGACCCTGCATCGAGGATCAGGCGGTTGAGATCGACTGTATTGGCGCTCACGCCGATCCGACAGACATAATCAAGGACGGCATATGCCACGATCGCCGGAGGGAGGGTTGGCTTGACCCCCAACACAAAGCGATAGTGACCGGTCGCCGGCGAGCGCTGGATAAGCCCAAGTTCGCGAAGAGGGCAATCCAACAGGTCATCGATCCCAATACGGCGCGACTTTTCAGCGGGCGCATAGGCACGAATCAGTGCGCTCATGTCCTTCTTGACCGATGATTGGGCTGGATTAGCCCAATCAGGGACCCCTTCAAGGTGGCTAGTGACAGCGAGTTCTAGATCTTCGTCCGTGAATTCGACCGGGTGGAACTCATTGAAGATCAGCCACCAAACGGGAAGTTGCGAGGGAGAAGCTAAGAGTGCCCAATGCAGAAGCCACAACGTGCCCGGGTCTTCCATATAAGGGTCCCAGCCAAACTCACCAAAGAGCGCATACCCCAACCTTGTTGGAACCACTCCGGGTCTCCGCTTGTTCGGCGGCTTGGGATCCTCCACGATGAGCTTCGCAGCAAGTCCCCAAAACCGGATAGCCCGGACCATGTTCTTCCCGACTCCAATGACAACCGGAGCATCCTCTCGGATAAAGGCATGGGGATCGCGGGCTGCGAATTCGTAGGCCTTGTAGAACCACCCGTATCGGGGATGGAAGGTCTCATGACGCGCGAACGTCGGCTCCGTCGCCTCAGTCAAGCGCATTAGTTGGTCTCCGGATTCGACACGGTGCGAACGTATTCGACAGCTGTGACAGTTCTCTCGATCGCCACATCGATGTCATCATCTGACGTGAATCGTCCGAGACTAAACCGCACCGCCTCAAAAGCGGCGTCGGAGTTAAGGCCCATTGCAAGAAGAACGTGTGAGGGTTCGATCGATCCCGCGCTACAGGCGCTTCCCGTAGACACCGCGACCGGATCCATATTCGAAACGACCGCCTCCCCGTCGGCATCGATAAATCTGAGATTGGCTGTATTGGGGAGACGATGTGCAATATCCCCGTTCTGGCTCACGTCAGGGAGCCGAGACATAATCGATCTGACGAGGCGATCTCGAAGAGCTGCGACGGTAAGAGCCTCTGATTCGCGTTCTGCGGTCGCGATTCGCGCTGCCTCGCCGATGCCGACGATCCCCGCAACATTCAACGAGCCGGAACGCCGTCCATCTTCGTGGCCCCCGCCGTGCAGAAGAGGGGGAAGCTGTCGGAGACTCTGTCTGGTGCCCACCAGCGCTCCCACACCACCTGGACCGCATATCTTGTGGCCGCTCATGGACACGAAGTCTGCGCCGATGGCGGTCATGTCAAACGGAAGTCGCCCCACATGCTGCGTGGCGTCAGAGTGGAACCACGCACCCACCGCGTGAGCGATCTCAGCGATCTGGGCGACTGGGTTCAGTACTCCCGTTTCACTGTTCGCCGCCATGACCGAGATTGCCATCACATCGTCGCGCACCAGTGAGTCCAGAGCATCTAAATCGAGGTGACCGCCGGGCGTTACAGGCAGGAAGTCCACCTTTGCTAGTCCCTGTCGACTGACGAACCGAGCCGTCTCAAGCACGGAGGGATGCTCCACGGCTGACACCAGGATGCGTGGCCGACTGGCGGGCGCAGCCTCGGCTAGTCCTCGAATCACGAGGTTGTTGGCCTCGGTCGCCCCACTGGTGAAGACAACTCCCTTTGGTTTCGCGCCGACCAGTCCAGCAAGGTGCTCTCTTGCTTCGTCGACGAGCGCTGCCTGACGTCTGCCGAACCTATGAATTGACGAAGCATTGCCGACATTCTGGGTGAGGACTGGCACCATCATCTCGGCCACGCGTGGGTCTAAGGGCGCGGATCCGTTGTAGTCGAGGTATACCTCGTTCACACGGCCCTCCGTGCGCTCAGTATGTCAAGCAGCTGACTGCGGCGGAATCTCCACACCCTTCCGATCTTGTTGCCTGGAATGGTCCCGTCACGAGCAAGCCGCAACAATGTCTTCTTAGACAGTTTCAACAACCTGGCGGCCTCGTCTGCTGTCAACACTTCGTCGAACGCGTCCGACTGCAAGAGATCTCTTTGAGTACCTTTGAGGACCATACCGGGACACTAGGGGCATCGACGGACGCCGTTGAACATTTCCGTCATGTGCCACCACGACCGTGAAGAATGAAGACGTGACCATCGCACGGCATCGGACAGCGATAACACGAAACTTCCTTTCTCGACCACTGCAGCAGGCACACGAGGACGGACTTCTCGTTCAGGGCATCAGCGTCTTCGACTACGGCTGCGGGCATGGCGACGACATCCGGACACTGGGAGCGCTTGGAATCGAGGCATCGGGTTGGGACCCCGCCCATCACCCCGATGGAGAACTCACACAGGCAGACATCGTCAACCTTGGCTACGTCGTCAACGTCATCGAATATCCTGACGAACGCGTCTCGGCATTGAAGCGGTCTTGGTCTCTCGCGCGGTCTGTACTGATCGTGGCGGCTCGGCTCATCTGGGACCCTGACTCGTCCATCGGGAAGCCCTACCTAGATGGGCGGGTTACATGCAACGGCACCTTCCAGAAGTTCTACGCACCCGAAGAACTAAAGGCGTGGATTGAGAGCAGCCTAGGACGGCGCGTCGTCACAGCGGCTCCGGGGATCTATTACGTCTTCCGAGATGACATTCGCGCGCAGAAACTGCTCGCCCGTAGTTCCCGGAATCTCTCAAGACCAAGACAGGGCGTAGCCGAACTGCTGTATGAGCAGAGCGAATCAGTGCTCAGGCCCCTCGAGGAGTATGTCCGAGAACATCGCCGCCTCCCCAACCCAACAGATCTGGCAGATGGAGCGGAAGTCATCGAATCCTTCGGATCAATCCGCGCCGCCTTCTCTGTAGTCCGACGCGCCACCGGCGCTGAGAATTGGATTGATGTAGATCTCGGAAGCCGAAGACGAAGTGAGCAGCGATTCGAAGACCACCTCGAAGACCTCCAGCCTCTAATCGATTTCGTTTCAGAACGAGGTCGACTTCCCCGTCGAGGCGAGCTCGACAACGAGGCAACCCTGAACGACCAGTTTGGTTCGGTCCGCGCCGCCTTCTCGTTGGTAAGAAGGGTCACAGGACCCTCTAAGTGGAGTGAGTTCGAGACCGAAGCGAAGGAGAACTTCCTCGTGTATGTCGCTCTAGCTGCGTTCGGTGGGCGACCCCTGTTCAAACAACTCCCAGGGGATCTCCAGTACGACGCCAAAGACCTCTTCGGCAGCTACAAAGCTGCGTGCGAAGCGGCCGACGACCTTCTCTACTCGATCGCAGACGTGCCCTCGCTCGACTCGGCATGCATCGAGGCGCCATTCGGAAAGCTGACTCCCGAAGCACTGTATGTTCATGCAAGCGCCACAAGCCAGCTCCCTCCGCTCCTTCGCGTCTACATCGGAGCAGCGGAAACCCTCACTGGGAACGTTGACGACGCCACAATCGTGAAGCTGCATCGACAGAAGCCCCAGGTGTCGTTTCTCATCTATCCGTCCTTCGACAAGGAACCTCACCCTCCCCTCCACGGCTCCCTCGTAGCTCGCCTACCGGAGCTAAGAATCACCTACAAGAACTTCTCGAACTCAGAGAACCCTCCCATCCTTCACCGGAAGGAGACCTTCGTTCCCCCTGACTACCCAGCAAGAGGCAAGTTCGAACGACTAACCCGTCAGGAGGAGCGGGCAGGCGTGCTCGACGCAGATCACATCGGCAGGCAACGAGAGTGGGAGCACGTTCTTGAGGCTCGAGGATATCGGCTCCAAGGTCACCGACTGGTCAGCAAGGGCTAAACATTGGTCGGAACAGCCCTCACCATTTGGAGAAGGGCACACCACCCTGCGTGAGCCATCGTTCGAAAGGCGTAAGGAGATAGGATGCGCCGCCGTCGATCCAGAGTGCGCTGAGGGAGTTCATGACCGGATTCACGATCTATGAGACCTTACGGATCTTCACACCGGGTGCACTAGCTGTCGTAGTACTAGACATTTCACTTCGGCTCTCTACCGGGCAAGCTGTGGTGGCTCCTTTTGGAGTAGGCCCAGAGAGCGTCGTTGAGGCGATCGAGGCGGTGGCCACCTTCGTCCTACTCGCTCTCATCCTTGGCTTGTTCCTGTACCTGCTCGACTTTCCTGAGCGGTTGCGCATATTCAAAGGCGACCCGACCTGGGCAGTCCAACCATCAAAAGCGATGAAGGAGATCATCGCAGACACCCCAGACTCTGTCAGAGAGCGTTACGAGCATGATGCGCTTTCTCTTTACTTCCTCTTTTCGGATAGGTACCTGCCCGATGACCTTCACAAGCGCATATACCTCTTTGGAGCCATCTACAAGATCTTCGTCGACTTGCGACTACTTTCCGTTGCGGCACTTGTCATATCGATTCCTCTAGCTATCTCGGCTGTACGCTCCGACGGCTCGCAGGCGGTGTCCGACAGTCTTAGCCTTACGTCTGCATTGGCCGTGGTGCCAATTCTCATATATGTCGCCTTGATGGGTGCAATCGCGGCGAGGACGCGGCATGTGCGACACCTCGAAAACCCGTCCGACGCTCCGACTCCGAATCCGAGCCTGAGTGCCGTTTGTGTTCTCTCTTTGTTCCTACTGGCGTCCTTCTCTATCTGGGTCGCTGTTGCATTACCACCCAGCGCGTCGTGGGTCTCCATCGTTCCAGCGCTCGCAACCCTCGCGTATTGGTTCTGGTTCGAAGTCGGACCCCCGCGAATGGGGTCGAAAGGAGCCAGGACCGTGCGCTGGAGAGACAAGGTCCTAATGGCGCTGGGCTGCGAAGCATCGGATCGGCCGCAGTTCACCTCAGTTCAGCGGACCTTCCTTGACATTGCAGTCTTCGGTCCCTTCCTCGTTGGCGCGTCGGCCGCCGGCGCCCTTCTCGGTAGATCTCCATCCGCTGTCTTGGCTTGGGGCATCCTCATAGCGCCCGCGACTCTGATAATGACCAATCGGAAACACGAGGAAAGGTTGCTCGGAGCATATCGGCATCAAGTTGCGTGGGTCCACCTTCATGAGGCCAAGATTCGAGAGATACTTCTAGGAAAGGCTGGATTTGGCGATCTTGAGGGTCCGCCAAGATCTGCGCGAAACTTGGGTAAGGCGTCCCCAACCTAATCGTCTCGTCGGGGAGCGAAACCTCCTCAGCAAGTCATCGGATTGATCGCGTTGCCGGCACTCCTCCCAGAGTCAGATCGTGAGTTTCGTTCAGATGCGAAGCAAGTGCGAAAGTGACAGCGGCATCTGACAAGACATATCTTGTCAGAGTGTCCGCTTCCATCATTGCAATGGACTCACCAGTGTTGTCGACCTCAACAGGTTCGAGGCCAAGTAATGCTCTCGCAACGGGTTTGAGACCCCATCGCACTCCAAGCTGCTCAGCGCGAGAGCGAAGCATGGGAGCAATGTCGACATGTCTCACGTGTCCCCAAACTGCCTCATATAGCGGTTTCCCGTACTTGCCAACACCACCCTTCGAACGGAGCGTCAGTGACGTTGAAATATCTAGAGCTTCGAAGCGGCTCCGCAAGAAGGGAAGATCAAACTCCTCGCCATTCCATGTGATGAGCAAGGACCCTGGAACCAGATCAGCAACAAAGCCCTGGATGTCTCTCAAGATGTCGTCTTCATTGCCGAGGAATGCCCGGGTGCGATGTCCGTCGGCCACACCAATCGCGACGACCGAGTGATTGTGCGGATCGATGCCAGTCGTCTCGATGTCAAGCGCTAATGCTCTGTTCATGTCCATCCGCGTTCAGCCTACCGAGTTCCCGTGACACGAAGTTGCGCAATCCGGCGCGCAGTTGCAGTCGTCCTTCTGGTCACGCTTCCGGAGCCCCGCCCGTTAACGCTTAAATCGCCCGTCGGAGAGTCAGCGCCTCTGTTTGGCTCACACGGTGAGTGGGCAGGGCGAGGTGCTGGCTGCATGCTTGACGCCACCCAGATGCCTCCAAGACGGCGGGGTCAGCGAGATCGACATGTGGACCTACCGCCAGTCGAGCTTCGGCATATCGGGTAAGCGCCGAAGCCCATTCCGTGCGAGCCGATTGAACAACGGGTGGAGGACCGAGAGCCGCGAGTACGTCCTCAGGAGGATCCAGTTCGTACGCCGCCACACGCGCGTTGATCCGGTGACGCAGTTCTTCAGCAACCGTCGAGTAGCGATAGACAACCCCTGCCTTGTCCTCCAACCATGTCTCTCGAATATCGAGGTGATCCACGAGTTCGGCGTGCTTCGCTTTCAACGCCTCCAATTGGGCGTGGGCACCGGACGTATCGAGAAGCTCAGCAATCTCCGTCGCTTCGTCGATCGCGGCCTCCAACGCAGCAAGCTCGTCGGTGACATCAACGGCTATCGGACTACGTCGGATCACCTCCTCCAACTCATTGCGCCACTTGATTAGCTGCTGGTCGCTGGCTGCCGCCACGGGTATACCCTGATCGAGCGCCGGTGGCTCGATGACCGATTGCGAGAGCTGCCTGACAAGACCTGCGACCCGGTCCTCGGATAGAGGATCGCCGTGTATGTAGGTGCATTCCCCAAGGGGTCCCGGAATGTCGTTGACCCACAGGTGCGTCTTGTCCCGTGCGCGTGAGAGTGCGGTGTATCCGTGCTCAGCGCGCACGCCCGTGTCGACGTAAACGTGAGTGCGTTGGAAAGTCTGGCCCTGAGCGGTGTGAATCGTCTGCGCGTACGCATGGTCGACGTTCCGATCGAGGTACCGTTTCGGCAGTTCGATTGCCTCGCCGTCGAGGTCTCTGCGGAACGCGGCTGTGCCGTCGCTGGGGTTAACGGAGATGATGGTCCCGGTTTGTCCGTTGCGTAGGTCGGCGTGTGCATACCAGTTGTCCCGGACGACGATCCGGTCGCCTGCCTGGAACTCGGTTCCCCAGCGGTTCTTCAGGACCGGCCCTCGTAGCTCGCCTGCCTCATGCATCCTGACTCGAGCCAGATCGTTGAGCATCCGAACCTCGTCGTGGCGGGATGCCAGCATCCGAACGCCGTCGACGCCGTGCGTCTGGGCGTCGGCCCACCAGGCGTCGACCATGGCGGCCTTGGTCTTGTACTCGTCGCGGCCGAGGTGGAGGCGTCCGGCTTCGGCGTAGTCGTAGACTGCTCTTTCGATTTCGCCTGCCCGGATCCGGGTGAGAGTGTCACGGTCGAAGTCGATGTCCTGACGCTGATTGACTCCAATAAGGTCGTCGACGACCTGTTCGCCTGAGGCGACGATCCGGTGGAACAGTCCTCCTGAGTCGACCGAGGGAAGCTGGCTGGGGTCCCCGACCAGGACAAGTTTCCCGTCGCATCCTTCGACTTTCTCTACCAGCCAGGCCAGGTCGGCGGTGGAGACCATCGATGCTTCGTCGACAACAACCAGCGTTCCCCGGCGGAGCGGGTCGGGGGACATGTCGAGCTGGTGTCGGAGCATGGCGATGGTGCCGGTCCACCGGTCGCCCAGATCCTCGCCGAGCTTGCGGGCGGCCGCAGCGGACGTGGCCACTCCGATGACAGGCTGGCCAGCGTCGGACACGGCGTCGGCGTAGGCGCCAATGGAGTAGGTCTTTCCCGACCCGCCCGGGCCGACGACGGCGACGACCCGGCCGTCGAGTTCGGCGAGGTGACGCACTGCGTCGGCCTGACCTGGCACCAACTCCCTGACTGCGATGGCACGCTCGAGAGCCTCCGTATTTGGCATCACCGGCGAGGACACTCCCACGGCGTCGAGGACTGTCTGTTCGCGTTCCAGATGCAGGCGCGTGGTGTATCTGGCCTCACCGGGCAGGGACCGGAATCTCACCGTTCCGTCTTGGCTAATCCAGCCCGCTCCCTGACCCCCCACGATATCCAGCTCCTCGGACGTGAGAGTCACCCCGTCGGGGAGGATCAGCCCGTCCTCGGCGTGAGGAAGGATGGTGAGCACATCCCCCGAATCCTGGGCCGCCCGAAGCAGTTCCCTGGTGGTGGCCACAAGCTCCTGTTGATCGCTTCCGTCGGGAAACAGGGAGGAGACATGGGCGACAAGGTCTCGTTCGGTAAAGACGGCCTGACGATCCGACACCCACTCGACCAGGCTCTGCGCCGCGTCCGCCACCTGTTCCTCGGTGGGGCGCATGCCCGGCCGCAGATCACCGACTGCCGCCCGAACGACAGCGGCTACGTCGTCCGGTGCGTCCTTTGCCCGCTGCCACCAGTGGCCGACGATGTCGCTGGTGATTCCGTAGTCCTTCATCTCCCGGGTCACCCGGGCCTCACCTGCGGGATAGGTTTTGGGCTGGCGAGTCTCCATGGTGAAGGTCTGCCACACCCGCCGGTGAGCGTCCCCGCCCACCTGTGCCACGTATCGTTCGACCGCCTCGATGATCTCGGTGCGTCGGGTGGAGAAGTGGCGAATCAGCTCTGGCGAGAAACCGTCCACATCCGCCATGCCGTTGACTACCGGCTGCCAGGACAGACCCAGCCGTTGGGTCAGCTCGTCCCGTAGAACCGACTGGTAGACGGTGCCTCCGGCCTTGGCGTGGGCGTAGGCCCGTTTGCCGTCTATGGCCCGCCATCCGCCTTCGGTCCACACCCGGTTGATCACCACGACATGGGTGTGTACCTGGGGGTCGTTGGCCCGGGACGTGAAGTGGTCGAAAGCGGCCGCCAGATAACCTTCGGATTCGGCAGTTCTGGTCTTAACCCGCCACTTCCCCTGGTCGTCCCGGTACCTCGATCCGATCCGCGACTGGGAGCATCGCTCCTCCATGTAGCCAAGGGCTTCACCGACTGCCCTCTGATGCGCCGCCACCACAGCGGACCGGGTCTGTTCGTCGCCAAACGCGTACAGCAGAGACACCGATTTCGGAGCGGAGAACGTGTGGTCGAAGGCGGCGACTTTGCCATGCCGGGCGTGGGGACGGACCATGGACTCCCCCTCCGGCGTGGTGTGGCTCATCAGCTTCTCGAACGTCTCCTTCGGCACACCGGCGCCGGGTTCGAGTCCGACTCTTTCCAGACCGGAGCCCATCCACCGAGATGGCGACTCGTGAGCGGCGTAGTAGTCCACCTGTGAGGGCTTACGGTCTCCCCGCAACACGGGGACGTCTTCTCCCACCGAGTGTCGGAGCTGTTCGGTGTAGTACTGGGCCTGGGATGCGACCAGCTTGCCGATCGCCTGCATCAGCTGGAACCTCCCTCCGCAACGTGTTGCAACTGTGTAAAGAGGAGCCGCTCGTTTGGCGCGTGTCGGGTGACTGTCATGAGATGGGCTCCTGGTTAGAGGCGGGCTAAAACGTTGAGTAGGGGGCGTTGGCAGGCTCCGCAGCGGCAGGCTCGTGGCCTGGGCTGGGTCCATCCGTCGGGCCAGAAGGGGTATGTGCTGGCGCAGGGGATGCATAGGGCGTAGCTGCCCATGAGCGGGATGAGGGTGTGTTCTGCGGTGATGGGGATCTCGACATTGCACAGGTCGCAGATCCAGAGGCTGTTGTCCAGGGGGAGGCTGGAGATGACGACGATGCCGGCTTGCTCGAGGTCGGCTCGTAGGTCGGCTTCGGCGGCGAGTCCCCGGCGGTACATCTCCCGATGGGCGGCCGGTCGGACGACGAAGCGGAGCTCGTCCCGGCAGCGCTGACACAACCCGCATCCGGTGAGGGGACGGACAGCATCGCAGTTGGGGCAGCAACCGGTCATGTCACCACTCCCGGGTCGAGGATCGCGTCGGTCCAGTCGGGTGTGGTCTGGGCGAGGGTGTTGAGGTCGGTGCCGGCGGGCAGGTCGACGATCTCTGCGTTGTGGCCTCGGGGAGCGAGGAGCTGGCGGAGACGGGCAGCTGCGACCTTCCCGGGTTCGTCGCCGTCGAATGCGATCAGGACCTGCCGGCCGTCGGCGTGGTCGGCGATGGTCTGGGCGATGCGGACGCTGGGGTAGGTGGCGCCGAGGGCGGCCACGGCGGCGAGTCCGGCGGTGGCTGCAGTGAGGGCGTCGAGGATTCCTTCGCAGACGATGAGCCGCCCCGGGTGGCGGAGGGTTGGTGTGACGGTCCAGGCGAGTCCCGGGTTGGTGCCTAGCCGTCCCACCGGGTTCCCGTATTTGGATCTCGCGGTCGGGTGGAGGTAGCGGGCCTGGACGTAGGCGAGGGTGCCGGCGGTGTCGAGGACGGGTAACACCGCCGCCACCCCCGCCCGTGGCAGCCCTCGCTGTCGTCGCAGCAGGCGAGGGCCGGGGTCTGCTCCGACCTGGTTGGCTTCGAGGACTTCGGGGTCGAGGCGTCGTGTCGTGGTCAGCCAGTCGAGGACGGGCCGACCGGTGTTGGTGGACAGGATGCGGTGGCAGGCGTCGACGTATCTCCCGACGGAACGGTGGAGGGGCACTGGCTTGTCGGAGCTCGGCTCGTAGAGGATCGGGTCGACGTGGGCGATGGTTGTCAGCTGGCGGATCGCTTCTCCGACGGTCATGGCCCGGGCGCAGATGAGAGCGTCGATGGCTGTCCCTCCTCGGCCACACGACCAGCATCGCCACCGGCCGACACCCTCTACGATCCGGATGCTCACAGACGGATGACGGTCCTCGTGGTCGGGATGGGGACAACGCCACCGCCGACGGCGTCCCCGACCTGAAGAGGGAGAGGGCGTGACCCTGTCGAGCAGGGCGGCGAGATCGACCCGGCGAAGCAGTTCGTCGCGGTCGACCAAGCTGCTCACGACGCCTCCTCCATGTCGCCGTCCGCCCGGGTGACGGCAACGGTGACGAAACGGATCGAGGCGGCCAGCTCGTCGGCGTCCACCACGTAGCGTCGGCGGGTCTGGCCGGTCTCGGTGGTCCACTCGTCTTGGCGCATCCGACCCACGGCGACAACCCGGTCGCCACGGTGAAGGGATGCCGCGGCGTGCTCGGCGACTCTTCGCCACACCACCACGCTGTAGAAGCTCGAGGTCTGATGCCAGCGTCCTGAGCTGTCCTGGTAGTTGCGGTTCTCGGCGATGCGGAGATCGGCGACCGGCACCCCCTTGGGGGTCTCCCGGAGCTCCGGGTCGCTGCATAGATTCCCAACAACCGTCACATTCATCTCCGCTCCCTTTGTTGAACTTCTCCTAACTTCTATCTTTTATGGCTTATCATATCACTAACCGCGGACAAATTGGAAGCGGTCGACGAGAGATCACTGATTTCACGTGGAAACGAGTAGAAACGATTGAAACCGGCGAGTACCCGTCTCGCATGAGTGACCACCCGCTCCCCCGTCGCCAGCAAGGTTCGTTCCGGATCGTCGGAGTGTTCCGCCCACCCCGCTACGTAAGCCACCGAGTAGGCCGACGTGTCGAGCCCCGAGGCAGCACACACCACATAGGCCACCGACTCTGCCTCCACCTCGACACGTCCCCGGCAGTCGACACGTCCGTCGTCGGCGTGCATCAAGACGTGGGCGAGTTCGTGGATGGTGGTCTTGGTCAGCTGGGCACCCTCGAGGCCTGAGTCGACGAGGACCTGTCTGCCTCCCGGTCGGGTTACCCCGTTGGCTCCACTCAGTGGCTCGACGGCGTACGAGTAGCCGGCGTCTTCGATCATCGAGATCCCCGCCTCGAGGAGATCGGCGTCGCCCTCGCCGGTGAGGAGTCGGGGTCCGACATCCGGGAGCGGCTCGCCATCGGTCTGGGCGATATCGAACACCGTCACCACGCGGAAGCCGACGACCCGCAGCTCGGTGTCCTCGTCATCGGCCCGGTCGACTTTCACCCTCCGGGTCACGGGTGCGAGGATCCGGTAACCCTTCTCCCCTTTTCGTACCTGGCGGCCCAGGCTCTGCCATCTCCGGTATCCGGCGGGGCGGGTCACCGTTGTCCCGCGGTGTTCGGCTTGTGACCAGAGGAGCAGCCAGTTCCCAAACGAGTAGTCGTGGAACCTGGCAGCGGTCACCATCGCCTCCAGCCACTCCTCAGACGTCCGGAGTTGGGCCACCTGTTCGAGGAGGTCCTGGTGAAGTTCCTCGGCGCGGGAGCTCATCGCCACCGCTCCGGTTCGCACCCAAGGCAGAACAGGAACGACACGCCATCCGGGAAGGTCAACCGATAACGGGCCCTCCGCAGCCGACACGACTCGCAACGACGCCACGGCCACACCGCCTCAACCCCGACGTACCTGTCTTCGTGGACCGGGCACCGCCACATCCGGATCATCCGATACCGGCGGCGCAGCTCGTGGATGCAGCCACACGGTGCGATCCCGATCCGCAGGTCTGGAGTCAGGAGAGTCACGCTCCCACCTCCTCGATGTCGGGCTGGCGGACAGTGACCTGCTCGGCCACCACCTCGAGACGGCTCCGCCGCCCGTCCGGGCTCTCCCAATAGCGACGCTGCATCGCGCCGACCACCCAGACACGGACGTCCTTCTCCGAGACCTGGTCGACCAGGCCGTCGTCCGGGTCCCACAACGTCACCGGCACCACGTCCGTCCGTCGCCTCGGCGCTTCGGTGCGGGTGGTGACCAGCAGACGCAGCATCCGGGTGCCCGACTCGAACAGCCGGAGCTCCGCCGGACTTGTGAGCCTCCCGCAGAGGACTACAAGGTTGAGATCCATGACCACCGCTCCTTTCTCTCGCTTGGTGGGGCCTCTCGGCCGCAAGTGCCGTCCACCACGCCACTGGAGCGGAGTGCAAGGGGGTCGGCCCGCAGGGGCCGACGGCGAGGACAAGGAGCGGAGCGGAGTCCCGCAGCCGCCTGCCCCCTTGCGCGGAGCGAGCGGCGTGGTAGGTCTTCCGGCCGGTCAAGAGGCGCCGGAGCGAGAGCTGAGGGGTTAGGTCAGGATCCGCCGGATTGCGACCAAAGGAGCTCCACCTGCGGCCATCAGGTCCGGCAGGTGGCTGCGAGTCGCAATTGGCTGGGCATACCAGCAACTGTGTATAGGGCCGTTCTCACCATGGTGCTCTAGAATGCCACCATGGTGTCTCACCCTCTCCGGATCGGCACTGGGCAAGGTCGACCAAATGGAACTAGCCGCAACGAACCATTCGACCGGTGGTTTCGGTATCCCGCTGGTTTCTCACGTGAACTCGCTGATCAGCTCTTTGGCCAGCTTGAAGTTCGGCCAGGGGGGCTGGTGCTGGATCCGTTCGTAGGTTCCGGTGTCGCCGCAACCGCAGCACGAGACCGCGGCTGTCGGTTCATCGGTATCGAAGCACATCCTCTAGTTGCAGAGTTGGCAGCAACAAAGCTGAACTGGCCGGGCGCTGGCAGCGAGCTTGTGGTAGCTGCCGAAGAGGTCGAGCGAGAAGCAAGAAAGCGGTGTGGAAACACGCTTCGTAGAAGAGAGCTCGAAAGTGAAACAGATCTTGTCCAACGCAGCTTTGCGCCGGAGACGCTTATGCAATTGGTGGCTCTCAGGGAGACCATCAAGCAGCGAGACTCCGCTCGTTGGGGACACCATCTGAAATGGGCGGTGCTTGGAACGCTTCGCGATGTTGCAAACGTAAAGGTGGGCTGGCCGTACCAGCTCCCTGGCAAGTCCCGGGAAGCGCCCTTCAACGACGTATTCGAACGATTCGAGGACCGATGCAGCATGATTGCTGCGGACATCGACAGCGTCCCTCAACGAACGGCCGAGTGTCAGATTGTTGTGGGGGATTCTCGCTCAAGTGCCGTGTGGAGACACCTCGATGTGGGCGAGGCCTCTGCATGCATCACGTCTCCGCCGTACCTAAACAACTTCGATTACGCGGACGCGACACGCTTGGAGCTCTACTTCTGGGGGACGGTTGCAACTTGGGCGGAGATGAGCGAGTACGTGCGAAGTGACCTCTTAGTCTCAACAACTCAGCAATCGTCCGTTGCGGAGGCGGCAAGGGCTCTTGAACGCCTCCGATCAGACAACCTCTTGCTCCCCAGCATCTCCGAAGTTCTCGAGAAGCTCACGCGTGAACGAGAGAGCCGACCCAGGGGCAAGGAGTACGACCGCATGGTGGTCACGTATTTTGCCGATATCGCTGATGTCTTCCGAAATCTGAAGCGGGTATTGCGCCCAGGGTCTCGAGTGGTCATGACCGTCGGTGACAGTGCACCGTACGGGGTCCACATCGACACACCAACGATGCTCGCCTCTGTCGCGACCGAGATCGGGTATACGTTGGGTGCCGACGTAATGCTACGCCATCGGGGCAGACGCTGGTTGTCGAACGGGACACGTCATAAGGTGCCATTGTCTGAGAGGGTTCTAGTCCTCAGTGCCTGATGACATCAACACATCAACGATGTCAGGGAGCGCCACGTCTGCAATCTCAGTGATGCTTCTCTGACGTAAGGAGTCCGCATCCTCTTGTCGTCTCCAGAGAGCTACCCGCGATGAATCGACGAACTGTTCCACATATGGATCGTAGAGCGGTGCAACCCATCGCTCATCCGCAGCCTCCGTGAAGCCTGGCTTTCGCAAGAAATGCGTGACATCTTCGTCGCGCATGCTGTAGCCAACGTAGAGCCACGGAATTGGGTGATCGTGCATCATGGTCAACGCCTCCAAGGCGTTCCAGTGACTCGTCGGGAGACCTTGCGCAATGCGATCGACCGTCGCCACGATCGTTTCAGGCTGCTCGATCGTACCGTGGATCTTCAGGAGCGGAACCGGACCACCTTCCCTCAGGTACTGAGGCAAATAGTCAGGGAAGTCTTCGAACTCGTGCTGTGTCGCAAATGTGCGGGCCCGTCCATCTGAGTCGTGCTCGATCAACCGGTCAAAGTTGACCGTCACAAGAATCACTCTTGAGGTGAGTTCGAGCAATCGCCTCAGAGCCTGCACGGCTAGTCCTGGGCGATCCAGGCAAGCTTCCTCTTCGGCTTGGAATCGCCGCAGTGTTTCTGGGAGCTGTCCGGTCTCAGTGCGGTGGAATTCTTCTCGAAGGACCCGCTCAAGAGTCAGGCCAGAAACAAACTCCTCTCGTGTCATGGTCCTCTCTCCCGCAAGAAGACGGTCATCGTCTTCGAGCATCTCGTGAAACCTCAGCGCAAGATCGAAGGTCGACGAAGTGGTATCGCCGGCTGTTATACGGACCAGGGCCTCGTCTCTTATGTCGTCCCCGAGTTTGAGGCCTGAGGAGACTGAGGATCCGGCGCCCAGGAATATGACACAAGGACGGGCGTCATCCTGGACCATGAGACTCCTGACATCCGCCTGACTCGTTTGCCAGCTGCGGCGGCGATCAAGTCGACCCCCATGCAACACGTAACGTGTGGTCGGCGGTGGGCCGCAATGGTGAGGAAGGTCAAGATTCTGATTGCCTGTCAGGAGGACAAGCACCGACGGAAGATTCGTACCACTACCGGGCAATCGCTCAAGGAAAAGCTCAAAGAGGGCCCTTCGCATTCGCCGATCCATCTGATTCTCGTCATAGGCAATGATTCCCATGCGTCGACTAGGTAGGTCGGGTGAGAACAACGCTGTGACCGCACCAACAAAACTGCGCGTGCCCGCGTTAGTCGGTTCCGTGAGATCATCATCAAAACGAACCAAGACGAGCCCAGCCTTGTGATGCACCTTCAACTGTCCCTGCCCGTCCACCTCGATCGACTCAACAAGGGCCTGAGTCTCAGACGAAACGGCGTCCGCCTCGATGCCGCTGACCAGTTCGTCAGCTTCGAGAGGTTCGAGTCCGCTGTGATGAAACAAGGCCGCGGCAATTAGCTGCGAATGCGCCGCCAAGTCTTCGATTAGGACGGAGATGACTTCGGTGGAGTCATCTCCTCTACGTTCAACCTCCTCAAAAAGGTTCCCTAGTAGTTCGAGAACGAGACCGGTCTTAGGAGACCCTCCGGCAGTCGAAGTAGTTGTCAAGTCGACTCTCCAACCTGGCAGTAGAGCTAATGCCCTTGATCAAGGGCTGACCGATACTCCTGGTAGTGGTCCAAGAGGCTCTGACGTAATTCCCTAGTAGTGGATGGGCGCGAGTGTGACTGTCCGAATCCTGCCAATACCGGTCGTACCTGCTCGTATTCAGCCACCATCGCTTCAAAGGCCTCCATCAACCGCGCCGCGTCAATGTCGTGCCGTCGAGCCAACTCGCGAGCGATGCGGTCTGTTACTTCGGCCTTGGCGTCATCTATGTAGATCCTGTCCTGATCGATGACTAGGGACTCCCCTAGACGCCGTCTCGCCTCGCTAAGCGAGTAACCTCCGATGATCGAATACTGCGCCCTGTTTCGTTGACGACTGGCGGGCGGCGACAGGGTGTCAGCGAAGGCTTCCACAACAAGCGATAGAGCATCATCCAGCCGCCGAAGATCCTCTTGGGCACTCGGGCGTATTACCGCACGCTCAGGAGTTGTGGAACGATTGATCAATAGCAGGAGCACTTGACCCGCCGCCTGCGGAAGGAGCGCAGGTGCCTCTCCCTCTTGCAGGCGAATCACGTCTCGTAGCCGTTGTTGGGACCAGTTGCGGTACAGATCGAGAAGTTGGCTCTCGGCGCGTGCGATCACCGACGACGAAATGAACGGGGCATCAGTTCCGGCCCTAGCGGTCACGAGCAGATCCAGGAGCTGTCGCCCCTCCGGTGTGATGATGAGAGAAGCGCCATTGTTCACCGCTAGCACAAATGGATCTGACAGCAATTCGTTCTGAACGGTTGTCCTCGGCAACTCGTTCAGTCGGCTACGGAGTCGAGAACCTCTAGCAATTGGGTCAAACAAGACCTTGAGGCTCTGAAGATCCTCTTCGACAGGTCCCGGCTCACGATTCATCTGAGCAACCCAGATCTCTGTTAGCGAGTCGATCGTCCGCTCCACCTCGGATTCCGATGGATGTCTCGGATACCCATGCCATGTGTCGGGACCTGGACGACCGCGGCGCTCGCCGGTCATGTGAGGATCTCCCAAAACAGTCCATTCTCCTCCAACTGCTGGCGGTGCTCGACGTCGCTTGGCTCCTGCGTGAGGGGAAGCACAATCACCACTTGATCTGCGAGGTCTGGAAGGGCTCGTTTGCGAATGAAGGTCTCCAACTCTTCGAACCGATCCCGGGCTACATAGGCGCCGAATTCGTCCAAGAAAACGACCTTCTTCTCGGCGTCACCTTCGGCAACTTGTTCGAGTTGCACTCGCGTGTACGCGAATGCCTTCTCCCCGGATGAGAAGGCTTCGATTGGTCGGGTGCGCCGCTCACCTTGAGGTGTCACCCAGGTAGTTGTGAGCTTGCTTAAGTCGACCTGAAGATCCGATCCGCCATCGAAGAGCGCCCCGATCACCTCAGGTGCACTTAGGTACTCAGCGAACTCCCGCTCGTATCGTCGAATGAGACTTGGAACCAGTCGAAGCGCTTCATGTCCGGGCCGTGTGCCCTCCTCGATGCTCCTTGCGAGCCAGCCAAGGGCATTCTCCATCGCCTGCACATCGTTGGAGACAGTTAACAAGTGCTTGGCGAATGCTTCGGCCGCAGTCGATATCGCCGCCAGGCGCGTCTCCTGTGCGTCTAGCGGGTCATCCTGTTTCGGATCGAGCTTCGTCCGAGCGACAAACCACGACAAATCTTCGCTCCGGAGTGCTTCTGCGGCAGACCTGATGGCAGCTTCCTCGGCTCGGAGTTCGGCCTTGGCCTCACCTTCCCTGTTGGCCAGTTCCGAGATGAATCCCTCAGACTCATCCAGGTCTGATTTGGCGGCTGCATGAGCCTCTTGAATCGACTCCTCGTCATTGGAATCAAGTCCTAACCCCTCCAGCTGCTCTGCGATGGCTCCAGGATCCGCGGCAGCTAGGAGAGCGTCTTGTTCTCGCTCCAATTCACCAGTCTCGATAGCGTTCAAAGCGAGTTCATCGACGAGGGCGGATCGGGAATCCTGTAGCTCTCTGTAAGACTGGGCGGCTGGGTCGGTGAGCCGCTCGAGCAGCGTCTGCAGGGATTCCTCCGTCGCATCAACGTCTTCGACGGCCTTTTGGTAGAGCCGAATCGCATCATCCAGGCGAGTCGCTTCATCAAGGTCGTTTTCAAGATCCCCAATCCGCTGCCGAAGTAGCTCGACTTGTTCGGTTGTGATTGGTCTCTGTGAGTCGAGCGCCTCTATCCCATCACTTAGGTCTTCGATTGAGATCCGCTCTCCGCGCAAGTCTGCGATTGCTTCGTCGCCTAGACCGTCTTCGATGCCGCGCTGAAGTGAGTCATCTACATCACTGGCGAGTTCTCGAACCACGCCTTGGCGATCTATTGAAAGACGCTCGCGCTCAGCGACAGCAAGCTCCTGGCGAAGATCAGCTATATGGGCGGCGAGCTTCTCGCGCGCCTCGGGGTCGTCGCGATCAATATCAGGCACGCTCGTCATGGCGGTCAGCGCTCGGTTGACCTCCCAGATTCTCCTCTGAAGACGATCACGGCGGAGCCTGAGGAGCCGCTCGTCATCCTCGAACTGTTTCGCCTGTTGCCTGGACCTGCGCTCGTCGCCGAGAATCTGGCCTGCCTTATCGTCGAGTCGCCTCAGTTCCTGTTCGGCCTTTGAGCGACGTTGCCTCAGAGATAGGAGCTGACTCTGGATCGCTGGCAAGCGAGTAGTCATCTCGCGCTGTGCATCCAGCAAGTCCAGGGCATCGTTAAGACCCTCGAGCCTCTCTCGTAACTGGTGATGCTGGCCGCGAGCTTCATCAAGCTGCTCTGATGCTTCACGTACCTCCGAATGCAGAGCTTCGAGCTTGCCGCGACGAACACCCGACGTGGCTTCCTCAACCTGTCGCACTCTGAGATCCCAGATCGTGCCTGCCGCTTCAACCTTGTCGCCGACTTGACGTGTCAGCTCCAGATCCCGCCGTACCCGCTGCCCAAGGCTCTCCGAGAGAGTTTCATCACCTGCGATCCGAAAGACCCGGAGTAGCTTCGGAACCTCGGAGATTGGTAAGGGACGACCGTCGAGTTCTGCCGAGCCCAGCCACTCGTCAACAGGAACTGGATGCTCAGGCCACTGAGCAGGCTCCAGCCTCCACGTAAGATGTCCCCGGTCACCCAAGGGTGATGTCTCGATCATCACGTGTCCTAGGGAGGACCGCAGAGTGCCCCACGCATTGCTCATCGTCACATAAGGCTGTTGCCCTGTCGCCAATTGAAGAAGGCGTATTGCAAGCGACTTACCGATACCGTTGTATCCCTGCACGCGTACGAGGCGCCCGTCCGGGTACTCCTCTACCAATGGCAACTCATGGCTGCCTTGTGGTCGACTAAACGTGAATCGCACGGGCGATCCAAGAAGCGACGGCGTCCTCTGGTTCAGCGTCTTCAGAGATCATGCTCTTGAGGAGCTGTACTCGATCGGCGGGATCCAGCTGGCCTGTCTGCTCATCGGCTTGCGCGGCCTCATCAGCGAGGGCCTCATGGAGCAGATTGACCACTCGATCGACAGCATTGTCCGTCACCCAACGGCCTCCATCAACGTCCTGCGTACGGTCCGAACCTCACCACGGAATGCTGCAACGGGACAGGCCGTGGCGAGGCTCCTGAATTGTGAACTTAGTGCCTGATTCGGAATCGTCGCGGCGACACCCGTTTGAGCATTCCGTTTGGAGGGTGGTGTTCCCATTTGTTGTCTCTGCCTGGCACTAATCCAGAGACCGCAGAGACGGTGGCATGTCCTAGACAGCCACACAGCCGAAGTCGACACCCGGCCATACCCAGGGAGTCCAGATCCGGGGAGTCGATGGCTCAGATGGTCATCTTGGCGACAACCGTTCACTTCCTCAGGGCTGCTGGTGCAGTGCCTCAACCACCTCCTCCCACTCGTCAGCGAGGGCTTCGGCATCGGCACCCTCCACCAGAACGTATCTGACCTGTCCGCGAAGCTCTCCTTGCGGCATCCCTTCCTCGATGACCTCCTCAATTCGCCGCTCGAAGATATCCAAGAGTGCTTGCACCGCTTCATCGTCGCGCAAACTCCGCGGTCCAGCCCCAACCAAAACAAACTCCAAGTCGACGCCCTCGGCGAGAAGGTTGTCCAATCGGGCTTCTAGCTCTTCCGCTTCACGCTCGAGAGACTGGCTAGAACATCCCTCTCCTCCACTAGTCACAACAATGACTGTGGCCCGCCCTGCTTGTCGCAATTCCGGCGAAAGGTCCGTACTAACGGCCTCTGTCACTGCCTCAGAGAGGTGGTGCTGGGTTCGATCTGACTGACTGGGTATCAGCGCATCCAGCCTTTGAACGATCATTGGCAAGCTGCGTCTCTGCTCTCGCGGCCGAATTTCGCCGACCGTGAGATCGGCGCATTCGCCTTCCGCGATGTCGAGCCCGAAGACCCTCAAGCCCAACAGCGCATCAGGCACGTAGGTCTCCGCGGTCTCATTGATGCGTCCTCGGGCTGCATCAAAAACCGACTCACCATTTATGGCTTCATCCATTCGATTCGACACGTCCAAGACGTAGTGATAGGCCGTTGCCGAAGATGGACGAACCGTGACGGTCAACACGTTGAATAGGTTGTCGAAATGCCCGGAGACGACGACGGGTATCGTCTGTTCGGTCGGCGGTGTCGTAAGGATTGCCCAGCAACCTCTCTTCTCCAGAGAACCCTCGCTCACTTCCCAGTCGAACCGCGACTGGTCACGCTCCGAGGGGTAAGCAGTACATGCCTCCTGGCCTTCGACAAGCATGCGAAGTTCTATGGTCCGTTCTGGGCCGACCTCTGGCCGCGCGAATTCGTCCGGAAGGGAAAGACCCTGTTCCCTTCTGTATTCAATGAAGGGTCGGAACCGTTCCTGGGCGACGACGATCTGGAGTTGATCACTCCAGACGGGATCGGAGCCTTCACCGCTACACCCGCTGACCAGTAGTGCGATCGCGCCTAGGACACACCACCAACCATGCCCTACTTGTCGTCCCCACGACGATACCAACGCACTCATGAAGTCGTGACCTCCAACGAGTCGGCAGACTTCTCAAACCACGGATAGGCCCACACCGTGACGCGCAGCACATGGGTGCCGACCTGGCGGGGTGTGTAAGTAGCGTCCAGCCCACTGGGGTTTAGGAAGCCCCGACTCCGTTCGTTCTCCCAAACGACTCTCGTCCAACCCCATGGAGTCGGCGACACACGAGCGGAGAGAGTAACAGGTTGCCCAAGCCGCGGCTGCTGCACATCAATGCTCAACGTGACATCAGTGCGGCCTGCGAAGGGCCCTAACAGAGCCCAGGCAGCAGCTACCGCGACCAGAGTCCAGGCCGCTTTGGCACCCCATCTCCACCTACCGGCTGTCTCTGTTCGCTTAGCTAGCCAGGATGCACCGTAACCTAACGAGAGGACGATAAGTGGCTTCGCCACAAAGCGCCGAATGAAGGTGTCTTGGGGAATGTCAAAGAGGCTCGATGCCACGATATACAGGGGTCCACTCGAGGCTAGGAGCCATATGATCACCGGTGGTAGACGCGTGCCACGTGTGGCATAGCGCCCACGGGAACCGCGCTTCCACCCTCGTGGCCTGTACCGCCCTGTCCGTTCCCGCCAGTTCACTAATTCATTGCTCTTCGCGCCCACAACACTCTACGGACTGTAACTTCAGGCCTCGAGGGCCCCATCGTTCGACGACTCTGTCCGCAGCGAAGAGCTTTGACGGTGGTCCTCTATCTGACCGGCGCAAGAAAAACCTCGAGATGTGACACTCCATCCTCGTAGGCAACAGATGTGCAACAGACACCCGCGTTGCGCTGGGGACGGACTTGTTAACCCAGGTAGGGAGCGCGCTGTACGGCTAAACGTCTTCGGTTATCTGAACCGAAGGTCAGGCTGTCGCCATACGCCGGAATTCCGTCGTGGTGTGTGCCCCCGAGGTGCTGCGAGAGGGTCAAAGCGGAAACCACCGTAGATTGACAATTGCGTTAACCGAATGCCCTCGGTGATCTCAGGCGTTCACAACGCGGGGAACAGCAACAACGGTCACTTGCGATGAACATCACGAGTGGCGAGACATAGGAGACGTGCCCCACGCGTGCCCCACAAACGACCTCACCCCAAACGGATGCCCAGGTCAGAGAGGGTATCGAAGAGATTGGCGCATCCCTGATAACGAGGGAGTCGCGGGTTTCAAATCCCGTCAGCTCCTGGTGAGGGTTCCTATGAGGGCTGACGTGGTTCTCAATCCGTGCCACTGTGGTGATGATGTCTGCAACAAGGGATCGTGAGCGTTTGGTCGATGACCTGTTAGAAGCGGTGACGGGCTGGGCGACGGCGCGTTCAGACGTTCGCGCAGTGGGGGTTGCCGGTTCTTGGGCGCGTGGAGAGGCGCGACCAGATTCTGATGTGGACCTCGTTGTGCTGGTTGATGACCCCAAGTCGGTTTTCGCATCAGAGGGTCAAGACATCGCACACGAATTCGGCGTCGATGGCCGGGTTGTGATTGAGGATTGGGGAGCGGTTACTGCCATCCGTGGGTATTCGCCAGACGGTCTGGAAATTGAAATCGGAATCACTACTCCTGCCTGGGCATCGGTCGATCCACTGGATGCGGGCACACGTGAGGTAATCCGCGGAGGGTTTCGCATCGTCTATGACCCCGAGGGCCTCCTCGCTGCTGCCGTCGCAGCTGCCAAGGATGCCTGATTACTTAGTTATCAGAGCCTCGAGTTCGATCGCTTTCTCGCGCAGTTCGTCCGTGGTTTTGTTGAGAATCAAGTTCAAATAGTGTCCCGTCAGGTCCGAAACCCGTCACGTGTCCACGTCACGGTCCGATATCAACGTTCACTAAGCGGTTGACGGTGGATCCATGTGCGACGAACATGTGTTCGAACCATATATGGAAATCTCGGAGTTACAACAGAAGCCAGTTGCGATGGACCGCCAGCTTGCCGCTCGGCGCTTCTACAAACGCGGGAAGTGGGCCAAGCGCATCCGCGTCTCGGGGGCCACTTTGCTCGCGGCCGCTGGGCCGATTGCTGTCTTGGTCGATCCCCGGGTGCAGCCTTGGCTAGGCGCTCTTGCTGGTGCATGGATCTTCTTGTCACGAACGTTGCTACAGCGACTTGAAGATACAAATCGCAATCTTGGCGCGCGAGCTCAGGAGATGTTCGACACTTACGTGCTGGACATTGAGTGGAACGAGTCCTTGAGTCGGCCAGTCGCACAGGAGGAAATAGCGTCGGCATCGAGGCGAGAGTCAGCAGACGCAGAGCCTTGGTATCCCGATACTGGTGAGGCTGACCGACCGAGGGACGTACTGATCTGTCAGCGAGCAAACGCGGTGTGGGCTCGTCGCCAACATGATCGATATGCCTGGTTTGTCGGTGGCACCGCGGTGGCTTGGGCACTCTTCGGGATTGTGGTTGCTATTGCCAAGGGGGCAGCGCTGGCTGTCTATCTGATCACCATCGCGCTGCCTTACTCCCCGCGTTGCTGGATGCAGTCGACACCGTTCGCAGTCATCTCAACGCGTCGGAAGACCGCGACCTAGTTGAAGAGTCTCTGGATGCTCACCTTGGGGAGGACACTGCGACAGAGGCAACTCTTCGTCAGATCCAAGACCGCATTTTCGAGCTTCGCCAGTCTGCTCCACTTGTCCCAGAGTGGTTCTATCGCCTGCGGAGATCGAGCTACGAGGAAGATATGGCCTCGGCGGCAGATTCATTAAGCATGAAGCAGGAGTGACATGGCAACGACAACCGCCAAGGCTTTTGACGAATTTAGAGACCGCATCTCCCTTACCGATTCCCAGAAGAAGAAGGCTCGCGAGAGAGCGGATAGAACTGCTTCATTCTTGAAGGACGCCTTTCCTGCGTCCTCGACCACCCCAGTGCGGTCGACGAAGCCAATGGGGTCCGTTTCTCGCGGGACGGCTGTTCGGCCACTCGACGACATCGACGTGCTCAGCATCTTCAACAACAAGGACAATGTCTTCGACAAGTATCGGCAGGACTCGCAGGCATTCCTGTATCACATCAGGAAAGGAGTCGACGCGAAGACTCGAGTTAGGAAGATCGGTGCTCGCGGTCAAGCCGTTCGGCTGTTCTATAAGGACGGTCTTCACGTGGACATCGCCCCGGTGTTCGAATGGAACAGTGGTGGGTATGCCCTCCCTGCGGGAGATGGGTCGTGGCTTACCACCGACCCACCCGAGCAAAAGAAGTGGATTAACCAGCGAGAAGCGGACCTGGGTCACCTGAAGAAGCGCGTGAAGTTCTTGAAGAAGTGGAACGCTGCGCACAGCAAGCGTCTTGGGTCGTGGCACCTCGAGGTGATGATCGCAAGGGTCTTCACGTCCATGAGTGGCGATAGCCGGAATGGGCTTATGAAATTCTTTGAATGGGCGCCCGGATACCTCTCTGTTCAGGATCCGGACGGATATGGAGGCGACCTCTCGGACTATTTGACATGGGCGGCGCGCCAAGACGTTCTCAGCAGCCTTGAGGCCGCTCACGAGCGAGCGGCGAAGGCCAAACAAGCCGAGGCTGCCGGCGACCATCGCGAAGCAATCCGCTTGTGGACAATCGTCCTGGGTGATGACTTCCCGGCATACACGGGGTCCTAGTACATCGCGCTTAGTTGTATGGACATCGACTTGTGATTACTGCAAACATCCTTCGACGGGTGGTTCGGCTTGATTTCGACACCGTGCTTGACACCGTGGAATCGGTATCGCGGACCTCACCGATACCGATCAGGTCGGGGCGCACGCCAGGCGCCCTGCACACGGCTTGCAAGATTCACAGCAGACCCCCAAATACGACGACCGTCCGGGCCGTACGATAGAGGGGACACAGACACTCCATGGGATTACGAAAGCCCACTTGGACGGAACACGGCGACTAGGCGTTCGCGTCCGTGAAACGGACTAATTCACAAATCTGCTGACCAACGTATGACCAACAGCGACATGGTCTGCCGCCATTTCTAGGCTATCGTCCCAGTTCACAGGGGTGCAGGAGAGCTTTGAATGTCGGTCTGAAAAACCGGAGGTCGACGGATCGACGCCGTCCCTGACCACCATCCATCTAGCAGCGTTTGCGCCCGAAACGCCTTATGGCAGTTGGGTTTCTGAAGAGGGTGGCACGCGAGCACTCTGTCACTACCGCCGGGCTATGTCTCGGATTCGGCCTGTCGGTGGCAGCGGTGGTCTTGGCAGCGGTGTGGTTCGCCGACTTCGCGATCCGGCTCGGGCAGGTGTTGGGACGGCGAACCCGAACCGCGGGAGCGAGATTCCCTAACCTCGGCTCATAGACCTGTGATGAACGACCCGAGATCGAAGCGAGGGATGTACACCGCTCTGGCGGTTGCAGCCATCTCGTTCACCACCAACTTCTGGGCGTGGGGTCTGCTCTCGCCTTTGGCACCTCAGTTCACCGACCTGCTCGCGCTCAGCCCGCTCCAGGTCTCGATCATGGTGGCCACACCGGTCCTACTCGGCTCGATCGCTCGGATTCCACTGGGAGCCCTGACCGACCGATACGGAGGCCGGCTCGTTTTCACCGCTCTCTCCTTCTTCATCGTCGTTCCGCTCTTGTTCCTGGCTTTCCTGCAGACCTATCCGGCGCTTCTCGTCGGAGGGCTCTTGCTCGGGTTGTCGGGGGCCTCGTTCGCGGTCGGCATTCCCTTCGTGAACGACTGGTTCCCCCCGGAGCGACGCGGTTTCGCTCTAGGTGTATACGGGGTCGGCAACGTCGGAACCGCAATCGCCGGAGTCACTGCACCGAGCATGTTCGAGGAAGTCGGATCTGCCAGTCCCTTCGTCTTGGTCGCCGTCGTGATGGCTCTGACCGGCATCCTCACGGCGACGGTGGCTAGGGACGCTCCGGGACGTTCCGAGGTCTCAGCGAGCCTGGGACAGCGGCTCAAAGCCGCGCTAGGGCTGCGGATCACCCTTGACCTCTCGGCCCTGTATGCGCTGACTTTCGGCGGCTTCGTCGCATTCGGGGTGTATCTGCCCACATACCTGCGTGAGCTATATGGTCTCGAAGCGGCCGACGCAGGGGCGCGTGCTGCGGGCTTCATTCTCTTGGCGACATTCGCTCGTCCCGTCGGTGGCTGGTTGTCAGACCGATTCGGGGCCCCCCGAGTGCTCCTGGGCAGCTTCGGCATAGTTGCGGTCGGGGCTTCGGTGGTGGCCTTCGCTCCACCTCTTGTTGTCGCCACTGTTCCCTTCCTCGCCATGGCCGCCGCCCTGGGGCTCGGCAATGGTGCCGTGTTCGCCCTCGTGGGGAGAAGTGTGCCTTCGGAGCGGGTGGGAGCTGTTACCGGCTTCGTCGGCGCTTCGGGTGGGCTCGGGGGATTCGTGCCTCCTCTGGTGATGGGGGCCGTCTACCAGGCCACCGGCGAATACTTCATCGGGCTCGTTGCTCTCGCCGTGGTGGCAGCTGCGGCACTCGTCTACTCCTACCGAAGGTTCGGATCGGGCAGGATCGATGCCGTTCAGTGATCAGTCATTCCGGAGGTAGCGGAAGAAGAAGAGTGCAGTGAGGGCCAGGAACACCGAGATGCCGGTGCCGGCCCAAGCCAGACCGGGGTCGTGGTCGAGGAAGCCCTCCGCGGCCACGGTCAACAGGAAGATCTGCAGGCTGAGCAACAGGATCACATAGACCATCACGGCGTTGTTGATCCGGGACCGACGTGAGGGGTTTCGCGCCATCAGGCGTGCTCCCCGGTGGCTCTTCCGGTCGCCCAGACCACACCGTCACGTGTCTCCAACTCGATGCGAGCCAGCGGGCGCTCGGGTGGCCCGGCGATCGGTCGCCCTTCGAGATTGAAGAACCCTTCGTGGCAGGGGCACTCGAACACGGATTCGTCGGCGGACCAGAAGACCACACAACCAAGGTGGGTGCACTTCTGGCTGAACCCCAACAGGATGTCTGCCTCGGGTCGGACCAGGATGGCGGGATCGTTGGGGCCCGGGTAGTCGAAGAGGTAGCTGCCGCCCACCTCCACCTCATCGAGCGGGACGATCTCCCTCGGCTCCCCGGTCTCGATCGTGCGTAGCGACGACCAGAGGCTCACCAGCCCCCCGCCCCCGGCGAAGGCGGCTGAGGCAAAGACCAGGTACTTGGTGAACTCCCGACGGGTCACCTCGTCCTCGCCCTCGGAGGTATAGGGGAAGTCCCGCCGCCAGATCGGCTGATCGTTCATGAGGCCATTTCTTCCATGCCAAAAGGGTCGTCCATCCAATGGCCCGACTTCTTCCCGATGAACACGTCGACCGGGCCCGGATCCGCGGTGACCACCGAGACCTTCGTCCTCACGTCCTGGTTGCCGAACTTCCAGTCGTTGACGAGGGTCCCCGATCTGGTGCGTTCGAACTCTTCCCTGGTCCCGTACCAGAGGGCGTCCGAGGGGCACACAGAGGCGCACATTGGTTTCAAGCCTTCCGAGGTGCGGTCGTAGCACATGTCGCACTTCATCATCTGGTCGAAGTCGGAGATGTACTTGGGGATGCCGAACGGGCACGCGTAGACGCAGTTGGAGCAGCCGATGCACCGCGGCTTCAACGACGACTGCACGACGCCATCTTCGTTCTGTTTGATGGCGTCGGCGGGACACACCTCGGCGCAGGTGGGGTCCTCACAGTGCATGCACACCAGTGGCACGGTCTGGGTCGAGTGGAAACGGTCGACGGTGTCGAGTTGGATCAGCGAGACCCCGCGATGGGTCCCGCACTCCGCACATGCCTGGACGCAGGCGCGACAGCCGATGCATCGGCTCTGGTCGATGGCGAACACCGCCTCGTCGGGCTTCACCCCGATGTCGAGAGTCATCATTCCCGGCCCCCGTGGAGAGTCAGGTCGCGATCGTCACGGGTGTCGTCTCGTCCTTCGGTCCGCTCCACCTTGACTGCGGCCACCTTGTACTCGGGGATCTTCGACACCGGGTCGAGGGCCCTGATCGTGAGCTGGTTGGCCGACTTCTTGCCTGCCCAGTGGTAGGGGATGAACACCGTGTCGGGGCGGATGGTCTCCACGACCTTGGCGGGAGCCACCATGCTCCCTCTCCGCGAGGTGACCTTCACCAGGTCGCCTTCGGCGACTCCGAGCGACTCGGCGAGACTCGGGTGCATCTCGCACAAGGGCTCCGGGTACTGGTCCACCAGCGGTCCGATGCGCCGGGTCTGGGTACCGGAGAGGTACTGGCTGATCACTCTCCCCGTCGTGAGCCAGACCGGGTACTCGTCGTCGACCTCCTCCGCCGGTGGGCGCCACGGCGTAGGTATGAAACGGGCTCTCTCATCGGGGTGATAGAACTTCCCGTCTTCGAACAGGCGGGGAGTGCCGGGATGGCCCTCCTCCGGGCAGGGCCAGAACACGCCCTGTTCCTCCACGACCCTGTCCCAGGTGATGCCGGCATAGTCGGCGCTGCCACCTTTCGAAGCCACGCGTAGCTCCTCGAACATCTCCTGCGTCGAGGAGTACTCGAAGTAGGGGCTGTCGAGACGGCGGGCGATGTCGAGCAGGATCTCCCAGTCGAGACGGGCGTTGCCCGGTGGCGGTTTGGCGGCGTTGATCTTCACCACCCGGCCCTCGAGGGTGGTGACTGTTCCCTCGTCCTCCTCGTGGAGCGATCCGGGGAGCACCAGGTCGGCGTGGTGTCCGGTCTCGGACATGAAGAAGTCGATCGCGGAGTAGTGCTCGAGACGGTTGAGCGCCTCCCGGGTGAAGTTCGAGTCAGGGAGCGAGACCAGAGGGTTGAAACAGATCGAGAGCAGGCCCTTGATCTCACCGGCGTGGATGGCGTTCATTATCTCCTGGGCGGTCATCCCTTTGCCCGGGATCTCGGACTCGTCGCAGCCCCATACCGAGGCGATGTACTCCCGGTGCTCGGGGTTGGTGATGTCGCGGTTGCCGGGGAGTTGGTCGCACTTGTGGCCGTGCTCCCGTCCCCCCTGCCCGTTGCCCTGCCCGGTGATGGTGCACACCCCGCTGCCGGGCTTGCCATATTTGCCGGTGGCGAGACCGAGATTGATGCAGGCGAGGACGTTGTCCACGCCCTTCGTGGAGTGCTCGATCCCCCGAGCATGGAGTAGCATCCCCGTCGCCGACGTCCCCCAGATGCGGGCAGCCTGCTCGATCCGGCCGGCCGGGACTCCCGAGATCTCCTGGGCCCACTGCGGAGAGGCGTCCGCCACCGAGGCGGCCACCTCTTCGAACCCGTTGGTGTGCTGCTCGATGAACTCCCGGTCGATCCAACCTTCCCGGATGATCACGTGAAGGATCGAGTCGAGCACCGCCAGGTCGGTTCCGGGCCGTACCCCGAGAAAGACGTCGGCTTTGCGGGCGATCGGGGTCACCCGGGGGTCCATGACGATCAGCTTCGCCCCCCGGTCCCGGGCCCGCCAGATGTAGCTGGTGGTGATGGGGTGGCATTCGGCGATGTTGGCGCCAGCGACGAACACGACGTCTGTGAGGGGTATGTCCGACCATGGATTGGCGGCTCGGTCGATCCCGAGCGCCTTCTTGCCCGCCGCTCCCGCGGAAACCATGCAGAGCCGCCCGTTGTAGTCGAGGTTGGCGGTACCCAACGCCAGCCTGGCGAACTTGCCGATGAGATACGACTTCTCGTTGGTGAGCGAGACGCCCGACAGCATGGCAAATGAGTCGGGCCCGTGCTCGGACTGGATACGACGGATCTCCGACGCCAATCGGTCGAGGGCATGGTCCCAGCTGACGGGTCGGAAGCCGTCCGGCGACGAAGGATCCCGCTCCAACGGCTCCGTGAGACGGTCGGGATGAGAGCCTTGCAAGTAGCGTTTCACACCCTTTGGGCACAGCTTCCCCTTGTTGAAGGGGAACTCGTAGCGAGGCTCGAAGCCGATGACCTCGTCGTCCTTCACCTTGAGTCGGATTCCGCACTGCTGTCCGCAGAAGCAGCAGTGGGTGTCGACGACGCGGTCATATTCGATGTCGGCGTCCCAACCACCCGGTGGAGTGCGATTGAGGTGCGGCCCGTAGCGTTCGACCAGCTGCTCCTCGGTGAGGGGAAGCTCAGCCATGGGTCGCGCCGATCCTCACGCCCTGCGCCTGGCCCACGAGACGTCGTCGGCACCTGGGGCAGATGTCCTGGTAGTTGCCGGTGGCGGTGCTGTAGTCGAAGCCCACCTGGGGCAGCACTTTCTTGAGATCTTCGACCTGGAGCTTCGAGGCGAATTCGTCTCCGCACTCCGGACAGACCTGGGCATCCCCCTCTTCACCCTCCCTCTTGTAGAAGGCGACGCCGAGATTGGCCGGCCTTTGCAGGATGTGGAACAGCTTCCCGAATGGGATGTAGAGCAAGCCGAGGATGACGGTGAGGGCGTGCACGTTGTTCAGGAACGAGTAGAAGCGGCCCTCCATCCAGAGCGACGAGGCCGTCAGCATGAGCCCGGTTATGGAGACGGCGAAAAGACCGGCCAGGGCGGCGAAGTCCCCGGTTCTCTCCAGGGCGATGGCCCCACGATCGTGGAAACGCCGCACCAGGAAGATGAGCACGCCAGCGATGACGAGGATGGCGGCGATGTTGAGCAGGTGGAAGATGAGAAAACCAATGACACTGCGGGAGTCGAACTCGACAGTGCCCAATGGTCCGAAGAACGCCTGGTAGGTCTGCCCTGTGGGGTCGGTCGACTCGAAATGGAACCAGCCGAAGGTGAGGGGGAAGGTGACGAGGGCAGCCAGGATGCATCCCCAGAACAAGAGTTGGTGGGCGAACCAACGGGTCTTCGACCGGCCGGCTATGAACCGCTGCAGGGCGAGATTCGTGACGATCATCCCTGCCAGGGACACCAGGTTGCCGCCCAGACGACCCCGTCGGCGGAACGCCTCCCAACCACGCTTGTTGAGCAGGGCAGTGGGTGGCCGGCGCAGCCAAACGACATACCGGTAGACGACGGCGAACACCGCGAGCAGGGTCCCCAACAAGTAGGGGGCCAGGGCTGCATCGAACCACCTCAGCCCCTCAGAGCCGACATAGACGACGACCAGCAAGATGCACACGGCGACGGTTCCCGTCGTCAGGCCGCGACGATCCAGTCTCATGCCGAAGTTACTGCTGCGACCATGCGTCACTTCAACATAGTGACTTAACCGGCTCGGTGAAATCACCGAACGAGTCCGATCAATCGCCGTTCAGTATGCCTCCGAGGCAGTCCGACATTGCATGGCCGTCGTCGGATAGCGTGCTCGTCACGACTCTGGATAGGAGGGGACATGCGTCGTTTGGGCGGAGTGATCATCCGGCTGACACGTGTGCGCGATGATCATCTGACCGACGGTGAGATGGCCAGCGCGATTTCTGGAGCTGGAGAGGTCCCGGGATCAAGTGGACACTGCCAAGCCTGGAATGATCGAGGAAGACACCTCCTTCAGGATCATCTCCGACACCGAGGCCCTCATCGCGGAGCTGGAGCGAGCCGCAGCCCGACAGCCGTCGTCATAGTCGGGGCCTTGGCGCTGGCCGCATGTGCTCCTTCATTGGCGCAGGTTTCCAACGAGCCCGTGCTGGAGCCGCCACCGGACGGCACGGAGGTGCACCGGAGCCATCAACGGGGAAGTTGGCCCGGTCTGTCACCCACAAGACTGACCATCGTCTATGCGGTGCCGCAGTCAGCAGAGGAGATCAGCATTTGGTACGGGAGCAACTTCAAGTCGATCTACGAGTTCACGCCGGAGCCCTCAGAAGGCGAGGCCAGGGATTCCCTGCGCGGCGACAACCCGGAGACGGGCAACCGCATCTTGATCTTCTTCTTTGACGAAGAGGGAGACTATGGCCGCCGAGAGTTGCCAGCCGAGGCGCTAGATAAAGCGCCTCCCGGGACCGGATCCTTCGTCGAGGTGTCGTCGGCGAGAGGTTGAACGTCGTCGCCGGGTCGCCCTGCGATGAGCGCCAGGGTCACCTGACAGGGCAGGCTGATTCCAAGCGGTAACGTCGACTTAGTGCGCATTGCCACCTGGAACGTCAACTCACTCTCCGCCCGACTTTCCGCCGTGGAGAAGTGGCTGGAGCGGGCGGCACCCGACGTGCTGCTGATGCAGGAGACCAAGCTGGCCGACGACCAGGTCCCGGCGTTGGCATTCCAGGCGGCTGGCTACGAGGTGGCCCATCATGGTGAGGGCCGGTGGAACGGGGTGGCCATCGCCAGCCGGATGCCGATCGCCGATGTCGTCACCAACTTCGGTGATGGGCCGGTGCGTGACGGTCGCTCTCAGGGTTCGGTCAACGACGAGGACTACGACCCGTTCACCGAGGCCCGGATGATCGCCGGCACCGTCAGAGACATCAGAGTGATGAGCCTCTACGCCCCCAACGGCCGGCAGGTCGGGTCACCCTTCTACGAGGCGAAGCTGGCTTGGCTGGCCAGGCTCCGTCGCTGGCTGGACGAGAACTGCTCACCCGACGAAGAGCTGGTGCTGGCCGGTGACCTGAACGTGACGCCAACCGACGATGACGTGTGGGATGCCCGCGCCGCACACGGTGGGACTCACGTGTCGGAGCCCGAGCGCGACGCCCTCGCCACCTTACGGGAGTGGGGACTGGTCGACGCCTATCGGGTCCACGAGCCGCGGGGAGACCGGTACTCGTGGTGGGACTATCGGGCCGGGATGTTTCACAAGAACATGGGCATGAGACTGGATCTCGTCTACGTCACCCGACCCCTGGTCGACCGGGTGGTGTGGGCAGAGATCGACCGGGAGGCCCGCAAGGGAAAACCCACGCCCTCGGACCATGCACCGGTGGTGGTGGATCTCGACGAACCGGGCGTCCCCTTCGACGCCGGATGGGATGCGGCGCTGCGACGCATCGCAGAGCGAAGCTAGGTCGGGGATCCGGATCTAGCCACGGAGTCCTCCGGTTGAGTGAGGCGCGGTTGACGTTGTTTAGTGTTTGAAAATATTTCGATATCGGGGTTGACATTTGTCGTAGGGGGAGGTGTAGAGTCGAACACATGTTCGACGTGGTGCTGGTGTCGGACTCTTGCCGGGGGAGGGGCCTGAGGATGTCGAGGGTGACGTCGATTTCGCCTATGAGATCACATGCCGCGAGCTGGCTGACGGTTGGACAGATGATGACCGTCATCTCTTGCCTGATGGTCTGGAAGAGATTCCTCCTGGGCTGTTTTTGGCCGCCATTGTCTCGAGCGTCGACCCGTCTCGGTTGAATGGTCATGATGTCGTCCGGTTGATGCAGGCCCGGGCCCGGCTGTCGTCGCATCACGAGGCGGGGAAGTATCAGGCGATGAGCGAGGTGGCGTTTTCTCCTGCTTGTCCGCCGTCTGCGGGGGTGGTGCGCTCCACTGAGGAGGTCGAGTATGCGGCGGTGGGGATCGCAGCGGCGTTGGCGTTGACCACCAGCGCCTCCAAGACCTACCTGGCCCGTGCGGTTGCGTTGGCCGCTCCACTCCGGAGAGTCCTGGACGCTTTGGAGTCGGGTTCGATCGACGCGGCTAAGGCGAAAGTGTTCGACGCCGTCCTGGCGCACCTGCCCGTTGAGACCATCGATGCGGTATTGGATCAGATCCTGGACGAGGCGGGGGAGTTGACTACTGGCCAGCTTCGTGCACGTCTCACCAAACTGGTCATGGCAGCCGACCCCGACGGTGCCGCCTCCTCATTCCAGGAAGGGTTGGAAGACCGCAAGGTCACCACCAACGCCAATCCTGACTTCACCGGCAGTTTCCACATCCTCAATGGCCATCCCGACGAGATAGCCGCTGCCCGGGAGCATGTCGAAACACTGGCCCGCAAGTTGAAGACCAAACACGAGCCGCGGACGTTGGATCAGATCCGCGCCGATGTCGCTTTGGATTTGCTGCGAGGCCTATGCAACCACGCCGCGGCCGAGAATCCTGGCGGTGCAGTGCATGTCACCGTCTCAGCCCAAACTCTGGCCGGGTTGTCCAACGAACCTGGCGAGCTGGACGGATATGGGCCAGTGATCTCTGAGATCGCCCGCAAGACCGTGAGAGAAAACACGGACGGTGAGTGGACGTTCACCGTGACCGACAACGGTCGGCCTGTCGCCACCGGCACTCTCGCCCACCGGCCCACCACAAGCCAACGCCGGCGGGTGGCAGCGGACTATCCAACATGTGTCATGGTCGGCTGCCGTCAGCCCGCCCACCAATGCGATCTCGACCACCGCCACCCCTACGCCCAAGGCGGCACCACCTGCACCACCAACCTCGCACCCTCATGCCGCTACCACCACATGACCCGACATCACACCAACTGGACCTACCAACGACTACCCGACGGCGACCACCAATGGACCAGCCCCCTCGGCCACACCTACACCAAAAGACGCGGACCACCCGACTGACCCGCCGATGACCCATCACGGTGAGGGTCGGTCAAACGCCGTAGCCATCGCCAGCGGGACGCGTTCGAAAGCCGGATCAGCGCACGCCGAGCGGAAGGTCCTCGACGACCCAACCCCACAGGCTCCAACCCGCGGTCACATACGCCCAGAGGACGATGAGAGCAGCCGGGGCCATTGCCAGCACCCACGGCGACCCTCTCGACATGAGCCTGTAGGCGACCCATAAGCCCACGAGCCAACCTCCCCAGATAGGCACCAACCAGAGACCTGGCACGAGGTAGACCCCGCCGACCACGAAGACCAGCCCCGTGGCCAGGTAGGCGAAGAATCCGAGATAGCTCAAGACACGATTCGACTGACCAGTCTTCTCGCTCCGATCGAGGTGAGCCTGCATGGGACCGCTCCTTTCATCGACTGGTCCAACTCCATCATCCGACCGATTCACGATTCGTGTAAGTGCCGAATGTCACGATCGCTCTGGAAGGCAGAAGCAAGTAGCGTGCCCCGAATGACCGACACCCTGATCAACTGGCTACTCGACTCCGACCCTGCCCTCGTCTGGCAGGTGGAACGTGACCTCCTCGAGGCTCCTCCCGAGGTGTGGCAGAAGACGCGCTCCCGTGTCGCCACCGAGGGTTTTGGGGCCCGGTTGCTCGCTTTGCAGGACCCCGACGGTCAGTGGGCCGGCGGGGCGTACTTCCCTGCGGATTTCGACTTCGCGGGACCCGAAGCGCAGGAAGGTGCCGGCCAGCCGTGGACCGCCACCACCTGGTCATTGAACTCATTGCGGGAGTGGGGTCTCGATGCTTCAGTCCTCGCCGGGACGGCGGAGCAGCTCGACGCCAACAGCCGCTGGGAGTACGACAACCTCCCCTACTGGGGCGGCGAGGTCGACGCCTGCATCAACGCCTACACCCTGGCCAACGGGGCATGGCTGGGGGCCGACGTCTCCGGTCTCCTCGACTGGTTCGCCGACAAGCAGATGGACGACGGTGGCTGGAACTGCGAGTGGGTCGAGGGCTCGGTCCGGTCTTCCTTCCACTCGACGCTCAACTCGTTGAAAGGCCTGCTCTATTACGAGACCGCCACCGGCGAGTCGACCCGGGAGCTGCGCCGGAGCGGGGAGGAGTACCTGCTCGAGCGCGGCCTGTACCGGCGCAAGAGCACCGGGGAGCCGGTGGCGCTGTGGGCGCTGCGCTTCGCCTACCCGTTCCGATGGTTCTACAACGTGCTCAACGCCGCCGAGTACTTCCGCGCGGCGTCACTCGTAAGGGACAATCCACCCGACCCGCGGATGGGCGACGCAATCGAGCGAATCCGCGAGCAGCGTCAGCCTGACGGGACCTGGCTCCAGGCGAGACGACACCCGGGCCGGGTCTGGTTCGAGGTCGACGTGCCGGCCGGGGAACCCTCCAAATGGGTCACTCTCTTGGGGACACGCGTCCTGAAATGGTGGGACGGGGCGTAATCCACCCCTACCGATCTGTCACCCCGTCTCGCTGGTCGATCAAAAACCGGTGTTCGGCAGGGTTGGTGGTGAGGTCGAGAGCCCGATCGTAGGCGAGAACCGCCTCCTCGAATCGACTGGCACGGCGCAGCAGGTCGGCTCGCGCCGCGTGATAGGGCTGATAGTCGTCCAACTGCTCGACGTCGTCGATGGCTGCCAGAGCCGCCAGCCCTTCGTCCGAGCCATGCCATTCTCCTATCGCGATCGCACGGTTCATGGCGACGACAGGATTCGGACGGAGAGCATGGAGCTGGTCGTAGAGGGCGACGATTTGGGACCAGTCCGTCTCCTCCGGGCGAGTGGCATCGGAGTGGACCGCGGCGATGGCCGCCTGGATCTGGAATAGGCCGGGCCGATTACGACGCAGACAGGCTCGAACCAGTCGCTGTCCCTCCTCGATGAGCCGGGGGTCCCACAGCGTGCGGTCCTGGTCGGAGAGACGCACCATCGTCCCGTCGGGCGCCACCCTGGCGGGTCGTCGGGCATCGGTGAGCAGCATCAGGGCGAGAAGCCCGGCCGCCTCAGGTTCGTCGGGCATCAGCTCGACCAGGGCCCTGCCCAGCCTGATCGCCTCGGCCGAGAGGTCGGTTCGCACCAGACCGTCTCCGGAGGTGGCGGTGTGCCCTTCGGTGAAGACCAGGTAGATGGTGGCCAGCACCGGCTGGAGCCGGGCAGGCATCTCGGCACGAGCGGGGATTCGGTAGGCGGCTCGGTTGTCACGCAGCTTTCGCTTCGCCCTCACGATGCGTTGCGCCATGGTCGCTTCCGGCACCAGGAACGCACGGGCGATCTCCGGCGTCTCGAGCCCGCCGAGCAGACGGAGGGTGAGTGCCACCTGGGCGTCGGGAGATAGTGCAGGGTGGCAGCACAGGAACATGAGCCTGAGCTGGTCGTCGGGAACCACGTCGATTAGCGCGTCGACATCGGGGTCAGGAGGATCACCTTCATCGCCGATCCGGTGGGCCTCCATGTAGCGGTCCATCCGGCCGGACTCCCGACGCAGCCTGTCGATGGCCCGGTTGCGGGCGGTGGTGGTGATCCATCCCCCCGGATTGGGAGGCACACCCGTGTCGCGCCACCGCTCCGCGGCGATGGCAAACGCTTCCGCCACGGCGTCCTCGGCGAGGTCGATGTCGCCGAGAACGCGTATCAGGGTGGCGGTGCACCGGCCGGCTTCCCGCCGGAACACCGACTCGAGCTCGTCACTCATCCTGGAAGGGTCTGACCTCCACCGGCATCTCGCAGGCTGTCGCTCCCCTGCGTGCCCACTCCAGCGCGGTGTCGAAGTCGGGGGCATCAACCACCCAGAATCCGCCGATCTGCTCTTTGGACTCGGCGTAGGGCCCGTCGGTCATCGACACCTCGCCGCCATCGCTCCGGACCACGGTCGCCGAGTCGGCCGGCAGCAAGCCACCGGCGAACACCCAGGCCCCGGCCTCCTGTAGCTCGTTGTTGAAAGCGTCGACCTGGGCAACGACGCGCTGCATCTCTTCACCCTCGAAATCGACCTCGTAGTTGTCGTCGTGCCAGACGGACAGCAGGTACTGACTCATGGCGTCACCTTTCTCTCTCCTGCATTCTGTCAACCGGCGGGGAGCCGGCACCACTTCTACGAACGACAGCCGACGAATCGACACTTTTCTTTTCCCAGCCGGGTCGTGGGCGAAGTCGGCCCTGACGGGTTCCTCCCACATCTCCGTAGATTGGGGGCTATGAACCCGATGGGCCGGAAATGCCTTTGAGGAGTCAGGAGTCAAGAGATGAGTGAACGTGTGGCCATAGTCGACGGGTTGAGGACACCTTTCGCCAGACGCGGCGATGACCTCGCTGCCTTCGACGCCGTTGACCTCGGTACGTCGGTGGTCAGCGAGCTGGTGGAGAGAAACGGGCTTGACGGAAGCGACGTCGACCAGGTGGCGTTCGGGCGGGTGATCCTCGACGTGGAACTTCCCAACATCGCCAGGGAGATCGTCCTCAACTCTCCCCTGCCCGACGAAATCGAGGCCTACTCGGTCTCAGAGGCCTGCATCACCAGCTACCGCACTGCGGTCAACGCGGCCGCATCCATCGCGTCGGGCAACGCCGACGTCGTCATCGCCGGCGGCGTCGACACCCTCAGCCACGCCCCGGTTGTCGTCACCGATCAGCTTCAGGCCATCCTCAACAGGCTGGCCGACGCCAGGTCCGTCGGCGAGCGGGCGCGGCTGCTGTCCAAGCTGCGGCCCGGAGACCTGGTGCCGAAGAGCCCCGACCTGGAGGAGCCCTCCACCGGCGAGACCATGGGTGAGGCAGCCGAAAGAATGGCCAAGATGAACGGGATCACCCGCGATGAACAGGATGACTTCGCCCACCGGAGCCATTCCCTCGCCGCCCAGGCCTGGGAGCGGGGCGACTTCGACGACGAGGTGCTGACCCTCATGACTCCGCCCGACTACGCCGACGTCGTCGACAGGGACCTGACGGTCCGCTTCGACTCCGACCGTGGCGCTTACCGCAAGCTCAAGCCATCGTTCGATCGCAAGCACGGCACCCTCACCGCCGGGAACAGCACGCCACTCACCGACGGGGCCGCCGCGCTCTTGATGATGAGCGAGACCCGCGCCTCAGAAATGGGGTTGAAGCCGCTGGGATTCCTGAGATCGTCGGCCTTTACCGCGGTCGACCCCGCCGGCCAGTTGCTGATCGGCCCGGTGTTCGCCACACCGGTCGCTCTCGACCGGGCCGGGGTGAAGCTCGGCGACATCGACCTCATCGACATGCACGAGGCATTCGCGGCACAGGTGCTCTCAGTCATCAAGTCGTTCGAGTCGAGGGAGTTCGCTGCAGACAAGATGGGTCGACCCGAGCCAATCGGTGAGATCGACTGGAACATCCTCAACGTGGCCGGCGGTTCCATCGCCATCGGACATCCCTTCGCCGCCACCGGAGCGCGCCAGATCTCCCAGACACTGCGCGAGCTGAGACGCCGCGACGGCGAACTCGCCCTGTGCACCGCTTGTGCCGCCGGGGGTCTCGGCGCCGCACTAGTCCTGGAGACAGCATGACCACGACAAGCACACGGTCCGCATTCACCATTGAGCGCAGGGATGCCGGTGCCATCCTGTGGTTCGACCTGCCCGACTCGCCGGTGAACGTCCTCAGGCCCGATGTCGAAGACGATCTCGACGAGGCACTCGCTGAGCTCGAGGCAGACCCGCCGAAGGCACTCGTGATCGCTTCCGGCAAGGACTCGTTCTGCGTCGGAGCCGACGTGGAGATGTTGAGCGAAGCTGACGACGTCGAACAGGTGACTGAGCTATCCCGGGCCGCTCAGAAGCTGATGGACCGGATCGAGGGTCTGCCCTTTCCGACTGTCGCCGCCATCGAGGGCAACTGTCTCGGAGCCGGCCTGGAGGTGGCGCTCGCCTGTGACTACCGGGTGGCGGCCAACACCAACTCGACCAAACTCGGTGTGCCCGAGGTCCAACTCGGGCTCATCCCCGGTGCAGGAGCCAACGTCCGACTGCCCGGACTTATCGGCATCGAGGACGGCCTCGACATGATTCTCACCGGGCGCACCCACCGCCCCGACCGCGCCCGGCGGCTGGGACTCGTCGACGACGTGGTCGATCCCGCCATCCTCATAGACGCCGCCTTCGAAATCGCCGGAAAGCCCCGCAGTGGTGGCTCGGTCCTCGACAAGGCCCGATCCCTGGCGCTCACCGGCAACCCGGTGGGGCGGCGTTTCGTCTTCTCACGAGCACGCGACTCGGTCATGAAGCGAACCCACGGCAACATGCCGGCCCCGCTTCGTGCCATCGACGTCATCGAGACCGGTGTGGAGGACGGCCCCGAGGCCGGCCTGAGGGCAGAGGCAAAAGCTTTCGGCGAGCTGGCTTTCACTCCCGAGGCACGAGCCCTGATCCACATCTTTCGCTCCCGCAGCCGAACCAAGGACCGGGTCACCGGCACCCCACGTCCGGTCCACAAAGTCGGCGTCATCGGCGCCGGTCTCATGGGAGCCGGGATAGCTGCGGTAACGGCCGCCGACGCCGGTGTGCCGGTTCGTCTCCGTGACATCGGGTGGAAAGCCCTCGGCAAAGGCATGCGCGACATTCGCGATGAGGTCACCGGCCGCCGCTACCTGCGTAAGCCCGAGCAGAAAAGGACCCTGGCTCGCGTCCTACCCACGACCGAGCCCACCGGCTTCGGCGACGTCGACGTAGTCATCGAGGCTGTCGTCGAGCGTCTGGAGGTCAAACATCAGGTGCTCGAGGAGATGGAGTCCCTCATCCCCAACGAGGCCCTCTTCGCCACCAACACCTCCTCCATCCCGATCACCGAGATCGCTGCCCAGGCGAGGAAACCGGAGCGGGTCCTGGGGATGCACTACTTCTCCCCGGTGCCAAAGGTCCCGCTGCTCGAGGTCGTCACCGGCCCCCAGACCAGCCCGGACGCGATCGCCACCGCGGTCCGGCTCGGCTCACGGCAGGGCAAGACCGTGATCGTGGTCTCCGACGGCCCCGGCTTCTACACCTCGCGGATCCTCGCCCCCTACATGGACGAGGCCGCCCGGCTGCTCGGGGAGGGCGCTCCGATCGACCAGGTCGACGAGCTGATGCCCAAGCTCGGATTCCCCCTCGGACCGTTCCGGCTCCTCGACGAGGTCGGCCTCGACATCGGGGTGGAGATCTCCGAGATCCTCCAGGAGGGCTTTGGTGACCGCATGGAGCCGAACCCGCTTCTCGGGCGAATGGTCGACGCCGGCCGCATCGGGAAGAAGAACGGGTCCGGCTTCTACCGGTTCGAGAGAGACGGCGAGGACTGGAAGCGTCTCGATGAGGTCGACGAAACCGTCTATGGCGTGGTGGGTGTCGAGCCCGGCGACACATTGCCGGACGACGCCGCCGACCGCATGCTGCTCCGGATGGTCAACGAGGCACTTTTCGCCTTCGGCGATGGCATCGTGCACACGGGGTCCGACGGGGACATAGGGGCGGTGTTCGGTCTCGGGTTCCCCGCCCACCTCGGCGGACCGTTCCATTACGTGGAACACCGGCGGGGCATCGAGGAGACTCTTCGTGACCTCGAGGAGTTCGTCTCCCGCCACGGTCCCCGCTTCGAACCCGCACCGGTGCTCTCCGAGCGGGCCCAGTCCGGCGAGGGGTTCGTGCCCGGCGAAACGTCGTGAGCGAGCACTCCTCGGAGTCGTTCACCCGGGGGCTGTTCGTCGGGGAGATCCACGAGGACATGGTCTTTCCCTACCCGAGATTCGACCCGGCCGAACGCTCCCGGGTCGAGGACCTGCTCGGGGATCTGCGATCTTGGGCTGGCGGGAACTACGACCCGCTGGAAGTCGAACAGGAGCGGCGGCTTCCCGAAGGAGCATGGAGAGAGCTGGGCGAGCTCGGGATGCTGGGTCTCGCTGTCGAGGAGAACTACGGCGGCCAGAGCCTGACCCAGACCGGCTACTGCAAGCTCTTCGAACAGATCGGAGCGATCGACACCACCCTCGCCGTCATCCTCGGAGTGCACCAGTCCATCGGCTACAAGGGGATCGTCCTCTACGGGACCGATGAGCAGAAGGAGCGCTTCCTCCCCGATCTGGTGGCCGGACGCAAGCGGGCCGGCTTCGCCCTCACCGAGCCCAACGCGGGCTCGGACGCCTACCACCTGGAGACCACGGCCACTCTCCAACCTGACGGCTCCTATTTGCTCAACGGCGAGAAGCGCTGGATCGGCAACGGCTCCGGCGACCTGCTCACCGTGTTCGCCCGCACACCCCAGGGCGGCCACATCGCCCTGTTGGTGGAAGGAGACATGGATGGGGTCGAGGTAGGCCGCCGCTACGACACCATGGGGCTCCAGGCCAACGACCTCCGCCATCTCCACTTCCGGGACGTGAAGATCCCTCCAGAGAACGTCCTCGGCGAGGAAGGCGAGGGCTTCCGCATCGCCACCGGGATTCTCAACACCGGGCGGATGTCGCTGGGCTCGGGGGCAGTCGGTGGCGCCCGTATGCTGTTGGACCTGGGTGTCGAACACGTCACCCGACGGGAACAGTTCGGTCGCCCGCTCGCCGAGTTCGCCCTGGTCAAAGAAAAGATCGGCTGGCTCGCCTCCTACACCTACGGCATCGAGGCGATGACCTACCTGACCACCGGTCTGGTCGACGCCGGGGTGGAGCACATCGACCTGGAGTCGGCCATGGTCAAGGTGGCCTCCACCGAGTTCCTCTGGTACGCCGCCAACCGGGTGTTCCAACTCGCCGGGGGCAGGGCCTACATGAAGGACGAACCCTTCGAGAAGGTCCTCAGGGACATTCGCATCTTCCCGATCTTCGAGGGCGCCAACGACGTGATGCGTCTGTTCGTCGCCCTCAACGGCCTGGAAACGGTTGGCGAGGAGCTCGAGAACCTCCAGACTTTCGACTTCACCGAGCCGATCAGGAGCCTGGGCGTGTATGCCGACTACGTGGGTGGCCGTCTGAAGCGAAGGGCCGCCCCGGATCGTCTCCCCGGCGCTCACGACGAGCTCTCGGAGGAGGCCGACCGGTGCTCCAGGCAGGTCGTAGCCCTACGCAACGCTACCGAGCACCTGCTGCGGTCCCATGGCCGGGCCATCCAGGAGCGTCAGGGCTCACTGAAGCGTCTCGCCGACGCCGCAGCCGACATCTACGCACAGATCGCGACGATCTCGAGGGTGAGCGACGTAATCGAAGGGGACCACACCGGCTACGGGGACGAGGTCATGATCGCCCGGGTCTTCTGCCGACGCGCCGCCGGACGGGTCGACCGGGCCCTGGGCAACATCGACGCCGACGACGTCCAACCCTTCTACGAGGTGGCCGAAGCCGTCTACGAACGCCAACAGTACGGCCACTCCGTCTGAGCAAACGTTCCGTTGATCGGATCATTCCGCGGGCTGGAGACATCGCCTACCGACGTCCGTAACCCAGGGTTGACCGCCCGGTCTCCTGCGCTCCGTTCCGTGGGCTGGAGACGTCGCCTACCGACGTCCGTAACCCAGGGTTGACCGCCCGGTCTCCTGCGCTCCGTT
>JBKHKD010000010.1:0-95677 GCA_046537785.1 Actinomycetota bacterium
GCGTTGATGTCGGCTTCGAAGGTGGTTCCGTTGTCGTCTCCGAAGTGGTCGGTGTCGGTGTGGGGGAGTTCGAGGGCGCGGCGGATGAATGCGGCCATCTGCCCTCTGGTGACGTCGTCGTCGGGGCAGTAGCGGTCGTTGTCTGGTGGGTTGCAGCCTTTGGTGATGCCGGCTTCGGCGATGGCGTTGATGTCGGCTTCGAAGGTGGTTCCGTTGTCGTCTCCGAAGTGGTCGGTGTTGGTGTCGGGGAGTTCGAGGGCGCGGCGGATGAATGCGGCCATCTGCCCTCTGGTGACGTTCTCGTCGGGGCAGTAGCGGTCGCTGAACGGAGGGTTGCATCCCTTGGTGATGTCCTCGGCTGCGATGGCCTCGATGTCGCCTTCATGAGTGTTGCCGTCGTCGTCGGTGAAGGTCCCGCCGGGAGGCAAGTCGGCAGCTGCGCCTAGCGGAAGAGTGACAACGGCGAGTGACACGACGAGCAGAAGCCTTAGAGACTTGGCGAGGACCGGTGGCATCATCGACTACCCAGCCCGGCCCGGTCGAGGAAAGCCGCCATCTCACCCCGGGTCACATTGTCCTCAGGGCAGAACCGGTCGTTCTGCGGCGGGTTGCAGCCCCGGGTGATCCCAGCGGTAGCGAGCATTCTGATGTCTGTCACGAAAGTGTTGTCGGCCGCGACGTCGACGAACTCTTGATGATCGACTTCCGCTAGACCGAGGGCTCGTGTGAGAAATGCAGCCATTTGCTCCCTGCTCACCGGGTCGTTGGGACAATAGCGGTCGTTGTCCGGCGGGTTGCAGCCCCGAGTGATGCCAGCGGTCGCCAGCCTTCCGATGTCCTGTGCGAAAGTCGAGTCGGGCGGGACGTCTGTAAACCCGGGGTGAGTATTCGAGGTCAAGTCGAGAGCACGGGCGAGGAACGCGGCCATCTGGCCGCGGCTGACGAGGCCGTTGGGGCAGAACATGTCGCTGAACGGCGGGTTGCAGCCTTTGGTGACTCCTGCGGCGGCGATCGACTCGATGTCTGAGACGAAGATGCTCGACTCGTCATCCATGAATGTGCCCGTGTAGTCCAGGAGCACAGGTTGGTGGCAGTCCCAGTCGGGATACAGGAACCAGCGGCCGGCGGGAATCCCGGTGCCTGAATTGCCTATGTAAACGTCTAGCTCGCCCGCCGTGGTGAGCACCTGTGCGTCGGCACGGCCGTCGCCGTCGTAGTCACCGGCTCCGATGGCCTCGATGCCACCCGAGCCGTCGTCGACGGTGATAGACGTTTCCCGTGACCACGCTTCGTCGTGGGTGAGAATGTCGATACGCGACTCCCCACTCGATTCATAGAGGGCGTACAACTCAGGAGTGTTTCCGCCATCCCGGTCGCCGGCGGCGATCTTCGATGGAGCTCCTGCCGGCAAGGTCGACTCCTCGAGAATCTGGGTAAACGATGGTCCGCCCCAAATGCGAATATCGCCGTCGGGAGTCACTTCCCAGAGGTCGGCGTGGTGGTCGCCGTCGAAGTCAGCGCCCGTGAAGGCGATCGCGTCCACACTCGCTCCAACCTTCGATTGAGTCGGATCTTTGTAGCGCTGTCGCCGGGTGGCCGTCGTTGCCACCACAGAGTCCCCGGACGAAGAGAGAGCCACGAGGTCCTGGCCGCTATCTCCGTCAACGTCGGCCATCACCACGTGGTCAGCTTCAGCCACAGACTCGTCCGGGATGAACCACCGCCCGATGGAGCAGTAGCCAAAGCCGAGTGAGCTCAGGGCGATGTCCATGACCGAGCCTTCGGGGTGGGAGCGAAGTCCAACCACATCGGAGGTCCCATTGCTGTTGGCATCGGCGATGGCAATCTCATACCGGGACATCACCGGGCCGAACTCGGTCTCATGAGTGGCCACAGGCTCGCCAAAGGGAGTTTTCGAAGTGTCCGGAGGGTCGGGCTCCAGACTGTCGGAGCCGGCGGTCGAGTCTGGTCCCTTCCACGAGAAGTGCATCGGATCCTTCGATCCCAGCCAGTCTCCACCCCAACAAAAACCAGCGTCCCTCCAGGCATCGACGAACCACTTGGGCATGTCGCTGATGAGGACGTTGTCGCCGCGATATGGGTTCTGGACCGGGTTGAGGTCGATTGCCAACCCCATGGCATGGCGGGAGATCCGATAGCTTCCCCCGATCGTTCTGGGGATGAAGGCATGGGCGGAGGAGATCTCATAGACGCGACCTTCTGCGGCGTGGGTCCGGAGGGCCGCACCGACCTCTTGCAGCGCAGGCAACATCTCCTCGTGCACGCGCACGCTGTGGCCGCCACTGTTAGGCACCGTCCAGTCACGAAGGTGTGATCGGACCTCGGCCACGGAACGGCCGAAGTAGGTGCCGAACGGCCCCAGTATCGCCTCCGAGTCGCTCAGCGAACCCTTTGTCGACCCGACAGGTGTGCGGGTGAATGGCTCACCACATCCCGACGACTCCGAGAAGCTGTCCCATCGTGTTGCCGTGTCTGAGGCAGAGGCGGTCTGCGGTCCGACGGCGAGAACTGTGGCAATGGCGATTGTCCATATCGGGATGACGCCGAGCCGAACTCGGAGATCTTGCCAGGTCGTGCGTGGTTGGAAACTGGTGGGCATGAAACCTTGGTGGACTCTTGACTTGCCTCGGTACCCGCCCTCAAGGAACCCTAGACCCAAGTTCTCGCTGCGTCATGATGTCGCCTTTGGTGGTCGGGGTGGGGACACCATTGATCTGACGATCTGCCACCATCGGCTTGTGCGTGCGACCCTGGTCATGCTCCTGCTTCTGGTCCTGGCCGCTCCGGTAGCGGCCTACGGCCCTGAGGAGGAAGGGACTGTCAATCTTCTCGTGCCCAGGGACACCGACACCCAAGGCCTCAGGACTCAATCGGCCGTTGACGCCTCCGTTCCCTGGAAGCGGATCACGGTGCCGATGCGCGGGACCATCGCTCGTACCCGAGCATCTATGCAGCGTGAGCTTGGTGCGACGGTCCTGGTGGAGCGGAGCTACTCGCTGCTGGGTGGCGAAGACGAACCCGGGTTCGCCGAGCAGTGGGCTCTCGAGAACACAGGTCAAGACCAGGGAACGCCCGACGCCGACATCGATGCGATGGCAGCGTGGTCGGTCGCCACCGGGGAGGGTGTGGTGGTAGCCGTCGTCGACTCCGGGGTAGAGGTGACTCATCCCGAGCTCGATGCTCAGATTTGGCAGAACTCAGACGAATCCGCAAACGGCTCCGATGACGACGAGAACGGTTACGTCGACGACGTTTATGGTTGGGACTTCGAGGCGAGAGACGCTGACCCGTCACCCGATGGTGATCCCGACATGGAGGCACATGCGACTCTCATCGCCGGGATCATCGCGGCCGAGGTGAACGACGAAGGTATCGCCGGAGTTGCGCCCGGGGCGGAGATCATGAACTTGAGGGCCTGCCGCGATGGGAGTTGCCTCACCCTCAATGCCGTCGAGGCCATGTACTACGCCGTAGACAATGGCGCCGATATCATCAACCTGTCCTTTGGCGGACCGTTACCCGAGGGTGAGTCCGACCCACCCCTGGAGCAGGCCATCGAATATGCCCGGCAGAACGATGTGCTCGTCGTTTCTGCGGCCGGCAATACGCCTCCCGAACTGTTGGATGGCTATGTGATCCTCCCCGCCGAAATGTCTCACTCGAACAATCTCGCCGTTGCTTCGACAGACCGGCACGATCGAGTCGATGACCAGTCCTACTACGGCGAAAGCATCGATCTCGCCGCTCCGGGCGTGGACATCCTGAGCACGGCATTGACATCGTATGCAGTAGTGACCGGGACTTCGTTTGCCGCGCCGCACGTCGCGGGTGTCGCGGCTCTGCTGCTCTCTGCAGAACCGGGCATCAGCCACCTGGAGCTGGTGGCCCGGATCAAGGCATGGGCGGACCGGCCCGCTGATGTAGCCGGCAAAGTCGAGGCCGGGCGCGTCAACGCCGGCTCGGTGCTCAACAACAGGTTCATAGACACCCTCGGTCATACGTTCTGGGGTGACGCCCAATGGGCCGCGGCAACCGGGATCACCCGGGGCTGCAACCCTCCGCAGAACACCTGGTTCTGTCCCGATGAGCCCGTCACCAGGGGACAGGTGGCCGCCTTTTTCAATCGCCAGTTGGGTCTTCCGGCCGCGGCGAAGGATCACTTCGTCGACGACAACGGTTCTACATTCGAGAACGACATCAACGCCATCGCCGAAGCTGGCATCACCAAGGGTTGCAACCCGCCGGACAACGACCGATTCTGCCCCGCCGATCCCATGTCACGTGAGCAGATGGCAGCGTTTCTGGTGCGCGCAATGCGGCTCACCACAGACGACCACCCGGGGTTCGACGACGTGGCCCCCGGCAGCACCTTCGAGGCGGACATAGGCAGGCTGGCCACCGCCGGCATGACCAGAGGATGCAACCCGCCTGACAACACCTCGTACTGCCCGAAAGAGGACGTCACCCGGGGTCAGATGATAGCGTTCCTCCACCGGTCGGAGGAGTAACAATGTCGTCCTTCACCCAAATGGTCTACTACCCGACACGACGTCGTAATAGTGGTCGATGATCTCCCGACGCTTGTTCTGGTAGCGGTCGGAGCTTCCTGCCAACAAGTGCTCGACCGGTTGGTCCGATCGCAACTCCTCGGTTGACACCTCGCTGACCAGCGCCAACTCGAGGTTGTCGTCATCGCCGCCCCCGGTTTTGTCGGTTAGCGTGACCGTTGCCTTCTGATAGATGGGTTTCGGCGGACGACCCAGCACGCGTTTGAGGTCTTCGATCCTATCCTCGCCGAGAGCGCCCCTCACCAGGTCCTTGGCGCCTTCCACCTGGTCGTGCACCAGTCTTGCGGGTGTCCTCCTCCTGTACTCGAAGGTCTCACCCAGTTCTGTTGCCCTCTGTCCAGTCTCCGACGCCCCGGTCATGAGGATCCTCGTCTCGGTCGCTCTGTGACCAAGTTCGGCTCGCAACTCATCGTCCAAAAGATTGTGCAGATGACCTTCCATCTCTTCGAGATCGGTGTCGACCGCTGCGAGCGCCAATCCTTGACGTTCGAGACTCCTGGCACGTGTCACCTGGTCGTCGGTCTGGGTGGACGTGTTGGCGACCAGAAGGCTGGGGACACCCGCAGGTGTCAGTTCGTGGACCGCGTTGTACCCGGCCGAGCTGATCGCCATGTCGAAGGCGGACAGATAGGTCGCGAGGGGGTAGACCCCACTCAGTTGGGTCAGCCGGTCGGCCTGATCGAACGGAATCTCATGGCGGGCAACCGGCGACTTGGTCACTGCGATGTGCCAGTCGTTGGTCTTGTCGAGCAGCGTCCTCACCACAGTCGCACCCGGGCCGGCGACGTCGCCCAACATGCCGGAGCCCAAGGTGACCAACGCCACCGGTCCCTCCAGTGGGAGACCGAGCCGGCTCCGGGCTTCGGCTCTCGGGAGCATTCCCAACGGCTCCAGGATGCTGACCGGCCCGACCTTCACAGCGTCTCCCAGTGCCGATGTCGGCCCGATGTCGTCTTCGGATGCGAGGTCGCCGGGCTCGATGACCAGGTCGAATATCGGTCTCCTCCTCAGGGAGCTTTTGTTCTGGCCCTCTTTCCACATGCCGCGCCGCATCCATACGAACGCCACGTCGCGCAGCCTCCAGGTCGCCTCGGCGAGGGCGAGATAAGGAGCAACGCCATCGAAGAGGACCACCTGGCTCTCCGTCTCCTCGGCAATTGCTACCAGACGATCGCAGAGATACCACTTCCAGGTCTCGGACGCGATCCAGGGGCGGTCGTAGCTGATGCAGTACTCGCCTCGAATTCCCAGATCGCCGACGAGGGGGAGACCGGGGGACAAGGAAAATATCGTCGCCTCGTGCGAAGGATCCATGCTCAATGCGACAGCCGCCTGTCGGGTCAGGTGACCCATTCCGGTCCCGTTGCTGGTGACGAGTAGGACGTTGGTCATGGACCGCCTTCCTGAGACCCGACCATGCTCATCGAACGATCTCGTAGAAGTCTTCGAGCAGGGCGCGGCGGCGATCCTCGTAGCCGGCCGTGGCGTCCGGGAGAACGTGCTCAACCGGATGTTCCGCCGACCGCGGCACCGTCTCAGGGTCCGATGTCACCACGAGCCAGGGAAGGTCGGGGCTATCGCGGTTCAGGCTCACAGCTGTACGAGGGGGCTTCTCGGGCTCCCGTCCCAGAACACGTTGGACCCGTCGCACGCCCTCGGGGCCGATGACCCGTCTCAAGAAGCCTTTGATCCCGGGCTGGGGCACTACCTCTTTCCGTTCCGTATCCCGGATCCCCGTTGGGGGAGAACCCGTGACGATCTCGGCTATCTGCCCTGCTCCACCTGTCATCGCCGCACGGTCGGCTGCCATCAATGAAGCCTGGAGACGACTTCGCCCCTCACCGAGAAGGACATCCACCTGGCGACTCACCTCATCGGGGTCGTCGTCTCTAGCCATCAGCGCCTTTCCGCCGTTGGCCAGGAACGAGGCGCGACTCAGCTGGTCGTCGGTCTTGCTGGCCGATTTCGGGACGAGAAGCGTGGGAACACCGGCCGGGATCAGCTCATGGACCGAGTTGTAGCCGGCGGCCGAGACCGCGGCGTCGAACGCATTGAGATAGCGGACCAGGGGATAGACGCCCCGCAACTGGATGGCACCCGACGTGTGGGTGGCGTCCTCGGTGGAGAGGGGCGAGTTGACCAGTCCGACCTGCCACTCTTCGTGCTTCCCGGCTCTCTCGAGGATCAACTCCCGGATTTGGTCCATGTCGCCCGGTTGACCCGAGCCAACTGAGCACAGCAGGGTCGGCCGGGCCGGGTCGACCCCGAGCTCGGCGGCGGCGTCCTCACGGTCGAGCATCGGGACGACATCGAGGAGGCTCACCGATGCGACGCGAATCGCCTCCAGCTTTGGTGTCGGTCCTCGGTCTGCTGCTGCGGCGAGGTCGCCGGGCTCCACCACGAAGTCGAACGCCACGGCTTTGGCGAGTTGTTCCTTGGTCCGTTGCGGCAGCCACATTCCCCGACGGATCCATCCTGCCGAGACCGCAGGTCGGTCACGGAGAGCATTGATGATCCCGAAGTAGGGGGCGACACCGTCGAACAAGACGACGTCCGGTTCGACCTCGGACATGAAGAGGCCAAAGCGGCGCTCGACGTAGAGATTCCACCGTTCACCAGGAACCCACGCCGACGAAGGGCCCGGGCAGAACTCCCCCTTGATCCCGAACTGGGAGGCGAGGGGAAGTCCTCTGGAAAACGAGAACATCGTCACCTCGGCCCTGTCGTCCATCGCCAGGGCGATGGCGATCGCCCGGCTGAGATGTCCCAGCCCCCAGCCGTTGCTGGTGACCATGGTCACGTGCGGTCGGTCTTTGCTCACGCCGTCACCGCGCGCTCGATGACCTCCGCAGCCGACCTGAGCCGACTTCGATATGTGTCCACGTGGCGAGCGACCTGGTCGGTCCCGGCTTGCACAGCGTCGTGGACACCTTCTACGAGCGCATCTCCGGTCACCACATCTGAGCGAATGACCAGATTCTCGACGCCAACCGACGCCGCGAAGTCCCGTAGCTTCGGCCGGTACTCGATGGGTACGAACGGGGTGCCGACCGCAGCTGCGATGACGCAGGCATGCAGCCGCTCTCCGACCACCGCTTCAGCCGAGGCAATCGTTTCGATCGCCTTGGTCTGGTTCAGGTATCCCTGAACGAACTCCAGGGTGGTCTCGCACCTCCGGCTGATCTGCAGGATCTGACCGTCGTCGTCGGGACTCGACGCCAACATGACGACATCACGCCCCTCCGACCGAAAGGAGTTCGTCACCGAAGCCAGAGCCTCGACAACTTTCTCGTCGGATCCACCCCAGAGTCTCCCCTTGGTCCATGCCGGGGCGATGACGATCCTGCCCTGCACACGATCGACCGCTGGCCTCTCGATCAGCAGTGCGCTGTCTCCGCTTACTTCGAGGTCGCCGTCGAACCCCCACGATTGCAGTCTCTCCAGTGAGTGCGGCCCTCTCACGCCCACGTAGGCACAGGTCGAGAGCCACCGAGTCCACCTCTCGGGGTCTTCCTGCTCACCCCAGAATTCGGGACTGGCGACACCGGTGCCGATGACTGCTCGCTCTGCCCGGGGAGTGTCCCGCTCGGTTACCTGCTTTAGATATGAGCTCCGGTTGATGAGTGTGCCGCCACCGAGGATGAGCAGCTTCCCGGGGTCACCACTGGTGGTGATGTCGGCCCACGGGAGCAGACCTGTGATGGCTTCCAGCATCACTTCGTCCCCCAGGTTGTAGTGACCTGCCCAGCCGAGATACCGGGCCGTCGGCCGTGGGGACGATTCCCCTGCGCCCTGCCACGGGTCCTCACGGGGACGATCTCTTTCGCTCTTAGCCCTGGTGCGCATATAGGTGGTCGCGGCTTCCACGAGCGACCGCTTGCGCATGACCACCTCGATGGCGAGCTCCTGGCGGCGGGCAGAGCTGTGGACGAACCCCTCGGGGCGGTGGCTGCGGGTGGAACCGGGTAGCCGGACCGCGGCACTCGTCCAGTGGAAGTTCATGTCCCAGGTCTGTGACTCGTTCCACAGCTCGGACACGTCTACGTCGGCGTCCCTGAGTTTGACCATCTCCCGGGTTCGAATGAACCAGCAGAGCGGCATGTCGGTCTCCCATGCCCGGTCGACGTCTCGGGCCCCGTTTCGGCTCCGCACCGGCCCGCCATCGCTCTGAGGGAGGGCATAACCAACCGTGGCCGTGACCGCCATCTGCCGGTTGTCGAGACGCTGGATCACACCTGTCAGCAGATTCGTGCCCGGTGCGCCGTGACCATCGAGAAAGCACGTGTACTCCCCACGAGCCATCCCAGCCGCTTCTTCCAACGAGTCGGCGAAACCGAGCCTGGGGTCGCCTGCACTGGCTCCTGCCAGGGGCTCTTCGTCGTCGACGTCGGCGACGACCAACAACTCGAAATCGGACCGGGGCTGGTTGAGGAGGGCATGCCAGGTCTCTCGGGCCGAACCCGGGGGGACGTCGTGCAGGATGACCGACACCTTGGGCACCTCGGGGATCGTGTCGGGCGGCTCTTTTCGGTAGAACCGATGCGGTATGAGGCTTCTGATGAGTCCCATGTTCAACTGGTGGGATCGTCTCCTTCCTTCGGCTCCGCCGGCGAAGTCCTCCTCCGCCTGGTGGGTCACCGCCACGGTCTCGTCGTCGAGGAACACCGCACCGGTGTTCCAAAGCCGCCACCCGAGCTCGGTGTCCTCTCCGCCCCATCGGTGAAAACGCTCGTCGAAGCCTCCGACATCACGAAAGAGCGCCAGGGGTAGCGACACGTTGGCGGTAACAAAGGAGCGAAAGATCTCATTTCCGTGCTGGAGCCCGGCAGTTCTCCGACGGAGTCTCTTGCGGTAGTCGGCGAGAGCGTCTTCCGAGCCCATGACGGCATGACTGCGTCCGCCGATGAGCACAGTCTTCTGCCCCGATGTGTGCCAGGAGGCATGACCCAAAATGAAGTCCTCTCCGACGAGACAGTCGGAGTCGAGGAACACGACGACGTCTCCCTGCGCAGCGGAGGATGCGAGGTTTCTGGCCTGCCCGGCACCGAACGCTTGGCTTTCCCGACGGTGATAGTGGACGTCGAGGCCGTCGACCGAGTCGACCACAGAAGGTATGTCCTCTTCCGAACCGTCGTCGGCCACGTGCACTTCGAAGCTCGGGGAGTCAGACGCTTGTGCGGCCAGGGAGTCGAGAGTTCTTGCCAGCAACGATGACCTGTTGTAGGCGGGGATGACCACCGAGACGCTGAGATCGCGCCCCTGGTCCCGGTCAGGGTGGATGTCGTGAATGTTGTGGGGACGTACGTCGGTCGTCACCGGTCGTTCCCGGCAGCAGGGTCGATCCGATAGGACTCGGCCTTCAAGTCGATACGTCGATGTGCGCCATGGGCCTCGATCGTCGCCGATGGCCGGTTCTCCGCAACGTATTCTTCCAAGCCGGATACCCGGTCGCTGGTGTAGATATAACGGCGGGCGGCATCGAGGGGGACCGTCATCTTCTTCGCATCCCCTTCCGTGACCACTGCGGCGTCCATGCTCCCGGGGACCAGCCTTCCTTCTCGTTCTGAGATCGGCCAGATCTCTCGGTCCGGAAGTTGTTCGGTGAGGTCGTCTGCATCGACATGGACGATCCGCTGAACCTCCACGTCCCGGTCGATGAGACGGGCCAAGTCGGTATGGGGTGCCGTCTGCATCACTTCTCGTTTCGACAGGTCGGCAGCGATGGACATCAGTTGATCCACTCGATGGTCGTAAGTGTGGTGCCCCATCGCCCGTACTCGGGCGCGGTCAACCATGCCCTGGGTTGTGTCGAGGTCACCTACGAGCCTTTCGACACTCTCCACCACGTTCGAGGTCAACAATGCGTACTCCTGGGTGGGTTCAAAGAGCATGTCGAGTCCGGGCACGGGATCGGTGAGCAGGGCGGCACCGGATCCCACCGCCTCGAAGACACGCATGGTGATGGGAAAGTGGCGCACACCTCCCTCGTTGAGCACGACACGGGAGTCACCGTATATGGCTGCCATCTCCGCGGGAGTCACACCTTCGGCGAAGCACACCCGGTCCTCATTCAATTGTGACTCCAGGTCCTGGATCAGCTGGCGGCGTCGTCGGTACTGCCAAGCGTCACCACGCAGCTTCGAGCCCACCATTGCCACGTCGTACCGGCGATCCGCGAGACGTTTGATCGGCGGAGACAGTTCGGGTGCGATCGCGAAAGGGAAGCGGTGAACCGGTGCTGGGAACCAATGTGCCAGGTGCCAAGAATGGGCCAGCAGCACCGCATCTGCGGAGTATCGGTCGGTCAGTCGCACGTTGGGAAAGAGATGGTGTTCCCCATGGTGGGCCCAAAAGAGGACGGGCACTCGAGTTGAGCCGCTCACCTCTATCGGCGGATATGGGCTCTCCACGAAGATAACGAAACGCGTCGCGGCGTCGACCGTCCCCAGGTCGATGTTGTCGGTCTCCACACGGACCTCGAGCCCGCTGCGCAGCAGGGCAGACTCCAGGTAGCGGCCCGGGTTGGCCTGTGTCTTGCGGTAGCAGATCACCGCACGACCACCGCTATGGCGACCGGGCTCGGGCACGTATGGCTCGGGGTCGTATCCGGGGACGAAGGTCGGGCCAAGACCGGGAACCGGGCTGGCGACCTCAGGCCGGGCTGGTGCGAGCCATATCGCATCGACTTCGTTGGCCCCATCCATCTGTGGGGAGCGCTGCACTGCTCTGCCTGTCTTGCGAGCCGCTCCTATCGCCACCTCGAGCATTTCTTCTTGGAGAGGCAGATAGAGGTCGGCGTCGAGAGCCGCGGCGGCGTCCACCAACTGTTTTCGGAGAACGAACGTATGCACAGCCGATGGCAGCAGACGATTGACGATGGACCCGAGCCAGCTCGCCGGACCCGCCTGCGATCGCACCGTTGAGCTCACCGGGCTGCGGGGTGGTCGGTTGTCGACCGCCACGACCTCTACATCATGGCCCGCTCGTTCCAGAACCCGGAACTTGACGATTGCCTTGCGATCGTTGTGGAAACGGTTGCGGGCGACGAGACAGATGCGCATTGACAACCGATCGTATTCCGTTCTCGTCCCCTCAGCGCCTCTCGTGGGTGGATGCGATCCGCGGCTCACAGGCGATACGGTTTGCGACGTTCTACCATCCTTGCCTCGGTGAGTGACCGTTATCGCTATTTCAAGGAGTCGGCGTGGACCGCCGGCGTCATAGGTCTCGGATACGTCGGCCTCCCGCTACTGCTCACCGCGGTGAGGCAGGGTCTGGGCGGTATCGGATTCGACGTGTCTGAGAACCTGGTGGCAGCCCTCAACTCTGGTAAGTCGCACATCGATGACATCTCCGACGAGGAGTTGGAGAAGGCACTCGCCGACGGGGTCGAGTTCACCGCCGATCGCAACCGACTCGCCGACGCCGATGGCATCTTCATCTGCGTGCCCAGCCCGCTGGGTCGAAACAGACAGCCAGACCTCACTTTCATCGAGGCCGCCGCCGACACGATCCAGCAGGTAGTGCGACCTGGCCAGTTGGTGTCGCTTGAATCGACGTCATATCCCGGTACCACAGAAGACTTTCTTCTCCCGGCCATTGAGAGGGCCGGGTTGAACCTCGACGATGACGTGTACCTGGCGTTCTCCCCGGAGCGCGTTTCGCCTGGAGATGAGCTGAAGACGGCCGAGATACCCAAGGTGGTCGGGGGCGTCACGGAGGAGTCGGGTCGCGTCGCCGAGGTGGCCTACAAGCGTCTGGTGCCTTCGGTGCATCTGGTTTCATCTGCCCGGGCCGCCGAGATGTCGAAGCTCCTCGAGAACACCTATCGGGCGGTGAACATCGGTCTCATCAATGAGATGGCCCAACTTGCCCATGAGCTGGACATAGACATCTGGGAGGTGGTCGACGCCGCCGCCACCAAGCCGTTCGGATTCCAGCCGTTTTACCCGGGGCCGGGCGTCGGCGGGCACTGCATCCCCCTCGACCCGCAATACCTGTCGTGGCGGGCGCGGGAGGCCAACTTCTCCACACGATTCATCGACACCGCCGAGCAAGTCAACACCAAGATGCCCGCCTACAGCGCCACCCGCATCTCGGACATGCTCAACGACCGCGGGCTACCCGTCTACGGAACGGAAGTCCTCGGCGTCGGCATCTCCTACAAGCCGAACATCGCCGACGACCGGGAGTCGGCCTCTCTCGAGGTGTTGAGGGATCTACAGAGACGGGGCGCCAAGATATCGGTGCTGGACCCTCTCGTGGGAGACGACCGCATCCGTAGCCATGACTTCGACCCGGTCGGTGCAGACGACGACCTGTCCAGGTTCGCCTTGGCGGCGATCCTCACCGATCACCGGGATGTCGACTACGAGAGAATCGCCACCGAGATCCCGGTTGTGTACGACGCCCGCAACGCGTACCGCAGACGCGGTCTGACCTTCGATAACGTCATAGCTCTGTGAAGGCGACGGTTCTCGTGGTGACGACGGTCCACTGGCCGGACGACACCAGGATCCGGGAGCGGCTGATCAGGACGCTCTCCAGAGAGTTCGAGGTTCGCTACGCGAGTCGGGAGCCCGGACCCACCGACACCTCTGATCTCCGATGGATCCCGCTCCGTGGGGGGCGGGTCCGCAGAAACCTCAGCGCTTTGCGCCATTGTCTTCTCTCCGACTGGGAGGTGTTGGTAGTTCACGACCCCGAGTTGCTGCCGACGGCGATGCTCACCCGGGCGTTGAGACGACGGCCCGTCGTGTTCGATGTCCATGAGAACATCCCGGCCACGGCATTTACCCGCTCATGGGTTCCGGATCGAATGAGGAGACCGCTGGCATGGGTACTGGGCATCCTCCTGAGGTTTGTCGAGAGACCTCTGGTGATCACGCTCGCCGAGGAGGGCTACTCGTCTCTGTTCGCGGGTGACCACGTCGTGTTTCCCAACTATCCGGACACTTCGAGGTATCCAGAGCCGGCTTCCGGTGATGGTTCTGTGGCCTATTTAGGTGACGTAACTACCGAGCGGGGAGCGGGTGTAGCGGTTGACGCCGCCAACTTTCATGGCCGCAGGGTGGTCTTCGTCGGGCGCGTGACTGAGGAGGTCAAGATGTGGCTTCGAGAGAGGGCGAAGGATCCATCCGGGCTGGAGTTCACCGGCCTTCTGCCCAATCCCGAGGCAATCGAGAGGATCCGCACCGCCGGCGTGGGTATCGCACCACTCCTCGACACGCCCAACTACCGCCACTCACTACCGACGAAAATCCTCGAATACCTGGCGGTTGGGCTCCCTGTCGTGGCCTCGGACCTGTCCGGCACGCGAAAGCTGGTGGATGGACTCGATTCTGTCAAGCTGGTGCCTCCGGGCGACGCTGATTCCCTGGCTAGAGCAATCGAGGCCTCACTCGACCCGGCAGTCAGGAAGTCAGCCGCCGTTCAGGTCGCGACGGTCCGGGAGCGATATCGCTGGCCGGGCGAGGCAGTCACCGACTTCTATCAGTCTTTGATCTGAGATCTACCGAACGGTCGCCAATCGACCGGTAACGTCCCGGGCCGTGTTCACTCATGCGTTGCGCCGGATCTACCGGCGTTGGCTGCCGGCAGTACTCGTGGTCACCGCCCTGGCCAATCTGGTTGCGAACGGGTTCCTACCAAGGGTGTCGCAGACACTTCGGCCCCATGGCAGTGGGTCACTCACTCACCTTGTCCACACCGAGCAGAGAACCGTTGATCTGAGATATGGGATCTACATGGAGTTGGCGGATGCACTGTCCGGTCAAACCCTGTATGTGCCTGAAGAATCCCCGTTGAGCGCCGACCTCGCCCGCGGTCTGGCAAACGTCACGCTCGAGACAAGTGACTATGACGCCGCCGACCTGTCGGCTGTCCCGCCCAGGGCCGAGCCCCTCGGCTCGTTCCAGGATGGAGAAGAGCGGATCGACTACTGGATCTTGCCGGATGGGGGAGAGGCTCGCTGGTGGTTGGCCCAGACCTCGGAGGGCATCGTGATCGTGCCTGACACTGCTGCACCGATCCCTGGAACCGGGCCATGATCGCCGAGTTGGCCATAGCCGGCGTTTTGGCCGTTACCGGGTTAGCTCTGCTCGTGGCACTGCGGGGTGATTTCGGAGGTGCTGTGCCCTGGATGGCGTTTCCCATCGGAGTCGCCGTATACCTGCTGGCGGCCCTCTCATTGCTGGTGATCGCGGGGACTTTCGACCCGAAAACCGGTCTCGTGGTCACAGGCGCCGTCGGCGCAGGCGGATTGGTCATTTCCTTGAGTCGGCGGAATTGGAATACCAAGACTTTGCTCGCGGCCCTCGCGGTCTTGGGTGTGACCGCGGTCACCGTGCTCGTGGCGAGGACCGTTCACCTCACCAGGTTGACGCCTGACTCTCTTCGGTATCTGCTTTTCGCTGGTGAGATGCAGTTACCGGATGCGTTCAATGAGATCCATCCTCCCGATTTGGTCAACCGCCAGATGGGGTTGCCGTCGCTCCATGCGATGTCGTCGCTCACCGACCGCCGCTATCTGGCCTCTATTGGCCCTCTCTTCGGCGTCTCCGGTTTCGGGTTCTTCATTTGGTTGTGCTGGAGGGCGACGGTTGATCTGATTCGGTCCCGGCGTTGGATCCTGGTGGGAACCGCAGTGCTTTTTCTCCTGTCGTCCAACCGCCTGGTCTACGACGCTTTCTACATCAACACCCACATCGAGGTGGCCCTCTACCTGCTGGTCACCATCGCCGGGAGCTGGATTGCGGTGACGGAGCGGGATTGGAGGTGGGCAGTTCCAGCGGGCATCGCGCTGGGCGCGACACTTCTCTTCCGCCCCGAGGCGCCGATAGTGGCCACCATCGTGCTGGTGGCGGTGGCAGCCAGCGACGCGGGTTGGCAGGTGCGACTGGCGATGACAGCTCCTACTGTGCTGGTCGCAGCTCTCTGGTATGGCGTGGTGCTGTGGCAGAACGCGCCCGGAGGTGACGCCATTTCCCCGACCGCTCCGGTGTTTGGCAGTCTCGTGGCCGTGTTCGTCGCCGCGCTGGTGGTCACCGCGGGAGGCTCAAAACGTCTCTGGGTCATGGTCAGACATATGGACCGGGTGATGCTGGCGGTGATGCTGGTTGCGCTGGCCGGTTTCGCAGCGGCCAATCTGGACGTCTTCACTGCATCCGTGGAGGCATCTTTTCAGAACATTGCTTTGAGTCAGGGCGCCTGGCTATTCACCTGGTCGATCGGTGTTGTCCTGCTGGCAGTAGCGCTGGTTGTGCATCAGGTGCCCTCGTCCCGGCTCTGGACCACTCCGATTCTCGGGTTCGCCATTCTGTGGTGGTTGCTCCCGATCATCCGCGAGGGTGCCTGGCGGGTCGGTACCGGTGATTCGGGCAACCGTATCCTCGCCCACATGCTCGCCGTGGTGGTCGTGTTCCTGGTACTCGCCGCCATCCCATCGTGGCCATGGGTCGGATCGAAGTCAGGTGTCGAGGAAGTGACGGCCGATACAGCATGAGCAGTAGAAACGGGGGAGACAGGTGACGGCAACCCGGCGGCGCATAACGGGCTTCATTGGAATCGCGATCGGCCTGCTTGGTCTCGTCTTTGTCATCATCCGGCTCGCCCGGGACTGGGACGTCGTGACCGATGCCCTTGCAGCGGCGCGGTGGCCGCTCGTTTTCCTCGCCCTCGTTGTAGGCATAGCCGGCATGACCATCATCGGTCTCAATTGGCACTCGATGCTTCGCGACGCGGGAGGACCCTCGGCACCCCAACGAGCCTCGCTCCACCAGTATTTCGTGGGTCAACTCGGCAAGTACGTTCCCGGCGGAGTCTGGCCGATAGTGGGACGAGCCGAGATGGCTCATCGCGGGGGAGCGAGTCGTACGGCTGCTTACGGGAGCACTCTGCTCTCTCTGGGGAGCACGTACCTCGCTTCGCTGATGACGGCGGCGACCTTCATGGCCATCGTGGGCCTGCGTGGCGGTGGTTCGAGTTGGGCCGTCTGGCTCGTCCTGGTCGTGCCAATCGGCCTCTTGCTGTTGCATCCGCAAGTGGTCTCCCGGGTCGTCTCCTTGGTTTCCCGTGTCTTCGGGCGGACGCTCGACCTGCCCATCGCATCCTGGCAACGCTCGGTAACCATCGTCGTGCTCCACCTGCCGGCGTGGTTGGCTATCTCCGCAGCGACGTACCTGGTCTCCCAAGCGCTCGGCGGTGGCGCCTCGTTCGACCGGATAGGCGTGGCCACATGCGTGGCCTGGTTCCTCGGCTTCGTGGTTATCGGTCTTCCGGGCGGACTCGGAGTACGGGAGGCGGTGTTCGTGGCTCTAACAACTCCGATGGACCCGGCCATAGCCGCCGCTGTAGCTCTGGTGTCTCGTGTTGTGTTCGTGGTGGTCGACCTGGTGGGGGCCGGCCTTTCCACTGGCTGGCAGCTGACGAGATCTCAGCGAAAGATCGAGACCTGATCCCGGCTTAGCTCTTCCCGCTCGCCTTTGATGCTCTTGATTCTGAGAATCCGCACCGTGAACCACTCCCAGTAGCGGTTGAACAGTTTCGGGAGCTCCTTGGTTGCCTTCCTCCAGTAGAGGAACCGATATCGACGGGCGTGCTGCAGCTCGAGCTTGCGCACCAGCTCCGAGTAGAACTCCTCCACCTCCGCGTCGGAGACTAACTCGGCCATGGGGCGGTTCGGTCCGATCATGTCCGGAGTGTGCAAGCCCTCCTTTCTCCGGTACTCGGCGTATGCGTAGGCAAAGTGGCCGAAGGCGATGCGAGGCTTCTGTGATTCCTTGATTTCCTCGGTAGAAACGTCGCTCGTGACGATGCGATCTTCCTCAACGAGTCGCCGCAGCAGTTGGGTCATGGAAGGCTTGCGGTTGATGATCAGAGAGATACCGGTACGGGTGTTCACAGTGCTGGGGAGCCAGGCATCGCCCACGACCACGTCGGCGAGGAAGTTGGAGTGGTTAATGCAGAGGTGGCAGCGCGGGGTGTTGAAGGTCCGGTCGAACGCCACCTGGTAGGCGAAGTCGACGCGTCTGCTGGCCGTCATCTCACCATCCGGAGTCTGCACCCGAAGCTTGCCGACAGGGCCACCACCCCGATAGGAGATGTGCTCGATCTCGTCGAACGCAGCTCCCTTGTATTCACAGATCGCCCTCAGGGCGTGATAGGAGTACTGCCACCCGCAAAGCAACCCGATGGTCGAGTGGACGCGCTCCCGGAGCCGGGGCTCGACGGTGAAGATGTACTGGAAGATTCCCTCGAACTCACAGGGGATGCCCACGAGGACGAACCGGCCTTCGTTCTCTTTCAAGAGCTCGAGGACCTTGTCTTTGGGGAGATTGTGGTAGATCGAGCCGGGCAGGTCGTCTACTTCCTCGGGCGAGCTGATGATGGTGGGGGAGTAGTCGAGACCACCGATTTCTTTGAGGACGATCGCCCCGTCGACCCCAGGGTCGTCGAGCAGCGCCACGATGAGTTCCTTGATGAGACCGCCCGAGCTGGCGGCGCGGTTGCGTTCGATATTCGTGCTCTGTGCGAGCATCACCGAGTCGACCACGCCATAGGGTCCGGGATCGGCATCGGGGAACAGGCGGGCCTGGAGCCCGGCGAAGTCGACTTGCACCGCGGGACAGACGGATGCCGCCAGGGCGTTACCGTCGTGATCGGGCTCCCAGATCTGCTTAGTGGGGTCGAGTTTCAGAGTCAACGTCGGATCGGCGTGGACGCAGGCCCCGCAGCCGATGCACATGCTCGACTCCCTGACAGCCTTCAGGTCGCGGACTTCGAGCTCAGCCATCGATGGCTCCTCGCAACGCCCGGAAGCTGACGCGGCTCGACTCCTTCATCCTGGGGAGCTCCGCTTCTATGGCTCCTGTGATGGACCCACGGGAAGTGTTGGCTTCGACTCCCAACTCCACGACGCTGTCTGCTGATAAACGGGAGAAGGGGAGCACGAAACGGTCCAGCCCGAACTCTTTCATGACCTCACGGTATTTGTGACTCCAGCCCACCACGACGGTCGGGGTGGCGGTGGCGAGCCCGGAGATCATGGCGTGGAACCTCGATGTGAGGAGAAACCTGCCGCCACTGATGATGGCCCGAAGGACCCGAGGATCGAGATCCTGGTCGAGGGCGACCACGCCGGTGGTCTTGGCACTGCGAGCGGCTATCTCCCGGGTCACGGGGAGGTCGTTCATCCTCCCGGCATCCTGGCCGGGTCGCGCGGAGTGGGCGATCAGCACAGGGATCAGGTTCGTCTCCTCGGCCAATTTCTCAATCACCTCGACCATGAGAGCGGCATAGTCGATTCCTTCCGTGGAGCAGAGCTCCTGAACGACGCTGCTGGCGCTCACTACGAAGTAAGAGCGGTTGCCGAGGCTCTCCACCAACTCGGCGGCTACAGCCTCATCTTCGGCTGTGACCTCCATCGAGAAGGCGAGGTCGGCACCTTCAACCACGTTGTTCAAGCCGAGATCGAGGAGATGGTGGTGGGTTCCCTCACCCCTGGCGACTATGGCTTGGAGACGGGGGAGGACCATGCGAGCAGCGGTTCTGGTGGGCAACTGTCCGAAAGGCCCGACCGCCTGGGAGCACTTCACCACGGGCACTCCTAGGAGGAGAGGGATTCCGGTCATCAGCGTGTTATAGATCAGTGTCGGCATTCCTCTGCCGTCGGAAAAGCTGATCCCGGCGAGGTCGGCGACGACGGCTGCACCCGTCATTGATCGCAGGGCCCGGGTTCTGGCGAAGACATGACCCCGCATACCGAGCAGTCGGCTCAACCAGATCAGCAAGGCGAGGGGAAAGTTCACCAGGAGCATGGCTAGCGGTGTGTACGAGGTGATTTCCAACCTCTTGCTGCGATTCACCTCTCTATCCCTCTCCGGGTATGTCGAGAGATTGAGCACCTGGCCTCCAGGCAGAATCTCGTCGATGTGATCGACCAGGGCGAGGAGCATCGAGGCAGCTCCCTTATTCGCGGACAGCGCCGCGCCGAGAACGGCGAGGTAAGGGGACTTTTGGGACGGTTCCATTCGGGAAACTAAACGTGGCTCGACATCGGCGGAGTCAGTTCTCCCTCGGACCGAACTCGGACGTTGCAGGTATCACATCGTGGCGTCGTTTGTTGGTCTGGACCAGCATGTCGGCGAGCACGCCGACCCCAGCGAGGGCAAAGGCCACGCCCAGGATCACGATGGTGTTCGTGGCGACCCGGAAGTTCTTGTCGATCAAGTCGAAGATGAGCTTTCCGACGCCCACGCCTCCTAGTACGAATGCCAGCGGCCCGAAGAATCGGAGCGGTTCGTGCATCAGGATCATCCGCACCACCTGGAGCAGATATCGCCGGGTGTCCTTCCACCAGTGGAACTTGGACTCCCCGGCCCGCTGTGCGTAGTCGATCGGGATGTATTTGATGGAGTAGCCATTGGTGAGGAACGCCATCGTGATCGTCGTCACACAGGAAAAGCCCCGGGGGAGCAGGTAGAGGAACTGGTCGGCGACCTCGCGTCGGAAGGCCCTGAAGCCCGAGTTGAGGTCGGGGATCGGTGTCCCGGTCAAGTATGCGGCTAGCCGTCGGATCACCCACTTGGCAGGTTTGCGGAGGAGCTTGACGGTGCCCTCCTCTGTCTTCCTGGCCCCCACGACCTGGTCGTAGCCGGAGAGCTGCCGGATCAGTTCCGGGATCTCGTCGTTCGGATAGGTCATGTCGACATCCGTCCACACGACAACGTCTCCGCAAGCACTCAGGGTGCCGTAGCGACGCGCCGATCCCGAGCCGCGGTTGGTGAGGAACCGGAGTGTTCTGACCCCGTCGATGCTCTGGGCCAGCTCCCCAGAGCCGTCGCTGGATCCGTCGTCGACGACGATGATCTCGTAGCTGAAGTCGGAAGCATCGAGCGACTCCTGGATGCGTTTCACCTCTTGTTCGAGGTGGTCGACCTCGTTGTACACGGGGAGGATTACGGACACGTCGACCTGCTCAACTGAACTCATGGCCCGGTGAACGGTAGAGGGCGTGCTTCGTCAAGTCAGGTTCTGTCGCCGGTCAGAAACCCCCAGCCCCAGGCCAGATGCATCGTGGCCAGCGCCATGGCCACCCGGAGAGGGTTCCGGCGGGTGCTAACGCCGACGGCAAGGAGGCCAGCCACGTAGAGGACCGGGCCCAGGAGTGCGAGCGGCTGCCAGATCGACGTGACGAGGGACGCCAGGAGCGCCAGGGTCAAGAGGGGTGCGACCAGCTGCCTCCAGCGAAGGGCTCCCTTGTGGGTGCGGGCGAACCTGCGCTTGGCCCGCCCGTAGTCGAGATACTGGTGAGCAAGCCGGGCGAGGCTGCCCCTGGGCCGGTATAGCACCCGCAACTCCGGATCGAACCAGACGATGCCACCTGATTCGATGAGACGATGGTTGAGTTCGTAGTCCTGGGTGCGGACAAACGACTCGTCGAACCCGCCGATCCGCTCCAAAGCGTCGCGGCGAAACACTCCCAGGTAGACCGTTTCGACGGGGCCCTCCTCACCACCGATGCGGTAGCGGGCGTCGCCTGCCCCGAAGGAAGAAGACATCGCCGCGGCGATGGCTCGCTCCCACGGAGTCTCGCCGACCGGGATCTGCATGCCCCCCACGTTGGCCGCGCCCGTTCGGGTGAGGGTGTCGACGGCACGAGAAATGTAATCGGGGGGCAACACCGACTGGGCGTCGCAGCGAACGATCACCTCACCCCGGGTGGCGGAGATGGCCAGGTTGAGCCCCGCCGGGGTAGTCCCCGCTTCGTTGCGGACCACCGTGGCGCCGGCGGCCTCCGCCACGGCGGATGTTTGGTCGTCGGCGGCGGCGACGACCACCTCGAGGACGTTCTGATAGCTCTGGTCCTCGATCGACTCCAAGGCACGCGGAAGAACCTCTGCGGAGCCCCGGGCGGGGATGATCACCGAGACGGTTGGCGTTTTGGAGGTCACGAGGCCATATCATGCCCCGCCGTGCCCTCCGACTTGCAGTCAATCGCCGATCCGAGATTGATCCTGCTCGCCTGGGCCGCCGGTCTGGCGTTGGTCGCCGGGGTGGTGTCGCTGGCAAAGATCGTCGGTCCCGGGTTCTCCTGGCTCACCGCCGGCGTCTCGGCCCTCGTAGGCCTCCCGGCAGTCTTCGCCGACGACGGCTGGTGGGCGCGGGCTGCGCTGGTGGCGTTACTCCTTGGGGCGATCTGGGCGCGCAACAAGCAGGTCTCCGGAGCCCTGTTCCTCTTTGCCGGCGCGGCGTACCTCGTGGAGGCGGTCTTGTTCAGCGGATTCTTCTCCGGGGTGACGGCCACACTCGCCCTTGGGGGAGTCACCGGGGAGATGATGCTGGGACACTGGTATCTCGTGGACCCCCGGCTACCCCGGCCTGCGCTGCGGAATCTCGCCGTCGCCGGGATCGTCGGCCTGGTCGTAGAGGCGGCGCTCCAGGTCGGATTGGGGATCGAGTTCACTGGCGGTGCGCTCGGATTCTGGGTGCTTCTCGTAACCTCGGTGGTCCTCATGGTTGCCGTCATCGCTGCCCTCCGATACCCGGCGTACAGCGGGGTGATGGCCGCCACCGGTTTGTCCTATCTCGCCCTGCTGACCACCCTTGGCGCCGTCTTCGTGGGTCGGGCGATCGCCGCCGGCCTGGGACCGTTCAGCCTTTGATGGGAGTCATACCTTGGAACTGAGATCAGCCCCGGCAGATGTAGCACTGGAGGAGGCGACGGTCGTCGCCGGAGTCATGGAGGGCCTCGAGCCGCTCACCGGCTCCGAGGAGGTTTGGGAGGCGGTCGACCAGGCTGCGGTGGAAGCCGGGGGATTCGAGGGCAAGGCCGGCCAGACCATCAGTCTCTCCCATCCCGTCGCCAAGGCAGCGCTGCTCGTCGGGTTGGGCGAGGACGCTTCTTTCGACTCGCTGCGCGCCGCATCCGGCAACGCCATCCGGGCGGTCAAGACCGGCCGGGCCGTGTCCCTCCTCTCCCGCGCCGACATCGAAGACTCCACCCGGGCGGTGGTCGAGGGCACCCTGCTCGGCGGCTATCAGTTCCGCACCTACAAGACCGACGACGACGCCCTCGACGCCGAGACCGTGGAAATCGTGGGGGCCGATGAAAACGATCTGGCGACGGCGACCATAGCCTCGGAGGCGACCATCCTCGCCCGCCGCTGGGTGGATACTCCCGCCAAGGACAAATCTCCCGAGACACTGGCCGGGCTCATCGAGGCGGAGGCCCGCGGCGCCGGTATCGACGTCGAGATCTGGGACGAATCCCGCATCCGGGAAGAGAAGCTCGGTGCCCTGCTCGGAGTGGCCGCCGGATCCGACCGCGACCCACGGGTCGTCTTCCTCGAATACCGGCCCGAGGGAGCCATCAAACACGTTGCCCTGGTGGGGAAGGGGATCGTCTTCGACACCGGCGGTCTGTCGATCAAGCCTTCGTCTTCGATGGAGGAGATGAAAGACGACATGTCGGGGGCCGCCGTCGTGGCCGCGGCCACCATCGGGATGGCCCGTCTCGGCATCCCGGTGAACGTGACCACCATCACCCCGCTCACCGACAACGCGGTCGGCGGTGATGCCACCAGGCCCGGTGACGTGCTCCGTCCCGTGGAAGGACCGACCATAGAGGTGCTCAACACCGACGCCGAAGGCCGGCTGATCCTCGCCGACGGACTCGGTCTGGCCAAGCGCTACGAGCCCGACCTGACCATCGACGTCGCCACGCTCACCGGGGCCGCCGCGGTGGCGCTGGGCAAGCAGGTGGCCGCGGTGTTCGGCTCGGACTCCGAGGTAGCCACTCAGGTGCTCGAAGCAGCCTCCCGGGCGGGGGAGGAGTTCTGGGAGCTGCCGCTGCACCGCGGCTACCGCAAGTCGCTCGACTCCAACATCGCCGACATCAAGAACATCTCCGGCACCCGCTACGGAGGAGCCATCGTCGCCGCCCTGTTCCTCGCCGAATACGCAGGAGATGGCCCATGGGCCCATCTCGACATCGCCGGACCCGCCCGGAGGGAAGAGACCAACGGGGAGTTCGTCAAGGGCTCGTCCGGGGTGGGGGTCCGCACCCTCATCGAACTGGCCCGCAGCCTCGCCGAATCCGACTGAGCCCGCCATGACATACCTAGGCTGACGGGACTGTGCGCACCAGATTCCTGGTCTCGGTGGCCGTATCCGACCTCATCTCGCTGGCATTGGCGATGGCAGGAGCTTCGCTCCTGGTCTACGACACCCCCATTCCTTGGCTGGCTTCGACGCCGGGCTCGGTGTTCCCGATGCTGGGCTTCCTGGCCCTCTCCATGGTGGTTGCCTCCGCGTTCACCGACCGCATGTCGGGGCCGGGAGTGCCCCGACCCACCTACGGGCGGATGGCCACCATCTTCGTGGGCACGGTGTTCCTCACCGCCGGGCTGCTCGTTCTCTTCCGCAATGCCTACTTCTCCCGGTCGTTCATCGCCCTCGCATCGACCCTCTGGCTGATCCCGGCCACCGCACACCGCATCGCAAGACGACGCCGGCCGTGGACCGAGAAGTTCGGGATCATCACCCGGGAGAAACAGCTCGCCGACGACCTCCACCTCTCCGACCATGCCGACGTTCTCTGGGTGCTGTCTCCCGACTCCGAGAGCCCGGGCCAGTTACCAGAACGCGACGTGACCATCGCCATCGACCTGCGTGCGGTGCTCTCCGACTCGATGGCGCAGTATCTCTCGTCGGCCGACGTCGCCGGATACACGATCCGTCCCTTCTCATCCATCTACGAGGAGCACACCGGAAGAGTCCCCCTGGTCCACCTGGCCGAGGGCTGGGAGATCTCCGCGCCCTTGCTCGATGTCGCCCAGTGGCTGCCGGGGAAACGTGGCGTCGAGGCGATCATGGTCGCGCTCACCGCCCCGCTATGGGTCCCCCTGGGGTTGGTGGTCGCGGCCTATGTGAAGATCGCCGACCCGGGTTTCGCCATCTTCCGACAAAAGCGCGTCGGGCTGAACGGGCAGATCTTCACCATGTACAAGTTCCGCACCATGTATCTCGACGCGGAAAGCGATGGTGCCCGTTTCGCCAGTAAGGAGGATCCGAGACTCATCCCCGGTGGCTCGTTCCTGCGCAGGTCCCGGCTCGATGAGATCCCCCAGCTCTGGAACGTGATCAAGGGTGACATGAGCCTGGTGGGTCCCCGGGCGGAACAGGTCCCGTTCGTATCGGAGTTCCGCCGCCAGATCCCCTTCTATGACCATCGGCACATGGTCCGCCCCGGCATCACCGGATGGGCCCAGGTCAACTATGGCTACGCCGACGACGAGGCTGACACGGTCGAGAAGCTGACCTACGACCTCTATTACATCAAGCACATGTCCCCGGTGATGGACCTGCGCATTCTCTGGAAGAGCATCTGGACGGTCCTGACCGGCGCCGGAGCCAGATGACGACACCCGCCGTCGAGCCCGGCAAGCGGGGTTTTCGGGCACCGGGCACCACCTTCATGGTCACCGGGGGGTTGCTCGGGGCGTTTGGTGCCTACGTCTTCCAGGTGTATGGGACCCGCAACCTCGACCCCGACGCCTTCGCCCCGGTCAGTGTCCTCTGGACCGCGTTCTTCATCCTGGCGACGGTCCTGCTGGTACCGGTCGAGCAGTATGTGACCAGGGAGGTGGCCAGCGGACGCAGGGCCCTCCCCGGCGACCTGAAGCCGGCGCTCCTCCTCGCTGGGGTCGGCGGCCTGGTGGGCGGGGTCTTCGTCTGGGTGACCCTCGACCAGCTCTTCTTCGGGGAGGCGGTCTACATCGCCCAGATAGTTCTCCTGATGGTCGGCTATTCGCTGCTCTTCACCGGCAAGGGGGTGCTCGCCGGGAGGAGGCGCTTCGCCGGTGTGGGATGGGTGCTCATCGTCGAGACCGTCGCCCGTCTCGTCGCCGGGGTGGTGCTGTTGCAGTTCGTGCTGTCGGCGACCTCGCTGGGCTGGGCGATGGTGATCGGGGGGTTCTCGGTGCTCGCCCTCGGATGGTGGCGACACGACGTTGGAGAGTCCCGGGCGAGCGCAGCTCCGCCGGGGCGGTTTCTCTCCGGATACGTCGGGGGTACGACCTCGTCGCAACTGTTATTAGCCGGGGCGCCGCTCGCCGTGGCCGCGCTCGGTGGCTCGCCGACGTTGATTTCGATCATCTTCGTGACGTTCACCCTCTACCGGGCGCCGTTGACGCTGATCTTCAATCTCCAGGGGCGCATCCTCCCCTATCTGGTCGGGTTGTACCGGGACGCCAACCACGTCCAGCTCCGGAAGATCGCCAGATGGCTGGTGCTCGGGGGAGGGGCTCTTGCAGTCCTGGGCGCGTTCGTGGGTTGGCTGGTCGGTTCCGAGGTGGTCGGGCTGCTCTATGGAGATCAGTACGCGCCGGTGTCGACCGTGGCCATGCTCGCCGCCGGGGGAGTGATGGCCGCCGCCGCGGCTCAAGTGACATCCCAGGTGCTGGTGGCGGAGGGGCGGACCGGGAGACTCACCTGGGCATGGCTGGGCGGTCTCGTGGTTGGGATCCTGGTGATGCTGCTGGCCAGTGGGGAGCCCGACACCCAGGTCGCTATCGGTTTCGCCGCCGGGGAGACTACGGCGCTGGGCTTGATGGGCTGGCTGGCTATCCGGCGCTAGGGGTCATTGAGGCGGTGGCTCCCATTGCACTCCCTCGAAACGATCGAAATCGTTGTCGAACGAGACCACCTGGCACTTGTGCTCAATTGCGAGAGCAGCGAGATGCGCGTCGTTGACCAGGTTGCCTCCAGTGCCGGTCGGTTCAAGGAGAGCTCTGACGATTCGGCTGTGATCGGGCGTGGGCTGAACCACGACGGACGCAGGCGTCTGGAGCCATGCCTCAACACGATCGAGGGCTTGGGTCGATGTCAGCGGTGTGGGGAACATCCCGGTCTTGGTGGAGAGGCGGACGAAGGCGGTCAGGGCGATCCAGGCGAAAGCGACCGTTGCCTCGCCCGACAGGGCAGTGTCGAGCCAGCGACGAGACCGCTCGTGATGTCTGGCATCGGTATTGACCGCATACAGAAGAACGTTGGTGTCAACCAGCTTCACGAACCGGCTCTCATCTTTCTGATGAGCTCCTCATCTTCGAGTTCTCCGACCAGTTGCAACGCTCGATCCAGGTTGACAGTAGGTTCTCCCATAGACGCAGTTTCGGTTTCGAAGGGCTCGCGGCGATGGGCGGCTCCCCGACGGATGGCGTCGTTCAGCGCTTTCTTGAATGAAATCCCTTGTTCGCGCATGAGTTCACGGATGATTTGCTCGGTGTCGGGATCTAGGGTGACGGTGGTGCGCATCTGAAGCATCATAGCATCAACTCAGATGATGTGGTGATGTCAGTTGGAGGAGTGCGCTGCAACCCACGCCGCATGATCGGCGGCGATGTCGGGGGTGAACCGCCAGCGCATCTCGGCGGGCACACGGGGAATCCGCTCCGGGACTGCCAGACAGCTTTCCACGACACTCACGAGACCGACCCGAAGCAATTGGGGGAGATGTCTGGGCAGCCGCACCTCCTCACCCTTGCCGGCCGCACTCACCAGGCGGAGCAGCTCGGCGACCGCCCCCGGGCCCAGCGCAGCCACCCAGAACTTGCGGACATAGGGGTCGGAGGCCTCGACACCGTCATCGGAGGGGATCAGTCGCACGGGGACCGTGGGTCGGATCCGGGCGGTGGGTCGAACCGGAGCACCCGCAGGCCCCACGGCGCTTTTCATCGGAGGACGATTATGGCCACTTGCAGGTGCTCCGGCTCTCATGCCGTAAACAACTACAGTGATCGTTAACTATCGTCAACCTTCGTAAGCAAGGACGCGAAAGTATTCCTTACGAGAGTATGGGGACCCGCTTCTCAATGCACCAGAGCCGGATATCCGGCTGCAGAACCTTTAGGAGCGTCAGAGGTCCGCCTGCTGGCGGGCGAGGTCGAGGACGGTGTCGAGGTGGACCTCGAAGCCGGGTGGGACGGCGATGGCTCCGTCAAATAGAGGGTTGGCCCGGTTGAAGGTCAGCTCACGTCCGTTGAGACCTACTGCGGTGCCACCGGCGGCCTTGAGCAGGGCAGCCCCTCCGGCCACGTCCCACTCGTGTTTCGGCACCGGTGTCCAGGTCGCCCAGTCGAGACCGGCCGCCACCCGGGCCATCTTGTAGGCGACGGATCCCATGGGCTCCACGTCGATGCCCGCCGCCTCCACCATCTCCCAACGACCTTGTCCGACCTCGGTGCGGCTGGCCAGGACCCTGCTGACGTTGCCGACCGGAGATCGGGACCGTTCCACGGGCACTCCGTTGCAAGTGAGCCCGATTCCGAGCCCACCGATGACTTCGAGGTTCGCGGCTGGATTGATGGTCCCGCCGACAACCGGGACACCGTCGACGACCGCGGCGATGCTGGTACAGAACTCCGGGAGGCCGTCGATGAACTCACGGGTGCCGTCGAGAGGGTCGACGATCCAAACGATGTCCCGGTCGAGTCTCGTCGAGGTGTCGGCGGTCTCCTCGGAGAGCCAGCCATCGCCATCGGCCAGGAGGATCTCCTTGAGGACGCTGTCCAACGCCGTGTCGACCTCGGTCAGCGGGTCTCCGTACCCCTTGGTCATCTCGGTGATCTCGCCACCGTCGAAGGATGCGTAAACCTCCCTCGCGGCCCTCAGCGCGGTCTCGACGCGTTTCAGCAGCTCTTCGGGATCGAACCGCGTCGGAGCCATCAGACTCCTAGTCGTCGTCGCCGTTGTCGGGCGTCGTGGTGGTGGTCGTCGGGGGAGCTTCCACGCCGATCTGAAGCACCACCGAGGCGGACTCGCTTACCTCGCTCCCGGCCTCCGGGTTGGTGCCCACCACGAGACCGATCTGGCTCTCGTCTTCGACAGGAACCTCTTCGGTAGTCAGGCTGATCTGGACGTTGGTCTCCTCGGTGAACTCCTCGGCGGCTTCCTCGGCTTCTTCCACGGTCATCCCGGCGAAGCTGGGCAGTTCTCCCACCGGTGTCTCGCCATTTGAGACGTGGATGGTGATCGTCGTGCCCTGATCGACAGTTGCGCCGGCCTCGACCGACTGGCGAACCACAGTGCCCTCGGGCTCCAGAGAGTTGATCTCTTCGACGCTCACGTTGAGCTTGGCCTCCACACGAAGCTCCCTTTCCGCAGCCCCTTGGCTCAAGCCGACCACTATGGGCACCGTGGTCTGAGGCGGCACCAGGTAGTCCTCGATGTCGGAGGGGTCGCTGGGGAACTGTGTCTCGGGGCGGTCATCCATGACAACGGTCATGAATTCCGCCCAGATGGGAGCGGGGATCGAGCCGCCAAACACCCGCGAGTACGACTGGCCCTTGACCACCAGGTTCTCGAGCGGGATCTGCTCGGCCTCATAGCCCATCCACACCGCCGTCGAATACTCCGGGGTGAAGCCGACGTACCAGGCGTCGAGATAGTTCTGATGTGTTCCCGTCTTGCCGCCCTGGGCACGCCCGATGTCGGCCGAGGCGGCGGTCCCGGCGCCGGTCGGCACCCGCTCTAGCGGGCGACGGGCGGCCGCGAACAGCGCCTCGTCGGCCACCTGGTTGACCTCCGGCTCCTTCTCGTAGATCACCTCTCCCTCGTGGTTGACGATCCGGGAGATGATGTAGTCGTCGGCATGGGCGCCGTTGGTGGCGAAGTTGGAGTACGCAGACGCCATCTCGAGAGGCGACACCGCCGAGGCGCCGAGGACGAGGGACAGAACCGGGTCGAGGGAGGCATCGGTGATCCCCATGCGGCGGGCCATCTCCACGATGTTTTCCGGACCGGTGTCCCTGGAGACCTGGGCGTAGACGGTGTTCACCGACCGGTAGGTGGCCTCCTCGAGAGTGATGACCCCGGTAGACGCGCGGTTGGCGTTGTTCACGGTCCAGGTGCTGGATCCGTCGGGGGCGCAGGGGAACTCGCACTCGATCTCCAGGGGACTGGTCCCCGCCCAGCGGTGTCCGAGGGTGAAACCCTCGTCGAGGGCAGCGGCGAGACCGATCCCCTTGAACGCCGAGCCCGGGTTGCGTCGTCCCTGCACGGCGAGGTCGAACTGACTGAACTCGAAGTCGAGGCCCGAAGCCATGACCTTCACCGCCCCGGTGTGGTTGTCCACCATGGCGATGGCTCCGGTGGGTTTGCAGGAGTGGGTCTCGGCGTAGGTCTCGTAGAAGGAGCGGTTCTCCTCGAAGTCGGGGAAGATGTCGGCGCAGGCTGCGAGGTTCTCCTCGTAGGGGAGGAGGGGCAGCCACTCGTTGAGGATCCGGTTCGCTTCCTTTTGGAGCCCGAGGTCGATCGTGGTGTAGATCTGGAGACCGCCTCCGCCCTCACATGCAACGTCGTCGGCGGGACAACCGAAGATCGTCTGTTTGCGCTCGTCGTTACTGTCGCCGAGGAAGGCGAACTCTGGCGAGTTGAGGAGCTGGCGGCGCACCTCCGCGACCACATGGTCGGACTCACCACGGTGCGGAGGGGTGTCGATTACGCCGATAGGCTGGTCGGTCGCCCGCTCCGCCTGGTCTTCGCTAATCCAGCCCTGATCCTCCATCTCCGCAATGACGTTGTCGCGTCGCTCCAGGGTGAGTTCGGGTCTGGCCCTCGGGTTGTAGAGCGACGGGTTCCGCACCAGCACCGCCAGCGTGGCCGCCTCTTGTATTTCGAGTTGATCAAGCGGCTTGTCGAAGAACTCCTCCGCCGCCGTTTTCACGCCATACGCTCCGGACCCGAAGTAGACGGAGTTCAAGTAGAACTCGAGAATTCGCTCCTTGGAGAAACGGCGCTCGACCTCGGCGGCGACGAACGCCTCGTTTACCTTGCGGCGGATAGTGATCTCGCTGCCCACGAAAGCGTTCTTCACCACCTGCTGGGTGATGGTGGAACCGCCCCGGGTCGAGTCGCTGATGAGGTTGTCGATGGCAGCGGAGACGATGGCGGAGAAGTCGACGCCCTCGTGTTCGAAGAACTCGGAGTCCTCGGCGGCGAGGATGGCGTCGACCATCACTTCGGGGATCTGGTTGTAGGGGATCGGCTCCTGGTTGCGACCGTCGTGGAGCTCGGCCAAAACCTCTCCGGAGTCGGCGTACACACGGCTGACCCGGCTCAGGTTCGGCAGGTTCAGATCCATGGAGCGGGTGTCGGGCACCCACTCGGCAGTCACATCTTCGAAGGTTCCGTGGGCGGAGTTGGCGCCCAAGAACGCGAACAATCCCACCCATCCCGAGAGGAGGAGTGAGATAGAGAGGAGAGTGGCCAGGGCGCCGAACCAGCGCCCACGCCGCTCCCGCGACTCGATTTGGTGGATGAGGGCTTTCCTGGCCATGCAGTGCTATCAGACGATCCGGGATGACGGGAAGTTCCCGCCTACGATCCCCGGACGGATGTCAGGATACTGCCGATATGGATGAAAGCCGTCGCACTTCGAGCGACATCGAGGTCGATATCGTTTACGAGGACCCGGTCGATCCGGAGCGCATCGGCCGTCCCGGCGAGTACCCGTTCACCCGCGGGCCCTACCCGACCATGTACCGCGGACGGTTGTGGACGATGCGTCAGTACTCGGGTTTTGGGACCGCCCAGGAGACCAACGGGCGGTTCAAGTCGCTTCTGGAGGCCGGCCAGACCGGGCTGAGCGTCGCCTTCGACCTCCCCACCCAAATGGGTCTCGACTCTGACCATCCGCTCGCCGCCGGCGAAGTGGGCAAGGTGGGGGTGGCCATCGACTCCATCGACGACATGCGGCAGCTCTTCGACGGGATCCCTCTCGACGAGGTGTCGACCAGCATGACCATCAACGCCACCGGCCCCCTCCTGCTCCTCCTCTACGAGCTGGTCGCCGAGGAGCAAGGGGTGTCCGGCGACCAGATCAGGGGGACGATCCAGAACGACATCTTGAAGGAGTATGTCGCCCGGGGCACCTACATCTACCCGCCGGCACCGTCGATGCGTCTGGTGACCAACGTCTTCGAATATGCCGACGGCCACATTCCACAGTGGAACACCATCTCCATCAGCGGCTATCACATCAGGGAGGCCGGGGCTACCGCGGCCCAGGAGATGGCGTTCACCATCGCCAACGGGCTCGCCTACGTCGGCGCCGCCGTCGACGCTGGCCTCGACGTCGATGCCTTCGCCCCCCGGCTGTCGTTCTTCTGGAACGGGCACAACGACTTTTTCGAAGAGGTAGCCAAGTTCCGGGCCGCCCGTCGGGTCTGGGCCCGGCACATGAGAGACGAGGTCGGGGCGAAGAACCCCAAGTCGTGGGCGATGCGCTTCCACACCCAGACTGCCGGATCGACCCTCACCGCCCAGCAGCCGCTCAACAACGTGGTGCGGACCACGATCCAGGCCCTCGCCGCCGTCCTCGGCGGCACCCAGTCGCTGCACACCAACGCCTACGACGAAGCTCTGGGCCTTCCCACCGACGAGTCGGCTCTGCTCGCCCTCCGCACCCAGCAGGTCATCGCCTACGAGTCCGGTGTCGCCAATACCGTCGACCCGCTCGCCGGGTCCTATTTCGTCGAAAGCCTCACCGACAGTCTGGAGGAGAAGGCAGAAGGGCTGATATCGGCCATCGCCGACATGGGCGGGGCCGTGGCCGCCATCGAGGAAGGGTGGATGCAGGCCCAGATCGAGGACTCCGCCTACCGGGAGGCGCAGCGGCAGACGAGTGGCGAGTCGGTGGTGGTGGGTTTGAACCGTTTCCAGTCAGACGACGGCGAGCCGGTGCCGGTCCTCGAGGTCGACCCCGAGCTGGAGGAGTCCCAGAAGCAATCGTTGACTGACCGACGGGACGCCCGCGACAGCGCGGCTGTCTCGACGGCGCTGGCAAGGGTCACCGAAGTCGCCGCCACCGACGAGAACCTCATGCCCCACATGCGGGAGGCCCTCGCTCTCGGCGCCACCATCGGCGAGGTCTCCGACGCTTTGCGAGCCGTTTTCGGCCAGCACCGGCCGACGGGGTAGTTTCCCCGGCAATGGCCGATCACAGCACAGATCTCCTCATCATCGGGGGTGGGCCTGCCGGGACCCAGGCGGCGACCACGGCCGCCTCCGGCGGAGCCCGCGTCACCTTGGTGGAAAAAGACATCATCGGGGGAGCGGCTCACCTCTGGGACTGCATACCGTCGAAGACGATGGCCGCTAGCGCCCTCCGCAACACCTCGGTGCGTAACGCGGTCAAGCTGGGTCTGACCAACGATCCCGGGCGGGTCGACCCGGTGATGCTTTCTGGTCGCATAAAGGAGATCACCGCCGACATCAACGAGAACTGGGTCGAGCTGCTCACCGACCAGCGGGTCGAACAGATCGGCGGCACCGGGCGTTTCATCGGGCACAACACGGCGGCCGTCGACACCATCGACGGCGAGCGGCGCGTCACTTTCGAGAAGGCACTCATCTCCACCGGCTCAAAGCCCCGGGTGCCCGACTGGGCTCCGGTAGACGGCGAGCGGGTGCTTACCACGCGCCACTGCTATGACCTCGACGGGGTGCCCGCGCACGTGGTCGTCATCGGCTCGGGGGTTACCGGAGTCGAGTTCACCAACATCTTCGAGGCGATGGGCGCTGAGGTCACCCTCGTCGTCTCCAGACAGCAGATCCTCCCGCACCGGGACGCCGAAGTCGCCGCCGTCCTCGAGGCAGACTTCCTCGACCGCGGGGTCAATCTGGTGATCGGCGCCCGTGCCGAGTCGATCGACGTCGACGGGGACACCGTGTCGGTCAACTGCAACGACGGTCGGGTGATAAAGGGCTCCCATGCCCTGCTTGCTGTGGGGGCCGTCCCACTCACCGAAGGTCTCGGCCTCGACAACGCCGCCGTCGAGACGGACCGCGGGTTCGTCATCGTCGACGAGTTTCAGCGGACTTCGGCCCCGCACATCTATGCCGCCGGTGACGTAACCGGCCAGATGCTGCTCAGTTCGGTCGCCTCGATGCAGGGGCGCAAGATCGCCCGTCACGCGCTAGACCTCCCGGTCACCCCCATCGACTACGACAAAGTCACCGAGGCCATATTCACCGAACCGGAGATCGCGTCGGTGGGTCTTGCCGAGGTCGACGCCGCCGCCCAGGGCCGCAAGGTGCGCACCACCAAGGTGCCGTTCACTTCCAATGCCCGCTCGGTCCTCCAGCACTTCACCGGCGGCTTCGTCAAGGTGACTTCCGACCCGGCGACCGGTGTCGTTCTTGGAGGGACGATCGTCGGCCACAGGGCGTCGGAGCTGATCGGGATGCTGGCCTTGGCGGTCAAGGCCCGGGTGACGACCGAGACCCTGGTCGAGACCCTCCTCGCCCACCCGACGATGATCGAGGCGCTCAGCGACGCGGCCGAGTAGCGGGAGGGAGTTCCCGATTCCTGCCTTGTGGCTTCCGCTTGGTCATGTAGGGTTTCACGCCGATGGCGAACCGCTGTGCGGACTGGTGGATCCGCGGCAGGAGAGTGAAACGGGGAGGGGTGACAGAAGCCGCCTCCTCCCGTGCCATGCTCCTGGGAAGTCTCGCGCTCAGCATGACCCTCGCTGTCTCGCTGCTCTTCCCGTCCGGGACGGCTGGAGCGGCCAACGAGACCACGACTACCACGACCGAGTCGTCCACGACGACGACCACGTCCGACTCCACGACCACTACTACGGAGCCGTCCTCCACGACTACGACTACGGCTGAGTCATCCACGACCACGACGACGGCTGAGTCATCCACCACCACGACCGTTTCGTCGACCACGTCTACGACCCAGCCTTCCACGACCACGACCACCTCGCCTGACTCTGCCGCAGGGAGTGATCCACCGGACACCGACTCCGAAGTCGACGACTTCCGGGTGGGGACCCGGCCGGCACCCCCGATCGTGTTTCCGATCGTTGGTGACTACACGTTCCGGGACACGTTTGGCGCTCCCCGCGACGGAGGGCGTCGGAGACATGCGGGAGCAGACATCTTCGCCGACAAGCTCGTGCCGGTCGTCGCCGTGGCCGACGGCGTGGTGGAGGAGGTCAGCGAGGGCCGACTCGCCGGCCAGTACGTCATTGTCCGCCACGACAACGGCTGGCGTTCGAAGTATCTCCACCTGAACAACGACACGAGGGGGACCGACAATGGCCTGGCCCTCGGGTATGCCGACGGGATCGAGGTGGGAGTCCGGGTGCGTGCCGGCATGGTGATCGGCTTCGTTGGAGACAGCGGCAACGCGGAGAACACGGCACCCCACCTTCACTTCGCGTTGCATCAGCCCAACGGGCTTCCAATCAATCCTCACAGGGCGTTGAGGCGGGCGCCCGTCGTCGAGGTGCCATACACGCTTTCCGGGAGGGCGTACTCGGATGCCACTCTCGACGTGGATACATTCAACACCGAGCTCGTTGGACACATCGACCCGGACGGAGCGGGCATGAACGCCGGTCTCGCCATGGCCGGAGATCACGTATACATGGGGACATCGGGTCAAAACGCGGCTTGCCCCGGAACCGGCGTCCGTGTCATTGACGTGTCCAACCCGGCCAAGCCGGACAAGGTGGCTGTTCTCGCCGGGGCCGACGAATTCGCCGACACCGCGGCGACCACAGTCTGGGCAGGGGCGGTGGAGACCCCCGAGTTCGTCGGTGATCTGGCGGTCGTCGGGCTGAGTTTGTGCGGCGACAGCGATTGGGCGAGGGCCAGCGCCGACTTCGCCGGCTTTGCCCTGTACGACGTGCGGAACCCCGCGCGCCCCACCTTGCTGTCGACCGTGCACTCTGGCGAGGAGACTCTCGGAGTCAGTCATCTCGATGTTCTCTCCGAGGATGGTCGTCTCCTGGTCGCGGCCACGGTTCCCGAGTCACATCTCCACGACCTGGAGGAACGGGGTGACGTGAGGTTCTACGACGCGACCGACCCGTTGCGAGTGGTCGAGGTCTCCGACTGGGATTTGCGCAGAAACGGGCCGCCCCTTCTGGTGGAGGCGTTGAGGGCGCGTGGTGGTGACAGTGCCCTCGCCACGAGGGGCGTGACCTGGCTTGATGGAGAGACAGTGGCGGTGGCGCACTCGGCGGCCGGCCTGGTCACGATCGATGTCTCCGAACTGGACGAACCGGGCCATGTGGGAACGGCCTCGGCCTTCGACACATACGACCTGGTGTTCGATGCCCGGGCAGTCGAGGACTACCGGAACGAGGCCCACGGCGGCTGGGTTCACGACGGATGGTTGCTCGTCCAGGACAACGCGGGGCTCCAGCCTCCCGGGGCGGAGTCGGGTGACTGGGGCCAGCAGACCTTCTACGACCTGAAAGATCCGGACGCACCGCGGCTCTTGTCGACATTCGGGACTGAGAGATCACAATCCGGCATCGACGGCGAGGTGAGCCGCGACGGGTTCTACAGCGCCCGACGCTCCGCGCCATTCAAGGACGACCTTGAGATCGTGGCGTGGTCGTCGGATGGCGTTCGTCTCGTGGATATCGGTGATCCCACCAATCCCGCCGAGGTCGCCTTCTTCGTGCCGATGGCGCGTTCTGACCCGCAGGGGCGGGTGCGGGCCCCCGACGGAACCCGGGCCTTCCCAATGGTTTGGGACGTCGTCAGCGATGAGAAGCTCGTCTACGCCAGCGACGTCAACTCGGGTCTATGGATCTTCCGGGTGCTTCCGATTCCTTCAATCGGCAACGACCCGGTCCTCGAGTGACCGGCTCGGTCGGTGGCGTCGCTGGAGGTCGGATCCGCTGGATTCGCCAACCCAGGGTTCCTGACGTCGGTAGGCGACGTGTGTAACCCAGGGTTGCGGACGTCCTAGTGACCGACTGCGTTCCGTGGGCCGCAGACGTCGGTAGGCGACGTGTGTAACCCGGGATTCGGGATGTCGCTGTCCCCGGGCGGCTAGCGACGGGTAGCGGCCAACGCCAGTTCGGTTGCTTCGGCCAGGCCAAGCTTCGATCCTGCCGCCGCCCATTCGTCGTAGCCGTCGACGTCGCGCAGCTTGTCCACCACCGGCCCCCAATGAGCCTGTCCGGCTGTGAAGGGTCGCCGGCCCGCCTTGTCCGCCGCAGCCAGCAACCGGGCCGCGGTTTCGTGCTCGCCGGTCTCGGCCAGCACCGCACCCAGGAACTGGATGGCAGCCCACTGGTAGTTGGGGATCCCGAGGCTGTCCCACATCTCTATGACTGAGCGAAGGGTCTCGATCGCCTCACGATGGCGACCCAAGGCAGACAGGACCGATCCCAGACTCGTGGCGGCCAGGGCCTGGATGTAGTGGTTGTTGACCGAAGCGGCCAGCCCAACCGCACTCTGGAAAAGGTCGGCGGCCCGTTCCGGGTCGGAGACGATGATGGCCTCGGCGGTGGCATAACGGCTGTAGGCCCCATAGGTGGGTGCCGCGATATCCGCCGTCGCCCGTTCCAGTTCGTCGGCCACCTCCATAGCCCGGTCGAAGTGCCCTTCGAAGGCCAGCACCATCGTCTCGCCGGCGAGGCCGTCGATCACACCAATGCCATCGTCGACGTGGCTGGCACGGATCATCTGGCGGCGAAAGGCGTCGAGGGCGTCCTCGAGCCGACCGGTGTAACAGGCCACCTCGCCGGTCATGAACCATGCGTAGCGCCCGGCAGGCCCATCGACGTCAGTGCCGCCAAATGCGATCTGGTGGGCTCTCTCCATGTCGTGGCGCTTGACCGCCGCCAGGGCTGCCCAGGCACTCGCCGCCGAATGCGCCTCGTGGCCTTCGGTAGCGGTGAGGACCATGTCACCCCAGTTGGTGATGGCAGGCGGATGACGGTGGTAGAACCAGTCGAACAGCCCTTCCAGGATGTCTTTGGTGACGTCGAGTTCGCGGTGTTCGGCTGACCAGGTCAGAGCCGACCCCAGGTCTTCGACCGAGTCGTTGGCCCGGCCGATCCACAACAACTCGTCGGGCGACGATAGGCCCCGTCCGATCTGGGTCGCCAGGTCGGCAAACCAGCGGGCATGTCGTCTTCGGGTTTCCTCCTCGTCCAGGCCGTCGGCGAGCTTCTGAGCGGCAAACGACTTCAGGACCCGGAGAATCCGGTATCCCCCGGAGCGGGTCCGGTCGACGAGGGACTTCTCCACGAGATCGGCGACGATCCCCGCCACATGATTCTCGGCGACCACCCCGAAGCCGGCCAGAGCGGTGGCCATGTCGACGTCGAAGGTTCCCCATACCACTGACAGCCGTTTGAACACCCTCTGGACCGGGGGGTCGAGAAGGCTGTAGGACCAGTTGACCATGGCGTCGAGGCTCCGGTGACGCTCCGTCCCGCCCCGGAGAGGGCGGTTGAACAGGCCGTACTCACGGCCGATGCGCTCAATGATCTCCTCCGGCGCCAGTGCCTTCGACCGGGCGGCCGCCATCTCGATCGCCAATGGCATGTAGTCGAGCTCCTCGCACAGCATGTCCAGGGTCGACGACGGGGCATCGAAGTGGGGGTCGACGGCGCGGGCCCGGTCCCGATACAACTCGACGGCGCTGCCCGGATCGAGGGGTCCCAGGGTCATCACCGTCTCCCCGGGAATGTTGAGCGGCTCTCGCGAGGTGACGAGGACCGTCGCCTCTGTGGAGCTCGTGACCTCCGTGACGAGGGCGGCTGTCGTGTCGATGACGTGCTCGGCGTTGTCGAGTACTACCAGGGTCGGCTCCGAGCGCGTCAGGTGGGCTATCACCGACTCCGTCGGGTTGCCCCTGGTCTCGCCACCGAGGGCGTTGAGGACCGCGGGTGCCACCTCCCGGTGGTCGCTGAGGCTCTCCAGTCTCACGAAGACGACGTCGGTCTCATCCCACGTTCGGGCTGCTTCGGTGACCAGGCGGGTCTTCCCCATGCCGCCGGGTCCCACCACAGACACCAGACGATTCTGTTCGAGCAGCCGGGTCAGCTCAGAGACCTCGTCGCGGCGGCCGACGAACGATGACCTGGGGTGAGGGATCCGTCGGGGAGAGGTTTTGGTCGGCGGTTGCTCTGCGAAGATACTGGTCTCGGCCTCCTCGAAGACCGATCCGGGCTCCAAACCGATCTCGGCGAGCTTGTGGCGATATCTGTTCAGAGCCCTAACCGCCTCCGGTTGACGTCCCAGACGGGTGAGCACCAACCCGAGTGTCGCCCAGGTCGACTCGCGCAAAGGCTCCTCGACGGTGATCTTTTCCAGAGCACTCACAGCCGCGTTTCCCTCACCGGCGTCGACGAGGAGGCGAGCCCGCTCCTCCTCGAGGTCGTAGCGGGTCTCCAACAGCCGGCGCGACGCATACTCGACGTGGGAGAAGTCCTCGAACGGGGGTCCACGCCAGAGGCGTAGCGCGGAATCGATGGCCTCTCGTTTCCCGTCCGGGTCTGCGGGGAGAGCCGTGGCTGCCTCCAGGAACTCCTGGCTGTCGATGGCCAGCCCGTCTGAGACGAGCCGGTATCCGGGCGCGGTGGTCTCGATGACTTCCGGGCCCAGCGCCCGTCGGAGGCGGGACACATAGGACTGGATGGAGGCCGGCCCGGACGGCGGGGGGTCGTCACCCCACAGGTCCTCGAGCAGCGACCTCACAGGGACGACCTCGTCTGCCTGGGCGACGAGAGAGGCGAGGAGACGTCGCTGGGTGGGTCCCCCGATGTCAACGGGTTCGCCATTGTGGAGCACCTGGATAGGGCCCAATACCTTGATCTCCACCACGTCAGGAGATCCTAGGGATGTCAAGGTCATCGCAAGACTGCTGCAAGAGATGCCCCATACGTTGTGCCTCGTCGAGTCATCCGATTCGAAGAGAGGAGTAGCCATGACTGCGACCATTCAAAAAGCAGACCCACAGGCGACGGAGGCCTTTGCCGAGCGTGTGTTCGGTTCGGTGCTGGGTCTCATCGACGCCTGGTCGATCTACCTGGGCGACAAGCTCGGACTGTACGACGCCCTCGCCGAGGGGCCCAAGACCCGGGATGAGCTGGTCTCCCAGACCGGGACCCACTGGCGCTACGTGAGTGAGTGGCTCGAGCAGCAGGTGACCACCGGGTTTCTCGAGGTCGACGATCCGTCGCTCGACGAGGAACTCCGCACCTACTCGCTGCCGCCGGCGCAGCGGGAAGTCCTGACCGACCGGGACTCCCTCAACTACCTGGCGCCTTTCGTGCGTCTGGTGACCGCGGGTGGAATCCAGCTTCCTTCGTTGGTGGAGGTCTACCGCAAGGGCGGTGGGATCCCGTGGGAGGAGTTCGGTGCGGACATGCGCACTGGCCAGGCCGACATGAACCGTCCCTGGTTCGTCAACGCCCTCGCCACCGACTGGTTCCCCAACGTTCCCGCGCTGCATGAGCGTCTCCAGGAGTCCGACGTGCGGGTGGCGGACATCGGCTGTGGTGAGGGCTGGTCATCGATCGCTATCGCCCAGGTGTATCCGGGGTCCACCGTCGACGGGTTCGACATCGACGAGGCATCGATCGTCGCCGCCCGGGAGCATGCCGCGGAGGCGGGTGTGGCCGAGCGGGTCCGCTTTCACCATGCCGATGGGACGGAGGCTGGGGACGAGGGTGTCTACGACGTGGTGGCGTTCTTCGAGTGCGTCCACGACATGGCCCATCCCGTCGAGGTGTTGGAGGCCGCCCGGAAGATGGTCAAACCTGACGGGCACGTCATCGTCATGGACGAGGCCGTCGGCGACCGTTTCGGTGAGCGCACCGACGAGGTGGAGCGACTGATGTACGGGTTCTCCCTGTTCGTTTGCCTCCCCGACGGGATGTCCCACGAGGGCAGCGTCGGCACCGGCACGTTGATTCGTCCGGAAACGCTGGAGGAGTACGCCACTGCCGCCGGTTTCAGCGCCGTGGAGGTGCTGCCCATCGAAAACGACCTGTGGAGGTTCTACGCGTTGGAGCTGTAGGCGCGGTTTCGCGCGGGCTTTCCCAACCCAGGGTTCCTGACGTCGGTAGGCGCCGTGTGTAACCCAGGGTTCGGTACGTCCTAGTGACCGGCCGCGTTCCGTGGGCCGTAGACGTCGGTAGGCGACGTGTGTAACCCAGGGTTCGGGACGTCGCGCCTTGGGGACCGCTTAGGAAGCCTGGCGGTCTGCCAGGAGAGCCGCCACCTCTCTACCGACCCGCCCGGGGTCCTCTGTCACCTCCTGCCAGGTGTACCGGGCCACGAACCACCGATGGAGTGCTGCCTCTAGGTCCCGCCTGCGATCTGCCTCCATGGCGGCCATCTGCAGGTGCCAGGATCTGGAGTCCCATTCGATGGCCAGCCGCGCTGGGGGAAAGGCGTCGTCGAAGCGTCTATTCGGGTCCCAGGGAATCGGATACTGGGGGATGGGAGGCGGCAGACCCGCCGCGGCCAGGGCGGCGCGACCCTTGCGCTCGAGGGCGGTAGCACGCGGGTCGGTTGCCTCGCGGATGGCGATGAACTGCTTGACCAGGCGACTCCCGGGCTTGCCACGTCGAGAGAGCTCCTTAGCGATCGCCTGCAGGTGCCGCATCTGCATCCGGTCGGCGAGGAGGAGCGCCTCGGCCATCTCGGCAAATTCATGGTCGTCGAGAAATGCCGCCAGATCGAATGCAGTGCGGAGAACGTTGGTTACGCGCAATCGATCCACGTTGGTGAGATGGCTCCGGGTCAGGTCGTCGGAGCGGTGGACAGTGACGCCGGGAAACTTGTGAGTGGTGTGGCTGGCGACTGTCACCGACGGCTCCAATTTCGGGAGCCAGGGGAAGTGCAACAGGTGAGCTGCGGACTGGTGTGAGACGACGGCATTCGGGAGTGTGAGCACTGCTCCCCGGAGGAGGTCGATGTGGTCGTTGGGGGCAAAGACCTGATATGTGCCGTGGGCCACGACAGAGAGATCGCCGGCACGGACCCTCCTGTCGATTGCACTTGGCGACAGGCCCATGTCGAGGAGCTGGTCTCTTGTCACAAAGCCGCCTTGCTTGGCGGCGACCGCCACGATGTCGTTTGAAGTGCCCATGTGGACAACATGGCGGAATCGTCGGTGCGATGGAACCCCCTTGTCCGGTGTCCTGGCTTGGGTGTATCCGACGATTCGGTTGGGGGTCCGCCTCGGGAGTTGCCACTCATTCTGTGGGCCACACACATCGCTGAGCGACGTCTGTAACCCTGGGTTCGCGGCTCCCCGGCGAGTTGCGTGTTTCTGTGGGCCAGGGACGTCGCTGGGCGACGTGTGTAACCCTGGGTTCGCGGAACCGCTCCGTACCTGCGGCTACTTGACGATGGCGATTACCTGGCCCGATGTCACCGTGTCGCCGGGTTCGACTCTCAGGTCGACTATGTCGCCGTCGCCGGGGGAGGTGACCTCGTTCTCCATCTTCATCGCCTCGAGGACACAGATCGGGTCGCCCGCTTTGACGGTCTCGCCGGGCTCAACGTGCACCTTCACGATCGTGCCCTGCATGGGCGCTGTGATCATCCCGTCGGAAACACCGGACTGTCCCGACGTCTCCAACTTCGGGGGACGGCGACGCATCCGTCCGCCAGCCGCAGGCTCGGGCGCCCAGTAGGCGACCCGGAAACGACGTCCCCCGATCTCGACGGTGATGTCGCGCTTCGTCAAGTCCTCCTCCTCGGGGAGAGAGGGGGCGACATAAGGTTCCGCGTCCTCCAACGAGACCTCGTCCTCCATCCACTTGGTGTGGTGCTTGCCCGCGACGAAGTCCTCGTGGTCGAGCACCGCGAGATGGGCGGGGATGGTCGACGCCACCCCGGTGATGGTGAACTCCTCGAGGGCGCGGCGTCCCCGGTTTATGGCCGACTCCCGGTCGGAGCCCCACACGACGAGCTTTGCCATGAGGTTGTCGTAGTACTGGGTGACGTTGGAGCCCGGGCGCATCCACGAATCGACCCGGACGCCGGGGCCGGCAGGCTCCTCCCACTCCACCACCTGACCGGGCGTGGGCAGATAGTTCTGGTGGGGATCCTCTGCATTGATCCTGAACTCGATGGCATGGCCCCTCGGCTCGATCTCCCCCAGGTCCAGCTTTTCGCCGTTGGCGATGCGGAGCTGCCAGGCCACCAGATCGAGACCGGTGACCATCTCGGTGACGGTGTGTTCCACCTGGAGGCGGGTGTTCATCTCGAGGAAGTAGAAGTCGCCGTCTTGGTCCATGAGGAACTCGACGGTGCCGGCGTTTACGTAGTCACAGGAGCGGCCGGCGTCGATGGCCGCCTTGGCCAGAGCCTTCCTGTGCTTGGCCGTCAACCCATGGGCGGGGGTCTCTTCGATCAGCTTCTGATGACGACGTTGCACCGAACAGTCCCGTTCTCCGAGGAAAACGCCGTGACCGTGCTGGTCGAAGAGGATCTGCGCCTCGATGTGACGCGGCTTCTCCAGGTATTTCTCCACATAGACCTCGGGGTTCCCGAAGTAGGCGTCGGCCTCGCGTCGGGCACCGTCGAAAGCGGCGGTGACCTCGGAAGCCTCCCGGACCACCCGCAGTCCCTTGCCCCCTCCGCCGTGGGCGGCCTTGATAGCCACCGGATACCCGTACTCGGCGCCCAGCTCGAGCACCTCGTCGACGGTGGTTACGGGGTCGGTGATCCCGGGCACGGTCGGCACCCCGTAGGACTCGGCGTTGCGGCGGGAGGTGATCTTGTCACCCATGGCCTCGATGGCGTCTCCTGGCGGCCCCACCCAGATGAGCCCTGCCTCGTCGACGGCACGGGCGAAGCTGGCGTTCTCGGAGAGGAACCCATAGCCGGGGTGGACGGCTTCGGCCCCCGACTCGTGGGCGATGCGAAGGATGGACTCCTGGTTGAGATAGCTCTCCGACGCAGGGGCCGGTCCGGCGTTCCAGGCCTCGTCGGCGAGGTCGACGTGGAGGGCGTCGCGGTCGAGCTCGGAGAAGACGGCGATCGTCCTGATGCCCATCTCCCGGGCGGTGCGGATGACGCGGACGGCGATCTCGCCGCGGTTGGCAACCAGCAGACTTTTCATTGCGGTCCGTTGCCGTGTTTCTTCGGCGGCAACGACTCCCGCTTGCTGCGCAGCATCTCCATGGCGCGGATCAGCTTCACCCTGGTCTCCCGGGGCTCGATGATCTCGTCGACCAGCCCCAGCTCGGCGGCGGCGTAGGGGTTGTTGAAACGGGTCTCGTAGTCAGTGATCAACTCGGCTCTTCTCGTGTCGGGGTCCTCGGAGGCGGCAAGCTCTCGACGATGGATGATATTCACCGCACCCTGGGCACCCATCACCGCGATCTCCGCTGACGGCCAGGCGAACACAAGGTCGGCGCGGACGCCCCTGGCGTTCATGACGAGGTAGGCGCCGCCATAGGCCTTGCGGGTGATGACGCTGATCCGGGGCACCGTGGCCTCGCAGTAGGCGTAGAGGAGCTTGGCACCATGGCGGATGATCCCGCCGTGCTCCTGGTCGACGCCCGGCAGGAAACCGGGGACGTCGACGAAAGTGAGTATGGGGATGTTGAACGCGTCGCAGAAACGGACGAAGCGAGCTGCCTTCTCCGACGCCTCGATGTCGAGGGTGCCGGCGAGCACGGCCGGTTGATTGGCCACAACCCCGACGGCGTGGCCGTCGAGACGACCGAACCCGACGATGATGTTCTTCGCCCACTGCTTGTGGACCTCGAAGAACTCCTCAGCGTCGAGGATCGTCTCCACCACTGTCCTCATGTCGTAGGGCTGGTTGGACTCGTCGGGGATGATCGAGTCGAGCGAGTCGTCGGCCCGGTCCCGCCGGTCCTCCGGTGCGTAGAAAGGCGGCATCTCCATGTTGTTCCGGGGCAGGAACGACATGAGATACCGGACCGCTTCGAGGGCGTCCTTGCCCGTGGGGTAGACGAAATGGGTCACGCCGGACTTGCTCGAATGGGCCCCGGCGCCGCCCAAGTCCTCCATGGTGACCTCCTCGCCCGTGACCGTCTTGATGACGTCAGGACCGGTGATGAACATGTGAGACGTCTTGTCGACCTGAAACACGAAGTCGGTGAGGGCGGGGGAGTAGACGGCGCCGCCGGCGCAGGGGCCCATGATCAGCGAGATCTGGGGGATGACCCCGCTGGCCCTCACGTTGCGCTCGAAGATCCGTCCGTATCCGTCGAGAGAGGAGACGCCTTCCTGGATCCGGGCGCCACCGGAGTCCTTGAGGCCGATCACCGGCGCTCCCGTGTCCATGGCCATGTCGAGGATCTTGCAGATCTTGTCGGCCACGACCTTTCCGAGACTGCCCCCGAACACTGTGAAGTCTTCGGCGAAGACGAACACCGGGCGCCCGTCGATGGTTCCGTGTCCGGTTACGACGGCGTCGCCGGGGGGCTTTTTCTCCTCGATACCGAAACCGGTGGCCTGGTGTTTGACGAACTGATCGATCTCGTTGAAAGAGTCCTTGTCCAGGAGCACCTCGATCCGCTCGCGGGCGGTCAGCTTGCCGGCTTCGTGCTGGCGGGCCACGGCCCGCTGCGTGCCGGCATGCAGAGCTTCTTCCCTGAGCGCCCTCAGTTGCTCGATGCGCGCCTCTGTTTCCAAGGCTCCTCCGTAATCTCTGTTGGTACGACTCGCCAGGAGGCAAGTTGGCTACACCATATTTCCAAATACGGCTCGACCGGGTCCCATCGACCCAGGACATCGCCCGGGACCGGTTCGAGGATCTGCCGCTGCTGGTCCTTGCCCGGGGCCAGACCCAGGGTCGCGGTCGATCGGGAGCCGGGTGGCTCAACGCCGATCGGGCCCTGGCAGCCTCACTGGCGGTGCCGTTCGAGGCCGCCGATTCCAGGCCCCTGTCCCTCATGGCGGGGGTCGCCGCAACCCGGGCGACGGAGGGGACCTCCTTGAAGTGGCCCAACGACGTACTCCGCGACGGAGCGAAGACAGGTGGCATCCTCGTGGAGCGCTCCGGGGGTCTGGCGGTGATCGGGCTCGGGATGAACCTGTGGTGGCCGTCCCCGCCCGAGGGTGCTGGCGCCCTGTTCGCCGAAGACCCGGGAGAGGAAGCCCACGCCGAGATCGGAGCGCTGTGGGGAGCCGAACTGATGGAGATGATCGATGGCGAAGGATGGCCGATCGATGACTACCGCAAGGCCTGTGTGACGCTCGGCCAGGAGATCACGTGGGAACCGGACGGGTCAGGGAAGGCCGTCGATGTGGCCGACGATGGGGGACTGGTGGTGGAGACGGACTCCGGACGTGAAGTCATCTATTCAGGCGCTGTCTCCCACGTCAGGGACTCGGGAGGTGGCAGCAGCCAGGGGTTGTGACCAGCGCTGCGTGTCAGCCCAGATCCTCGATCTCGGGCTTGGCCAACGAGGCCTCGAAAAAAGCGAAGACGCGGGCCATGGCGTCGTCGGCCGCCGACTGGTCGAAGTTCTCACCGTCGATATCGAGGAATCCGTGGCCGACACCCTCGTAGAGGAGCCACTGACCGTGGTCGTTCCGGCGCTGTGCTTCGTCGACCGTGGCGGTATCGATCAGCTCATCCTCGGCTCCGTACAGGCCCAGGACCGGAACCGGCAGGTGGTCGAGGTAGTCGGCCACCTGGTGTTTCCGCTCCTCGTCTCCGGTCAGTGGTGTGCAGGAGATGGCCAGCGATCGCGCCCAGTCTCTCGTTGCGGCCGCGATGAGGGCGAACCGGCCGCCGACGTCTGATCCGAGAAGACCCACCCGGTCTTCGACGTTCCACACAATGTCGTCGGATACGAGGTACTGGTGCAACTCGTCGAGGACATAGAGAGCGTGTTCGTCAGGGAGCGAGTGGTAGAGATCCAGCGGGTCTCCTTGCTGCCCGTAGATGTCGATCGACATCGCCGCGAAGCCATGACGGGCGAGTTGGCGGCACAGGTGCTTCTCGAAGCTCCCCAGTCCGTCGATGTCGGGCACCACGAACACGACCGGGACCTTGCCCGACTCGTCCGGTCTGGCGATATAGCCACCGCGATGACCGGAGCCCACGGGGATGGGCCACGACCCGTAGAGAATCGGATATGTCCCCTCGTGGGACAGCACAGCCAAGGAAAAGACCTCCGTTTGGTTTGGCGGCAGGTTAATGGGGATTGAACGGCGGACCGATTCTGATGGAGATCGGTCGGCCTGCGACCTCGCCCCCCTCCGTGGCTTTCGGCGACACCCCCCAACGCTCGCTTCGCTCGCTGGGGGAGGAAACGGTTTTAAGAGTGGAACCCCGGGTAATGTGTCGTCGTCTAATTCTCGATGACGACGTCACCCCCTTCATCCACTCGATCCGGGCTGCCCAGGTGGTTCAAGATCACGACCATCACCGTGCTGGTGCTGGCCAATATCGCCGTGCTCGGGTTCATCTGGGCGGTCAACACAGGTAACAACCTCCTCTCCGGTGCGGGAACCGACGACGAGGTGGTGGACGCCCTCGATCCGGGTTCGGGTGAAGTCCGCACATTCCTGGTCGTCGGTTCCGACAGCAGGGAGGGTCTGGACGATCTGACCAACTTCGGGAGAGCAGGCGGTGAGCGCAGCGACGTCGTCATGCTGGTTCGCGTCGACCCTGACACCGGGTCGGCCCGGATGCTGAGCATTCCCCGTGATCTGCGGGTGGAGATCCCCGGACACGGGACCAACAAGATCAACGCCGCCTACGCCTTCGGCGGACCGAGTCTGCTCGTTGAGACTCTGAAGAGAAACCTCGACGTCGAGGTCAACCACTACGTGCAGATCGACTTCGTCGGGTTCCAGGCTCTAATCGACGAGGTGGGCGGCATCGAGATGTCCTTCCCCTACCCGGCACGTGACGCCAAGTCGGGGCTGAACGTCGATGCCGGTGCCCAGACGCTCGACGGAGCCGAGGCTCTCGCCTATGCCCGGTCGCGTAGCTACCAGGAGCTTCGCAACGGCTCTTGGGTGTCCGTGGAGGCCAACGACATCGGCCGCACCAAGCGCCAGCAGGAGGTCATCAGGGCCATGGTGTCCAGTCTCAAACGCCCGGGTTCCATCGCCGAGGCCGGCAGCATCGCCTCTTCCATGTCGCGGCACATGACCATCGACGGCGCCCTCGCCGGGGAGTCGGTGGCGTCGATGGTGTGGAACTTCAAGGGGATCCTTGCCGGCTCTATCGAAGGAATGACCCTCCCGACCTACACCGAGAACATCGACGGTGCCTCCTATCAGATCGCCCAGCAGCCAGATGCCGACGAGATGCTGGCCGGGTTCAGGGGAGGGGACGTCGTGGCCGATGAGCCGCTTCGTATCGAGGTCCTCAATGGCAACGGCAGCGCCGGTGCCGCCGGGGAGATGGCCGAGGAGCTCGAGTCACTCGGTTTTGCGGTGGAGTCCGTCGGCAACGCAGACTCGAGCTCATACGAGCAGACCAGCGTGATCGTCCCCGAAGGCAGCGAAGACGGCGAGGCGATAGTCTCGGCATTGGGATTCGGTGTAGTCACTTCCGGATCTGTCGATAATGGATACGACGCCGTCGTCATAGTGGGGTCCGACGCCTCATAGGACGCGTTAACGCGACACACGTAAGGATGTGGGACAGGTGGATGTAGCAATCATTGGTGCGGGATACGTCGGTCTCGTCACAGGCGCGGGGCTGGCCAACCTCGGTCACAAGGTCCGGGTAGGCGAGGCCAACGCAGAACGGGTCGCCCAACTCGAGGCCGGAGAGGTTCCGATCTTCGAACAGGGTCTTCCCGACCTGCTGAACCGCGCCGTCGAACACGAGACGATCAGCTATCACAACTCCAATGTCGAGGCGGTCAAAGGCGTCGGGATGGTCTTCCTCTGCCTTCCCACGCCCGAGTCCGAGGACGGACGAGCCGACCTCACATTCGTGCATGGAGTGATCGACGAGCTGGCCAATGAGGTCGGAGACGACACGTTGTTCGTGATCAAGTCCACCGTGCCTCCCGGAACGTCAGCCGAACTGCGGAAACGACTCGCCGACCTGGGAAGCCCGGCCCGTCTCGTGTCCCACCCCGAGTTCTTGCGGGAGGGCAGAGCAGTCGACGACTTCATGGAGCCCGACCGCATCGTCGTCGGTGCCTACGACCCGGCGGACGCCGAGAAGGTGGCTTCCCTGTACCGCAGCATCGACACCGAGGTGCTGGTCACCGACCCGACATCGGCGGAGATGATCAAGTACGCCAACAACTCCTATCTGGCGGCACGACTCACCTTCGCCAACGCCCTCGCCAACGTCTGTGAGGCCGTGGGAGCCGACGTCGTCGACGTCATAAGGGGGATCGGCCTCGACCACCGCATCGGTCCTCACTTCCTCCAGCCAGGTCCCGGCTATGGCGGGTCGTGTTTCCCGAAGGACACCGCGGCACTAATCAGTGTCGCCGGGGACGCCGGCTACGACTTCCAGCTGTTGCGGGCTGTGATCGAGGCGGACCACGAGCAGCGCCGACGGGTGGCCGAAAAGGTGCGCCAGGCCGCCGGCGGTGGTCTCCACCGGCGTCGCATCGCCATGTGGGGTGTCGCTTTCAAGGCAGGCACCGACGACGTCAGGGAATCACCTGCGTTGCGGATTGCCCGTCTGCTGCAAAAGGACGGTGCCGAGGTCGTCGCTTACGACCCGGAGGCGTGGAGCGACGAGCTCACCATGGCGGCTGACCCGCTCGAGGCCGTTACCGACGCCGACGTGCTGCTCGTCGTCACCGAGTGGCCCGAGTTCTCCACGGTCGATATGCCGAAGGTCGCCGCGGCGATGAAGGGACACCGCGTCGTCGACGCCCGCAACCTCCTGGACGCGGCGACAGTCCGTGCCGCCGGCCTGGATTATTGGGGATTGGGCAGGCCGAGGGCGTAGCTTCGCTACGCCGTATCAGGTATCGGTCGCTGCCGCTCCCTGAAGTATCAAGTATGAGGACTGCCCGGTTCCTTGGGTTTCACATTGAGGAGAGATAGCCGTTCCCGGGCGTATAGCTGACCTCGAGAGATGGCCAGTACTTCATACCTCATACTTCATACCTCATACAGCGAGCGCAGCGAGCTACCGAAACAGGTCCTCGTTCACCGGTCTCACCAGGTCGGAGCCGCGTCCCTCGCCGCGGGGGCCGTCGTAGCCTCTGATCAGGGCGGCGGGGACGCCGGAGGCCTTGCCCATCACCAGGTCGGCGGCTGAAGCCAGCTCGTCGGCCACGGCCACCTCGGTCACGTCCAGCTCACGTCCCGCCCAGTCCTTGGTGCCGATCAGGTCCAGAATCGGGAGCAGACCGGAGACACCGATGGCAACGTCGGTGAGCCCGACCCTCCACGGCCGTCCGAAGGTGTCGGAGATGATCACGGGGAGATCGACGCCGACACTCTGGTGGAGCTTTGCCCGTATGCGATGCGCCGAACGGTCGGGGTCGTCGGGGAGGAGGATCATCGTTCCCGGATCGGCGTTCGATCGATCCACTCCGGCGTTGGCGCATACGAACCCGTGTTTGGTCTCGGCGATGATGAGATCGCCCCTCCTGCGCACGATCGACCGGGCCACCTCCTCCACGAGCTGTCTCTTGAACACTTCCTCGTCCCCCTGGATCTCCCGAACGGCTCCCTCCGCCTTGGAGACGATCTTGTGGGTGACGACGAGAACGTCGCCTTGCTCCGGCCCGATCTCTCGCAGTGCCGGTTCGAGGATCGTGGCGACGTCATCTCCCCTGGAGACGAGCCCGACCCCGAGCAGAGGATGGACTTCGAGGCTCACAGACCGACCAGCTCGGCGGCGAGACGGGCTGCCGCCTCCGGCTCCTTGATCAGGGTTGGGGTCACGAGCACCTCGATGTCTCCCATGGATGAAGCATCGTCACCGTCGGATGGGTCGATGACAAGTCTGTGTACGATCCCCTCATAGGCGACGGCCACTCCCCGGTTCCCCGGGGGGAGGCCCAGGCTGGTCATCACCCGATCGGCAGGGCCCTTCACGGTCTTGCCTCCAATGAGGGGACTTATCGCCGTCACCGACGGGTGGGTGGCCACGGCCGAGCGGACGTCTCCGATCTCGAGTATCGGCCAGATCGACAGGGGAGGGTTGGATGGTCCGATTATCACCATGTCTGCGTCCCGGATTGCCTCGAGCACCCCTGGCGCCGGCGCCGCATCCTCAGCACCGTCGAAGCGAAGCTCCACGACTTCGTCCCGATGGCCTCTCTTCACGAAGTATTCCTGGAAGGTCAGCCAACCGTCGGCGGTCCGCACCATGGTGCGCAGGGGTTCGTCGCTGGCGGGCAGGACCGTCGGGCTCACGTCGAAAGCCCTGGCGATCCTCGCCGTAACATCCGACAGCCTGGCTCCGTTGGCCAGCTCGTTGGTGCGGAACAGCTTGAGGGCGAGGTCGCGGTCGCCCAACTGGAAAGTGTTGTCGACCCCGAACCGGCCCAGCTCGTTGTTCAAGGTGAAGGTGTCGTCGGCCCGTCCCCAACCCCGGGGCCCTTCGACGCCGGCCAACGTGTAGACAACGGTGTCCAGGTCGGGAGAGATGTGAAGCCCGTGATTGGAGGCGTCGTCTCCAACGTTGACGATGACAGTCAGATCGACTTCGGGGACGGCAGCCAGGCCCCGCGCCATGCGGGCACCACCCACCCCTCCGGACAGTTCAACGACCTTCATTTCCGCTACCGGTCGATTCCCGTATTGCTCAGTGTCACGCACCCGTTCACAATGTCAGTTCGCATGTCCCAAACCACTCCGCAGGTCGCGGACACTGATATCTCCGCCGACATCCCGCGTCCGCCGAAGGTGAGAGTCCTTCTCACCGCGGTTCCCGGCGCCGACCTCGAGGCTGCCCTGTCGGTAGTGGGACGGCAAGTCTACGAACCCGCTCCGGAGGTCGTGGTCATCGGCGAGGATCTCGACCTCGACGACGATGTGGTTACAGCCGCCAGCTTGGAGGAGGCCGTAACGTCCACGGATTCCTCGGTCGACTACCTGTGGCTGCTCCATGCCGACGCCCGGCCCCGTCCGGACGCCCTCTCGGCTCTCATCTCCGAGATCGAGAGGAACGAAGCTTCACTGGCCGGCTCCAAGCTGCTCAAGGCCGGGACCATGGACGAACTGGAGTCGGTAGGCGGGGCGACTGACGTCTTCGGAGAGCCCTACTCGGGTCTCGACGAAGGGGAGATCGATCTCCAGCAGTACGACGTGGTGCGCGAGGTGGCTTTCGTCCGGTCGGCGTCGATGCTCGTGCGCCGCGACCTCGCTCAGGGCCTCCGCGGTCTCGATCCCAAGCTGCCCCCGGTGGCCGCGGGTCTCGACTTCTCCCAGCGTGCCCGGCTTGCAGGTGGGAAGGTGATCTCCGTTCCCTCCTCTGAGGTATACCACCAGGCTCGCTGTGGTGACCGGGGCACCGGATGGCGGGAGCAGGCGGGGCGGATGCGAGCGATGCTCATCGCTTACGAGCCGCTGACGCTTCTGTGGGTGGTGCCCTACGACCTGTTGGTGTCGCTGGTCGACTCGCTTGCCAGCCTGCTGCTTCTGCGTTGGAAGCCGTTGGTCCGTCATCTGTACTCGTGGGCGTGGAACCTCTTCCGGCTGCCCTCCACGTTCGTACAGCGTCGCCGGCTCAAGTCGGTTCGCTCCGAGGGCGACGAGGAGCTCTTCAGGTTCCAGGCCAAGGGATCGATCCGTCTCCGCGCCATCGGCGAAGAGGTCAGCGGAAGAGTCCTGTCGCTGTTCGACGACGACCAGGCTCTGGCCAGGGGGACACGTCGTGTCTGGGGGTCTCCCGGCATCTGGGGAGCCATGGTGGCGGCGGTGGTGGTGTTCCTGGCGGCGCGGTCGCTGGTGTTCGTCGGGATGCCCAACACCGGCTTTTCGTTTCCTTTTGAGGCCCCGACCGTGGCGCTGCAGCGCTGGTTCGCGGGGTGGAATGCCACCGGCCTCGGTTCCCCGGCGCCGGTCCACCCGGCAACGGGTCTCACCGGGGTCATATCGCTCATATGGTTCGGCGCCGAGGGGGCCGCGCGGACGATATTCACCGTGGCCCTGGCATTCGCCGGCATCGTCGGGATGGGTCGTCTCGCCGGTCGCATCGGTCTGCGCGGGCCCGGGAGATATCTCGCCGGTCTTGTCCTCATCGCCGGGCCGGGCACCGCCCTACTCACCGGAAGAGGATCGTGGCTCGCCCTCGCTGCCGCTGCCGTACTGCCCTGGGCCGTCAGGTCGGTGTTCATCCACCCCCACGAGTTTGGGCGGAGCCGTCTCACCTATGTGGGCTGGGCTGTGGTCACCGGGTTGGTGCTTGCCTCCCTGTCGCCGCTTCTCGCCGTTGCGCCCCTGGTGACGGTGGCGGTCTGGCGACTGCTCGGTGGCGACCGGGCGAGCTTCCTCCTGTCGCTTGCCAGTCTGGTCTCCGGTGTGGTGGGTCTGGCGTTCATCCTCGGTAGTCCTGGCTGGATCCTGGACCCATCCGGGAGTCTCGCCGTGGAAGTGAAAGGCTTGTGGCCGCTTGTCATCCTCTTAGGTGCGGTGCCGTTCGTCATGGACAGAACCCGCTTGCGCACGGTCGGGTTCACCGGCGGTTTGCTCGCTCTCGGCGCTTTAGCCGTATCGAGGTTCGTTCATCTCGCCCCCGGGGTTCAGCAGGCCACCCTGGTCCTCGCCTCATTCGGTGCGGCGCTGGTGGTGTCGGCATCGCTCGACGGTTTCACCCGCCGGCCGTACCGCATCATCGCCCTGGTAGGTGGCGTGGCGATCCTCGTCATTTCACTCGGCCCTCTCCTCAATGGGCGTCTTGGGCTCCCGTCCGGTGATGTGAACGATCGTCTCGCCTTTGCCACGACTCTGGCGGAGGAGAGCGGACCGGGCCGCATTCTCTACGCGTCGACCGACCGTGACGAGATCCCCGGAGACGCCAGAGCCGGTCCCGGGTTCTGGTTTCGGGTGCTCGACGGCGTGGGGACCACCCAGAGCGAGGTGTGGCTGCCGCCGGAGAGGGATGGCGACGCTCAACTCGAGCAGGCGCTCGCGGAGATCGCATCGGGCGCCGAGTTGCGCCCGGGCCACACACTGGCCCCGTTCGCCATCGACTGGGTCGTGCTGGAAGGTCCCGAGTTCGTGCTTGATGAAGCCCTTCTTGCTCAGCTCGACCTGGTTCCGACCCCGCTCGACCCCCAATCGAGGGTGTACGAGAACAGGAACTCGGTGCGTATCGCCGGGACTGAGGACACTTCCTGGCTGCCGTCTGGAACGGGATTCGAGGGGGAGAGCATTGACGATCGGGTGCCGCTGGCGGTCAACTACGCCGACGGCTGGGAGCCCGACTCATCCAGAGACGGTTGGGCGGTCACGGTGGACGGCAGTGCCGGTCGCGCCTGGTATGCAGCGTCGTCGGCGGAAATGGCCCTACCCATAGCCTCGATTCTGCTGGTGGTCGGTGCTATCGCAATGATCGCCGTGGGCAGGAGGCGAACGTGAAATACGCAGTAATGCTCGTGATGGTCGGGCTCGCAGTGGCCACCGCCCTGTTGCCCGGTCGTGGCGATCCTGAACTCGACCCGGTCCCGGCATCGGAGGCCCCGCCAATAGCGATCTGTCCCATAGTCCAGTCCGGGGACAACGAGACCGCGGTGTCCGTGCTCTCATCGATCAACGGCCAGGGAAGGCTTTCCACGTTTGCCGCCGGGAGCGAGACCGGGGCTGTTGAGTTCAGGACAGGTGGGAGCGGAGCGGTGACAGTTCCGGCAGCCGATGCCGATGCGGTTGGTGTGGCCGGCGGGCTGGTTGAGATGCCGTCAGCGACCACTGCGGCCGGAGTCGTGACCACCGGGCCCGGATCGAGGACCGCAGAGATTTGTGTCGACACCCCCACCGCCCAGACCTTTATATCCGGTGGATCGACGATCAGTGGATCGATGTTCGAGATCCAGTTGATCAATCCCTACGCCGGTGAGGCCTCGGTCGATCTGAACGTGACCAGCGACGCCGGGGTGGAGTCGAGCGATCGGTTCAACGCTGTGACTGTCCCACCGTTGAGCACTATCACCCTCGACCTGACCCAGATCATCCCCGGCCGGGAGGGCATCGCGGCTGAAATCGAGACCACCCGCGGGTCGGTGTTGGCCTACGGGCGGCAGACGATCGATGACCGGCGCGCGCTCTGGCGGGCAGTTGCTCCCGCCCAGGACTGGTGGCTGCCGGTGCCGCCCGGAGAGGGGACGAAGCAGATGCGAATCGCAAACCCCGAGAGTGCCGAGGTGGAGTATCAGGTAGACCTGTACGGGCCGGACGGCTTCGTCGAGGGTTATGACACCGGGACTATCGACGGGCGGGGCTCGGTCACCGTACCTTTGGCGGCGATTACCGCTGACGAAGCCGCAGTGCGCGTGATCACGACCGGCCCGGTGGTGCCGCTCCTCTGGATCGACTCGCCGGAAGGGCTGGCAAGGACGACCGCCAGCGAGGTCGACGCCCCCGTCTGGCTTCTCCCGGGAGCGAGCGGGCCACCGGGAGGATCGGCCACCATCACGGTCCTCAACTCGGGAATCGAGACGGTGACAGTGTCGATCCGATCCCTATCCGACAACTCGATCGTCCGTGACCTGGAAATCGGTGCGGAGGAAGTCCTCACTGTCGATCTGGTTGCCGCCGACGGCTACCGGGTCGAGGCCACCGGCCCTGTGGTGGCGCTGTGGACGTCCTCGCACGATGGCACGGGCACCGCGGCAATGGGGATCCCTCTTCAAGATGGATGAGATCTGGGCCCGCGTCGGGTTGGTCGCCGGGGCGCTGGCGGTGGCCGCTGGCGTCATCCTCATACAACGGTGGCGATCCCGGCGGCCGATTCGCACTGTGGAGGTCGCCGACAAGGCTCCCGGGGTCTACTTCTTCTCCTCGGCGACCTGCCCCACGTGCGAGCAGGCGCGGGCGAAACTCGACTCCCGCCTCGGCGAAGACGGCTACACCGAGTACGCCTGGGAGGACGATCCGGCTCCGTTCGGCGACTTCGCTGTCGATGCGGTTCCCGCCGTGGCCATCATCGAAGAAGGTGGCCGGGGCCGGCTCTACCCGGGCCAACCCGACAAGGCCCTTTCCCATCTGAGCTGACGATCCGTCGGGGGTTGGCCCGTGTTCGTTCTGTGGGCTGGAGACGTCGCTGGGCGACGTGTGTAACCCTAGGTTCGCGGCTGCCGCCAGCCCGTGGTTGTTCTGTGGGCTGGAGACGTCGCTGGGCGACGTGTGTAACCCTGGGTTCCGGAACACGCTCGCCCGCCTGGGTCCTTGGATTGGGTTTTCGCGATCCCTACCGTGGTGGCATGACAGTTAGCTGTACGAGATGCGGTGCGCCCGCCGCTGCGGTAATGACCTTCAACTATTCGGACGGCGCTGTCTGGATGGACGACCTGAGCGATCCCGTCTCCAACCTCGGATACCTGCTTTGCGCTGATCATGCCGACCGGATGACTCCGCCTCACGGCTGGACTCTCACCGACCGTCGCACGGTCACCCGTCTCTTCGCTCCGGTGCAAGTGGCCTGAATCGGATGGCCGGGGCACTAGACCGGGACCTCCTCGATGCGGTCAAAGATCTCGACGAGCACGGTCTGCGGCGTCTCCAGATACTCACCAAGGCGCAACTGGAGCGAACCGGTGCTCTGGATCCGACCGACGGCCGCAACGTCAGCCTCAGAAAACAAATGGTCCGATGTGGCAAGACCGGATGCACCAAGTGCCCGCACGGCCCTTACTGGTACGCGTACTGGACCGAGGACGGAAAGAGAAGGAGTCGCTACATAGGGCGCCTGCTCGACGAGTAGCGTTCTCAGTCGTTGTCGTAAAGGCCTTCCACACTTACCATGGCGTCATTCATGAATTGTCCACGCTGCTCACAGGACGACGTGCTGGAGATCGAGCACGTGCTGCCTGATGGCACCGAAGTCCTGTTCTTTTGGTGTCACAACTGTGAAGAGAAGTGGTGGAATCGTGAAGGCGTCGACATCGACGTCGCACAGGTCCTGGAGATAGTCCGCCAAGCACGACAGTGACCACAATCCGGGAGACGCTGCGGCGCATCCCACCCCTCCCGGCGATCATCCTGGTCGCGACATCCCTCGTCATCCTCATCGTGATGAACCCGGGGTTGATCCTCTCGTCGACGACACCCACCGGAGGGGACACCGGTGCTCACGTGCTCGGTCCAGCCTTCCTCCGTGACGTGCTGTTGCCGGCCGGCCGCATCCTGGGCTGGTCCAACGACTGGTTCGCCGGCTTTCCCGCCTTCTACTTCTACTTCCCGCTTCCGTCGTTGGTGATCGTCGCCCTCGACTTCTTCCTCCCTTACGGGGTGGCGTTCAAGATCGTCACGGTGCTCGGGCTGCTGGCGATGGCTCCGGCTATCTACTTCCACACGAGAGCGCTGAATCTCGGCCGCAACATCAGCCTGGTCGCCGCAGGGTCGGGTGCTGTTTTCGTCTTCTACGAGAGCTACTCCATATACGGGGGCAATGCGGCTTCGACGCTGGCCGGGGAGTTCTCCTACTCGTGGTCGTTTGCCCTGTCGCTGGTCTATCTCGGCTTTCTGATCAAGGCCGTCAGGGACGACAACAAATACGTCAAATGGGCGGCGCTCACCCTCGCTCTCACCGCACTGTCACACGTGTTGACGACGATCGTGATCATCTTCGCCTCCCTCTTCGTTCTCGCCTGGAACGGTGGAAGGTGGCGAACGCTGCTGACGTGGTTCTGGGGGTTCGCCATCGCCGCGTTCTGGGCACTGCCTCTGGTCGCCCGGATCGGACTGAGCTCGGACATGGCGTGGACGCCCTTGAGCCGGTGGGAGGAGATCTTTCCCGTCGAGGTCTGGCTGCTCCTACCCGCGGCGATCCCGGCCGCAGTCTGGGCCGTGCGCAAGACCAACCGGGTGATCCCGCTCCTGGCAGCCACGCTTCTCCCGGTCATCTACTTTCCGCTTCCCGGCGTTCTTCCCGAGCTACTGCCCGACCTGTTCGGCGGGGAGCGGTGGAAGCTGTGGAACGGAAGACTTCTTCCCTATTGGTATTTCGGGGTGGCCTTTTTCGCCGCGCTCGGCCTCGGCGTTGCCGTCATGTGGATGTCCCGCCGTCTTCCGAGCAGGGTGCCTTCCCATTGGGCGCGCGGGGTAATCGCCGTGAGTTTCGCCGTCGCCACCGGTCTGGTCATCGACTCCACCGAGTTCCCCGACTGGGCGTGGATCGTGGTCGTAGCTTCTGGGATCGCCGCCCTGGGAGCCACCTGGCTGATGTCGTCGACGCTGAACACCCGCAGCTTTCTCACCGCGACGGCGGCGGCGGTCGTGGTGCTGGGGGCCGCGGCAGGTGTGACCTTCATCGACGGGTGGGCGAAGTGGAACTACGAGGGCTATGAGGCCAAGGAGCCGTGGCCCGAATACCAGGCGCTGATGGTCGAGCTGGACGGGCTGCCCGAAGGTCGGGTCATGTGGGAGAGCAACAGCGATCTCAACCAATACGGGACCCCTATGTCGCCGATGCTCATTCCCTACTGGACCGAGGGGTCGCACAAGTCGATGGAGGGGCTCTACTTCGAGTCGTCGCTCACGACCCCGTTTCACTTCATCAACCACTCCGAGATGTCCCACCAGCCCTCCAATCCGGTACCCGGTCTCAGATATCACACCTTCGAGATGGAGCGCGGCCTGCGACACATGGACCTCTACGGAGTGGAGTACTACGTCTCGTTCACACCCGAGGCGGCGGAGAAGGCCAACGAGATCGAGGGCTTCGAGGAGATCGCCGTCACCGATCCGTTCCATATTTTCAGGCTCCCCGAGACCGACCTTGTGGTGCCGGCAACTCACCGGCCCGCCGTCTACGAGGTGTCAGAGCGCGGACTCCTGGCCTCGATGATCGGGTCGGGGACAGCGACCGGCTCAGACGGAGAGGACCGCCCCAGCTTCCACGACTTCTCCCTCGAGTGGTACGACGACATCGACAATCTCCATCGTTGGGTGGTGGCCGATGGACCTGAGGATTGGCCGCGCATCGACTCTCTCGACGAGCGACCTGACGTTGCCCTGGATGTACCCGAGAACGCCGTCTCCGACATCGTGGTGGACCATCACCGCATCTCTTTCACCACCGAGGCCGTCGGTGTACCCCACATGGTCAAGGTCTCCTACTTCCCGAACTGGGAGGCCACCGGAGCCGACGGTCCGTGGCGTGCCTCGCCGTCCCTGATGGTCGTGGTGCCCACTGAGGAACAGGTTGTTATCGAGTTCGGCGACACCTGGGCCGAGACCGGAGGCAAGATCCTCACTTTCGGGGGCATCGCCTCACTGCTTGTCGTCGGCGGTGTGGTGCTCTGGCAGCGGCGGGTCAACTACTCCGAAGAAGACGCCTCATCCTGATCAGTCCAACCACGGTGCGCGGGGCCCGTTTTATCAGGGACGAACGTGCGGTCCGCATCTCCTCGACCACGACAGGTACCTCGACGATCGTGTAGCCGGCCCGCTCGGCGCGTACCACCAGCTCGGTATCGAACAGGTCTTCGGTGCTGACCACCTCCGGAACCAGGTCGTCCACCAGGTCCCGCCGGAAGCCCTTCATCCCATGGGTGTCGGTGACATTCGATTGGAGGATGACCGTCAGAAGAAGGTTGAAGACCCTGGTGGCGACGCGTCTGATGGGCGGGCGACGGTCCTCCGACGCGGGATCGCGCTTCGATCCGATGACCAGGTCGACGTCGTCGGGCTGTTCGAGCAGTTGTTTCAAGAATGCGGCCGAGAAGTAGTCGATGTCGAAATTGACTACCCAGTCGCCGTCGGCTTCGAGGAAACCGTGTCGCATCGCCGCGCCGTAGTCGGGCGTGGGGAGGGAGTCGACGACGACGTTGGCGTCTCCCGCTGTCTTCTTGGCGACCTCGGCGGTGTTGTCGGTGGAGCCGTTCTCCACGATGCGGATCGTGCACGGAGTATCGACCTCCTCCGTGGCTGCGATCAGCTTCGGGAGGGCGACGGGAATGAAGTCGGCCTCGTTGTAGACCGGCACGACTATGGATATGGAAGAGGCCATGGATGCTGGCGCAGTGTACGTGCCATCCATCGCAAGGTCGTGGGCGTATCAACTGCTCCCGCCAGCAATACGCACACCTGCTGAGAAGCGAATCGGTGGTCGTCGGACCGACCCCTACACTCCCACTCCCGTGAATCCTTCAGCAATCTTCAAGGCATACGACATCCGGGGACGCGCCCATAGTGGCGAGCTCGACGAAGAGCTCTACAGACGTATCGGAATCGCCTTGGTCGACCGGCTCGACGCCGCAACGGTGGCCGTGGGCCGCGACTGCCGGGCGTCCAGTCCAGGCTTTGCCTCTGCCCTCATCGGAGGTATTCGATCGGCAGGAGGAGACGTGATCGATCTCGGTGAGGTGCCCACCGACGCCGTCTACTACTTCTCGGGGGCGCGGGAGGTACACGGGGCGATAGTCACCGCATCCCACAACCCTCCGGAGTACAACGGATTGAAACTCTGCCGCCCGGGTGCGGCACCCATCGGCAAGCAGACCGGACTCGCCGAGATCGAAGAGAGCGTCGTCGCCGGGTTGGAGCCGGATGCTGCGACCGAAGGGAGTCTGGAGAGCGCCGACATCGTCGACGACTACGTCGATCACCTCTTCGACATTGTCCCACCCGACACGATTGGCGCCCTCCGCGTTGCAGCCGACGGCGGCAACGGGATGGCAGGAGTGGCCATCCATCAGGTATTCGACAGGATCGACGCCTCCCTCGAGGGACTCTATCTGGAGCCCGACGGGTCATTTCCCAACCACCCGGCCGACCCTCTGGTTCCCGAGAACCTCGAGGACCTGAAAGCGCTGATGACGTCCGGCGACTTCGACCTGGGTGTCGCCTTCGACGGCGACGCCGACCGTGCTTTCTTCCTCGACGACCAGATGAGGTCGCTCAGCGGAAGCACTGTGACCTCCCTGGTGGCCCGGCGCATCCTATCCCAGCACCCGGGCGAGTCGGTGGTCCACAACCTCATCACCTCCAAGTCGGTTCCCGAGATAATCACCGAGTCCGGGGGCACACCGGTCCGCACCCGGGTCGGGCACAGCTATATCAAACAGGTGATGGCGGAGACGGGAGCGATCTTCGGCGGAGAGCACAGCGGCCACTACTACTTCCGGGACAACTACCGGGCCGATTCGGGAATGCTCGCCATGCTTTTCCTGCTCCAGGTGCTGAGCGTCGACGGGCGGCCCTTGTCGGAGATCCGCAAGGAAGTAGAGCGCTACGCCGCATCCGGTGAGATCAACTTCGAGGTGGACGACCAGGAGGCAGTCATGGAGAGAGTGGCTGCCAGCTTCCCCGATGCCGCGGTTGACCGTCTCGACGGGCTCACCGTGGACCTGGGGGAGAGGTGGTTCAACTTTCGTCCGTCCAATACCGAGCCCCTGCTTCGTCTCAACGCCGAGGCACCGGACGAAGCCGGCGTAGCCTCTCTGGTGGACGAGGTAAGTCGAATAGTGGAGGGAGAACGATGAGTCTCATCGATGAAAAGCTTGCCGAGATCCTTGTCTGTCCAGTCGACAAGGCGGAGCTGGACGAAGACGTCGACGCGAGCCGTCTCCACTGCACTGAGTGCGGTCGTCGCTATCCGGTCGAGGACGGCATCCCCATCATGTTGGTGGAGCGGGCGGAAGGCGGGTCCGACGGCTGATGTCCGACATGCTCTCCCAGATCAGGAGTCTCGGCGACCAGATCCGCTGGGCCTCGGAGGTAGAAGCCCCCCACATCGGAACCTTTTCCGAGGTGTTGTATGCCGGGATGGGGGGTTCGGGGATCGCCGGGGATTACGCCGCGGCGGTAGCCCTGCCGACGGGAACAAGAGTCGCCGTCCACAAGGGTTACGGACCGATTCCACCGTGGGCGATCCGGGTCCGTCCCCTTCTCATCGCAGGCTCCTATTCCGGCAACACCGAAGAGACCATTGACATCGTCACCTCAGCCTGGGAGTCGGGCCTGCCGGTGGCCACGGTCACCACCGGAGGGCGGCTCGCCGAGCTCACCGACCAGCATCACTGGGGCACCGTCACCGTGCCGACCGGGTTCCAGCCCCGCGCCGCCGTCGGATACATGGTGGGAGCGATGCTCCGGCTCCTCGAGGGGTCGAATTCGATCGACGACCAGCGTCTCTCCTACGTCGAAGCAGCCGACCTCGCCGACGAGATGACCGCTGAGGGAAGTGATGCATGGTCCGCAGCGGAGGAGATCGCCGGGGCGTTGGAGGGCCGCATCTCGATCGTCTACGGGGGCGGGCCGGTTTCCTCGGCGGTGGCGCAACGATGGAAGACCCAGATCAACGAGAACGCCAAGGTCCCGGCCTGGTACTCGACATTGCCCGAGCTCGACCACAACGAGATCGTGGGCTGGGAGACCATGCCGGAGATGACACGCGACCACCTCGGTATCGTCGCGCTGTCTGACGAGTCGGACCACGACCGCGTCCACAAGCGCATCTCCCACACCAGGGAGCTGACTGCCGATGCCGTCCCCTGGTTGGCCGAGGTGCGTTCCCGGGGACGATCCCGCCTCGCCCGGCTCATCTCACTGACCGTCATGGGTGACCTGGTGTCATGGATGCTGGCCGACCGACTTGGCGTTGACCCCATGCCTGTGGGGACAATCGAGAAACTGAAGAAGCTGCTCGTCGACGACTGAGAGAAAACATGAACTACGACATAGCCAACCCCGATCTCGCCGAGGGGGGTGCACGCCGCATCGCCTGGGCCGGCCGCCGCATGCAGGTGCTGGAGACCGTAAGGGAGCGGTTCCGCGAGGAGAAGCCGCTCGATGGACACGTCGTTGCCGCCTGCCTCCACGTCACCGCTGAAACCGCCAACCTGATGCTGGCCCTCCGTGACGGCGGAGCCGAGCCCATCCTTTGTGCCTCCAACCCGCTCTCCACTCAGGACGACGTCGCCGCCGCCCTCGTCGCCGAGGGGATTCCGGTGTTCGCCATCCGCGGCGAGGACGACAGCACCTACTACAAGCACATCAACGCAGCCCTCGACCACGCTCCCGCGGTCACGATGGACGACGGAGCCGACCTGGCAACGATTCTTCACACGGAGCGTCGCGACCTCGAGGTGATCGGTTCTACTGAGGAGACCACGACTGGAGTGATCCGGCTGAAGGCGATGGCGGCCGACGGGACTCTGCGGGTTCCGGTGGTAGCAGTCAACGACTCGGCGACCAAGCACCTCTTCGACAACCACTACGGGACGGGCCAGTCGACCCTCGACGGGATCATCCGGGCCAGCAACATTCTCCTGGCGGGTCAGAACGTCGTGGTCGTCGGGTTTGGCGACTGTGGACGGGGTATAGCCGACCGTGCCGATGGCCTCGGGGCCAAGGTCATCGTCGTCGAGGTCGACCCCGTGCGGGCACTCGAGGCTGCGATGAGCGGCTACCGGGTGATGGCCGCCAACGACGCCGCCGAGGTCGGAGACGTTTTCATCACCGTCACCGGCAACAAGCACGTCCTCCGGATGGAGCACTTCAACAAGATGAAGGATGGGGCGATGCTCGCCAACAGCGGGCACTTCGACATCGAGCTCGACCTGGCCGCGCTCCGTGCCGAGGCCACGGGCCGGCGCCAGATCCGGGACAACCTGGAGGAGTTCGACATGCCCGATGGGCGTCGTATCCTCCTGGCCGCCGAAGGCCGTCTGGTGAACCTCGGCGCCGCCGAGGGACATCCGGCAGATGTGATGGACATGTCGTTCTCGAATCAGGCCCTCGCTGCGGAGTATCTGATCGTCAACCGGGACGAGATGGAGCCGAAGATCTACACCCTTCCGTCCGAGATCGACGAGCACGTGGCGTCGATCAAGCTCTCCCACCTCGGTGGTGGCCTGGAGAAGCTCACCCAGGAGCAGGAGGACTACCTGAGCGGCTGGCAGGAAGGGACTTAAGGCTCGCTTCGCTCGCCGTATGAAGTATCAAGTATGAAGTATCAAGACTGACCGTCTCTCGAGGTCAGCTTTGCTCTCGGGAACGGCAATCCCCTTTAGAACTGAAACCCACTGAACCGGGCAGTCCTCATACCTGATACCTAATACTTGATACTTCTTGTCGGTCGTGGGCGGTAAACCCGTGTCATGGTGTGTCTCGCGTGTCATGAACTGACCTCCGGGCGGCTTTGTCGTCGGTGTCAAGGAACACTGCGGCCAGCGCCGGATCGGTTGGTCGAAGGGGTCAGGGTCGTTGCCGGCTTCGAGCATCAGGGGGCGGCCAAGGTCATGGTCCATCACCTGAAATACCGGGGTGTGGTCGACTTCGCCGAGATGGTCGCCGATCGGCTGGAGGGGCGGGTACCTCCTGTTCCCCTGGTTCCGGTGCCCCGGGCACTGACCAGGAGAGTCAAGTACGGAGTCGATCCGGCACGGGTCATTGCGGGATCGCTGGCAAGACGGCTCGGCGTGCCCGTGGTCGATGCGTTGGCACGTCCGCTCCACGCCCCGAGAAGAGCCGGAAGGGACCACTCGGTGCCCGTCGCACCGTTCCGGCTCCGGAGTCCGCTCAGGTTTTCGGTGTTAGTTGTCGATGATGTGATTACCACCGGGGCAACAGTCATGGCCGCGGTGGACGCGATAGGAGTCGACTTGGTGCGCTCAATCGCCGCGGCGAACGTGGTTCTGGAGCCGTCTACCCTCGGCTCACGCGTAACAAGTCCCAAGCCAGGAGTGGACAGAGTTTGGCAAGCGTTCTGATTGTCGATGATGCGGAGCTTTTCCGCGAAGCACTGAAGGCGGCATTTACACAAGAAGGGTTCGACGTAGTGGCTGTCGCGGCCGACGCGATGGCCGGGATCGATCTTGCTCGTGAGCACGAGCCCGACTTGGTGATGCTCGACCTGCTCATGCCCGGTATGTCGGGCCTCGAGGTGGTCGGAACCATTCAGAAGGCCAGCCCCAAGAGCCATGTGGTCCTCCTCACCACGTCGGAGTCAGCAGAAGACCTCCTCGCGGCAGTGAAGGCGGGCGCCTCCGGCTATCTGACCAAAGACACGCCGTTGCCGAGGATCGCTTCAGCGATGCAGGAGGTGCTGGACGGCGGGGCGGCGATCTCACCGGCGATGAGCGGGAAGTTGTTCTCCGCTCTGCGTGACATGTTGCGACACAACGGGGCCGCCTCGATGCGGCGTTCCGAGTTGACGGGACGCGAGATCGAGATCCTCGGCATGGTCGGGGATGGGAAGACCTCGAAGGAGATCGCTGACGAGCTGTACATCTCCGAGAACACAGTCCGCAACCACGTGCGCAACATCCTCGACAAACTGGGAATGAAGTCCCGTTTCGAAGCGGTTAACTGGGCGTACCGGGAGGGGCTCATCAACATCAGGTAGCTGGCAAAGTCCAGTTGGCCGGTACCATTGGGGAGCCAGATGCCCATCTTTCAAAAGTTGCTTCGCGCTGGCGAAGGCAAGACTCTCCGACACTTCGAGAGCATCGCCGCCGCCGTAAACGACCTCGAGCCTGAGTACGAGGCGCTCAGCGACGAAGAGCTGCAAGCCAAGACAATCGAGTTCAAAAACCGCATCTCGGGAGGTGAGGCGCTCGACGACATCCAGGTCGAGGCCTTCGCCACCGTCCGGGAGGCAGCCAAGCGGACTCTCGGCCAGCGGCATTTCGACGTCCAGATCGTGGGCGCGGCCGCCCTGCACAGCGGCATGGTCGCCGAGATGAAGACCGGTGAGGGTAAGACCCTGGCGTCGACGATGCCCGCCTACCTCAACGCCCTGACCGGCAAGGGCGTGCACATGGTCACCGTGAACGACTACCTGGCCGGTCGTGACGCCGAGTGGATGGGCCAGATCTACAACTTCCTCGGAGTGAGCGTCGGACTGATCCAGAACGCGATGCCCGTGGCCGACCGTCACCCCGCCTACGAGGCCGACATCACCTACGGGACGAACAACGAGTTCGGCTTCGACTACCTGAGAGACAACATGGCGATGGCCGCCGAGAACCGTGTGCAGCGGGGTCATCCGTACGCGATAGTCGACGAGGTCGATTCCATTCTCATCGACGAGGCCAGGACGCCCCTCATAATCTCGGGCAAGCTTGCCGACACAGCTAAGTGGTACCGCGACTTCGCCAAGATCGCCCGTCGTCTCCAGCCCGAGGTCCACTACGAGGTCGATGAGCAGAAGCGCCAGGTGCTGGTAACCGAGGAGGGCGTGACCCGGGTGGAGCAGATTCTCGGTGTCGAGAACCTCTACGACCACGCAGCGGTGGACTTCGTGCATCACCTCGAGACCGCCCTCAAGGCGGAGGCCCTCTATCACCGTGACAACGAGTATCTCGTCGACCACGGCGAGGTGAAGATCGTGGACGAGTTCACCGGCCGCGTGCTGGAGGGCCGTCGCTATTCCGAAGGCCTCCACCAGGCCATCGAGGCCAAGGAAGGTGTGGCGATCAAGGAGGAGAACCAGACCCTCGCCACCATCACCCTCCAGAACTATTTCAGGCTGTACGACAAGCTCGCCGGCATGACCGGAACGGCGGAGACCGAGGCCGCGGAGCTGGCCTCGATCTACGACCTCGAGGTCGCGGTGATCCCGACCAACCGCCCCCTGGCCAGGATCGACCAGGCCGACCTCGTCTACAAGACCGAGAACGGCAAATACCAGGCCCTCATCGAGGACGTGAAGGAGCGCAACGACAGGGGCCAGCCGGTCCTTCTGGGCACCGTCTCGATTGAGAATTCGGAGAAGCTGTCCAATGCCCTCGACAAGATCGGCGTCAAACACGAGGTTCTCAACGCCAAGCACCACGCCCGGGAGGCCGACATCATCGCCCAGGCGGGTCGACCCGGGGCGGTAACCGTCGCCACGAACATGGCGGGACGCGGTGTCGACATCATGCTCGGCGGCAACCCCGAGGGCATGGCGATAACCGAATTGAAACAGCGCGGGATCGAACCTTCAGACCCTTCTTACGATGAGCTACTGCACAAGCTCACCGAGGAGTACGCAGCCGAGATCCAGCCCGCCAAAGAACGGGTGATAGAAGCAGGCGGTCTCTACGTCGTCGGCACCGAGCGTCACGAGTCGCGCCGTATCGACAACCAGCTCCGCGGTCGTTCCGGACGTCAGGGTGATCCGGGGGAGAGCCGGTTCTACCTGTCGCTCGAGGACGAGCTGATGCGCCGGTTCCAGGGCGAATGGGTGTCGGGAATCATGGAACGGCTCAACATGCCCGAAGACCAGCCGATCGAGGCGAAGATGGTCAGCAAGTCGATCGAGCGTGCCCAGCGCCAGGTCGAGTCGCAGAACTTCGAGATCAGGAAGAACGTCCTCAAATACGACGAGGTGATGAACACCCAGCGTGCCAACGTGTACGCGTGGCGTAACTCGATCCTCGAAGGAACCGCCTCGGAGGATTTGATCGACGACTGGATCGAGGACGCCATCACCGATGTCGTCGAACTGCACTTCGGCGACGTCCCCAAGAGCGACTGGGACTGGGATGCCCTGAAACGAGAGCTGGAGCAGTTCTTCCCGACGAAAATCGACAGCTCACAGTTCGAGGGCAGCGACGGCATCGAGGATGTCATCGACTTCGCCGTAGACGAGGCCTTCACTCGCTACGAGGAGCGGGAGGAAGAGCTGGGCAAAGACCTGATGCCCAAGGTCGAGAAGTCGGTGATGCTGTCGATCATCGACAACAAATGGCGGGAGCATCTCTCGGAGATGGACTACCTCCGGTCAGGTATAGGACTGCGGGCGATGGGGCAGCGAGATCCTCTCACCGAATATCAGCGGGAGGGGTATGACATGTTCATGGACATGGTCCAGTCCGTTAAGCGGGATTCGGTTCGCTATCTCTATCACGTCGAAGTGGCCCGACCCAAAATCCAGCCGCAGCGTGTCGAGGCCAACCCCACCGGAGGGGGTAAGCCAGCGACGAAGAAGCTCAGCTCCGAGGAGAAGGTGGGCCGGAACGACCCCTGTCCGTGTGGCAGCGGGAAGAAGTACAAGCGCTGCCATGGCGCCGCCGCCTGAGACTTCGATCGATCACACCAACTGATCTGCCAACAGCGGCTCCTTGCGCGCCCTGAGGTCCACGTACCAGATGGCATACGCGGCCGCTATGACGGCCAGCAGCGGACCTTGGAGCACCGCCGAGGCTCCGAATGCGATGCCAAGAACGGCGGGGACTGCGGTACCTATCAGGAGGAGCGGCACTAAACCGATGCTGATGATCTGGGAAGCAGCGGAGACGATCAGTGCGGTTACGAGTACATAGCCCAGGGTGACCCACCAGCGGCGCTGTACAAGGGAGAAGCTGCGGGCGAGGGCGGAAGCGGGTCCGGTGTCTTCGATTGCGATTACCTGGCTGCCGAAAGTCACCGACACGCCAAGCCAAACGAGAATCACCAGAGCGGTGAGGCCCGCGGTGGCAGTCACGAAGACCGTGAAGAAGGTGACACCTCCCGCGGAGATGACTGACCAGCCGATGGCGGTGGCGACCCCCGCCAGGACGACGGCTCCGAGGACGACCAACAGGATCGACGCCGCCGCCACCAAGGTCTTGCGCCAGGCGAACCTGCTGACCTCGAACCACGAGAACCCGGTTCCGGACATGTCCCCCGCCACCGTGCGTGCGGAGGCGACGTAGACGAACACGGCCCCGAGCATCTGGAGGACCATCCACACTCCCATAGCCCACAGGAACGGAGCCAGGGTTTCAATGATCTCAGCGTCGCTCATGGTCTCGAGGGTCTCGGAATCGAGGTAGAGGGCGAAGGCGTCTGTGGCGCCAAACAGCCAGAAGGCGAGGGTCACCACCACGCCGATCGGCACGTGCACGACCAGCGATGAGAGAAGCAGTGGCTTCCAGTTACGCCCGAGAGAGCGGAACCATTCGTTCAGCGCGTCTCCAAACTTTCGAGGGGGAATCTCCATGACCGGGCCAGACGGTAACTCCTCGCCGCCGCAGTGGAGGCATCCCGTGGTGTAGATCTGGCACGGGTCATATGCTGGCTTAGTGCCCCCCGCCACAAATACTTGGGTGTTTCAACGGCCAGATGACGCCGCTCGCTGCGTCCTCGCCCTTGACGCACATAACCAAGTGCGCCGGCGGGACTGCGTCCTTGCGAGCGACGCCCCTGGCTCGCCGAAACACGCGCAGGTACTTGTGACGGAGAGCACTTAGCCATGGAGATTCACGATCCGTTCGCATTTGCGGCCGAGCTGAGCAAGCGACTCGACGAGGCCCGCCTCTTCCTCGACCTCGAAGGCAAGGCCAACGAGCTCCAGGACCTGAGACAGCGGGCATCGTCTCCGGACCTCTGGGACGATCCTGACGAAGCGCGCGTCGTCAGCCAGCGTCTATCCCGCTACGAGTCGCTCTTCGAGCGGGTCGAGCATCTCGAATCCCAGATCGAGGACGCCGAGGTGCTCCTTGAGTTGGCCAAGGAAGCCGGCGACGACGAGTCGCGGGAGGAGGCGATCGCCTCACTGCGCGATGCAGAGTCGGCACTGGACGACCTGGAAATGGAGTCGCTGTTCTTCGATGAATACGACGAGGCCGATGCCATTCTCAGTGTCCATGCTGGAGCCGGGGGAGTGGACGCCCAGGACTGGGCCGAGATGCTCACCCGGATGTACCAACGGTTCCTGAGCGACGAAGGTTTCACGGTCAGGATGGAGGAGGTGACCGAAGGCGACGAGGCCGGCATCAAGTCGGCGACTATGACGGTCAAGGGTGACCGCGCCTACGGAACCCTCGAATCCGAGCGCGGGGTGCACCGGCTGGTGCGAATCAGCCCCTTCGACGCTAATGCACGCCGCCACACCAGCTTCGCCGGTGTAGACGTGGTCCCCGATCTTGGCGACCAGGCCGACGTCGAGGTCAACGAAGAGGAGCTACGCATCGACACTTACCGGTCCCAGGGCGCCGGCGGCCAGCATGTCAACACCACCGACTCCGCCGTGAGGATCACCCATCTCCCGACCGGGACCGTCGTCCAGTGCCAGAACGAGCGCAGCCAGCTCCAAAACAAGGCGCGAGCCATGGCGATGTTGAAGGCGCGCTTGGCGGAGCGGGCCCGGCTCGAACGGGAAGAGCATCTCGCCGAGATCCGGGGGGAGAAGGGCGAGGCTGCCTGGGGCCAGCAGGTGCGCAGCTACGTCCTTCAGCCCTATCAGATGGTGAAGGACCTGCGTACCGATCACGAAGTGGGCAACGTCGATGGAGTGCTCGACGGCGATCTCAAAGGCTTTGTAGAAGCCTATCTGCGTTGGCGGAGGTCCCGGCACGAGACGGCAGAGAATTCCAGCTAACAGGCACCCAGCAATTACCGTCAGCACATCCCCGGCTTGCGGACGTGAGCTGCGAGACTTCCCCTCACCCCCATGATCAGACTCGACAACGTCACCAAGGTCTACGAGGGCGGCACCGTCGCCGCCGCCGACGTCTCACTGGACATCCAGAAGGGCGAGTTCGTCTTTTTGGTCGGCGCCTCCGGCTCCGGCAAGTCCACCCTCATCCGCCTGATGCTGCGCGAAGAGCCCGTCACCCGGGGCAAGATCTGGGTAGCCGGCAAAGACATCACGACCCTGCCCAAATGGAAGATCCCCTACCTCCGTCGTTCGGTCGGCACGGTGTTCCAGGACTACAAACTGCTTCCCAACAAGACCGTGCGGGAGAACGTTGCCTTCGCCCTCGAGGTCCTGGGCCGCCCGCGTTCGGTGATCGGCCCCCAGGTCGACCAGGTGCTGGAGCTGGTCGGGCTCGAGGACAAGGCCGCCCGCTATCCAAAGCAGCTCTCCGGTGGCGAGCAACAGCGGGTGTCGGTGGCGAGGTCTTTCGTGAACCGTCCCCCGATCATGCTCTGCGACGAGCCGACCGGGAACCTCGACCCCAAGACCTCGGTCGGCATCATGAAGCTCCTCGACAGGATCAACCGCACCGGCACCACGATTGTCATGGCCACCCACGACCACGCCATCGTCGACGCCATGAAGCGACGGGTCGTCGCCCTCGAAGAAGGACGGGTAGTCCGTGACGACGAGACCGGTGGCTACGAGGCCGTACAGGCATGAGCCGGATCCTGTTCCTCCTCAAGGAGGCAATGATCTCCCTCCGGCGGAATATTCTCATCGTCGCCGGCGCCGTCCTGGCCGTCTTCATCTCGCTGACGCTGGCGCTTGGCGCGCTTGTCGTCAACGAGATCCTGCGTCTCAACACCATCGCGTGGCAGGAGGGGGTTCACGTCATCGCCTTCCTCAACGATGAGGGTCAGAGCGGTGTCCCCACCGGTTCGCACAGCGAGCTGTTGGCTGAGGTCGAATCCTGGGAGGAGGTTGAGAACGCCGTCTACTGGGACAAGACAGCAGCCTGGGAGGAGTATCAGGAACTGTTTGCCGGCCAGGAGGAGCTCCTCGACATCGACCCCACCATTCTTCCCGCCTCCATCAGGGTCGAGCTAACCGACATTGAGCTGCACTCATCGGTCCGGTTCCGTCTCGAGCAGAGGAGCGGGACGGTCCGTCAGGTCGCCACCGCAGCCGAATCGATCGAACAGCTCCAGAGTCTGTCGAATGTCCTCAATGTTCTCGGCCTCGGCATGGCCATCGTCCTCGGCGTCGCTGCTGTCGTTCTCATCGCCAACACCATCCGTCTCGCCATTTACGCCAGGAGGGACGAGGTCTCGATCATGAAACTCGTTGGAGCATCCAACTGGTTCATACGGGTGCCCTTCCTCCTCGAGGGGATGATCGAAGGACTCGTTGGAGCGGCCATGGCGGTGTTTGTCGTGTGGCTGGGAGCGACCAACCTCGCGTCGGCTGGAGAGACCTTCGCTTTGTTCAGGCTCGACGTCAGTCAGCAGTTCTTCTTCAGATGGGGGGCTCTGTTCCTCATCTTCGGCGCAGGTGCAGGAGTCGTGGGATCCATGCTGGGCCTGAGCAAGTATCTCCGGGACGCCGACGGCACCGGGCCCGACGTCCCCACCGGCTTTTAGGTCTGATGTCATGAGCTCGGACGAGTCCAGGGTCAAGGTGGTGACCACCAACCGGAATGCCCGGCGCAACTACGAAGTACTGGACACCTACGAGGCCGGCCTGGTCCTCCTTGGCTCGGAGGTTAAGTCGGTGCGTGCCGGACAGATGGAGCTGAAAGACTCCTATGTCGACATTCGCAGGGGCGAGGCTTATCTCGTCAATGCGCACATCGCCCCCTACGACTACGCCCACGAAGGTGGTCACGACCCCGAGAGGATGCGAAAGCTGCTGCTGCACAGACGTCAGATCGATCGTCTCGCGGGTGCCCTGGCGGAGAAAGGTCTGACCCTGGTCCCCCTGCGGGTCTACTTCAAAGACGGCAAGGCCAAGGTGGAGCTCGCCCTGGCGAAGGGCAAGAGAACCGTCGACAAACGGCGTTCTCTCCGTGATCGCGAGCACCAGCGCGAGATGGAACGCGCCACCCGCCGCTACTGACGGAGCCGGTATACCGGCCCTGGGGTACACAGAAAGGACCGAAACGCGTTTCGGCCGATGGAAATACTCGAACTACACTGGTTGTTAACCCATACACGGGGGTGAAACGGTTTCGACGTTGAGTGTTGAGGCGTTGGAAGCGAGCCGGGGTCTCCGGGACCCCGTCAACAAACCGGAACCAACAATAAGTGCCGAAGATAACTTCGCACTGGCTGCCTAATTAAGTAGCCCGTCCACCTGGCTGGCTCCCGCCCGGTCAGGATTGGGCGCCGCCAAGCGGGATGCTCCGCCCGGGATTCCGGGATCGGGCGGCTAAGCACAATTCCGGATAGGCACAGGGAAACTGGTCGTCAGAGTTCCTGTGACCGAAAGCTCGCTGACGACTGCGCTCGGAGAAGCAACGCTGATGACTTAGCGGACCGGGGTTCGACTCCCCGCACCTCCACGAGCAGTGGTTAACGAAAAAGTGGCTACCGAACAGACGAAAAAGCCCGCCCTAAACCCCCCAGGGGAGAGGGGCGGGTTTTGTCGTGTTCAGACGTCGTTGAGGGGTTTCAGAGGCCGGATCGGGCTTGTCGGAGACATGAAGAAAGCCTCGAGCCGGAGAGCTCGAGGCAGGGGAGAACAGACCTGTCGGTCGTGGTTTAGACGGAGACGGGTTGTTTCTCTGGCGGGTCGGTGCCGGAGGCCCCGTTGAGCTGGTATTGGATGGAGACGGCGCGGTGGCGGCGGGGTTGGCATTTGGAGACGACATGGCCGTTGGCGGCACGGGCTGCGGCACGGCGGACGCCTTCGTCGTAGGCGTCGATGAGGCGAAAGTTCGCCGACACAATCTGATGGTCTAAGGCACGCCCCAATGGCCCGGGTCAGACAGGAGGGCCTCAGCACCTTCGGCGTTATCAGTGCTCGCCTCCTCACCTCGACGCCTTCTCCGTCGAGCCCACAAGCTGACGACTGCGGCTCCGCCGAAAAGGCCGAAGAACATCCCCCATGTCAGCAAGAACTCCCAAAAGGCGGCTTCGTTCTCCATGCGACCATCCTACGTGTTCATCGAAGACAACTTCCCAGGAAGCTGCTAAACCCGGGGCGGTCTCGGCTTCCAGTCTGGTAGACGGTCAGCCGAAAGCGAGGCGCACGCATTCACCAACATCCTTTCATACCATGACGGTGCTTGTTTGTACGGAGCCGCGCAAGCTGGAAGAAACTGGTGTAATCTGGAGACGACTTCCGTGTAATCGGGTCTCGATCGAGCCCGCGAACCACCAGGTCAGGTGTTTTTGTTAGCTGGCGACGAGCAGTGGCTAACGAAAAAGTGCTGGCGAAGCAGACGAAATAAACCCGCCTCTCAGATCCCAGTGATCAGAGTGGCGGGTTTTGCGTTTGGGACCCGTGGCGCACCACCTTTCAACGGGTACCATGGAGCAGACAGGACAGCCGATGACTCAAGAATCCCCTACGTACGCATCAGAGCTCGATGAGCTGCTCCGTAGCCTGAGAGAAGTCGAAGAGCAGCTGGAGGCCATCTCCGTTGACTTCGATGAGACGATCAGGCTTCGTGAACAAAAGCGGGAGCTAAGAGCTGCAGCAGCAAGGCTGGCCCAGAAAACACGAACTCCGGATGAGATTTCCAGGGAGCTCGAGCATCTGAAGCGGCTCCACCACGAGCTCTTGTCTGGACATGTCAGCGTCGGCCATGTCGGAGGCGGAAACGGACCCGGTGGCGGCGGGATCGAGCCTCGAGACGTTTTCGCCATGAATGAAGCCATTGACGAGGCTCGAGGCCGGGCCGATCTCGAGAGTCGAATCGAGAAGCTCGAAGCTCAGCTTTAAAGTCCGCCTGGCTAGGCTCCTCTTTCGCCACCTCAGGCTGGAAGAAAGGGTGTAATATTTCGCCGTTTCGCGTGTAATCGAGCCTCGATCGGGCTCGCGAACACCCGGGTCAGTTTTTGTTAGCTGGCGACGGGTCGTCGTAGTGAGTTGCGGACGGGTCACTGCCCTGTCGCCTTCTGCGAAACACCAGTGCGCCTACGCCGAGGGCAGCTACGAGAGCGGTGAGCACGATCGCCTGCCAGCCCCACCCAAGCCACGCAACGAAACCGACGCCCGCCAGGATTGAAAAGACGGCCAGGTATGTCAGGACGAGTGGAGGTTCAGGGTCGAGATGGCCGTAGTAGCCGAGCCCGAAGGCGGGCTTTTGGCTGCGACCCTCTTCTTGATACTCGGTCGGGTCGGACATGAGCACTCTCCTGCGTTACTGGCTCACATAGTAACCGCCAACTAATTCCAGTGCCCGAGTCCTGGAAGAACCTGGGTGTAATCTCGAAGCGATTTCCGTGTAATCGAGTTCCGATTGAGCCCGCCAACACCCTGGTCAGGTATTTCTGTTAGCTGGCGACGAGCAGTGGCTAACAAGAAAGGGCAACTGAACAGACGAAAAGCCCATCTCTTTGATCCCCAGGATCGGAGAGACGGGCTTTCTCTTGTCTTGTCCGTCGTTGACTGAATTGTCGATTGCCGCTGTCGCTACATCCGGCCACCATGGATCGACATGACGCCCGGACGGGCCCTAGTTCTCATCCGCCATGCAATGCCGATCATCGATCGACAGGTGCCGTCGAATCGTTGGTCATTGTCTGACGAAGGTCGCCGCAACGCTGAAACGCTGGCCCGTCGGCTCGACCTTCCAGGCGACACACTGGTGGTGAGTAGCGACGAACTGAAAGCGCGACAGACCGCTGAAGCAGTCTCTCAGAGCTTCGCTGTGGATCCGCGGCTGGCAGAGGTGTCCAGACCATGGGTGGAAAACGAGTACGAGATCACAGCCCGATGGTGGCTTCAAGGGGAAGACGTGGCGGGATGGGAGCCCAGGGCGTCCGTCGTCAGGCGGACGACTGAAGCGTTAGGCGAAGCGACCACTCGAACGGGGTCGACGGTTTGCGTTGTCTCGCATGGTCTCGCCATCAGCACCCTGGTGGGTGAAGTCACTGGTGCTGATCCGGTTGAGTTCTGGGCGCAGCTTCAATTCCCGGACTCTGTCATCTTCGACCTGCGATCCTTTTCATCGGCAAGCTCCGAAAGAGGTGCGGAGTGACCGACAACTCGGCTCCGGCTGATCAAGTTCAACTGCACACCGAACACTGCCTGCTACGTCCGTTCCGCCAAGCCGACCGGGAACGGCTGGCCGAAATCGCCAACGACCGCAGGATCTCCCGCAACCTGACCGACGCCTTCCCTTACCCGTACACGCTCTCGGACGCGGACGACTGGATCGCAGAAACTGGTCGCCATGATCCTCCGAGACACTTCGCCATCGAAGTGGACGGGGTGCTGGCCGGCGGTATAGGAGCCGACCCGCAGACCGGCGAGAAACGCCACGTTGTTGCTGTGGGCTACTGGCTGGCACCGTCGCACTGGGGACGTGGTTACGCAACCGAGGCGCTGGCAGCGATGGTCGAGTACGTCTTCGTAACCTTCCCCGGGATCCAGCGGCTCGAAGCCTCGGTGTACGGATGGAATCCGGCGTCGGGTCGTGTCATGGAGAAGTGCGGGTTCCGAAAGGAGGCGACCTTTCGCAAGCGCGTCATCAAAGACGACGAAGTCACCGACGAGCACATCTACCGACTACTACGTCAAGAGGTTGGACAAAGCCCTGTCTTCGACACATCTCCACACGACGGTGTAACCGGCATCGATGAGACACCGCTATATGAGACGTTCGCAGAAGAGTACGAGAACCATGCGGCGGAGAGCCCGTACAACGCCTATTACGACCGTCCTGCCGTCCTCGAGCTCCTCGGAGACGTAGATGGCAGCCGTGTCCTCGACGTTGGCTGTGGCCCCGGGTTCTACGCCGAGGAGTTGGTCGCACGTGGGGCCGATGTCGTCGGCTTCGACGCCAGCCCAAAGATGGTCGACCTCGCTGGACGGCGGGTCGGAGATGGAGCCGAGTTCAGAGTCCACGACCTGTCTCAGCCGCTCGACTGGTTGGAAGACGAGACCTTCGATGCTGCGGTCGCCGCTTTGGTGATCCATTACGTCGACAACCGGAGAGAGGCATTCAGCGAGATCTACCGGGTGTTAAAACCCGGAGGCCACGCGGTCGTTTCCACGCACCATCCAACACTGGACTGGCTGCGGACGGGCGGCAGCTACTTCGCCGAAGGCATCATCGAGGAGCGATGGAGCCGGGGATGGGAGATGCGGTACTGGCGGATGCCGTTGAGCGTCGTCGCCGATGAGATGACCGGCGCAGGGTTCCTGATCGAACGACTCGTCGAACCAACCGCCGTCCCGGAGCTCGGAGAGGTCGATCCCGAGCACTTCGAGGAGCTCACCACCGAACCTCATTTCATCTGCTTTCGGCTGGTCAAACCGGAAGGGGAGGTTCGATGATCCGAGCGATACACCATATCCAGTTGGGCTATGCCTGTCGACGGGCGAAGCAGAAGCTGAAGCCTTCTATGCGAGGCTCCCGGGCATACCCCGTGTAGCGAAACCCGCACACCTGGAGGTACGTGGCGGCTGGTGGTTCGAGGACGGAGGTGCGGATCCACCTGGGAGTCGAGTCCGATTTCAGGCCCGCCAGGAAAGTCCGCAGCGGACTCTACGGCGGCTCCGAGTCGTTCGGGACCATACGCTTCATGAACAGGATGAGAGTCCCCCACCATCTCCAAAGACTCGCTCGCCAGGACGGCGGCGAGTCGTGGCTCGATGACCTGCCGCGGCTCGCGGCAGAGTGCGCAGGGGAGTGGAGCCTTCGAGCGGTCGGTGAACCCTATGCGGACTCCTCGGTGTCGTTGGTGCTTCCCGCCGAGGTTCCCGATGGCGGATCTGTTGTTCTCAAGCTCCAGTTCCCGCATCGGGAGAGCGAACACGAGGCAGCCGCCTTGGAACACTGGAGCGGGGACGGTGCGGTTCTGCTGGTCGCACACGACGTCAGGCGCAACGCCTTGCTCATCGAACGCTGCACGCCCGGGGTTCATCTCTCGACGGAGGATCCAGACAAAGGCCTCTCGGTCTTGACGGCCATCCTGCCTCGACTCTGGAAGCCGGCGGGCGAACCTTTCACACCGCTGTTGGAGGAGGCTGAACTCTGGAAGCAGGGGCTCACACAAAGGTGGGAGATGGCGGGGCGCCCCTTCGAACGTCGGCTCCTCGACGCAGCCACCGAAGCCCTGGAAGACCTGGCCGGGACACAAGGAGAACAGGTCCTCGTGCACCAGGATCTTCATGGAGACAACGTGCTTTCCGCTGAGCGGGAACCATGGCTTGCGATCGACCCGAAACCGCTGGTCGGGGAACGTGAGTTCGCGGTGGCGCCGATTGTCCGGTCCTACGAGTTGGGACACAGCCGTACAGCTGTTTGGAAGCGTCTCGACAGGCTTACCGCCGATCTCGGGCTAGACAGGGAGAGGGCGAGGCTCTGGTCGTTCGCTCAGACGCTCGCCTGGGCGTTTGAAGACGGGTCGGTCCTTCCACGGCACGTAGAGACGGCCCGATGGTTACTCGACGGGAGAGGTGGCTGAGAGTTGGTCGCCAATGGATGGCTCAACGGAGCTGCCACGAGTAGTAGAGCTTGTCGCTCAACGATCTCTCGCCTCCGATCGATTCGTACAGAGCAACCGCTTCTCGGTTGTCCGCCTCGGTGAGCAGCCACATGCGCCGGTGACCCTCAAGTCGTCCGAGCTCCAGGAAAGCCTCGACCAGGGACCTGCCGACCCCTTGCCGTCGCTCAGACTCGACCACTTCGATCTCATAGAGCAGGAGCATCGAGTCGCCGTCGGCCCGCAGCTGGCGGTACCCCCACGCCCAGCCGACGACATCGCCTCCGTCGTGAGCCACAAAGGCAACAGTTGCCGGATCCGAGAGAAACCGATCGTGCTGGTCGTGCCGTACGCCTCTAAACAGGTCGACGGCTGTCGACCACAGCCGATCCGCTGCAGCCCCTATTTCGACTACTTCAACAGACATCTCGAACTCAACCTCTGCCAGCTCACTGGTTTTCAAGTAGCTGCTGCCAGGGATGGCCGGCGTCAAGACAGACATCCAGGAAGGCTTTCTGGTCGGCTTCCAGGAGGGGAATGGTCTTCTCGGCGTCGAGGTGGTCTTTGGGTCTCGGGTTCTTGCTCTTGAGGCGCGAAGGCAGCTGATCCGGCCTAGCGTTCTAGTCAATACATGACAGGTTCAGTAGAAGGGGTTTTGGAACCGTCACGGCCGGTGGAGCGTCGTATGGGTGATATGGGACGACTCAGATGACTAGAGCGGGCGTCATCGTGGCCGTGATCCTGCTGGCAACCGCCTGCGGTCAGCCTGGCGGAGCCGAGCAGACAGTTCTGAGATCTGAGACGAGCTCGCTTTGTGAGAACTTCATCGAGGCCACCGCCAGCCTGAACGATGCCTCCGACTACTCCGCTTACACCGCCGTCATGAACGAGGCTGCCGCGCCGGTCTTCGAGTTGATCTCCGACGCTGACCATGATCTACCCCAGCAGGTCGTGGCGTCGTGGGAGAACCTTGCTCACGGGAGCCCCACCAACGACGACCTAGAAGCGGTCCATCACCTGGGCGGCGTCCTGGTACCCGAGTACGGGCCGGTCTGCGAGGAGCTCGGCCGGAACATCCAGCCGGTACCCCCCGAAGCATCCACCGCGACACCACCCCGGGTCGAAGTGCGGCAAGTGTACGAAGAGGGCACCGTCGACTATGCCTGCGACGTCTTCATCCAGACCCTCCACGGATGGGCCGATGCCCGTTCCGGGGGAGCTGAGATCGGGACTCACATCGCCGACCTAACTGATGAGCTCGTCGGTGAGTTGAAGTCGCATGGGATAGAAGCGGGGCTCGACGACCTTGCCGACTATGCGGGGAAGTACCGGAAATATCCGATCGTTCGGGCTGCCGAGGAGGCCGGGCCGCTCCTGGATGAGGCGAGCCGAGAGCTCGCCGGGATCTCCCCGGTCTGCGCTCACCTGGGTGCCTGGACCCATTCTGACGACCGGCCGCTGGATCTCGACTATCACCGTTCCCGATGGGAGGCGCTCGGTTACGCCGATTACACGGCCCGGATCAGGCTCCACGAACCTGAGAGCCTGCGGGGCGAACGCGAGGTGCTCGTCGTGGTCGAGGGCGGCGAGATCTCCCAGACATACGACATCCGGACTGGCGAAGCGATCGACCGTCCAGTGGATGCACCTCTCACCGTCGACGAGCTGTTCGACGCCATCGCAGACACGGCCGACGGTCAGGTCTCATTCCATCCGGTGCTCGGCTATCCCGACGGGACCGACTCAGTTCTCGTCATGGACCTCTCCGAAGGCACGAGTTTCGACCAGTCCATTCTCGGCTCTACGGCCGATGCCACCGCCACCGTCGACACGGTCGACGAGTTTCAGCCCGGCCAGGCGTGTGGGGCGGCCACGGTGCCCGGTGGTGAGCCGATCCCCGACGTCGAGCCACTCGACGAGGAAGCCCGCCAGGCCATCGAGGTCCTCGCAGCCAACGGCGAAGGCAGTCGCTTCGCATCCAACTACGAATACGGGATTTTCTCTCGTATTGACGACACACTGGTGCTTCTCGGCGACGACGGGGCGGGCAACCTCGCCTACGCCTCGTTTGAGCGCGATGACGGGCGTTGGGCGGTCACCTCCTTTGGTACCTGTAGCTGGGACGAGGATGGCTATCGGAAAGTGGCGTGGACCCTCGACCGCGAGGCGAGCCTCGATGACGGCTCACCCGAGATATATCTGCTGGCCAGAGACGAGTGTGCCTCTCACACCCGCTTCGGGAACGAGTACCTGGTCGTGGAGAAGAGGTCAGGCTCCACCGTCGAATTGGTCGTCTGGCGAGCCGACCACCCTCCGCCACCGCCCGACGGTCCGGATTTTATCGAAGGCGGCTGCCAGGCAGCCGAGATCGTCCAGCTGACCGTGATCCTCGACGGGCCCCTCGGTGCCCGCGAACTCGTGGGAGCAACCGACCCGGCTGATTGGCCGTCGGACTTCTGAACGACGCTTGCCACGTCAAGAGGGGCGCGATGCCACAGTGCCGTATAAGGGACCCCCACCCACGAGCACGATCATCACTCCTAGAACGAGATGGCCCGAGACGGCAGCAAAGGCCACGCCTACGACCATCAGGACCACCCTGAGAATGAGGAAGGCTGCCTTGTACTGGTCAGAGAGCCACATACCCTTTCATTGTGGTCCGGTGACTGACCCGATGTGAGCTGATCTCGAAGATGGCGCCCGGGGTCGCTCCGGTGCCGAGGGCACGGACTCAGGGTGCAGATTCGTACAGACCCGCAAGAATGGAAGACATCATTCCTCCCCTAACCCAAGAGATGTTCGGACCCAACAGGTCCCGGGTCGACGCCATGTACCGGCGTTACCTGGAAGACCCCGAATCGGTTGCCGAGGTGTGGCGGGAGTTCTTTGCCGACTACGAGCCACACAGCCCGGAACTGGCACGCGCCCGACGTCGCGAGCAGCAGGCAGGGGCAGATTCTGCCCACCAGAGGAGACAGCCGGGGACCCGCACTATCGACAAGTCCGACACCGACAAGGAGGCCCCGCAACCCGAAGTGGACACCGACGATGAGCATGATGGCGAGACCCTGGCCGAGTTGAAGGGCCCGGCCCGGATCATCTCCAAGCGGATGGAGGACAGTCTCGCTGTCCCGGTGGCGACATCGGTGCGCACTCTCCCCGCCAAGTTGCTCGAGGTGAACCGGGAGACGATCAACTCCTATCTGCGCCGCCACCAGGAAGGGCGCAAGGTCAGCTTCACTCACCTCATCGGGTGGGCCGTAGTCCAGGCCGTGGTCCGAACGCCCGGCATCAACGTCGCCTACACCGAGGTCGACGGTAAGCCCCACATGGTCACCCGTAAGGACATCAACCTTGGGCTCGCCATCTCGCTAGGCGACGAGGCCCGGGCGAGTCTGGTCGTGCCGAACATCAAAGGAGCACAACGTCTCGACTTCAGAGAGTTCTGGCTCACCTACGAGGACCTGGTGACCAGGGCCCGCAAAGGAGAGCTCGAGTTGGCCGACTTCGAAGGGACGACCATCACCCTCACCAACCCGGGGACCATCGGCACCACGCAGTCGGCGCCGCGGTTGATGGAGGGACAGGGAGCGATCATCGGAGTCGGCGCAGTCGCCTACCCGGCAGAGAACCGTGGCGCCGATCCCGCCCGTGCCGCCGACGTGGGCCTGTCCCGTGTCGTGACCCTCACCTCAACCTACGACCACCGGGTGATACAAGGTGCTACCTCCGGTCAGTTGCTTGCGAAAGTGGAGGAGCTGCTGCTGGGCGCAGATGACTTCTACGACAAGGTGTTCGCCGAGCTCGGCATCCACTACACACCGCACCGATGGGAGATCGACGAACACCCCGAACAGGGCGCCTCAACCACGTGGCGGGCCGCCAAAGAAGCAGGCATCGCCCGAGTGATCAACGCCTACCGCACCCAGGGCCACCTCATAGCCGACACCGACCCTCTGCGCCAGAAGCCGCCACGTCTCTACCCCGAGCTAGACATCCATTACTACGGCCTCACCATCTGGGACCTCGACAGGGAGTTCGCAACGGGAGGGTTCGGGGGAGCCACCACCATGCCCCTCAAGCGGATCCTCTCCCGCCTGCGTCAGACCTACTGCGAAACCACTGCCATCGAGTACATGCACATCACCAACACGGACCAGAAGCGCTGGATCCAGGAGTACGTCGAGATCCCGCCTGTGGAGTTCACTCAGGACGAGAAACGTCGGATTCTCGCGAAGCTCAACCAGGCCGAGGCTTTCGAGCGCTTTCTCCACACCAAGTACCTGGGTCAGAAGAGGTTCGGCCTGGAGGGCTCGGAGAGTCTCATCCCCGCCCTCGACTCCATTCTCGATGCCGGTGCCGCCGCGGGGCAGCGCGAGGTCGTGATGGGCATGGCCCATCGTGGGCGTCTCAACGTCCTCACCAATGTGGTCGGCAAGAGCTACGCCACCGTCTTCTCCGAGTTCGAAGGTCAGCTCGACCCTGCGTCTACCGGAGGCTCAGGCGACGTCAAGTACCACCTTGGAGCCAGGGGCTCCTACAAGACCAGCGACGGCACTGACATGGCGGTCGAACTGGTCGCCAACCCATCCCATCTCGAGGCGGTCGACCCGGTGCTCGAGGGTGTGGCCCGGGCCAAGCAAGAGCGCATCGGCGAGGAGGGCTATAAGCAGGTCATGCCTGTCCTCATGCACGGGGACGCGGCATTCTCGGGTCAGGGTGTGGTCGTCGAGACTCTGCACTTGTCCCAATTGTCGGGCTATGAGACCGGCGGCACGGTGCACATCGTGGTCAACAACCAGGTCGGTTTCACCACCCCGATTCAGGACGCACGCTCCAGCATCTACGCCACCGACGTCGCCAAGGCCATCGACGCGCCCATCATCCACGTCAATGGGGACGAACCCGAAGCGGTGGTCAGGGCGGGCCGGTTTGCCGTGGATTACCGCAACACGTTCGGCCGCGACGTCGTGCTCGACCTGGTCTGCTATCGACGCCGGGGCCACAACGAAGCCGATGAGCCCTCCTTCACCCAGCCGTTGATGTACAAGCTGATCGACGATCACACCCCGGTGAGGCGTCTCTATCTCGCTCATCTGGTGGACAACGGAGACATAAGCGTCGAAGAGGGCGAGGCAGCGCTGGCGGAGTTCCGCGACATTCTCAGCCAGGCCTTCGATGAGACCCAGGACTCGGACCGTTCACCGAGAAGGCGGCTGTCGGCGAAGGGCAACACCGAGGAGGAGATCGAGGAGATCCTGGGAGCGCGGGATAAGGCGCCCACCCCGGTCGAGCGCGGGGAGCTCGAAGCCGTGCTCGCACGGATCACCAGCCCTCCCGACGACTTCACCGTCCACCCGAAGTTGGTGAAGATGATCGAGAACCGGGCCAACATCTTCGAAGACGATGCCGTCGACTGGGGCACCGCCGAGGCCTTCGCCCTCGGCACATTGGCCCGCCAGGGCGTCGGGTCGAGGCTGGCGGGGGAAGACTCGAAGCGGGGCACTTTCAGCCATCGCCATGCAGTGATGGTGTGCCACGACACCGGCCGGGAGTGGTCGCCCCTCGGAGAGATCGGAGAGGAGAGCTCCACGACGGTCGAGATCGTCGACTCGCTGCTCTCCGAGTTTGCCGCCGTCGGATTCGAATACGGATACTCCATTGAGCGCGCTGATCACCTGGTGATCTGGGAGGCACAGTTCGGCGACTTCGGTAACGGTGCCCAGGTGATCATCGACCAGTTCGTAGCTGCTGGGGAGGCGCGCTGGGGCCAACCCTCCGGCATGGTGATGCTGCTACCACACGGTCATGATGGTCAGGGCCCGGACCACTCTTCGGGGCGGATCGAGCGGTTTCTTCAGCTGTGTGCCGAAGGCAACATGCGCGTAGTCGTACCGGCCACGACCGCCCAGTACTTCCATCTGCTGAGACGTCAGGCTCTCACCCGGGAACGCAAGCCGTTGATCGTGTTCGCCCCCAAGACCCCGCTGCGGGCACGCGACTCATACTCGAGCGTCGAACTATTCACCAGCGGACGGTTCGAGGCGGTGCTTGACGACCCAGTTGCAGTCGAACACCCGCGTCGGCTGATCCTCTGCGCCGGCAAGATCTATCACGAGCTCTCACGGGCCCGAGAGGAAATGGAGGTCGACGACGTGGCTATCGTCCGTGTCGCCCAGCTGTATCCTGTGCCGGAGGGAAGGATGAAAGAGATCTCGTCCAGGTACCAGGACGCCGAGCTGGTGTGGTGTCAGGAGGAGCCTGCAAATCAAGGTGCGTGGCGGTTCATCGAACCTCACCTGGCGAGGATCTTCGGTCGGCCGCCGTCATACGTCGGACGACCGGCCTCGGCATCAACCGCCACCGGGTCGGCTCGCACCCATCGCGAGGTGCAGGAGAAGGTCCTCTCCGAGGCGTTGACCTCATGATCTCAGGGCCCTGTCCTCGTCGTGGGCGTGGCTTTGGACGTCCGAACAGGTAGTTTTCTCTAGGAGCCCGTTGAACAATGCATGTCACCTCATTGTGCGACCATGCATCACCACTCGCTGCGTTCTCGGCTCCGCCATTCCGACACAAGGAGTGGCGGAACCTCGGCCTTGCGACTGGCGCGCCTGGCCGCCAATCTGGGCAACGGCATCATCCAACAGACTCCTAGCCGGGCACAACTCGATGCAGTACGCACCATTACCCACCGAAGAGCAATTGGAGCGCGTTCGCGATGCGATCGGCGCCGGTTCTCTCCTGCACGCCCGGCGTGTCGAGAGCGGGCTGTCGTGCACCATCGACGTCCTCACCGACGGAACCACCCGAATGATCCTCAGGAGATACGGGCCGTGGACCAACGGCGAAGTCTCCGTGGCGGCGAGGGAGACCAGGGCCCTCGAGTTGTTGCAGCGGGCAAACATCCCTGCACCTGCCCCGATCTGGGTCGACAACGAAGACGTTTTCGAAGAGCCGTCGATCCTCATCTCTTTCGTGGACGGCGACCCCGACCTCACGCCTTCTAATCCGTTCGACTGGGCCGAGAAGCTGGCCGCGGTACTCACCCGCATCCACGACGTCCGGCTAGAAGACGACGACCGGGAAATGTTCCCGCCGGGTGCCGGTGAGGATGTGGCGAAGATCCAGGAGAACCCAGAGATGGTGCTCGAGCACCCCCTGGGGGAGGATCTGCTGCGCCGCCGGTTCATGCTCGGCAACACCGAAGTCGAGTCGGAACAGGTCTTCAGCCATACCGACTTCTGGCCGGGCAACACCCTCTGGAACAATGGCGATCTCGCAGCCGTGATCGACTGGGAGGCTCCGGCCACCGGCGCCCGGGAGATGGACGTCGCCTACTGCTCGTTGGACATCAGGTATCTCGGGATGGACAAGGTCGCCGACCACTTCATCAAGAGCTATCGGGAGCTGAGCGGCGATCCGCTTCCCAACCTGCGCCACTGGGAGGCAGTCGGCCTGTGCCGTCCCATGCCCGACATCGCCAAATGGGTCCCGTCGTGGCTGTCGATGGGCCGCCGCATTGACGAGGACAAGGCACGCGCCAGATACGCCGAAGTTCTCGAAGACTTTCTACAGCGCACCGAGTAGTAGCGTCGCCGGGAAGTGAACGGTTATCCCGAACGCGTCACCATCACCGAGTCGGCCACCCGCGACGGCCTCCAGTCGTTGGGAGCATTCGTTTCAACCGCAGCCAAGGCGAGGTTGATCGACGACCTTGCCGGCGCCGGGCTCCGCAGCTTCGACGCGGTGTCGTTTGTCAGCCCGAAGTGGGTTCCCCAGATGGCCGATGGCGCCGAAGTGGTCAAGACCGTCGCTACGCCGGATCTGCGCTTGATCGGACTGGTCCCGAACATGCGCGGTCTGGAGAATGCCATGGAGGCCGGGGTGACCGACATCGGCTTGCTAACTGCTGCCTCCGACACCTTCAACCAGCGCAACATCAATGCGACCGTTGACGAGGCGATGCATCGGATCCGGCGAATCGTGTTGGACAGCCCTGAGACTCTCAACTTTCGTGCCTACATCTCCACAGCCACCCACTGCCCCTACGAAGGGGAGCAGGAGCCCGACTGGGTCGCTCATCTCGCTGAGACGCTCTTCGAGTGGGGCGTCCAGGAGGTGTTTCTGGGGGAGACCATTGGAATGGCCACCCCGGCCCATGTCGAGCGGCTTCTCACAGAGGTGCTGGGGCGTGTGCCGGCCGAGCAGGTAGGGGTCCATTTCCACGACACCTACGGCCAGGCGGTCGCCAACACAGTGGTGGCTCTCGCCCACGGCATCGACAAGATGGACTCGTCCGCGGGCGGTCTCGGTGGCTGTCCGTACGCCCCGGGAGCGTCGGGGAACGTCGCCACCGAAGACCTCCTCTGGCTGCTGGACGGGCTGGGAGTCGAACATGATGTCGACCCGAGGTCCGTGGCGGAAATCGCCCAACGGTTCTGCTCCGACCACAATCTCAGCTACAACAGCCGGGCAGGCACAGCTCTGACAGCATCGACACAAGAGTCATGAAATCCATCTACATCGACGAAGACCTGGCCGCCATCCGTGCTCAGGTGCGTCAGTACGTGGAGAGAGAGGTCGTCCCGAACGTGGAGACCTGGGAGCAAGACCGGGCGATACCCCGGGCGGTCCTCGACGAGATGGGAAAGCTCGGCTTCTTCGGTCTCCGGATCCCTGAGCAGTACGGCGGCATCGGCATGGGCCATGTCGCCACAGTTGCGTTTGCCGAGGAGCTGGGGCGGAGCACTTCGGGTGGATTCGCCATCACCGTCCTCGTCCACACCGATCTGGCGAGTCCCTATGTCACCAACTTCGGCTCGGAGGAGCAGAAGAAGCGGTGGCTTCCGAAATTCGCTACCGGAGAGTCGATCACGGCCATCGGAGTCACCGAGCCCGACGCAGGCTCCGACGTGGCCGCCATCCGGGCCACGGCAAAGCCCGACGGAGAAGGGTGGCGGCTCAACGGGACCAAGATGTTCATCACCAACGGAGCCATCGCTGACGTGGTGTTCGTAGCAGCAAAGACGAACCCCGACGTCAAGGGGTCGCGGGGGATTTCCATGTTCGCCGTCGAACAGGGGACGGAGGGTTTCACCGCAAGCCGGGCACTCGAGAAAATGGGATGGCATTCCTCCAACACAGCCGAACTGGTGCTGGACGGCGCCTGGGTGCCGCAAGAGAACCTGATTGGTGAACCGAACCAGGGCTTCTACTACATCGTCAACAATTTCCAGAACGAGCGTCTCGCCATAATGGGCCAGGCCCTGGGGGAGGCGCAGAAGGCGTTGGAGCTGACCATCGAATACGTCAAGCAGCGCACCGCCTTCAATGCACCCCTGTGGGACAAACAGGCGATTCGCCAGCGTCTTTCGATGCGTCAGGCCGAAATCGACGCGGCCCGAGAACTCACCTACCACGCCGCATGGTTGACCGACCAGGGTGAGGACACGGTCCGTCAGGTGTCCGAGGTAAAGGCTCTGGTGGGCGAGCTTGCGAACAGCGCCCTCTACGACTGTGTCCAGTTTCACGGGGGAATGGGCTACATCTCCGAGACGGCGGTCGAGAGGATGTATCGCGATGTGCGCATCCATTCCATCGGAGGCGGCGCCACCGAGGTGATGCTCGAGGAAGTGGCAAAGCGCCTCTAAGAAGCCCGTTCGGCAGCTGCCTCTACCTCGTGGGGTTCCAGCGGATGCCAGGAGAGTTCCATTCCACTCCACAGACTCTTCGATATCGGGTAGAAGAACACCGGGATCGCCACGTTGGCGGCGACCGTTACCCCCAGGACCAGGCCCCAGGGAACATCCGGGTAGGTGAGCAGCACCATGCCACCGAATATGACGATGAACGTGGCGAATATCACGGTCGTGTTGATGATCACCGCACCAACCCAGTAGCCGGGTTCGCGCTCGAACGTCAGCCCGCAGTTGTCGCAGTGCTCCTTCATTTGGAACCAAGTCTTGAAGGCAGGAGCGCCGCATCGCGGGCACCGGCGACGGAGGCCACGGCTCACCAACTCACCCCGACTCGCTGCTGGATCCGTACCCACCGGCGCGAGGTTATCGTCGGAGGGTGATCCGAGAGGAAGTCGCACGCCGTCGCCAGGAGTACGAGTCGGCAGGGTTGGATCCCGCCGACATGTCCGCAGACCCCTTCACCGAGTTCGAGGAATGGTTCGCCGGGGTCCTCGAGGTGGACCTACACGAGCCGAGCGCCTTCGTCCTCTCCACGGCCACTCCGGACGGGGCACCCTCGGCGCGTGCGGTGCTGATGAAGGACTTCTCCGTGGAGGGCCTTGTCTTCTACACGAGCATGTCCAGCCGCAAGAGCCGTGAGCTTCGAGCCAACCCCCGGGCGGCGGTGACCTTCGTGTGGACTCCGCTGCACCGTCAGGTCCGGTTTGAGGGGTCGGTTGAGGAGGTGTCGGCTGCTGAGGCGGATGACTATTTCGCCACCCGACCCAGAGGCGCCCAGATCGCTGCCCACGCCTCACCGCAGAGCGAGGTGGTCGGGCGTGACGAGCTGGAGGCACGGTTTGAGCAACTGTCGGCCGAGTTCGGCGAGGAGGTACCGCGGCCCGACCATTGGAGTGGCTGGCGTCTGGCCCCTTCGACCGTGGAGTTCTGGCAGGGGAGGCCCAACAGGTTCCACGACCGCATTCGCTACCTCCTCGACGGCGCAACCTGGAGGAAGGAGCGGTTGGCGCCATGAGAGTTCGAGTGATCGGTTCGTCGGGCACCTTCCCCGCTCATGGGCGGCCTGGCTCCGGCTATATCATCGAGAGAGAGGACACCCGGGTCTGGTGTGACGCCGGGTTCGGGACCTTCATGTCGATGCCCATCGACCCCGAGCTCATCGACGCGATCGTTGTCTCCCATCAGCATCCGGACCATTGCGTAGATCTGATGGCCGCCTTCCACGCCTGGACCTACCGGCCCCAGCCACGCGACCCGGTGCCCCTCTATGCGCCACAGGCGGTCTGGGACAGATTGGTCGGTTTTCTGGAGAAGGAGCCACCGTGTTTCGAGTTCAACGCGGTGGCAGGTGGTGACCAGGTGGAGGTGGGCAGGCTCCAGGTGTCGTTCGCCGATATGGACCATTCCGTGCCCACGGTTGGTTCGAGATGGAACGGTGGGGGACGGACTCTGTTCTACACCGGCGACACCGGGCCGGGCGGCGACTGGCAGGAGTTGGCTGCCGATGTCGACGTGATGCTTTGCGAGGCCTCCTATCAGGAGTCGACCAAGAATGCCGACTATCCCCAACATCTCAGTGCGGCCGAGGCAGGTGCCATCGCCCGCAGCGCCGGTGCTCGTAGTCTCGTCCTGACCCATATTCCGCCCTACCTCGACCCGTCAGTCTCGGTCTCTGAGGCGGAGAAGGAGTTCGGCCGACCGGTCAAGCTGGCGGTCCCCGGAACGAGTTTCGACGTCTGATCAGGGCGCGTTTAGCGTGATCGGAATGCCAGACCGACCTCGTGACCAACTTCGTCCAGTCAGTGTCGAACTCGGGTTTACCGAGTCGACTCCCGGTTCCGTGCTGATCTCGATGGGCAAGACCCGGGTGTTGTGTACCGCGTCGGTGGAGGAGGAAGTGCCTCGCTGGATGCGCAACAGTGGTCGGGGTTGGGTTACAGCTGAGTACGCGATGCTCCCCGGCTCGTCGGGAGAAAGGGTTCGGCGCGACCACGTGTCGGGCGGTCGCGCCAAGGAAATCTCCCGTCTCATCGGCCGTGCGCTGCGGGCAGCGGTCAACCTCAAGGACATGGGGGAGGCGATGGTCCGTGTCGACTGCGACGTGATCGAGGCTGACGGAGGGACCCGAACCGCGGCCATCACCGGTGCGTGGATCGCCCTCCACCAGGCACTGGAAGACGCCGTCGCCCGTGAACTGATCGGCGCCAACCCGATCATCGACGAGGTGGCAGCGATCTCGGTGGGCATCGTGGACGGCGAGAAGGTTCTGGACCTCGACTACGTCAACGACGTCTCCGCCGAGGTCGACCTGAACGTGGTGATGAGCGGTCGGGGATTGCTGGTCGAGGTGCAGGGGACGGCCGAGGGAGCGCCTTTCAGCAGGGACGACCTCGACGAGCTCCTCGATCTGGCCACGACGGGAATCGAAGAGCTGCACGACATGCAGCGGAGGGCGGTGGCCGGATGATCCCGCGGCTTGTCGTGGCGTCTAAGAACCCCGACAAGATCGCGGAGATCGAGGAAGTCCTCCAGGAAACGAATCTCACCGAGGAGATCGTCCGGGATCTCGACTGGCCGGACGTCGAGGAGACAGGATCGACGCTCGAGGAGAATGCTCTGCTCAAAGGTCGGGTCGTGGTGGAAGCGACGGGTCTCCCTGTTCTCGCAGACGACACAGGGCTCGAGGTCGACGCCTTGGACGGCGCTCCCGGAGTGCACACCGCGCGTTTCGCGGGTCCCGACGGTCGCTATGAGGACAACGTGGCCAAGCTGATCGAGGCGATGAAAGGGCGCACCGACCGGTCGGCGCGTTTTCGCACTGTCGTCGCCCTGGTGTTTCCCGACGGGGTCGAGGTCGTGGCCGAAGGGTCGGTGGAGGGTGTGATCACCGAGCGGCCACGGGGTGAGCGCGGTTTCGGATACGACCCCGTGTTCGCGGTCGGGGGCCGAACCCTCGCCGAAATGAGTCTGGACGAGAAGAATCAGCTCTCGCACCGCGCCCGAGCGATCCGGGCCCTCGCCGAGATGGTGGGTGCGTGAGACCGAGGGTGGTGATCGTGGGTGCCGGTTTCGCGGGCCTCAACGCGGCCAAGGCACTGAAGGGTGCCGACGTCGATGTGACGATCATCGACCGGCGTAACTTCCACCTGTTCCAACCGCTCCTTTATCAAGTGGCGATGGCGGCGCTCAACCCGTCGGACATCGCCTTTCCGATTCGATCGGTGTTCCGGCGTCAGGCCAACGTCGTTCGTGTCCTGCTCGGAGAGGTGACCGAAATCGATCTCGATCGTCGGCAGTTGACGGTGGACGGCGAGGTCGTCGAATACGACTATCTGGTGGTCGCCACCGGCGCCACCCATTCCTACTTCGGCAACGACGACTGGGAGCCGCTGGCGCCCGGTCTCAAGACCGTGGAGGATGCGCTGACGATGCGAGCCCGGGTGCTCAAGGCATTCGAGAGAGCCGAGGCGGATCCGTCGGATGCCGAACGACTGCTGACCTTCGTGGTGGTCGGTGCCGGACCGACGGGTGTCGAGCTCGCGGGTGCGCTCGAGGAGATAGCGGTCCATGCCCTCGGTGACGAGTTCGACGTGGTCGACCCGGCAACGGCGCGGGTGATCCTCGTCGAGGGGGCCGATCGAGTGCTCCCGCCGTACCCCGAGTCGCTGTCGGCCTCAGCGCAACGTCAGCTCGAATCGCTCGGTGTGGAGGTCAAGACGAACGCCTTGGTGTCGGAGATCGACGAGCGGGGCGTCACCTTGTCAGATGGGGAGCGCATCGAGGCAGGGACCATTCTCTGGGCCGCGGGTGTACAGGCTTCGCCGCTGGGAGAGCACCTGGGCGAGGTCGACCGCGCCGGTCGGGTGCTGGTCGAGCCGGACTTGTCGCTGAAGGATCACCCCGAGGTGTTCGTGGTCGGCGACCTCGCCGCGGTTGAGGGTGTGCCCGGAGTGGCGCCGGCTGCAATCCAGATGGGACGCCACGTCGGTCGTCTGATCCGGACCGGGATCCGGAAGCCGTTCAAGTATCAGGACAAAGGCTCGCTGGCGACGATCGGCCGAGCTCGCGCCGTCGCGGACATGAAGAGTCTGCGGTTTGGCGGCTTCCCCGCCTGGTTCGCCTGGCTGGCGATCCACATCTGGTACCTGATCGGGTTCCGTAACCGTCTTTGGGTGCTCGCCGGATGGGCGTGGAACTACCTGACGTTCCGCAGGGGAGCGCGGATCATCACCGAGGTGCCAAAGGACGGTTGATCTCGGACCCGCTTAGTCTCGGACTTGAGATGACCCTTGAGAACGACGTCAAATACGAGATCGTCTACAAGGATGGTCGTAAGGAGCGCACGGCCGTGGGTCGCTATCGGGGGTTCAGGACTTCTGATGATCTGTCGCGTGGTGGCAAGTCGCAGGCCACGATCGAGGATCCCCAGCGATACCACTGGTTCCAGCTCGATGGCACCCACGGATTCCTCAGCGTCGCGCCGGACGATCTCGTGAGCTACGAGCCCGCCGACTGACAGTTACTACAAACTCGACGAGAGCGATGTGTTTGGCTCTGAGAGCGGAGTGTTTCGCGTTCTTGTCGCCTCCGGTGCCCTTTCGGGTTTGCACAAGGCGAGCAAGGGAACCCGCGCAGGGCGAGGGGGATGAGGAGAGTCGCCGGAAAGGTTTCGGTGAATTCATGCTGAGGGCCAACACGCAAGCCCGAAGGGTCTGCACATGCAGCAGTGTTGACGCCCTCAGCGCTTAGAAGCCTACCCGTGGCGGTCGGTTCACGTAGGTTCGGTGCAATAGCTAGCCGATTCAGAGGAGTGTCACAGTGCGTAGAACTATCCCCGTCGCCGTGGTTGTCGCAGTAGTGGGAGCCCCACGACGCCGCGCGGCATACGTGGACGACGTTGGCCCTCTCGTGGGGTGTCCATCCGAAGGTCGCACAGGAGCGGTTGGGCCACTCGTCGATCGCGATAACCCTTGACCGATATTCTCACGTGATCGAAGTTATGGACCGCGACGCCGCAGAGACGCTGGCCGGTCTGATCCGATGAGAACCGTCCACGAACTGCTCCGACAAGCCCAACTGTGGTTGACCGAGAAGGCTGAAGGGCTCGGTGAGCAGCAGGCGGCCTGGGAGGTCGCGCACGCAGTGATCGAATCCGCTGGGGCTGACGCGCTTGCGCAAGCTGTCAGCGAACTCGTCGAAGCGGCTGAAAGGGGATCGGACAGAGATGCAAAGAACGTCGTCGCTGCATTTAGGCGCTTTCACGCGCCGGGAGCGTTAGGCAATCCGGAGCGGCAGAAACAGATCATTGAGTTGTATCTGATGTTCAGTGAGGACGGCCTATGGGCGTCGGGTAGCGACATGGAGAACGCCCAGTTCAGGGATGCAGTCAGGCGAATGTTCGAGTGAATGGTTGCGGTCGGCGGGTTCGCCGATCTTCGATCAGCCGACTTCGATCAGCCGAAAAACCTTGTGCGGGTGAGAGGACTTGAACCTCCACGGGATCGCTCCCACAGGGACCTAAACCCTGCGCGTCTGCCAATTCCGCCACACCCGCCTGGTGGGGCACTGTCCCGCAAAATAGGGTAGAAAAGGGTGGGGTGGGTCGCGCGGGACTTGAACCCGCAACACCCGATTTAAGAGACCGGTGCTCTACCCAATTGAGCTAGCGACCCAGATAAGAGTTTAGCCTCGAGGGTGGTCAAGGGCTAAGTGGACAGTCGTGGCGTCTATCCACTCCATGATGATATTCCAAGCGTCGGCAGGACGGCGCAGCCGTACAGCGCACACGCCGTTCTCGTGGGTGTTCTTCCGATGATCGGTACCTTTGGGCTTGATGAAGGTCTTGTGAAAGTTGGCGCTTAGCAGGCCGGTTTCCCGCCGCCAATACTCTCGGGCTAGTTTCTCGTCGTTCCCTTCGTGAAGGTGCATATGCATGGAGAATCTCGCATTGGGGTCGATGTACGTCCGGACCCAACGGACGAACAGCCTTAGAGCTCGTGGATCCGTGTTTGCCAGCGAGACGCTATTACATCCCTTGCTGCCCTCGGCCCAGTAGAGAATCAGTCCTGCCATCCATACGGGATCTGCTGACAATCGGCTCACCTCGGCCCGGGCGATACTCCGCAGTTCGGCGATTTCGGCTTTCCGTTTGCGGTTTGTGTTGCGCGGGATCCCAGGTTCAGGAGCCCGTCGCTCCTCGATCGCCTGGACCTGCTCGGGTGTCAGCTTCACGTCCCGGCACCACGTCGCCAGGGTGGACTTCTTGACAGGTATCAACTCCATGATCTCGCCGTAGGACAAGCCCATGGCGCGCAGCTCACGGCCGAGCTCCGATCTCTCCCAACGTGACAACGATTCGTATGCCCTCACCCGCTCGAGGACGGCTACCTCGAGTTCCATGGATTCAACATACGAATCGTCTGTGACAAGAAGGGGTGTCGAAGTACCCTGTCAGCACGATCGGGCTGTGGCGCAGCTTGGTAGCGCGCGTGCTTTGGGAGCACGAGGTCGTCGGTTCAAGTCCGACCAGCCCGACCAAGCATTTACAATGAAACGACGTCGCGGGTGTAGCTCAATGGTAGAGCTCCAGCCTTCCAAGCTGGCGGTGAGGGTTCGATTCCCTTCACCCGCTCGAACGGGTCCGCCCTCCGGGCGCGGTAAAGCTCCTGGCCCCCGTAGCTCAACGGGATAGAGCAGCGGACTTCTAATCCGCAGGTTGGGGGTTCGAGTCCTCCCGGGGGCGCAGGGTTTCTACCAGGTGAGACACCAAAAAATGGCCTCTAACCTGGGGAAACGCCTAAGCCTCTCTTCTCTCGTGGTCTTTTTGCCTCTCTGCCGTTTCGCGATATTTCTGTTTCTCTTGTGACACAGCGTGGCATAATCGCCAAGAATCCTGCCGCGGGAGTGAAAGCCGCTCGGGTGGAGAAGCGCCGTCAAAGACCTCTGCTGAGCTGGGCCGGCTCGCCGACGCAGCAGGTGACTACGGACCGTGGCTGGAGAAGGGGGACCGAGTGGCGAGTGTGGCTGCTGGGCTGGTCGGGCCTTCGCTGGGGCGAGGCTGTGGTCCTCCGCCTGGGAAGGGCCGACACCAAGCGGCGGCGCTTGAGAGTCGAAGAAGCCGCAACCGAAGTAGGAGGCACGATCCATTTCGGCTTGCCAAAGACCCACCAGACCCATACTCCCGAAACTCGTCACAGGTCGCCTCGAACCCCTGATCGAGGGAAGGGACCCAGACGAGCTTGTGGACACTGCTCCTAAGGGCGGACCTCTTCGTCAATCCAACTTCTGAAGAACCTGGCGGCTAGCCGTCGAGGCCTCGGAAGTTCCCGCCGATCTCTTGGTACACGACCTGAGGGACACGGCGGCGTCGCTGGCTATCGCCACCGGCGTCGACGGCAGCACGGGCTCCCTCGGCCGAACCAACCTGCCACAGCACCGTTGGCCGGCCGAGCCCGCTCGACGAGAACCGGGCCGGGATCGCTGTAAAAGAATCCGACGACGGGTCCACGCTCGGCAGCAACCTCTAGGGCTCCGTCGTCGAGGAACGGCACGAGGGAATTAACGCCGAACGGGCCATCGCAGGCCTGTGCCAGCTTACCCAGGACCGTTCCGAGCGCGGGTGCGGGCAGCCTGGGAAGCGCGATCATGCCCAACCCGCCAGCGTTGGTCACCGCCGTGCACAGCTCTGACCCGGCCACCCAGCCCATACCTGCCAGCAACCGGCGGCAGACGAGCTCGGTGAAAGCGGTAATGGTGATCCTCCCGGCAGAACCGGTCGCCGGATGTCATCTGGATCTCTTAGCCATGGTACTGAGGGGGCCGATGCCTATGAGGCCTTCGGTATCGAGCGACCCTGACGTCGCCGGATCGAAGCTGAGGTAGATTCGTCAACCACTCTCGACAACGAATTCTCCAACCATCCCTCGTGCGGCGTGACCCGCAACGGCGCACACGTAGACGTATGTTCCGGGGGCATCTGGGACGAAGGTGATCGTCTGGGTTTCGTCCACGAAGAGACCTGTCCCGCTACCTCCGAACCATACGTCCCACAACACTTCGTCCGCGACGTCAGGGGCGCCGGGTGGACTCTCCCTGTTCTCGCTGGTGGCCGGAAGAAGGGCTAGGTCATGGGCGGCGGCGGGCACGTCGAAGTATTGCCCGTGAAGGTTCTCGAGGGTGATTGTCACCTCTTCACCAGCTTTTACAGTGATCGTGGGCGCGCCTTCGGTGACCTCTTCACCGGCAAAGGCGTATCCCAGAGCCTCAGAGTCTTCGCTGCTTTCGCTAGCGACCAGTGAGATCTGTGTGCCGGAACTAGTGCACGCTCCAACAAAGACCATTAGTAGCGCTGCACCGATCAACGTATGCAGGGCACGACGAGGCGGGTTGTTAAGCATGAGCATCCAACACCTGGGGATACTCCCTCGTCTCCGAGCGATCCCGTGCCGAGGAAACACGCGCACGTTCGAGCGGATATTGCGCTTCGACCAGCTCCTTCAGTTTCGTAAGGTTGGTTCGCACGTCCTT
>JBKHKD010000011.1:0-94896 GCA_046537785.1 Actinomycetota bacterium
GGCCAGTCTGGCCGGTCCCAACACCGACCCCGGCATACTCACAGCAACCGTCTGTCTCGATAATGGACTGCAGCTATCGGCTCAAGTTTCCGGAACCCTTTCGAAAAGGGCTCGGCAACTAGTTGCATGTGCGTGTGTTCGTCTCGGCAGGTTCTAGCCGATCTGGGTTGGGGCGATTTGAAGCCTCATCATGTCTGGTGCGATGTGTCGCTCATCCCTCTTGGCGACGTACTGCCTTCGTTGGAGATGTACCGACGCATCGATCCACCCCCATTCATATGTCCGCCGGGTCCTCGAGCCCCGGCGGAGCGCGCAGATGAGTCCGATTCTCCGAGCCTCGTGTTCAATGATCAGCGAACTGTGGGATCCGAAAGGGTCATCGAAAGGTGTCGCCGCGAGGCCGGGCGGACTGTTATGCAGTAGCGCAGAATGCCGGTTGGGCGGAAACGGAGTGCCCGACATCCTCCGGGCATTGATTGATATGTGCGGCGCCAGCAAGCGACTGGGGTTCGGTGTCTCACCACGGAGGCGTACCAAGCTGTCGATGACGGTGACAAGGAAACCCAGGTTGGCAGATGGCCTGCGGCCACCACCAACGAACGCTCTCCAGGGGTTCGGTGGGCAGATCTGGCAGACTCGGTCGTGGGATGGATGCGGTACTCATCGTTTCGTGTGGTACTTCTGCCGGGCTCGAGAGCGGCTCGATATCCAAACACGGTCTGGCCTGCCGGAGAGACAGCACGGTAACCACTCACATGGAGCCAAATGGCTCGAACGAGATACGGCTTGGCCGATCAGCCATCGGAGGACACCGACACGACTCTCGCTCTGCCCGCAGTGTTGATCTGTGGGCGTTCGGGTTCCGACACTGATCTGATGTCCCGCTATGTGGCGTTCCTCAGAGCTATCAACACCCCTCCGCGTTGGGTGAAGATGGAACGGCTCCGAGCGTCGTTCACTGAGGCCGGGTACGCGAACGTGGCCACCTACATCGCTTCTGGCAACGTCATTTTCGAGGCCAGCAGCCAACCCAATGTGGACCACATCGAAGGCATCGTTGAGGCGGCGTGCGGCTTCTACTCGGAGGTGTTTTTGAGAAACTCGGTGGAGATACGGTCTGTGCTCGAGCGGGTACCTTGGCCAGACCAGCGCGATGAGGTAGAGGTGTCGTTCCTGCGTCGACGACCGACGCCCACAGCCATTCGCGCCCTCGAGGCCGTCGGGGAGGACCAGCTGCAGGTGAGGGGCACAGAGCTTTACCTGCTCCGCGCTCCCCCTGGGTTGCAGTCGACCATCGACCGATGTCTCCGAATGCCGATGACCCGCCGGGGCCTGGCCACCGTTGAGAACATCAGGCTGAGATTTCTTGCCTCGTAGTTGCCCCAGCAGAATCCTCAAGCGTTGCCCGGCTAACCAGCGCCGATCAACACTTCTGGGCGGATAGCGAGCACATCCACAACCCAAGCAGATCGGCACCTCTTACTCGGGCTTGTCGTCCTCGATACCCCGGTCCAAACGTGGACCGACTACCCGGCGATCTCCAGTTTTCCGGCGTATTTAGCTCGTTGTCGTGCAGGGGAGGTCGAGTGGCGATGTAATCGGAAGTCCTGATCTGCGTTTTACATGAGGATGGCCAGCCGAAGCCTGGCGGTGCGAAGTCATTGAGCGATGGGTATGCATGCGTCCCTGCAGCCATCGAGGGACGCTGTCCGGATCGTCTCTATGCGGATGTCAGCCGTTCGACGTGGCCTGTTCAGGGGTGGGGATGGCACATCCTTGCTCGGCTTGTGTGGCTTCGTCGCGGCCGACCTGTTGGATGGCCTCCGTTTGGGGTGACCAGATAGAAGCGCCGTCCTGGCGAGCCTCGATGAATGTGTCCCGATCGGGGGCCTGAGAGATTTCGATTCCTGCTTCTCGATAGCACTCGGCAAGCTCCTGGTACTGCGTAAACAGGACCTCTAGGTGCTCTGGGTTGTCCCCTGGAAGGAGGAAGCCTGACCTCCGCAGGTCGTCCTGGCACTCGTCGACACCGAGGTCGAACTCATCGTCTGAGACGACACGGTTGTCGTACGTGATCCCGTTCTCCGACTGGGTGACTTCGAGGCCTCGATCTTGAAGGCAATCGACGAGCCTTGCCGTGGTCTCGTTGGGAGACAGGGCGTACGTACCTTCAACGCCACCTGCGGCCATGTTGGTTTCGCTTCCTCGACCCTGCAGCATCACTACCGCAGCTATCACCACGAACATCGTTGCCGCAATACCCGCTATCGATGCGACCCGAGATGCGAGCAGACGGCGACTGCCTACCCGGCGAACTCGCTGGAAGTCTCCTGATGCAGCTGGCACCCGGTCGGCTTGTCGCTGCAGCTCGTCCGTCAGCTGCTCTTCTATGTTCATGTCAGCTCCTTCCGCATTTTGGACATTGCTCGATTCAGTCGGCTCTTCACCGTCCCGCGAGGAATCCCGAGCGACTCGGCGATCTCCCTTTCGGGCCAGTCGAGGAGGTAGCGCAACACCACTACCGAACGATGCTTGAGATCAAGACCAGACAAAGCGTCGTAAAGGTCGACCTCGGGCGCAGCATCGGAACTGGCTTCCTCGGGAATCCTTGTCCCGTACACCTCTCGTTTGGACTTGCGAAGTTGTGACACCGCCCAGTTGAAAGCGACCCGATAAACCCAACCCTGTTGGTTCTGGTATTTCCGGACTTTTCGCCAGTGCCGATAGGCGCGAATCATGGCCTCGTCGACTGCCTCCCGAGCGAGCTCCGGGTCACGCAGTGTCACTGCCAACGGCCGGTAGACCTCGTTCCAACAGATCCGATAGAACGAGTCGAACTCTTGATGTCGCAGCTCAATCGGGGTCACCGTCGAGCCTGTCACAGCCTCATCCATCACCCCACGGACGCACGAACCGGCTCATCAGTTCCATTCAAATAATCACAGCGAGGATCTCCACAGCGCGGGTCAGAAGCCATGCACATGATCTCGAGCGACAACGAGCATTTCGGAAGGTGCGCGAGATCGGCACGTCGAGGGCGGGCGAATTCTGTGGCATCAGTCGCTATGGGCAGAGAATGGATCGCTAGGCATGAAAGGGACTAGCTGTCGCGGAGGACGTAGTAGGTCGTCTCGACAAGTTCCACGAACCTCTTGTTGCCGTTGTACTGTCGAACGAGCCGTTGGAGGCCCGTCCAGTCGTCTCGCCCATCGGCCATCTTCGGCACGGTCGCACCAGCAAGCTTTGTCGCCACCGCGCGCTCGATTGATTCACGATCCGAGATGGGCTCGTTAGATCGTATCTGCATTACGCCGTAAGTGCCGATCGGTAGCCATCTACCAGCTGCGCGTTCGATCGAGCGAATCCAGTTCGGGCGTTGCATGTTCTCGACGAGCAGGATTGCCTTCACAAGGTTGGGGTCAGCTTCGTGTCGCGCGGAGGCGGCTTCTGCCTGACGAAGCAGTTCGGGATTGAGTCGCCGTGTCGATTCTCGTACGAAACGTTGTGGATCGATCTCTGTCTTCCAACTGACCCGAGCGAGGTAAGCGCCGAATATGCCAGCCAGAAGAGCCGTCCAAAGGTCACTCTTCATGGCTTCCGGGTCGGGGAGCACGGCATGGAGCGCGTCGATCTCACCCAGCAGGCCGCCGACGATTCCTGCGCAGAGAACGGCGATGAAAACGCCTGCGTGTGCTGCCAAAAGCAGCCTTCGGCCAAAGATCCCGGAGTGACGCGCAGCGCCTATGGAGGCGCGTCCGGCCGTGGCGGCGCCGTGGAAGAGCGCGGTATAGAACGCCGCGAGCCATCCCCTTCCACCAAACGAGTCGGCAATCACACTCACCGCAAAGCTGACAACCACCACTGGCAAGAATCGAAAGCCGACGTAGCTAGTGAGACGTAGGCTCAGCTGATAGCTAGTCAGGTCGGAGAGGCCGTAATAGTTCTCGGGCCAGCGCGCTTCGACGGCTCTGAAGAACACATAGAGGAGCAAGGCGCCTGCGGCACCAAGAAGGAGTTCTGTCATCTTGGGCTCTCGTAGTCGATAGCTGAATCCTTCGCTGTGGCCACAGGCTATGGGCGGGTCTGAATGGAGTCCACCAAGTGATCCGTTTTCCCAGCCGGTGGTGCACGGAACGGGCGAACCGGAACCTCACGAGGTCTCACCCGCTCAAAGTCGGTTCGACACACGTTCCGGCCGCTGAGTAGCTAGTCCTGACCGATGGCCAGCCGCTCAATCCGATTCTTGTGGACGGCGTAGATGAAGGGCCCGGGCTGGGCGCAGGCGTTCGCGATGCGATGGAGGTTGGTGATGAAGCGCTGAGCCATGTCGTCGCCCGTGAGGTTGCGATTGGAGAGGCAGAAGCAGCGGACTCGGTACTCCTTCACGGTCTCTCGTTCAGCTCGGTTGTATCGGATGTGGGCGTCCTTCATGAAGACGACCCAGCCCTGCTGCCCCGCCAGAGCGAGCCATTCTTCGTCGGTCACATCCTCGTCCTCTGGGATGCCGTAGTGCTCGGCCAGAGTGATAAGGCGAAGCCCTTCTGCTCGCAGAAGTGACGGGACTTTGATCCGGCCGAGACTCCGATCGAGGAAGAGGTCAGGCAGCCTGTCTGGATGCGACACGGACTACGTCTTCGAGTTGCTCGGACGGGACGCCATAGTCATCGGCGAGTTCGTCTAGAGATTCGCCGGCCCAGAACCGCTGCATGACGTCTTCGACGCGTCCTGCCCCCCGTTCGAAGATCGGAGCGCCGAAGGAACGCCTCGGATCGACGACTACCTCGGCGTTCCGGTATGCGGGCACGTGAATCAGGCGGGCGTAGCCATCGGAAGCGTCGTATTCGATTCGCCGGAGGTACTCCTCGATGGCCTTCTCGAAGACCCGCTGGCCACTCCGGACCACAACCAACTCGAGAGCAACTTGGCCGTCGATGGTGTCTCGGTGGTGTTCTCCGAAGTCGTACAACAGCTCGGCGCCGTCGGTGTAGAGCTTTTTCGATGCGAGAGCGTGCTCGAGCCCGAGGCCCTCGCTCAGCGCTGCGAGAGCGGGACGTACTCGCTGCATGGGCACGCCACTGCGACGGATTGCGGCCAGGACGAGAGATTCGGCGAGGCCGACGAACGGGATGACCGGTGCCCCAGGCCGCTCAGGCTGGATGTAGGTGATCACCGGGTCGCCCTCAACTTCGGGCCGATCCGGAGGGCGCCTCACATATCCCTTGGCCCAGGTGGCAAGAGTCGACGCAGGGACGTCGACGATCCGCGCGGCCTCCGCCACTGTGTACAGCGGAAGTGCAAATCGGAGATCGCGATTGCCTTCACTCATGCCAGTCTCCTTTCGGATCCCATTCAAACAGCGACGAGGGACGTTTTTGCGCTCACGTCGGTCCGGTTGGCCTGGACGCCTTGGGGACGGTCGGTTCCAGTTTGGGCCGCATTTGGGCCGTATGAGGGTGAAAGACGTCCAGAACCGATCGTAACTGTCAAGAAGCACCGCGGCGGTATAACCCCTGGTCAGTCGTCATCTCCGTCCTGTTCGGCCCGGTCGTCGTCCTCGTCCGAAATGCCCTGGGCCGGCCTTTCAAGCCGGAAACGCCGGTTCGAATCCGGTCGGGACTGCCGAATTCTCTGCTCCTGTTGCGGGATGCCTCACTGGCTCTTCACCTGAGCCGTGTGAGTGAGCGTGATCAGCAGGAGTCCTCCGGCGACGTTCCCCGCAGTCGAGATACCGATATTGACCACGACGTCGCCATAGGTCGCCCCCCAACCGAGCCACACGCCGAACAGCAGGTGCAACGCGGACACGATGACGTGCTCGAAAGGGCCCAGGGCGAGGAAGAAGCCAGCCATGTAAGTCACCAGGATGCGAGCGGCGACCGAGTCGGTCGCATTGAGGAGGTACGAAAGCAGCGTGATGAGCGCCCCGGCAAGTGCCGCCCTGGCAAGAGTCGCCGGCCACTCTCTCCCGACGATCTCCTCGGCTAGCGCGGTGAGCGTCTCAGAGGTCCCCGCCGGCAGAGCACCGTCGACGGTGAGTATGCCCATCAGGGTCGCGCCTCCAATGAGATTGAGAAAGAGAATTGTTGCCCAGAGCCGCATTAGCCGACCCCATCGGCTCCGCCCCTGCTGGTCAATGGTCGCGGCCACAGGTCCGAAGAAGTTCTCCGTGAACAACTCCGTGCGACCCACCACCAGGAAGACGAGGCCGATGGCGAACGCCAGGGCCCCGGCAAGCCGGGCGAGGCCGTCGGACAGCGCCGGTTTGGCCAACGTCTCGACCACACCCAGAGCAACTAGGCCGAACACGATCGTGACGCCGGCGATGAAGCCGGTGGCGACCTGCTCCAACAGTGGCATGGAGAGACGGCGCCGGCCTTCCTCTCCGGCGCGCTCGTAAATCTCCGCGGGACTGGGTGCGGTGGCCACGGTCGGCTGATACCCGTTGCCGCTCCTGGTTACACCGTCGACGGCCAGACCCGCTTCGAAGTGGCGTGCTGCGGCGAGTCTCTGGTGGCAGCGGCCACGGATTCTCCGGCGCGGCGAGGAGAATCCAGATGCAGAAACGCACCGGGCTTCATCACTTGCACCTGCCGCTGGTGGATTTCGATTCCAGTCCTCCTAATGGGGCTTTTTCGGCGAGGCTTCGAATTCCTCAGCCTCGATTGGGCGGTCGGGAAAACGGCGAGCTTCCATCGATGCCGGGCGGGTTCCTTACAGTTGATGGGGTGAACTCAACAGCCAAGGATTTGTTCATCATCGGCCTCGACCCGTTCAACCGGGAGAAGCTGGCCTCGATCCGGAATGCCCAGCGCTACAACTTCCATGGTGTGCTCGACCCGGCGGAGGTCTTCGATACCTACGACTTCCCCATCGCAGACATGTTGGAGCGAGCCGAGGCCCAGATCCGAGAATGGCAAGAAGAGAACGGGAGAACTGTCGACGGGATTGTCGGCTATATGGACTTCCCGGTCTCGACCATGCTCCCTCTCTTGTGTGAAAAGTTCGACGCGGTCGCCCCCAGTCTCGAGAGCCTGCTCAAGTGTGAGCACAAGTACTGGAGCCGTCTCGTGCAGGATGAGGTCATCGGTGATCACATCCCCCGGTTTCGGGCGTTCGACCCCTTCGAGCCCGACGCCTTCTCCAAGATCGACCTCGAGCTTCCCTTCTGGATCAAGCCGATCAAGTCTTCAGGCTCGATGCTTGGCTTCAGAATTCTGACAAAAGAACACTTCGACGAAGCCATCGCGCAGATTCGCGACGAGATCCACCTCATCTCCGGGCCATTCGACTTCGTGCTCGATCAGGCTGAACTGCCTGCCGAGGTGGCCGAGATAGGGGGTCACTATTGCCTGGCAGAGGGCATCATCGGCGGGCGCCAATGCACGGTCGAGGGCTACTCCTGGAATGGAGAGGTCGAGACCTTCGGGATCATCGACTCAATCAGATATCAGAATGGGAGCAGCTTCTTCCGCTACGAGTATCCATCGACCCTTCCGGATTTGGTTCGCGAGAAGATGATCGAGCTGACCGAGACGGTGATTCCCCATATCGGCTTCGACAACTCGGCGTTCAACATCGAGTACTTCTGGGACAGGGAGCGAAACCATGTCTGGCTGCTCGAGATCAACACCAGGGTCTCGATGTCGCACAGCGATGTGTTCGAAAAGGTCGACGGCCAGACCAACCAGCAGGTCTCGGTCCAGCTGGCATGTGGGGAGAAGCCCGACTTTCCGAAGCGTGATGGGGAATTCAACTCGGCTGCCAAGTTCTTTTGGCGCACCTTCGACGGGGATGCCATTGTCACCGCCGTCCCCTCGGAGGAAGAGATCGCCGCGGTTGAGGAGAGATTTCCCGGCACTGTGGTGCGTCCCCAGGTCGAGGTTGGCATGACGCTGTCCGAACTGTTGGAACAGGACAGCTACAGCTATGCGATCTGTGAGATCTATGTCGGTGGCGACGACACCAAGGACTTGCTCGACAAGTTCGTAACCTGTCAAGAGATGCTGACCTTCGAGTTCGAGCCGATAGCCGCCTGAACGGAAGGCAGCTACCACGATGAGAACCGTCACCGACTTCCCCCGCGCCATTCGGGAGATCCGCAACGTATGGATCCCGATGTCGGATGGAACGAGGCTCGCCGCACGTGTCTGGCTCCCAGAGGATGCCGAGAGTGACCCGGTGCCTGGCGTCCTGGAGTACATCCCGTACCGCAAGAACGATCTCACCTCGGTTAGGGACGTCCCTCACTACAACTACGTCGCCGGTCACGGCTACGCGTGTGTGCGGGTGGACCTGAGGGGCAGTGGAGAGTCCGAGGGGGTGCTCCGTGACGAGTACCTCCAGCAGGAACTGGACGACGGCGTTGAGGTGATCCGTTGGATCGCCCAACAGCCCTGGTGCTCCGGGAAGGTCGGCATGATCGGGATCTCTTGGGGCGGGTTCAACGGGCTGCAGGTCGCTGCACTCCAGCCCCCCGAGCTCGGAGCCGTCATCACCCTGTGCTCCACCGACGACCGCTACGCGGACGACGTCCATCACATGGGGGGCTGTCTCCTGGGGGACAATCTCTCATGGGCCTCCACCATGTTCTCGCATAACTCCTGCCCGCCCGACCCCGAGATCGTGGGAGACGACTGGAGGAAGATGTGGACGGAGAGGCTGGAGGGGAGCGGTCTGTGGCTGGCTGAATGGCTTCGCCATCAGCGCCGTGACGACTACTGGCGTCACGGATCGGTGTGCGAGGACTACTCGGCGATCACCTGTCCGGTGATGGCTGTGAGCGGTTGGGCGGATGGCTACTCCAATGCCGTCTTCCGGCTCATCGAGAACCTCTCGGTCCCACGCCGCGGCCTGATCGGTCCATGGCGCCACCTGTATCCACATGTCGGCGAGCCCGGGCCCGCGATCGGATTCCTCCAAGAGGAGGTTCGCTGGTGGGACCACTGGCTGAAGGGAGTGGACACGGCAGTGGATTCCGATCCGCTTCTCACCGTCTGGATGCAGGACAGTGTTCCTCCCACCACCGACTACGAGCTCCGACCGGGCAGATGGATCTACGAGACCTCGTGGCCGTCGCCAAACGTGGGCGAGAGAGTGTTCGCCTTGGCCAGAGGGCGCCTGATCGACCCGGACGTCGGGACTGAATCGGAACCGCTCACCATCCAGTCGCCTTTGAGCTGTGGCTTGTTCGCCGGCAAGTGGTGCTCCTATGGGGCTCCCCCGGACCTCCCCCACGACCAGCGGGAGGACGATGGCGGCGCATTGGTCTTCGAGACCGATCCATTGACCGAAGAACTGGAGATTCTCGGGCCGCCGACCGTGGACCTGGAGTTCACGGTCGATCGTCCCCAGGCCATGGTGGCGGTCCGCCTATCCGATGTCCTACCTGACGGTCGGGCGACCAGAGTTACCTACGGCCTTCTCAACCTCACCCATCGCAACGGGGCAGAGGATCCTGAACCGCTGGAGCCTGGTCAGACCTACCGGGTCAGTGTGCGCATGAACGATGTCGCCCAAGACTTCCCCGCCGGGCACCGCCTCAGGCTGTCGGTGTCCACTGTCTACTGGCCGCTGGTTTGGCCCTCGCCGGAACCGGTTTCGTTGACGATCGATCCTGACAGTTCGACGATGACGCTGCCCGTTCGCCCCAGGCAGGCCTGCGATCCGGACGCATCGCCGTTCGGTCCGCCCGAGGCCGGCCCACCTCTCGAGCGAACCATCCTGCGCGGGCCCGAGCAGTCCTGGAACGTGGTGCGCGACCTGGTCGAGGACGAGTCGAGGCTCGAGGTCGTGAACGATGTTGGCGCCTACCGGATCGACGCGATCGATCTCGAGATCGAGACGCGCGCCGAAGAGACTTACACGTCGAGAGCTGACGACTACGAGTCTCTCCGCGGTGAGACGAAGTGGATCAGGCGTTTCAAGCGTGGTGACTGGGAAGTCCGCACCATTGCGCACACGGTGATGACTTCCGATCGCGATTCCTTTCGCATCCAGGCCCAACTTGATGCCTTTGAAGGGGACACCCGGGTACATTCCCAGAGCTGGGACGAGCGGATCGAACGAGACCACATCTAGAGGATCCTCTCCCGAGATCTCTCCAAGGGTTGTCATCCTGGGGGTGCCACCCGACAATGGTGGAATGCTTAGCGGAGATCAGTACAAGGGTTTCCTGGACTTTCGCAGCAATCGTCCAGACCAAGATCCAGGCTTCGGTCTGCTCTACCTGGTCTTGACCCCGCTTTTCGCCGGAGTGGGGTTCGTCGCTTGGGTGGGCTGGAACTGGCTGGCGCTGACTCTGACCATCGTGACGTTTCTTCTGGTGGCTGGCCTTCTCGTTTGGTTATCGCGTCGGCGTTACGAGCGCGAGCGGGTTCCCGATCCCGAGTGGCGCTGACCGCCGGTTCGGGGTCGGGAGCGGCCATCATTCCTCGACTGTGAACTCGGCGTACATCCCGACACGAAGTGCGGTGGACCACCCTCGACCTCCGGTGGTCCGCCCTCGGTCTCGGCGGCCGCTGCCATGCGGGGGCGGTCAGTCGACGTCCACCGGTGGCGTCCCGTGGGTGTGGAAGGTCTCGATGGTCTTCAGCCCCCAGGCTTGCCCCTTGGCCCGCTCCTCCGGCGTCCAGGAGACGGGTGGCCAGTCGGGGGAGAGCATGAGACGGGCACCGGCATTGCACAACTCGATCCGATTGCCGCCGGGCTCCCAGACATAGAGAAAGAAAGTCTGCTGGATGGCGTGCTTGTGCGGGCCGGTCTCGATGTGGATCCCGTTCTCGAGGCACACATCCGCTGCCCGGAGGATGTCCTCTCGGGTGTCGGTGGCCACGGCGATGTGGTGGAGTCTTCCCCTGGTGTTGGTCTTGTCAACGGTGTGTACCACGTCGTACGACTTGTCGCTGAACGTGACCCAGGTGGCGGCCGGCGGGCCTTCCTCGGAGAGGATCTGTTCGGTGAGCATCGCCCCCAGCCCGTCGGTCATGAACTCAAGGTTGGAGGGGATGTCCACGGCCAGGTAGTTGACATGGTCCAACCGGCGGATGTTGGCCCCGCGGCCCGGAAACATGGCGGCTTGGTTCTTCAGCGAGGGCTTCAGCTCGGGTGGCGCCTGGTATCGCTCGGTCTCCCAGTAGAGGCCGATCTCGTGGCCATCGGGATCCTCGGTGAGGTAGATGCGTCCGAGTCCCAGCTCGTCCTCGACCCACCTTCCCGGGCTCCCGTACGACTCCAGGGCCTCAACCCGCCGTTCCAGAGCGGCCGGTCCCGCCGCCCGCAGGTAGGTGCGGCCGATCCCCGACGTGTCGCTGGCGGTCAGCTTGATGCTGAATCGCTCGTAGTCGTCCCAGGCGTGGAGATAGACCGAGTCCCCGCGTCTTCCAGTTTCGTCCATGGCCATCAGATCGACGAAGAACGAGTAGCTCTCCTCGAAGGTCGGGGTAAACAACTCCACCGAGCCGACATGGGCGATGTCGCGGCTTCTCGGGTCTGCGCTCACTTCATATTCTCCTGGCTCCTCACGCCCGGACCATAGATGCGTAGCGTGGGCGCATGCTCAACGTTGGTTCCATTGTGATCCGGGTGGACGATCTGGAAGGCCAGAAGGAGTTCTGGGCCAAGGCACTCGACTACGTGCCGCGGGAGGGGGACGACGACGACTTCGCCCTGCTGCGACCGCGTGACGGCGTCGGGCCGAACGTCTCCCTTGATCAGCACCACTCCGAAGTTCATCTCCCACCCAGGATCCATCTTGACCTCTACGCCGATGATCAGGAGGCGGAGGTGGCAAGGCTGAAGGGATTGGGCGCGAGAGAGGTCCATTGGGAAAAGCGGCCCTCGGACGCTGACTACGTGATCATGGAGGACCCGGAGGGCAACCGCTTCTGCGTCATCGACGCCAGCGACTGATCGTCGCCTAGGAGATAGCGCTGATGCCCGCCATGGCGCCGACGATGGTGACCATCAGCGTCAGCATCCAGTTGCCCATCTGCTTTCGCAAGGCTGCGATCTCGAAGGTGACTTCAGCTCTGAGGTTGACGATATCGGTCTTGAGCTCGGTGCGAAGCCCGCTGATCTCGCCCATCAGTTCGGCGCGGAACCGTGGCGAGGTCGGCCTGGTGGCCGCCCCTGAGATGGCCATGAGATCAAGATGCCAGGAAGCCGATCACCAATCAAGAGGCTTGCGGAGACCCGTAGTCCCGGCGAGAAGCCAATATGGTCTCTCAACCCGAGAACCTCATGTCGACCGACGCAATCTTCCTCTACAGCACCATCGTCTCGCTCCTGGCGCTCGTCGCACTCCTCGCCGCAGCCGGGCTGCTCGCATATCGGCTCGTCAAGGGGTCGGACGCCGGAGCCCTGCTCGGTACCAAGGCGATCTGGTTCGCCTGGATCGTCGCTCTCGTGGCGACGATCGGCTCGCTGATCTACTCAGAGGTGATTCACTTTCCACCGTGCCGGCTCTGCTGGTTCCAGAGGATCGCCATGTATCCCATGACCGTCGTCCTGTTGGTAGGGGCGATAAGACGGGAATTTCAGGTCAAGTACTACGCGTTGCCTCTTGCACTGATCGGGCTTGGTATCTCGATCTACCACTACATAATCCAACGCGTACCCAACCTCGACAGCGGCGCCTGTGATCCGGCGAACCCTTGCTCGGCGATTTTCGTCGACATCTTCGGGTTTATCAGTATCCCATTTATGGCTGGCGCCGGGTTTATCGTGATAGCCGTCCTACTGGGGTTTTATGTCAAGAAGAACAACGTCTAATAAGCAAGAGCAGAGCAAGACCAGCCTGATCTGGTGGATTGCCGGCGGTGTCGTCGGGTTGGGCCTGATCGTTTGGCTGGCCATTGCCATCGCCGGAGAGACCGACGTCGACGAGGCGGTCGTGTTTGGCGAGGTCACCGTCGAGGGTGAACCGCTTCCCTTCCTCGAATCCGGGCAGTCCGACCCCGCTGTCGGTATGACGGCTCCGACGGTCACCGGAGAGTCACTCGACGGCGAGCAGCTCAGCATCGCTCCCGAGGAGAACGCCAAGATCATTGTCATGCTGGCCCACTGGTGCCCGCACTGTCAGGCAGAGGTGCCGATAATCCAGAACTGGGTGGAGTCGGGTGGTGTGCCCGATGGTGTCGACATCTATGGCACCACGGTGATGACCAATCGGCTTCAAGACGGGGATACCTGGCCGCCTTCGGAGTGGTTGGCGAGCGAGGGATGGACCATTCCCACGATCAAAGACGACCAGGCCGGGAGCATCGTTGAGGCCTATGGAATGCAGGGCACCCCGACCTATGTGGTCCTCGGCCCGGACAACGAGAACCTGGGCCGGCTTTCCGGTGAGATCGGCGTCGAAGGCCTCAACGCCATCGCCAACATCGCCGCCGACAGCCTCGAGGGCTAGTTAGGCCTCCAGAGACCGGATCTTCTCGAGCCGTCTCACATGACGGTCCTCACGTGAGAACTTCGCCTCGATGAACGCCTTGACCAGGTCTTCTGCCAGAGCCTCGCCCACCACTCGCGACCCGAGAGCGAGGACATTGACGTCGTCGTGCTCCACCATCTGGTGGGCCGTGTAACTGTCGTGGGCCACACCGGCTCTGATGCCCTGGAGTTTGTTGGCGGCGATCGCCGCACCGGCCCCCGAACCACACACGACGATGCCCCGGTCGGCGCGTCCGTCGAGGACCGCCCTGGCTACTGCGGCGGCGTAGTCGGGGTAGTCGACCGGGTCGGAGGAATGTGTCCCGAGGTCGTATACGGCATGGCCCTTCTCGGCGAGCCAGGAGGCCAGGTGCTCTTTCAGCGGATACCCGGCGTGATCCGATCCGACAGCAATTCTCATCTACGGGCGGCAGCGTAGCGAGACTGGAGCGCCAGACCGTTCACCAGGGTTGTCGATCACTCCAGGTAGATTCTCCGTAATGTCCAAGATTCTCGTCGAGGGCGGAGCGCGCCTGAGCGGAACCGTACGCACGCTGGGTGCGAAGAACGCCGTTCTCAAAGAGATCGTCTCCACGCTCCTCGCCCCGGGGCGGCATCATCTGACCAACGTCCCCTCGATCCTCGACGTCGAGTTGATGGGCCGGGTGCTGGAGCGCATCGGTTGTCACATCGAGCGGGGAGACCACGAGCTGTGGATCGTCGTCCCCGACGATCCCAGACCCGAAGCACCGATCGAACTGGTTCGCCAGATGCGGGCATCAATCGTCGTCCTCGGCCCGTTGCTGGCCCGTTGCGGGGAGGCCAGGGTTGCCCTTCCTGGAGGAGACGACCTGGGGGCACGGCCCATCGAGTGGCACATGCACGGTCTCGAGCAGATGGGTGTGGACTTCGAGTTGGTTCACGGAGAGCTCGTAGCCCGGGTCGACGGGCGTTTGAAGGGAACCGAGATCGAGTTGCCTTTCCCGTCCGTGGGCGCCACCGAGAACCTGCTCTTCGCCGGGGTCCTGGCAGAAGGGGAGACCGTAATAGTCAACGCTGCCCGGGAGCCCGAGATCCAGGACCTCATCGCCCAACTCAATGCCATGGGAGCCGATATAGAGGGAGCAGGGACATCGCTCGTCACCATCAACGGTGTGGAGGCTCTCGAGCCGGTCGACCACAAGGTGGTGCCCGACCGTCTCGAAGCCGGGACCTATGCCGTGGCCGGCGCTATCACCGGTGGCGACGTCACGTTGACCGGATGCAATCCGGACCATCTCCGCATGGAGCTGACCAAGCTGGAGGCGGCCGGATGCCAGGTGGAGCGGGGCGACGGCTGGCTGCGCGTCCTCGGCCCCGAGCGCCCCTCGCCGATCGACTTCGCCACGTTGCCATACCCCGGCTTCCACACCGACATGCAACCCCAGATGGTCGCCCTCCTGTCGCTGTCGACCGGGACATCGGTTATCACCGAGAACCTCTACGACGCCCGCTACCGCTACGTCGGTGAGTTGATGCGTATGGGGGCAGACATCTCCATCGAAGCCCAGCACGCCGTCATCCGGGGGGTCGAGTCCCTCTCCGGGTGCCCGGTGCTGGCCCCGGACATCCGGGCGGGTGCCGCGCTGGTCATCGCGGGGCTGGGAGCGGAAGGGACGACGGAAGTCGGCGACATATCCCACATCGACCGCGGGTACGAGGACTTCGTGGGCAAGCTGGTTTCCCTGGGAGCCACGATTGAGCGGAGCTGAGGGCGACTCCTACAATCGGGAACAACAGGCGAGCCCACTCGGTTTCAATAAGTGGAAATGACAGAAGCAACACCCGTCTCCATCGCGCCCTCTTCGCCAGCTGATGATCCGATAGATCAAGACCAGCTGAACGAGGCGCTCGAATACATCCGCCCCGCCATCCAGGCAGACGGCGGTGACATCGTGCTGCTCGGCGCCGAAGACGGCAAGGTCAGCCTTCAGATGGTTGGCGCCTGCGGAGGTTGCCCCCTGTCGATGATGACCCTCAAGGCCGGGATCGAGCGGATCCTCAAGGACCGCGTTCCCGGTGTCCGGGAGGTCGAGGCCTCCGCCGAGGCCCCCGGCATGGATGATGCGGACGACGGAGTCGGCATCTCCCTGCCCAGTCTCTGATTCTCTCTGAGTGCACACCGCCTATGTCGGCGAGCACTTAGGCTTCCACGCCGATGGATGTCCCTTTTCTCGATGCTGTCCGTTCCGGTGATCGCCGTGCGCTTTCCCGCGCGATAACCCAGGTCGAACAAGACGGCTCGGTGTCCGGTCTGGAACCGCCGGACACGGTCGTCGGTATCACCGGGCCGCCCGGGGCGGGGAAGTCGACTCTCATATCCGAACTGATCGGCGTTATCAGGTCGCGGGGCGAGACGGTGGGTGTGCTTGCCGTCGACCCGTCTAGCCCGATCACCGGCGGCGCCATCCTCGGTGATCGCATCAGGATGCAGGCCCACGTCGACGACGAGGGAGTTTTCGTTCGCTCCATGGCAACCCGGGGCCATCTGGGAGGGCTGGCCGCCGCCACCCGGGAGGCGGTGGCGTTGCTGGGTGCAGCCGGTTTCGACCGGGTCATCGTTGAGACGGTCGGAGTCGGACAGTCGGAGGTCGACATCATGCGTCTGGCCGATGTCGTGGTGCTGGTTGTCGGTCCGTCGTGGGGGGATCAGGTCCAGGCCGACAAGGCCGGGATCGTCGAGATCGCCGATCTCTTCGTGGTGAACAAGGGGGATCGGCCCGGGGTCGACGAGGTGACGAGGGCGTTGCGCGAGTCCGCCGACGCCGGCGACGTGAAGGTCATGGTGACCACGGCCATCGACGGCGAAGGGGTCACCGAGGTCCTCGACGAGATCGACCGGCTAGCCGCCGTTGCTGGCTAATTCGGCCTGGGCGGCAGCAAGTCGGGCGCCTTCGACACGCGGAGGGCTGCAGGACACGTAATCGAGGCCGAGCTCGTGAACGAAACGTATCGACTCAGGGTCACCCCCGTGCTCTCCGCAGAGCCCAAGGGTCAGTGATGGGTTGGCTTCACGCCCCTCCCGGCATGCAACTTCGACCAGACGACCCACGCCGCCCCGGTCCAGGGTCTGGAATGGGTCTGACGAGAGGATTCCTGAATCGAGGTAGTCGCGGAGGAAGAGGCCTTCGGCGTCATCGCGACTGAGCCCGTATGTCATTTGGGTCAGGTCGTTGGTCCCGAAGGAGAAGAAATCGGCGTAGCGGGCGATCTCTCCTGCTGTCAGGGCCGCCCGGGGGAGCTCGATCATGGTCCCCACGTGGATCTCGACGTGATCGGCGATCTCCTCTTCGATCATCTCCCGCATTCGCTTCAATTCCTCGGCCTCCGCCACCAGCGGGATCATGATCTCCAGCTTCGGCGAGCCTCCCGCCTCTAATCGCCGTTCGTAGGCGGTGACCGCGGCCCTCACCTGCATGCGATAGAGCTCATCGACCATCAGTCCGAGTCTGACCCCCCGCAAACCCAGCATTGGGTTGTCCTCCTCCCATCGGGCGACCTGTTCCGACATCGATTGGAGGTCCTCGATGGGTCGTCCGGCTCGCACCCGTCTCAGGGCCTCCCGCTCCAGCTCGAGACGGTCGGGGAGGAACTCGTGTAGAGGAGGGTCGAGAAGACGAACCACGACGGGCAGCCCATCCATAGCCTCGAGCAGACCTTCGAAGTCGTCGATCTGCATCTGCTCCAGGGTTTCGAGGGCTTTGGTCGTGGTCTCTTCGTCGGCGGCGAGGATGATCTGTTGCACCACTTCGAGACGTTCGCCGAGGAACATGTGCTCGGTACGGGCCAGCCCGATGCCCTCCGCCCCTCGTTCCCGGGCGGTGCCGGCATCGTCCTTCGTATCGGCGTTGGCGCGCACCCCGAGTGTTCTGTACTCGTCGGCCCAACCGAGCAGCTCCTCCAGCTCCTCCAACGCCTCAGGCTCGATTAGTTCGATCTCGTCGACGTACACCGAACCACTCGTGCCGTCGATCGTGATGACATCCCCCTCATGGAGGTCGTGTTCGAACATGTGTGCTCTGCCCGTCTCTGTGTCGACCACCAGGTCGGCAGCACCGGTCACCGCTGGTTTTCCCATGCCCCTGGCCACCACCGCGGCATGGGAAGTCTTCCCACCCTGGCTGGTCAGAATGCCTGCCGAGGCGGCCATCCCGTGGATGTCGTCGGGGGTGGTTTCGGGGCGAACGAGGATCACCGTCGCACCGTCGTTGGCCATCTCCACGGCCCTATCGGAGGAGAAGACCACTTTCCCCGACACCGCCCCTGGAGATGCAGTCACTCCTCTCACGACGGCGTCCGGAGCGCTCCCCGGGTCGATTCGGGGCCGGTGGAGCTGCTCGAGAGACTCCGGGGAGACCCGACCGATGGCGGTCTCCCGATCGATGAGGCCATCTTTCACCATGGTCACCGCGAGCCGCACCGCTGCCTCTGCGGTTCTCTTGCCGACCCGGGTCTGGAGTATGTAGAGCTTGTTGCGCTCGATGGTGAACTCGATGTCGCACATGTCCCGGAAGTGCTGTTCCAGCCGCTCCATTGTCTCGATGAGCTCGGAGTGGCATTCAGGATGGAGCTCGCCCAGCTCCTCCAGGCTGAGCGTGTTGCGGATGCCTGCTACGACGTCCTCGCCCTGAGCCTGCGGTAGGTAGTCGCCATAGGCGGAGCGCTGGCCTGTGGCGGGATCCCGGGTGAAGCAGACACCGGTCCCGGAGTCCTGTCCGAGGTCGCCGAACACCATCATCTGGACGGTGGCGGCGGTCCCCATGTCGTCCGGAATCCTGTGCAGACGCCGGTAGTCGATGGCGCGCTTGTTGGACCAGGAGTTGAAGACCGCGGCAATGGCGCCCCGTAGCTGTTCGATGGGCTCGGTAGGCAGCTCTCCCGGCTTCTGGTCCTCGATGATCGACTGGAACTCCCGGGTTGCCGTCTCCAGATCCTCCGCGGTCAGCTTGGAGTCGTCCTCGACGCCCCTCTCTTCGCGCAGACGCTTGAGTACTTTCTGAAACTGGTCGTCCGGAATGCCAAGCACGACATCGGCATACATCTGGACGAAGCGCCGGTAGGCATCCCAGGCGAAGTGCGGGTCGTCGGACCAGGAGGTGAGAGCTTTGACGACGTCGTCGTTGATCCCGATGTTGAGCACGGTGTCCATCATTCCGGGCATCGAGATGGCCGCACCGGAGCGCACCGAGAGCAACACGGGTTCCGGCCCGGATCCGAAGCTGCGCCCCGTCTCGTCCTCGAGCCGCTCCACAGCAGCGTCGACCTCCTCCCAGAGATCATCGGGGAGTGCCCCCTCCTTCATTGCCTTCCTGCAGACGTCGGTGGTGATCGTGAACCCAGGCGGGACGGGCAGCCCCAGGTTGGTCATCTCGGCCAGCCCGGCGCCCTTCCCTCCCAGGAGCTCCTTGTCGGAGCCGTCGGCGTCGGCGAAGTCATAGAGGTATGGCAATGGGTTTCTTCCAAATAGCTGGTTGACCTGAAGCTACCAACGGGCGTCACCGTGAAGCGAGATGGCGGCCCGGTAACTTCGGTCGATCTTGGCCGGTAGCCTCGCCGGTCGATGACGGTCTACTTCTCCCATGCCACGAGCTTTTGCGGTGCTGTCTGGAACCCCGTCCGGAGCCGCTTGTCAGACATCAACACGGTGGCCTGGGACCATCCCGGCCATGGTCGGGGGCCGGATTTGGATCTCCCTGTCGACTGGCGACGCTTTGGCCAACACGTTCTCGAGGTGACGGAGCCTGGAGGGATCGGAGTCGGTCATTCCATGGGTGCGGCCGCCCTGGCCATGGCCCAGTCCGCTGATCCGAACCGGTTTCGAGCCCTTGTCCTGATCGAGCCCATCATCTTTCCGGGTCCGTTTGGGCGGGAGGAGCGATATGAGATGGCGTCCACCGCCGAGCGACGCAAGGCGGTTTTCGCCTCGCGTCAGGAAGCGGCCGACAACTTTCGCGGTCGCGGGCCTTTTGCCGGCTGGGTCGACGAGGCTCTCGACGGCTATATCGACTGTGGCCTGATCGGCGATGACGAGGTGAGGCTGGCTTGTGCCCCCGAGGTGGAGGCGGACATCTACCGGGCATGGAGGGACCACGACACCTGGGACAAGCTTGGCTCCATCGACATACCTGTTCTCCTGATGGCGGGGGAGCACTCCGACACCATCACCGCTGATCACGCCCGCGCCCAGGCCGCGCAGTTTCCTAGTGCGGGTTTGGAGATCGTTCCTGGCACCGGACACTTCTTGCCAATGGAGAGGCCCGACCTGGTGGCCGAGCGGGTCAAGAGGTTTGTCGAGGTGACGGCGACCGATTAGCGCGAAGATCGGCCAAGGCATGGGGAAACGGCGCTCCAGGCGCCTGATCCGTTTGGTGATGGGGGATGGGGTTGGTGAATGCGGAGGCGGGGGCGGCTGCCCCTAGGAGCCCGTTGAACAATGCATGTCACCTCATTGTGCGACCATGCATCACCATTCGCGGCGTTCTCGGCCCCGCCATTCCGACCCAAGGAGTGGCGAAACCTCGGCCTTGCGAGATGGCGCGCCTGGCCGCCAATCTGGGCAACGGCATTATCCAACAGACTCCCAGGTAGATCGGACCAACTCGGCCAGTCGCAACTCAAGGGGTCGTCGCGGATGCGGATAGGGGGTCCAGTCGGGTCGGCGGAACACACGGTGCTCGGGTGGCCCGGTGATGTGCCATCCACGCTCGTGGACCAGTCGATGGTGGACCCCGCAAAGGAGGATGAGGTTGTCCAGATCGGTCGGTCCGCCGATTGCCCAGGGAACGATGTGGTGCACCTGTAACCAGCGGGTGTTTCGACAGCCGGGATGCTGGCAACAACCCTCGTCCCGCTCGTAGACGAGGCGCCGTAGCCATCCCGGCACCTCGCGGCTGCGCCTACCGATTCCGACGATCCGCTCGCCGTCACGGACGATGGTTTCGATGATGGCATCGCAGGAGAGTCGTTGTGCGGTGGAGTTTGCCAGGGGCGCCGTGTTGTCCAGGTAAGCGGTGCCTGCGTTTTCGGTGATGAGAGCTTCGAGGTCGGCAAAGACGTTGAGCTGTGTTGGTGCGGCATCCGAGCCACCGTCCGTCGCCGCAAGCTCGGTCAACGCGTCGGCGGACCTGGTCTCCAGAGAGTCGAAGAGGCCCGTCTCGGAGTTCGGTCCCATCGCATCGACTCGTGAGTCGATCGCCTGGTCAAGGAGCCGGCCCTCTTCGCCGGGCAGCCGGCCGTGGAACTTCAGTTCGGACTCGTCGAGATTCCATTGCCGCACCAGCTTGCGTCGTTCCCAGATTGTGCGGTTTTCCTCTTCACTGATGCCGCGGTCGCGGCGTACGAGTCGGTCGAGGGCCTGGTTGGTCAAGCCTCTCGCCTTGTCGATCAAGTTCTCTTCGGTTCGGTGGTTGCGATCCGTGATACCGCGTCGACCTGATCGATGGTCAGCGCGCCGCTCGCAAACGCCTTGGTCAGCCGGGGCAGGTCGCGGAGCCTGCGTGAGATCGCCACGAGCTGTGCAGCGGTGCCGTGGCGCACCCGCAGCCTGGTCGCCACCCAATCGGTGAGATTTCTCGCCCCGTCGTCCATCCACGACTGGCGAAGGTCGACAACAGATATGAGTTCGCAGACCCGGGCCAGGGCGGCCGAGCTGAGACCTGAAAAATGATCGAACGCCTCGTCGATCTGGTCATTGGTGGCTCTCTCCCACTCCATACCAACGAACATACGTTCGACCCATGACAGATTCAACCCCCTTGTGGCCGTTCAGGAAGATTTTTTTTCTGCGGGGCTGGCTGGACAAAAACGGGCCCATCCCCGTCCGGTTTGCATCGTGTAGTCCCGGCTATACATGCCGGTCGAGAGGTCGAATCCGAGGGCGCGATAGAACTCCGACAGTTCGGGGTCGCACAAGAGATCGATGCGGTGGATGGGCCCGATCGCATCAATGAGTCGGTTGATAAGCGTGGTTCCGATTCCGCGACCGCGCATTTCTGGCAACACCTCGAGGAGCGTTATATATGCGGTGAGGACATGGTCGGAGATAGCGGTGGCGAATCCGACGACCCGACCAAGATCATCGATCGCGATCGCCTTGTAGTCACATGATCCCAGGATGCGCAGGTGGGTCTCGGGCGACGGTGGATTCGGCCAGCCGGCGAAGAATCCTCCCCTCAACTGATCTGAGGTCAGCCCCTCAAGGTCTGTCATGTACGTGACAGAAGTCATTCGATGAGTCTCACGATGTCGGGGTCATTGGGTATTGAGCGGTTTCGACGGTCAACCTCGACGGTGAGCGACGAAACGAACCTGGTGCTGGCGGCGATCGTTGCGGCCAGAACGACGCGATCAAGGTCTGCCACATCGCTGTGGTGCCAAGAACGGCGTACATGCCGATGGATAGTGCCAGGGCACAGAGCAGCATCATGGCAATGCCCCCGCCGAGGGCGGTCCTGTGCATCAACCCAACGGTAGGGGTCAGGTCTCGATCGGGGTCTGTTGGTGGAGAGTCAGCTTCCACTCGCCGGAGAGACGCGTGTACACGGTCGATATGAGGGCAACGTATTTGTCGCCGGCTCGTGATGCCTCTGCCCGGTAGCACAGAGCCGCTTCGTCGTCGCCGAGGTCGACGATCCTGACATCAGAGAACTCGAAGTCGTCCCAGGGATCGGCAGAGGAGATCGCTTCCACGGTACTGGCCTTGTCGAGGACTCCCACGGGGAGCACACACAGCCCGTTGGCTGCCATGTGCTCCCCGTAGTAGTCGCCGTCTCCGGCTGCGTTCCAGAAACCGCGTTCGAGCTCTAAGAGCTCATCGGTCATCGTTCGATGATCGTGACGCCCTTGTCGTCGCGTTCGGTTTTCTCAGCACTGGCGGTCATGAGCAGTGTGAGTATCACGCCGACGGCGCCCACGATCATGAGGATGAGTCCGATCGTATTGATGTTGAAGCCTTCGCCTTCCACGGTTACGGCCCAGTACAAAATGGCACCAAGGGCCACCAGGAAGAGACTTCCTCCGATTCCACCGGTTCTCATTAATATTCCTTTCGAGAGCGGTCAACAGTCGATTACCCGACCGATCCAAAAACAAAACTCACCCCCTGGCAACGAAGGTGAGCCCTTCCGCGCCCCGGCTCGACATCGTGAGGCGGTTTCCGTCGATTTCCACTCGAAAACCGTCTCCGACAACGCTGAAGAACAGGTTGTCCTGGTCGGCGAAGTTGGGCTCACATTCATGGCCATCGGCGGTCATTTCGGTCATGTGCACCTCGGCCCCCTCGATGATGTACTGACCGGAGAATGGACGGCACCCGGTGTCACCGGTTGCCGAACCGTCGGGGGAGAGTTTGATGAATGCCTCCGACCCCGCAACCGGCGTGGAAACCGCGTCGCCCTGGATCAGGCCGTCAAGGATCCATCTCGTGTCGGTCAGTTCTGCCTCGGGGACCGGGTCCAACTTCTCGAAGACCATCTCGACGCCATCTGCCGATAGCGTCAGAGTCCCGTCGACCGAGACGGTGTCGACCCGGGTGATCGCATCGGAGAACATGGCTTCGGCCTCCATCGTCTCCTCGGGGGAACATGCCATTTCGGTCATTGCCAGGTTGCTGATCGATATGGATGAGCCGTTGACGCTGAAGGTTCCGCCAAAGCCGTTGCAGGAGGCCGTTCCGCTCACCTCGTCCTCTTCAAAGGTGATGGTTATCGGGTGTGTCTCGGGTGGTTCGATGGGCTGTCCGTCGATTTCGCCGGACGTCATCTGCCAGGCACCTTCGACGCTGTTGGCGAAGTCGGAACCAAGACACGCCGGTACCGCGAGAGTGAGGATGGTGATCAGGGCGAGTTTTCTCATGCCATTGGGACGCACCGGCCTCTCGGGCGGTTTCAGGGAGCGAAGGCGACGGCCAGGGCTAAAGCGAGCCCCATCCACAGGTGGAGCCTCGCCGTTGCCGTCAGTGCCCGGATGAGGGCGGGTCCGTCGGTTCTGGCGTAGAGGATTCGCACCGGGATGGCGGCCAGCGGGAGGAGGAACGCGGAGAACAGGGTCGAGACCGGCGTCCAGCCGACGGTGCCGAAGACAGCGATGGTGACGAAGGCGCCGTAAACGAGAACGGCGAACAGGGTCCTGGTCCGTGCGCGGCCCAGAATCACGGCCAATGTTCGTTTCCCGGTGGCGCCGTCGGTTTCTATGTCCCGGTAGTTGTTCGCAACCAGGATCGCCGTCACGAGCATCCCGATCGGTATCGCAAGCATCCACGCCGCGATGGGTGCCTGCTGGTCATGGACATATCGGGAGCCGACGGTCGCCACGAGCCCGAAGAAGACGAAGACGAAGACCTCGCCAAGTCCTCGATATCCGTACGGGGCCGGGCCGCCGACATAGCCGAGCATGGCGATGATCGCCGAGACCCCGATCAACAGGATGATCCATCCGGCGATCAGGGTCAGGAAGACACCGGCGACCGCTGCGACGGCGATAGCCACCCAGGTGGCGACCCAGATCTGACGGGAAGAGATCACCCCCATCGCAACCATGCGTGGCGGGCCGAGACGATCTTCGGTGTCTGTGCCGCGGCGGGCGTCGGAAGCATCGTTGGCGAAGTTGGCTGCGACCTGGACAGACAGGGCGCCGAGGAGTGCCCAGAGAAAGGCGTCCAGCCGGAATACACGCTCTCCGTAGGCGAGGGCGCTGCCCACCACCACCGGGACGATCGCGGCCGGGAGGGTGTGGGGTCGGGCGGCCGTCTTCCAGGCCTGGAACCGGCTCATCCCTCAATAGTGCCAGGGGAAGTCGCGGAAGTTGGGGTCGCGCTTTTCGAGGAACGAGTCACGGCCCTCTTGGGCCTCATCGGTCATGTACCCGAGACGGGTGGCCTCTCCGGCGAAGATCTGTTGCCCGACGAGCCCGTCGTCGATCATGTTGAAGGCGAACTTCAGCATCCGCTGCGCCATGGGGCTCTTGGCGGTGACCTGGCGCCCCCAGTCGAGCGCCACCTGTTCCAGGTCGTCATGCGGCACGACGGCGTTGACCATGCCCATGTCGTGTGCTTCCTTTGCTGTGTAGCCCCGACCCAGGAAGAAAACCTCCCGGGCCCGTTTCTGGCCAATCTGGCGGGCCAGATAGGCGGAGCCGTAGCCGGCGTCGTATGAGGCAACGTCGGCGTCGGTCTGTTTGAAAACGGCGTGCTCCTCGGAGGCGAGGGTCATGTCACAGACGACGTGGAGGCTGTGGCCACCTCCAACCGCCCAGCCGGGGACGACGCAGATGACCACCTTGGGCATGAACCTGATCAGTCGCTGCACCTCGAGGATGTGGAGACGGCCGACACGGCCGGGGTCGATTTCCTCTCCCTCGGCGTATTTGTAACCGTCCTTTCCCCGGATTCGCTGGTCGCCGCCAGAGCAGAAAGCCCAACCCCCATCCCTGGGAGAGGGGCCGTTGCCGGTGAGGAGAACACAGCCCACGTCCGAGGTCTGCCGGGCATGGTCGAGCGCTGTGTGAAGCTCGTCGACGGTGTGGGGACGGAAGGCGTTGCGGACCTCGGGACGGTCGAAGGCGACCCTCACCACCCCGGCATCCTTCGCCCGGTGATAGGTGATGTCGGTGAAGTCGAAGCCGGGGACTTCGTCCCAGGCGGAAGAGTCGAATATCTGAGAAACCACGATGCTGGAGCATAAGGGGCAGAATCGGGCTGTGATCGAATGGCTGCGACGAGTTGACCCGGATCGACCCTTTCTGAGGACGGAAGAGCGCGTGTGGACGTATGGCGAAACCCTGGAGGTCGTGGAGTCACGGGTAGTGGAGGTGCCCCGTCTCGTCCAGCCTTCCCTGACCCCTGAGTCGGTGTTCGACGTGGTGGCGGGCATCTCGGGGGGAGGGGCGACGGTGGTCGGCCCCGATCCCGAGACGACCGAGCCCGGAGACGCCGACCTGGTCGTGTTCACGTCGGGCACGACCGGTCCGCCCAAGGGGGTGAGACTGAGCATGCTGAATCTCACCGCGGCCGCATCTGCTTCGGCAGACCACCTCGGACACGGACCCGAGGACGACTGGCTGCTGGCAATGCCGCTTCATCACGTCGGAGGGCTCTCGATCATTGTCCGCCAGGCCTACACCGGCGGGTCCATCACGTTGCTGCCCCGCTTTGACGCCGCTTCGTTCGCCGCGGCGATGAAAGGCGAGGTGACCATGGTTTCGGTGGTACCGACGATGTTTGCCCGGCTCCTCAAGCATGGTCCCTACGAGGGCCTGCGCGCGGTCCTCGTCGGTGGGGGGCCTATCCCAGACGGACTGCTGGAGGCGACGGCATCGGCCGGGCTACCAGTGTTACCCACTTATGGGATGACCGAGACGTTCGGTCAGGTGGCGACTCTCCGGCCCGGATCGCCGTTGCAGCGCAAGGCTCATCCTCTTCCCGGCGTGGACTTCCGCACCGGCCCGGATGGCCGCATTGCCGTAAAAGGTCCGCAGGTGTCGGCTGGATACCTCGGCCAACCCGATCGCCCCGACCCCTGGTTCGTCACCAGTGATCTGGGCGAGATCGACGAAGAGGGCGCTCTGCGAATCCTGGGGAGGGCAGACAACGTCATCGTCACTGGTGGGGAGAACGTGAGCCCGGAGCGGGTGGAGGCGGTTCTCCGCACCCATCCGGATGTGAGAGAGGTGGTGGTCGTGGGTGTGCCGGACCCGGAATGGGGTCAGCTCGTGGCCTGTGTCTACGAGGGCACTCCGGACCGTCTGTCGGAGTGGGCATCAAAGAGACTCTCCGGCCCCATGATGCCTAAGAAGTGGCTGGCGGTCGAAGACATCCCCAGGACGTCGATCGGGAAGCCAGACCGTGAGGCGGTGCGCTCGCTTGTGCCCTGACCAGCAACGTTTGGCGGGTTCACAGCGGCCATCGTCGCCCCCAGCTTCGTCCTCCTCCTCGACGAACGGGCCAGTGGCCAACGCCTGCGTGTCCTTGCTGGATGACGACGCTGACTCGCTCTGACCTCGCCAACGCAACTGGCCAGAGCACTAGCCAAATAGCGTCCCGACCGTGGTCCCGAGCCATATGTCGAGTCCGTGGCCGATGGCTGCTGGCATCAGGAGAAAGATCCCTCCCTTCAGGGCGAGTGCTCCGATATCTCTAGCGGTCATCCGGGACCGGCCGCGCACGGAGACCCGACCCTTGAGACGAAGCTCTCGCGTCTCTCCCATCACGACGCGGACCGCCAGGTTGAACCCGATGAGGATTCCGACGGTCAGAAACATGCTGCGGTGGGAGAGTCGGTCATTTCACGACCGTCGTGCGATGAGAATGCCCTCACGCATGGGTGTGGCCACGGCGTCGAAGTCGGGGTCGGAGGCAATCATCCGATTGAACTCGTCTGTGCCGTGACCCTCATCGATCCACCCGGCTCCCGTGGCGTAGACGTTGTCTGCCACCAGCAGACCCCCCGATTTGATCAAGGGCTTGAGCAGACGGAAGTAGTCCACATACTCCGACTTCCTGGCGTCGATGAAGACGAAGTCAACGCTGGATTCACCCACCTCGGCGGCGATCTGTGGGAGCACGTCCAGCGCTGCGCCCCTCACGATTTCGATCTTGTGGGCCACCCCCGCCTTTTCGAACTCCGCCTGGGCGAAGTCAGCGTGGGCGTCCTCGTGCTCGACGGTGAGAAGCCGCCCGTCTTCGGCCAGACCGCGGGCAATCCAGATCGCTGAGTATCCGGCGAGAGTGCCCAGCTCGATGGCCAGCTTGCCGTCCGTCATGGCTGTGAGGATCTTCAGGAGACGACCCACGTCGGCCGAGACCGCAATCGGTGGGAGCCCGGCCTCAACAGCCCGTTCCATCAAACCAGCCAGGTGGTCGTCGTACTGGCCAAACACCTCGGCGGCGTAGTCGCCGAGGTAACTCCAGCGTTCGGGGGTCATGGCCATGTCCCGGAGCCTATATCCGTGGGTCAGGCTTCGATGTCGGGTGGTTGGCGGAGTCGCTTCTTGCGGCCGCGGTGCTTCTTCTCCTCGATCCGTCGTCGCTTCGACGCACGTGTGGGCCTGGTTTTTCTCCGTTTTGGTGGGTCGACCATGGCCTGGCGAAGCTTCTCCTGAAGTCGTTTTCTGGCCAGGGCGCGATTACGGAATTGAGACCGCGAGTCGGCGGCTGTCACCTCGGCCACATCCCCGATTCGCTCCACCAACTTGGAGCGGACCTCGTCGGGGAGTGACGAGCCGGCGATGTCGAACCTCAGTCTGACCGCTGTCTCGTTCTTGTTGGCGTGTTGGCCACCAGGGCCCCCTGATGTCTCGAAGCTCTCCTCCAGTTCCGAGGCGGGGATCGCATGGCGACCGATCTTCAGATCTTCCATCTATGCCGAGGTTAAGTGGACGAGTAGGTTCTGCTGAAGCTGAGAGAGGAGCCGAGAGTGACCTACGAATTCCAATGCTCAACCGTGTACGGGGACTGCGATGAAGTCATCGAAGGAGAGACGGAAGACGAGGTGATGGAGGAAGTCGAAACCCACATGCGGGAACATCACGGTCTGATAGAGCTTCCTCCGGACATGGCCAAGCGGGTCCTTGCCTCGGTGGACCCTCGGCGATAGCAACCAGTGCTCCCCGGTTTCGTGGTGATCACCTTGGGGTAAGAAATTGGACGCCAGCGCGAGGAGAACCATGCCCTACGAATTCGAATGCTCTGAAGTGATTCCAGGGTGTCATTGGAAGACGACCGGCGACACGCAGGAGGACACGGTCAGCCAGATCGAGCGTCACGCCAAAGAAGCACACGGGATGGCGGAGCTACCCGACGATCTGACCAAGAAGGTCCTGGCCTCGATTCAACCAACCAACTGAGTTACCGCGGGACACAGGCTCAACCACCGGGGCGAGCAGGGGTGATTACCGTCTCGGTTTATGGATGATTTACTGATGGACGCGGCGCGTCGGGCTTTGAACTATCGCCGGGACGTGAGGACAGCCCCGGTGCGCCCGCACCCCGACGCTGATCTCGCCCCTATCGGGGGTCCCCTGCCCGAAACAGGCTCTGATCCCGACGGTGTCATCGAACTGATCGAGGAGGTGGTCACTCCCGCCACGATGGGGTTCTCCAGCCCCAGATTCTATGGATGGGTTATCGGCGGCGTGTACCCGGTCGCACTGGCGGCGGACTGGATGACGTCGGCGTGGGACCAGAACACCGTCTACTACGACGCTTCGCCCGGGACAGTGGCACTCGAGGCCACTGCACTGGGCTGGATTCGAGAGGCGGCGGGGCTTCCCGAGTCATCCTGGGGCGCCTTCGTCACCGGTACCACAGTCGGGAATATGGCAGCGCTAGCCGCGGCTAGAAACGCCGTCCTCGCCGACGTCGGATGGGACGTGACGGCCGACGGGCTCTTCGGCGCACCAGAAATTGAAGTGATCGTCGGTGACGAGGTCCACCCAAGTCTGGAGAAGGCTCTGGGGATCGTCGGTCTTGGTAGGGATCGAGTCACCAGGGTTCCCGTCGACGACCAGGGACGGATGAGAGCTGATGCATTTCCTGCCATCGATGGTCCGACCATCGTCTGTCTTCAGGCGGGCAACGTCAATACCGGCTCCTTCGACCCTATGAGCGACATCATCCCCAAAGCTCGAAGGGAGGGAGCCTGGGTCCACGTTGACGGTGCCTTCGGGTTCTGGGCTGCGGTGTCTCCAACACATCGTCATCTTGCGGGTGGAATGGAGCTTGCCGACTCTTGGGCGACCGACTGCCACAAATATCTCAACGTGCCGTATGACGCAGGGATCGTCTTGGTCCGTGATCCGTCAGCGCTGGAACGGGTCATGAGTGTGGCGGCCGAATATCTTCCCCCGGGACACATCGGACAGGATCCTGGCGTCTACACACCGGAGCTCTCGCGGCGAGCGCGAGGCGTGCCGACCTACGCGGTGCTCAGGACCCTGGGACGCGAAGGGCTGATCGAACTGGTTGATCGGACCGTCGAGCTGGCGCAGTTGTTCGCCCAACGCCTCTCGGAGGAGGGCTTCGAGATACTCAACGACGTGGTGCTCAACCAGGTCCTGGTCAGCTTCGGGGAGCCTTATGAGACAACACGGGTGACCCAGTCGGTGGCAGAGGAGGGAGTCATGTTCGCCGGTCCTACGGTCTGGCAGGGGCGGACTGCCATGCGTATCTCGGTGTCGGGTCATTCGACGACTGAGGAGGACATCGAACAAAGCGTCGCCGCTGTCGTCCGGGCCGCCCGCGAATCCGCCAGGTCCGAGGAGTGAGTCACCCCTCGTCGTAGTACTCGGTCCCCAGGTGGGTGATCAGGTCTTCGCCCATCATGTGACGTAGGTTGTTCTTTAGCTTCGTCAGCTGGATGAAAAGGTCGTTCTCCGGATAGACCGTCTCGGCATGTTGGGGGCTCTTGAAGTAGAACGACAGCCACTCCTGAATGCCACTCTTGCCAGCACGGTTGGCGAGATCCATGAACAGCGCCAGGTCGAGGACCATCGGGGCAGCGAGGATCGAGTCCTTGCAGAGGAAGTCGATCTTGATCTGCATCGGGTAGCCCAGCCATCCGAAGATGTCGATATGGTCCCAACCCTCTTTGTCGTCTCCTTTGGGCGGGTAGTAGTTGATGCGGACCTTGTGATAGATCTCCCCGTAGAGGTCGGGGTAGACGTCGGGTTGCAGGATGTGCTCGAGTACGCCCAGCTTGGACACTTCCTTTGACCGGAAGTTCTCGGGATTGTCGAGTACCTCACCATCGCGATTGCCGAGGATGTTGGTGGAGAACCACCCATTGATACCCAGCATTCTCGCCTTGAGACCAGGGGCCACCATCGTCTTCATGAAGGTCTGGCCGGTCTTGAAGTCTTTGCCTGCCACCGGGAGGTTCTCGAGGTCGGCAAGCTCCAGCATCGCCGGAATGTCGACGGTGAGGTTGGGGGCGCCGTTGGCGAAGGGAATTCCCATCCTCAGGCAGGCATAGGCGTAGATCTGTGAAGACGCGATCGAGGGGTCGTTGTCCTTCAAACCCTGTTCGAAAGCGTCGAGCGACATGTGGACCTCGGACGGCTCTTCATATGCTTCGGTTGACCCGCACCAGACTGCGACGAGCCGATCGACGTTCTTCTCGGCCCGGAACCTGTCGATGTCTTCCATGAGACCCTCTGCATGGTCCATCAGTGTTCCGTTGGTTTCCTTTACGTTGTCCACACCGGGGAGGTTCTCGACCCAGCGGGGCGAGTAGACGGCGGGCATCGGCTTGATCGCCCTCAGTTCGTCGCCGATTCCTTCGAGGTGGCGGGCCTCGAGCACCCTTGCCTTCATGGCGGCGGTGTAGACGTCGTCTGAATAGGGGTCCCAGCCTCCGAACTCGAGATCGTCGAGGCCGGCCAGCGGCACGAAGTCCTTGATGAGCGGGTTGCGGTCCTCGTCTCGCTTGCCGAGACGGATATGGGCCAGCTGGGTAAGTGACCCGGTTGGCTGTGCATAGCCCTTGCGGGCGGCCACGACGCCTGCCATGAAGGTGGTGGCCACCGCCCCCATGCCGGGGGTGAGAATGCCGAGTTTCCCCTCGGCGGGGGCGATTTCAGTTGGTTCTGTCATGTGCCTCCATGCGTGACGATACCGACGTGGTGTCGCTGGGCTCAATCAAAGGGCTGGGGCTGCCCATCCGGTGTCAGGCTCGAAGTGGCCGCCGACTTCGTTGGGCGACGTTCTGAACACCTGGGCCGGTCCGGGTTGTCGCTGGCCGTTCTATTCTCCGCAATGTGATGGACACTCCTCCCGATGCGCTGGGGCCCACGGTCGACGTGGCCCTCCTCGCTGACGCGGTCCAGGCGGTTAGGGGGAAGCTGTTCGTCCTCGGTGGGGGATGGGACACACTCTGGGTGCGGCAGTTCCCCGCACGTCACCCGAGTCTTGCCATCGGTCTCAGGCTGAGGGTGCCGGTCTCGTGGAAGTCGGAGAACCTGACCCTCTCTGTCGAATTGCAGGATGAAGACGGAAAGGCCGTTCTGCCCCGGCCCCTCTCACACGACATCAAGCTCCCGGCGAACCCTTCCCAATCCCCCAGTGCGTCGGACTTCGGACTGATTCGCTCCTTCACCTTCAACAACCTGCGCTTCGAGCATGAGGGCGCCTACTCGTTTGTCATCTCCGTCGACGACGAGCCGGTCTCCCGCTTGCGCTTCACCGTCAGGGAGCGCCCACAGGGCAGCGAAGAGGCCCAGTAGGAACGGCCCGATCCCGGGTTTGCATAGCGGGGGTCCCCTCATAACCTTCCGGCTTCGTTTGGGATACCAGGTCTATCCCACCACCTGATATGACAAAGGAGCCTTCGTGCATCTCCGAGTACTAATGCGCTCGCTCGTCCTCATTGCCGCCTTGGCGATCGGCGTCGGGGGCGTGGTCCCTGCTATGCCCGCTACTGCTCACTCCTCCTCGGAGCCTCCGTTCGAGATCATCTTCCCCCAAGAGGCCGACAAGACCGATTTCACCAACAGCTTCGGCGACAGCCGCTCTGGCGGGAGAAGGCACAAGGGAAACGATCTGCTCGCCCCCCGGATGACCGAGGTCTACGCCGTGGCTGACGGCACGGTCACCTACGTGGGGATCAACAATCTCTCGGGCCGGAATGTGAAGCTCGAACACGTCGATGGCTGGGAGAGCTACTACCTCCATCTCAACAACGACAACCCCGGTACCGACGATGGCCAGGCACCGTGGACGCTGACCGTGGCTCCTGGAGTGGAGGTCGGCAAGGAGGTCGAGGCCGGCCAGCTCATCGGATGGGTGGGAGATTCCGGCAACGCCGAAGGAACGACGCCCCACACTCACTTCGAGCTGAGGCATGATGGAGTGGCCATCAACCCATACAGGCTCCTGGTCGAGGCTTACGCCCGTGCCGTGGAGTACGAGGAGGGGATCAGGTTGCTGACGAGTCTCCCCGACTACGAAATCGAGTGAGCGTCGTCTAGCTCGACGACTTTGGTGACGAGTTCGGGATCCGACGGATCGACCACTGCCACCTCGGTCACATTCACCTCGGGCGGTTCCCCTGCGGTCACCCATATGACCCGCTTCACTCCGGAGTTGCTCACCGCCTTCGCCCAACCGCGGAGGACGGTCTCGGCGCTTGACGCGAACGTTCTCTTCCGGGAGTCGCTCGCCGCTTCGGAGATGAGCACTGCGGAAAAGCAGCGCAAGGAGGCAGCCTCGACATGGCTTTCGTCGGACACGTCTCCGGTGGCTACCTTGAATCCCCGGTTTCGCAACTCCAGACCCTTGGCCTCATCGGTCACGAACGCCCGGATCTCCCGCTCAAGACCCTCCAGACGCTGAAGAATCGCTTCTCCGTGGCCCGTGTCGGCTCCGACGACGATCAGTGGCATGGCACGGAATCTAATGTGAGTCCTGGACAGATCCGGCAAGCAGGGCGGCGTTTTACTGACTGCCAGCGAGGGGCCTACAATTGTCCTATCTACATAGTGGAAATTCTCAGACGGCGCCAGCCGTTGTATTGAATGAGAACCCCAGGTTTGAGGTGAATGCCAGATGGCAACAGTTGATATCGATCTAGGCGGCTACCAGCTCGGCTGGAAGGACGACGTCGCGCTCGCGTTCGAACCCCGCAAGGGGCTCGACGAGGACGTCATCCGTGACATGTCCGCCATGAAGGGCGAGCCGGAGTGGATGCTCGACTTCCGTCTCAAGGCCTACAAGAGATTTCTCCGCAAGCCCATCCCGCAGTGGGGTGGAGGCGGAGCCCTCGACACCATCGACTTCGACGACATTTATTACTACGTCAAGCCCGAGGGTGAGCAGCAGAAGGACTGGGACATGGTGCCCGAGTCCATCAAGGAGACCTACGAGAAGCTTGGTATCCCCGAGGCGGAGCGCAAGTACCTCGCCGGTGTCACCGCTCAGTATGAGTCGGAGGTCGTCTATCACCGCAACCGCGAGGATCTCGAGTCCTTGGGCGTGCTCTTTACGGACATGGATACCGCCCTTCGCGAGTACCCCGACATCGTCAAGAAGCACTTCGGGACGGTTATCCCGCCAAACGACAACAAGTTCGCTGCCCTCAACTCGGCGGTGTGGTCCGGCGGGTCGTTCATTTACGTGCCGCCCGGTGTCCACGTCGACCAGCCGCTCCAGGCCTACTTCCGCATCAACTCGGAGAACATGGGTCAGTTCGAGCGGACGCTGATCATCGTCGACGAGGGTGCCTACGTGCACTACGTCGAGGGTTGCTCGGCACCTACGTACACGACCGACTCTCTCCACTCGGCCGTGGTCGAGATCATCGTGAAGGAAGGCGGACGTTGCCGCTACACGACCATCCAGAACTGGTCGGACAACGTGTTCAATCTCGTCACCAAGCGAGCGGCCGCCTACAAGAACGCCACCATGGAGTGGGTCGACGGCAACCTTGGTTCGAGACTGACCATGAAGTACCCGGCTGTCTGGCTGATGGAAGAGGGCGCCCACGGTGAGGTGCTCTCGATCGCCTTCGCCGGTGATGGGCAGCACCAAGACGCAGGCGCCAAGATGGTTCACGCCGCTCCAAACACCACTTCGACGATCGTCTCCAAGTCGATCTCCAAGGGTGGAGGCAGGGCCGGCTACCGCGGTCTGGTCCGGGTCGAGCCCGGGGCCGAGAACGCTAAGAGCTTCGTCCGTTGCGACGCCCTAATCCTCGACGAGGAGAGTCGCTCCGACACCTATCCGTACATGGAGATCGAAGAGAACGACGCCGAGATCGGCCACGAGGCGACAGTCTCCAAGGTCGGTGAAGACCAGTTGTTCTATCTGATGTCCCGCGGTCTCACCGAGGATCAGGCGACATCGATGATCGTCGCCGGCTTCATCGAGCCGATCGTCAAGGAGCTGCCGATGGAGTATGCGGTCGAGATGAATCGTCTCATCGAGCTCAACATGGCGGCTGCCGGCGCCGTCGGATAGCTGTCTCGGGGTCCTACCCGGTATTTGGAAGACTTCCGGGTACGAGCCTCCCTAGTAAAGGCCCTGGATCATGGGACCAGGTATTCCTCGATCTTATTCTCCGCTGACTCCGTTATCTGGTCCTCGAGTCGGCGCAGTGCCCTGGCAATGGCCAACTCTTCGCCGATGATCGGTTTCTGGGGATCGCTGGGGTTACGGCGCGCTCGACCAGTGGCTTCGAAGTGATCTCCGCGCAGGTCGAGCACAGTTGTGGCCACCGTGTCGGTCTCGTCCTCGACGAGATGAATTGACAGGTTGACGTCCTTCTCCATGACTCCTCACTTTCGAAGAGGAACCCTTGGAACCCTACTCAGCTGCGCGGCGCCGCTTGCGTCGTCAGACGTTGGAGCGGCCCACCACAAAGCCGAGGACCAGACCGCCAACGGCAGCCCAGACGAGGGAGAAGTCATCGACGCCCACCCCATAGATGCTGGGCGCTCCGGCGATTCTGAGTATGGCCGATAGGGCGATGCCACCGATTACCCCCATCAGGAGAGTCCCGATGAGATTGTCGGCCGATGCCATGAAGCCGCCGATGAGACCGGCGACAGCGCCAACGCCTCCAGCGATTGCGAGTGAATTGAGAGTCGACGCCTCGAGGATCATGGCGGTCAGCCTAAACCAGATCGCACCCGGTTCTAGGAGTCTCTAGGCCGAGATGACTTTTTCCTCGACCACCTCACTGATCGAGAACTGCACCGAGCGCCCCGCGACGCGGAACGGCTCGGTGAGCAGGACCACGATCGTTGATGGTCCCCGGCTGACGACATGTCCGGTATAGGTATGAAACCCATCTCCGTCTTGTGTGATGAATGTCACCACCATCGATATCTCCGACTTTCAGGATCGGCAAAAGGTTGCATTTCCTAATGGGTCCAGTGACCCGTCCATACTCGCCCGGGATAAGCCGGATGCCCGGTTTATTCGCCGATTAACTGTTCGGGCGTATCTTGAGGGGTAGTGCCCCGACCACAAATGTCCGCCGCGTTCAGGACGGCCAGTTGACACCGCTGGCTGTGTCCTCGTCCTTGACGCACCTACGGGTGCGCCTGCGTCCTGCGTCCTTGCCATCGGCGCCCCTGGCTCGCCCTGAACATCGCCAACGTCCATGGTCGGAGCACTAGTGCGTCTCCTCGTAGTCGAAGACGAGCCCGACCTCGCTGACGTGATCGCGCGCGGGCTTCGACGCGACGGTCATGCGGTGGACGTTGCCGTGAGACACGGAGACGCAGACATCAAGCTGAGGTCGGCCGGATACGATCTCTTGGTCCTCGACTGGAACCTTCCGGACGGGTCGGGGTTAGACCTGTGTAGATCCGTCGTATCCGGCGAGCTTCCGACTTTCGAAGGAGACCGCCCCCGGATACTCATGCTCACCGCCCGGGATGACGTGGAGGACCGAGTGATCGGTCTCGACTCGGGAGCGGACGACTACCTGGTCAAGCCCTTCGCCTTCACGGAACTTTCGGCTCGGGTCCGGGCGCTGGTCCGCCGCGATACGGAGAGCGATCCGGTGATGAGAGTGGGTCCGCTCGAACTCGACAACGCCCGCTTCGTGGCGAGCCGGCACGGGGAGCGTCTCGATCTGACGGCCAAGGAATTCGCATTGCTGCATTACTTCATGGCCAATGCCGGTGTGGTCATGAGTCAGGAGCGGCTACTGGAGCACGTGTGGGACGAGATGACCGACCCCATGACCAACGTTGTCAGAGTGACGGTCAGCAACCTGCGCAAGAAACTGGGTGATCCGCCGTTGATTGTCACCGTTCCCGGGCGGGGCTACCAGCTGGAGGACGACTGAGGGTGAGCTGGCAGTCGATTCGGTTCCGTCTTTCCGTCCAGTATTCGGCGCTGGTGTTTGGTCTCGGCGGGGCCTTGCTCGGCCTCGTCTATTTGGCTGTGCAGAGAGGCCTTCACTCCGAAACCATGATGGTCCACCTGTGGGAAGGACGCCGTGTCACGCTCGACAGTGGTCAGGTCTTCGTGCTCCCCGCATACGACGAGATCGAGATCAGGGCGATCGAGACGATCTACAACGAGATCGTCCTCCAGGAAGTCGCCAGATTCACTGTTATCGCCGTTGGCATCCTCTTTCTGCTCAGCATCGTGGTCGGGTGGGTCATGTCGGGTCGGGTGCTCAAACCCGTCGGGGAGATCACCACGGTCGCCCGGGAGATCCAGGCATCGGATCTGAGCCGGAGGATCGCCCTCGAGGGGCCAGAAGACGAGCTCAAGCGGCTGGGCGACACGTTCGACGGGATGCTGGAGAGACTGGACACCGCCTTCTCCAGTCAGCGTCAGTTCCTCGCCGACACGAGTCACGATCTGCGCACGCCGCTAACGGTGATCAGGTCCTACGTCGACCTGCTCACCCGGGATCCCGACGCGAGCCTCAATGACTGGCAGCAGGCGGGCGAGGTCATCAAGCGCAACGCGGAGAAGATGTCGGAGATGATCGCCGACCTCCTGGCGTCGGCTCGTCTCCAAACCGGCAGGGCACGATCCGTGTCCCTCGATCTCGCCCCTATGGCAGAAGCGAAGGCAGCTGACTTCGCCACCGTGGCCGCCGCCGAGGATGTGGAGGTGCGCGTCGAGGCCGCTCCTGCCAGCGTGCTCGGCGTCGAGCTTGCCCTTGACCGAGCTCTTTCCAACCTGGTGGAGAACGCAATCGCGGCCGCTCCACCGGGCACCGAAGTCGTCATCGGCAGCGGGGTGGTCGATGGGTGGGCGTGGCTCGGGGTCACCGACTCCGGTCCCGGTCTTCCCGAGGATCCCGGAGATAGGGTCGGTTTGGGCCTCTCGATCGTGACCCAGATCGCCGAGGGCCACGGCGGTTCTCTCGCCACGTTTCCGGGTAAGGGCGGGACAGGTACCACGATGGTGATCTGGCTGCCCACCGAAGACTCAGGGAAGCGGCCACCGGAGGGGTCGCCCTTTACCGATACTTCATAGTTGTTTTAGTGGTCCGTTAACGCCCGGGCCTTATATTCAGGGTAGGAGGCCAGAAAGTGACCGAAGAACTCAAACCGAAACAAGAGCGCCGCTTGCCGGGCTGGCTGTCCGCTCTCCTCTACTTCGGTGTCGTTGCCCTGATTGCAGTCGGGATTCTCTGGGTGTATCCCGACGACGTTGCCGAGATCGCAGTCGGGGAAACCAGCACAACCACGACTTCGACCACGGCGCCCGAAGAGGTAGACGTCACCGCGCCCCAGGTCGAGGGGGACACCGTCATCGAAGAGCCGGTGGCCGAGACGGCCGAAGTGATTCTTCCCTCGGTGGTCCACATACAGGTCTCTGGAGGCGGTGTCGGGTCCGGAGTCGTTTATGGAGACGGTCTGGTCATGACCGCGGCTCACGTCGTGCAGGATTCGGAGTCTGTTGGCGTGCGCTTCAGCGATGGCGAGCAGGTCACCGGCGAGGTGCTCGGCACCGCAGGGGACATCGATATCGCAGTGATCGAGGTCGACCGCGAAGGTCTGACGCCGGCGACATTCGCCACCGAGAAGCCGAGGGTGGGTCAGACGGCAATTGCCGTCGGCAGCCCTTGGGGCCTCGAGGCCACCGTCACCGCTGGCATCGTCTCGGCCGTCGACCAGACCAACTGCTCCCTCAACACCTGTGCCTCCATGGTCCAGACCGATGCCGCCATCAACCCGGGCAACTCCGGGGGCCCGCTGGTCGACCGCGAGGGACGAGTGATCGGGATCAATGTCTCGATCGTCACCAGCACCCGATCCAACGCCGGAGTCGGCTTCGCCGTGCCGGCCGACATCGCCACCACATACGCAGACGCGATCGTCTCCGGTGAGCCGATAGAAACTGCCTTCCTCGGGGTGCAGGCCGATGATGTCGAGACCGACGGAACCGCCGGAGCCGAGATAACGACCCTCGTCGAGGGTTCTGCGGCCGAGGAGTCCGGCTTAGAGGTGGGCGACGTGATCATCGGCTTCGACGGTGTTCCTATCGTCGCCTTCCTCGACCTCGTGGCCCAGGTTCGTGCCCATCAGCCCGGGGAGACGGTCGACATACTGATTCTTCGTGATGGCGAGGAGATGACGATCACAGCGACACTCGGAGTCGATACCCGGGACGTGAGCTGAGGCTCGCTGCGCTCGCGGTATTTGGTATCTGGTACTTGGACTACCCGGTTCGGTGGGCTTCAAGACACTGAGGGGAGTGCCGTCCCCTGGCGAGGAGCTCACCCCGAGAGATGTTTGCTCCAGATACCAGATACCAGATACCAAATACCAAATACCTGATACTCTTCCCCTTGCCCGCCGCAATCGGACGGGTGCTCTGAGAGCAGCGAAGCCGGTGAGAATCCGGCGCTGTCCCGCAACTGTGAAGCTTCCGGTGGTTTGCAGGCCACACGAGGAGACGAGCCAGGTCGCCTGATTCAGAGCCACGTATACGTCTCGGATGAAGACGGACCCGTGGGCGACAGGGTTAGCCCGCAGACCCTCTTCATCCTCCAGAACGGAGGATGTTTCTATATGAGAAGGATCCCACTTCTCCTCGCAGTGCTGCTGATACTGGCGGCCTGCAGCGCCGCCAACACCGGCGGCGAGACCACCACCACGGTCGTCGACACGACCACGACCCAGGCGCCGGAGACGACCACGACCACAGCCGCTCCTACGACGACCGCTGAAGCTTCGGCATTCCCGGTGACGGTGGAAACAGACACCGGGCAGGTGACGATCGAAGAGGAGCCCGACGCGATCGTTTCGCTCTCCACAGTGGCCACCGAGATCCTGTTCGCGATTGGGGCCGGAGACCAGGTGATCGCGGTCGATGATCAGTCCAACTATCCTGATGAGGCCCCCATGACGGATCTCAGCAGCTTCACGCCGAATGTGGAGGCGATCCTCTCCTATGAACCCGACCTGGTGTTCATCTCATTCGATCCCGGAGAACTGGCAGACTCCCTCGAGGCAGCAGACGTTCAGGTGATCATGTTTGGCGCGGCAGCCACTCTCGAGGACACCTATCACCAGATCGAGGCCACTGGGGCTGTAACGGGAAACCCGGAAGAGGCTCGCGAGGTCAACCAGTCGATACGTGAGGGGCTTGAGGAGACGACGGCCAATGCTCCCGAGGTCGAAGATGGGACGACTTACTTCCATGAGATAGACGCCAATCTCTACACTGTGACGTCGAACACTTTCTTCGGCCAGATCTACTCGATGTTCGGGCTTGAGAACATCGCCGATCCCGCCGACGAAGACGAGGCCGCAGACGGATATCCCCAACTCTCCAGTGAGTTCGTGGTGTCCGCCGATCCCGACCTGATTTTCCTCGCTGACTCTCTCTACGGAGAGTCGGCCGAGACGGTAGCGGAGCGTCCGGGATGGGACGTGCTGACCGCAGTCCAGGAGAACCACGTCTACGAGCTCGACTCCGACATTGCCTCGCGTTGGGGCCCCCGGATCGTCGACTTCGCCCGGTCGATATCGGAGGCGCTCGAGGACTACACGGCCGCTGGTTGAGCCACGACACGACTCCGGGCGAGGCGAGGTCGGCGCGTGTCGGCGCTATTCCCCTCACCATAGGAGTCGTGTCCGTGATCGTCGCCTCGGCGATAGGGGCCACCGTCGGGGCCGCCGGGCTCGATCCGGGATCGGTGGGCAAAGCGATGTTGGACGCCGTGCCCGGCATCGCTCTCGACTCCGGACTCAGTGCAGTCGAGACGAACATCCTGTTCGAGATCCGACTGCCACGGCTCGTGCTCGGCGCCCTGGTTGGGGCGGTCCTCGCTGTCGCCGGTTCTGCATATCAGGGGGTGTTCCGTAACGCACTCGCCGACCCCTATCTCCTGGGGGTGGCGGCGGGAGCCGGGTTGGGAGCCACCATCGCCTTCGCCGTCACCCGTGAATCGGCATTGCTGCCCCCTTTCGCGTTCGTGGGCGGTCTGGCGGCAGTTGGGGTCACCTATGCCCTGGGCCGTTCGGTCGGGGGCCGCTCGGCGACGTCGCTGATCCTTGCCGGAGTAGCGGTGGCTGCTTTCGCCACGGCCGTGCAGACCTACATCCTGCAACAGAACGTCGAGACGCTGCGAGAGGTTTATTCGTGGATACTTGGTCGTCTCGTCACCGTGGGCTGGTCCGACGTCATGGAGCTGCTGCCCTATGCGGCGGTAGCGACAGCCGTGATTTTGGCCAGTCGCCGTCTCCTCGACGTCCTCAGCATCGGCGATGACGAAGCGCGTGCCCTCGGCGTCGACGTGGGCCGAGTGCGCGCGGTAGTAGTTGTAGCGGCGACGTTGGCCACGGCCGCGGCGGTTTCAGTGAGTGGGCTGATCGGATTCGTGGGGATCATCGTGCCGCACACCATGCGGCTCCTTTTCGGATGGAGCTATCGGGTGATCGTCCCACTGTCGATCCTGTTTGGTGCAGCATTCCTGATGCTGGCCGACGTGGCTGCTCGCACACTTGTGTCTCCTGCCGAGCTCCCCATCGGGGTGGTCACCGCGTTCTTCGGAGCTCCTTTCTTTCTCTTGGTACTGCGGACCATGCGAGGTCCGGCGTGATCACGTGGACCGATGTGGAGGTCGCCTTCGGCGAGCAGAGGGTGCTCGGCCCGGTCACGGTCGAAGTCGCCGACGGGGAGTGGCTGGGTCTCATCGGACCCAACGGTGCCGGCAAGACGACCCTGCTCAAGACCGCGGTCGGGGTTGTGACCCATGGGGGATCGGTGTCATTTGGGGGGCGAGCGAGACGGCGCGGCCTCGACGTGGCCTGGATGCCGCAGCGACCCCGTCTGCCGGACGAGATGGGTGTGGCCGACTACGTGATGCTCGGTCGTACGCCCCATCTCGGCTACCTCGCCGCCGAGAGCAAACACGACATCGAGACGGTCTATCTCGCCCTTCGCAAGCTCGACCTGCTCGGATTCGCCCGCCGTCCCCTGGGGACTCTCTCCGGCGGCGAAGCGCAGCGTGCGGTTCTCGCAAGGGCGCTCGCCCAGGAAGCACCTGTCCTTCTGCTCGACGAGCCGACCGCCAGTCTCGACATCGGACATGCCGTAGAGGTCCTCGATGTGGTTGACGAGTTGCGCCGTGAGGAGGGGCTGACCGTGATCACGGCGGCACATGATCTCACCCTCGCGGGCAGATACGCCGAACGTCTCCTACTCATCAGCCATGGAGTGGTGGCTGCGGAAGGGACACCCGGAGAGGTTCTGACCGAACCGATCCTCAAGGCTCACTACGGTGCCGGGATCAGAGTCCTCGACGACCGCGACGGCCCGATCGTCGCACCGATGAGAGGCAACGGACATGACCGCACAAACCCCGCCGACTGAGCCACCCCGCAAGGGGAACGTACGTGCCCCGTCGCTGCTCTTGATCAACACCGGCGACGGGAAAGGCAAGTCCACTGCCGCCTTCGGCACCGTGATGCGAGCGATCGCCCGCGGCTGGAAGGTGGCGGTGATCCAGTTCCTCAAGTCGGGGGAGTGGAAGGTCGGGGAGGAGAAGGTGGCACGCGAGATCGGGGTCGACTGGTGGGCAATGGGTGACGGATTCACCTGGGAGTCTGAGGACATGGACGAATCTCAGGCGATAGCCACCGCCGGCTGGGAGCGGGCTCTCGAGACGATCAACTCCGGCGAGTACGACCTGGTCGTCCTCGACGAGGTGACCTATCCCGTCAATTGGGGGTGGATCGACGGGGAGGAGGTCGTCTCGGTACTGGAAGGGCGACCCGCCAAGGTCAACGTGATTCTCACCGGAAGGGACGCACCGCAGGAGCTGATCGACATCGCCGACACCGTCACTGAGATGCGCAAGGTGAAACACGCTTTTGACGCCGGAATCATGGCGAGACGGGGCATCGATTACTGACGATCCCGGTCACAGCCTGACTCTTAGATCACAGCCTTCTTGTATTGCCGGACCGCCAGGGGGCCGAAGACTGCGACGATGGCGGCCATCCAGGCAAATGACTGCCAGATGAGGATTCCTTGATCGAATCCCAGCGGCGTGAGGGCCTGCTCGGGGACCATCAGGGAACGAACCGCGTTGGCGACAACTGAGACGGGCTGATTCTCCGCGAACACCTGGAGCCAGCCCGGCATCGTGTCGGTGGGTACGAACACCGACGAGGCGAACACGAGCGGGAAGATGGGAAGGAAGCCCGCCGACTGCGCCGCTTCAGGTGTCTTTGCCAGAAAGCCGATGGTCGCCATCACCCAGGAGAAGGCGTAGCCGAAGAGCAGTGCGATGGCCACACCGAGCAGCATTTTTGGTATCCCTTGTTCGAAGCGCCACCCCATGAGGAACCCGACAGCGAGCATCAGCCCGTTGACGAAGGTGTTGCGAACCAGGTCGGCGAGGGTGCGCCCGGTGAGGACCGCCGAGCGCGCCATCGGCAGCGAACGGAAGCGGTCGATTACCCCCGCCCCCAGGTCTTCGGTGAGACCCAGGGCGGTGGCGGTGGCACCGAAGACGGCGGTCTGGACGAGGATTCCGGGGATGAGCCAGTTGATGTAGCCGCCGTCGGTGGGCAAACCCCCTCCGGGCCCTCCTATCGCGATGGCTCCCCCGAACACGTAGTTGAACAACAGGAGGAACATCACTGGCTGGACGGTGGAGAAGAAGAGGAGTTGGGGAAGTCTGACCACCCGAAGGGTGTTGCGGCGCGTGATGACAGCTGTGTGCGCTACGGCATTGGAGAACTTCACCCTCCTGCGGACCGCGGTCTCTGTGGTCATGGCTGGGGAAACTCCGTTCCCGCGACTGTCTCGGGCGCCGTAGCGGCCTCCTTCGTGGTGTGTCCGGTGAGCGTCAAAAAGACGTCATCCAGCGTGGGCCGGCGCAGACCGATGTCCCGGGGCTCGATACCGGCCTCGTCGAGGGCTCTGACCGCCGCAGTGAGGGTGCGCGGACCTTCTACCGCCGGGATGAGGATGGCCTGTCTCTCCGTGCGGAGCTCACCGCCGGCAACTCCGGTGAGCGCGCCAACAGCAGCAGCCTTGTCGTCTTCGGCAACGTGTACCTCCACGACGTTTCCTCCGAAACGGTCCTTCAGCTCGTCCGAGGTTCCCTCGTCGATTAGCCGGCCGTGATCGATGACTCCGATCCGGTCAGCGAGACGGTCGGCTTCGTCGAGATACTGGGTGGTGAGAAGAAGTGTCGTGCCGCCCTCGACCAGCTCCTCGATAAGATCCCAGAGATCGAGCCGGCTACCGGGGTCGATCCCGGTAGTGGGCTCGTCGAGGAACAGGACCTGGGGCCTGCCCACCATCGATGCAGCCAGATCGAGACGTCGGCGCATACCGCCCGAATAGGTGCGGACGGGACGGTCGGCTGCCTCGATGAGGTTGATCCGCTCGAGAACGTCCTCCGCCCGCCGGGCGGCTTCGGACTTGGAGAGGTTGTAGAGCTGACCGACCATCTCGACGTTCTCGCGTCCGGTCAGAAACTCGTCGACCGCGGCGAACTGACCGGCCAGGCCGATCTTGTGCCTCACCCCTACCGGATCTTCCAGGACATCGGTTCCGGCGACCCGCGCGTTGCCCGAGTCCGCCTTCAGCAGAGTGGTCAGGACCCGGATCAGCGTCGTCTTTCCAGCCCCGTTGGGACCCAGAAGCCCGTAGACGATCCCCTCGTCAAAGGAGAGGCTCACACCGTCGAGGGCTAGAATGTCTCCGAAGGTCTTGACAATGTCGGTGGCTTCCACGGCTCGCATCAGCCGGGGAATGCTAGGAGGGGTTCGCCCGTAACAATCCCAATTAGGGCGAGGTGGTCAGGCTCGGCGTTCGGCGGCCAGGCGGAAGAGATGCCGGGCTCCTTCGTCGAGGGTGGCGAACCGCTCGTCCTCGGTCTGCCCGCGCAGCCAGCGAATGTATATCTGCTGGAGGATGACGGCGAGCTTCCAGGCCCCGAACACGAGATGCCAGTCGACGCTGGCGAGGTCGCGCCCGGACTTCTCGGCGTATCGGGAGACGGCGGCGTCGCGGTCGATCCAGCCGGGGCTCTGCGTGGGCATCATGCTCAACTCGCTCGGTGCCTCGCCGGGGTCGAACCACGACGCCATGAGGGTTCCCAAGTCTGCGAGCGGATCGCCCCGCGTAGCCATGTCCCAGTCGTAGACGGCCACACAACGGCCGGGATCATCTGGCGCTACGGCCATATTGTCGAGACGCCAGTCGTTGTGCAGCAGCGTTGGAGGAGACTCGGGTGGTAACTCATCGGCCAGCCACCTTCCCAGGTCGTCGGCGAGTGGGTTCTCTTCGTGTTTGGCGTTTTCCCACCGTTCCCTCCATCCCTTCACCTGTCTTTGGAGGAAACCTTCCGGATGTCCGAGGTCGTCTAGATCGCAGGAGGCGGGATCGACCGCATGGAACTCGGCCAGGGTGTCCACCACTACCTCGGAGAGCTTGCGTGTCGCCTCCGGGTCGTTGCCGCTCCCAAAGACCGGGGGGATCTCCCCGCGCACGACTACCCCGTCCCGTCTCTCCATGAGAAGGAAGTCAGACCCGATGACCGACTCGTCGTCGCAGTATGCGACCGCCCTCGGAGCCTTTTCGAACGACTGCCAGAGTCGGGACAGGACGCGATACTCCCGGCTCATGTCGTGGGCACCCTTGGCCACAGGCCCGAGAGGAGGTCTTCTCAGCACCAACTCGGTTCCGTCGGGGAAGGTGAGGAGATAGGTCAGGTTCGCCTTGCCTCCGCCAAACTGGGAGACGTCGGGGGTCTCGCTGGGGAGATCCTCCAGAGTCTCCAGCCAGGAGGCCAGACTGTCGACGTCGAACCGCTCGTCCGGCCGTACTTCGATGAGATCCGCCACAGATCGCCAGCGTATCGGAGTCATGCAACCTTCCAGTACCGTTTAGCCTCCGACGTCATGTCGACTCCATTTGAGATCTCCGATCGGTTGACCGAGAAGTGGGCGGACCTCAACCCCATCGGCGCCACCCTCTGTGGTATTGCCGGTCGCGACCATCTGCCCGGCGATGCCTCTCCGCAGGCTTACGCCTACCTCGAGGAACTGTTCCGCACGACGAGGGCCGAGATGGCGCCACATCACGACCACCCGGATCCTGCTCAGGCATTCGCCGCCCGCGTTACTACCGACTACCTCGACCAGCGTCTCCGTGAGCTCGAGTCGAAGAAGTGGCGTAGAGACATCAACCACATATCGAGCCCCTTTCAGCACATGCGTGATGTCTTCGACGTGATGCCCCGGGAGACCCCCGAGCACTGGGAGAACATCGTCTCCCGCCTCAACGGATATCCGGGGTTGCTCGACGGCTACCAGGAGTCGCTGAGCCGGGGCATCGATGCCAAAGACACCGTCGCCGTCCGACAGGTGGAGTCGCTCATCGACCAGGTCGAGGCGGCCGCATCGAACGATTCGAGGTTTCTCGCCTTCGTCGAACAGGCCAGGTCCGCTGGAGCCGATCCCGATGTGGTGGCTGCCGCAGTCGATGTGGCACGGAGGGCGTGCGGTCGCTTCGCCGACTGGCTGAAGACCGAATATCTGCCGATGGCCAGACCGGAGGACGCCGTCGGCAGAGATGAGTACGTCCTGGGCGTCGACCGGTGGGTGGGGATGGATCTCGACCTCGAGGAGACCTACGAATGGGGATGGTCCGAGGTGCATCGCATCCGCGACGAGATGGAGCAGACCGCCAAACAGATTGACCCGGACAAGAGTGTCACCGAGGTCATCGCCCTGTTGGAGACCGATCCTGCCAGGTCGGCGGCCACCCGCGACGAGTTCGTCGAATTCGTCTCCAATCTCCAGCAGCAGGCGATTGACCAGCTCGACGGAGACCACTTCGACGTCCCGGACGAGCTGAAGACGGTGACGGTCAGCATCGCACCGCCCGGCGGGAGTCTCGGGGCCTGGTACGTGGGCCCCAGCGAGGACATGAGCCGTCCCGGCTCCATCTGGTACTCCCCTGGCGAGCGGGAGCGGATTCCCTACTGGCAGGAGGTCTCTACCGCCTATCACGAGGGCTTTCCCGGCCACCACCTTCAGGTGGGCACCGAGGTGCTCCAGCGGGAGAAGCTCTCCCGGTTTCATCGGAGCGTCATCTTCTACTCCGGCTCGGCGGAGGGCTGGGCGCTCTACGCGGAGCGGCTCATGGACGAGCTCGGGTTTTTCGAAAAGCCCGAGTACCGGCTGGGGCTCCTGGCGAGCCAGCTATTTCGCTCTGTGCGGGTGGTGGTCGACATCGGCTGTCAGCTCGAGCTCGAGATTCCCGACGGCGCTCCGCTCCACGCTGGCGAGGTATGGGACTACAACCGGGCAGTCGACTACATGGACAAGATCGGTCTCCAGCCGCGAGACATCGCCGAGTCCGAGGTCACTCGGTACCTCGGTTGGTGGGGTCAGGCGATCGCTTACAAGGTCGGTGAGCGGGAGATCCTCGGCATCAGGAAGAAGGCCAGGACCAGGGAGGGCTTCGATCTGAAGGACTTCCACCGCAGGGTGCTCGAGATCGGGACGGTTCGGCTGGATCTGCTGCGAGAGATGATGTCGTGACCAAGGTCACCTTCGACCTGTCCGAAACCGAGTCACAGGATCGCTACAAGCTCCTTTCCGGGCTGGTCGTTCCGAGACCCATCGGGTGGATCGGGACCCGGCGTCCCGACGGTTCGAAGAACCTGGCTCCGTTCTCGTTCTTCAACGTCGTGTCGTCCAACCCGCCGGTTGTGCTGTTCTCGGCCGGGAGCCACCGTGACCGTCCCAAGGACTCGGCCACGCTGGCCGAGGAATCGGGGGAGTTCACGGTCAACATCGTCTCCGAGAATGTGGTCGAGGCCATGGCGGTCACGGCGGGGTCCTACTCCGCCGAGGACGACGAGTTCGCCATTGCCGGGCTGACACCCGTCCAAGGGTCGATCGTCGACGCCCCGATGGTTGGCGAGTCGCCCGCCAACCTGGAGTGCCGGGTCAGCCAGGTCATCGATCTCGACGACTCTGGTGGGATCCGCCTTGTGGTAGGCGACGTCCTCGCCATCCATGTCGATGAGTCGGTGCTCGACGGGACCAGGATCGACAGTGACGCGCTCCGGGCCGTAGGCAGGATGGCCGGCAACAGTTACATCCACACCCGGGATCGGTTCGAGGTGGGACGGCCCGGCTAGCAGTCGTGCTTGACGAGGGTCGGGTAGGGATTGACGGGAGTGCCCTCGTGGTACATGCCGAAGTGCAGGTGGGGTCGGGTGCCTTTCGCGTTGCCACTGTTGCCGACATACCCGATGGTGTCACCGGCTCTCACTTTTCCGTCTCTGCCGAACTGATCCATGTGAGTGCCGATGTAAACGACGCCATCCTCGCCCATGAGGCGGAACTGGAGACCCCCGATGGTGCCGGTCTTGAACTCGACAGTGCCCCCGACCGGTGCCCGTACCGGTGCGCCCTTGCTCACGAAGAGATCGTTTCCTTCGTGGTATCTGGTTCCACCGCCCCGGGGGAATCCCCAGTCGTTCATATATGACGCACCCTTGACCGGGCAGACCCACGATGAGCCGGAGGGAATCAAGAGGACCTGTCCGGGTCGGATGAGGTTCGGATTCGAGATGTCGTTCCGGTCGATGAGTTTGGAAAGCGACACGTCGTGGCTGGCGGCGATGTCGCCGAGACGGTCCCCCCGGCGCACCGTGTAGTTGACCGATCCTTGCGTGCCCGAGGCAACGTATCCGGGGCCGCCGAGGTAGAGGGCAGAACCCGCGTAGATGATCTCGTTGAGGATGCCGTTGGCCTGGGCAATGTCTTCTGCTGATACCCCGCTGTACTGGGAGGCGATCGATGCGACGCTCTCGCCCCTCTTGACGACGTGATACTGGCCGGTGCGGTTGGAGATCGATCCGGAGGACGACGAGTCCCCGCCCGAGCCCGAGCCGCTTCCCGAAGGTATCAGCAGTTTCTGTCCCGGGAAGATCCTGTTTGGGTTCGAGATGGAGTTGGCTTCGACGATCTGGGGTATAGGCGTTCCATACTGAGATGCGATGCGTCTCAGCGTTTCCCCACGTGTCACCTTGTGGACGATGTCGGGTTCTCCGTTCTCACCAGGGATGGTCAGCACCTGGCCGGGAAAGATCATGTTCGGGTTGTCAATGTCGTTGGCCTTGGCGAGGTCGGAGAGGGAGACGTCGTTGTCTCGTGCTATTTGGCCGAGGGTATCATCGCGCTCGACCGTGTAGTCGACGGAGAAGGCGGCGACGAGCAGCACAAGGATTGATCCGACGATGAGTGCACGAAAACGTCGAAACTCGGGCATCCGAAGGCACAACTCCTTCAGCCCCTGACTCGCTCCGCAGGAGTGAGACTACATGGAACCCCGCGAAATTCCAGCGTTCACCCGCAATTGTCCGCAGGCGGCGTCGATGTCCTGGCCTCTCGTGTCTCTCACTGTGACGTTTACTCCCCGATGCTCGAGGGCTTTGGCGAATTCCTTGATGTGGAGCTGGGTCGAGGGGCGTTCGTCGCTGAGCGGGGTCGGGTTGAGGGCGATCAGGTTGACGTGAGCCCGCAGCCGGTTGGCGATGGCCGCCAGCTTATCGGCCTGGTCGAGGGTGTCGTTGACGCCGTCCATCATCGTCCACTCGATGGAGAGACGACGCCCCTTCTTCTCGAAGTAGTGCCAGGCGGCGGCTTCCAGGTCGGCGATGGGGTAGCGCTTGTTGATGGGGACGAGCGAGGTGCGGAGCTCATCGTCGGCGGCATGGAGGCTGATGGCGAGATAGACCGGCCAGGGCTCGTCGGCGAGACGTTTGATCCCGGGGACCATGCCGACGGTGGAGACGGTGATCGAACGGGCCGAGATGCCCATTACTTCGATCATCCGCCGCAACGCCTCACGAACACGATCAAAATTTGCCAGTGGCTCTCCCATACCCATAAAAACGATGTTGGTCAGGTGGTCGGGGACACCCGGCATGCCGATCTGACGCAGAAACGCCTGGGCGTAGGCCACTTGAGCGACGATCTCACCCGGTTCGAGGTGTCTTTCGAATCCGAACTGGCCCGTGGCGCAAAAAGTGCAGCCGAGGGCGCATCCTGCCTGGCTCGAAATGCAGAGAGTGGCCCGATTCGGATAGCCCATGAGCACGGCCTCGATGGCGGCTCCATCCGGTGCCCGGAACAGCCACTTGCGTGTCGTGCCGTCGTCGGCGCTCTGCTCCATCTCGACCTCGAACGGCCAGAGCCGGTCTGCGATGGCGTCCCGTAACTCCGACGGGAGATTGGTCATGTCCTGGGCGTGGAGGACCGGTGTCCGGTAGAGCCAGTCTCTCAGTTGGTCGACGCGATAGGAGGGCCCGTCGCCGACCAGCTCCCCGAGATCCTCGGGGGCGTGGAGATAGGGCATTGTCAGGTCGTCTTGGCCGAATCGATCCAGGTTCTCGCCCGGTTGGCGCTCACTCCGGCGGCCTCGGCCACCCGATCGGGGCTGGCGGTGGCGAGGGCATAGACAGTTCCCAGACCTGCCTTGGTGAGTCGCTCCGCATAGGTGGGTCCGATCCCGTCGATCGAGTCGACCCCGGGGGCATTCGGCGGAGCTGCTCGGAATGCGGGTGGCTCAGGCTCACGGGAGGTGGCGACGGAGATGAACCGCTCGCGCATCGCCCATGCGACTGCCACGGCACCACCGATGAAGCCGATGATCTTTGCAATCCTCTTCATAGAAGGAACCTTAGGGGCCGAGCCAAACTTTGAGCCTTCTCCCTATGGTTCGGAGCCATGAAAGTCGATTACTACTTCCCGCCAGGTCCTCCGGAGACAGCCGCCGCTGCGGCGAGAGAAGCCGCAGATGTGGGCTACGACGGGTTCTTCACAGCCGAGACGCAGCACGACCCGTTCTTTCCGATCACTCATGCTGCCGCGGCGGCAGCCGACCTCGAGTATGGGACCGCGATCGCCGTGGCCTTCCCGAGGTCCCCCACTGTCATGGCCATGACCGCCTGGGACCTCGCCAGACAGACCGATGGCAAGTTCATGCTGGGGTTGGGCACCCAGGTTCGGGGACACATCGTGAGACGGTTCAGCGCCTACTGGTCGGGCAAGCCTGCCCCGCAGCTCCGGGAGTACATCGAGGCAATGCGGGCCGTGTGGGACAGCTGGCAGAACGGGACGAAACTCAAGTACGAGGGCGAGTTCTACAACCTCTCCCTCATGACTCCTTTCTTCAACCCGGGGCCCATCAAGCATCCCGATGTGCCCGTCTACATCGCCGGAGTCGGCCCATACCTGAGTGCATTGGCCGGGGAGACCTGCGATGGGTTCCACGTCCATCCATTCCACACGATCCCGTACCTCGACCAGGTTGTTCTCCCCAACATGGAGGGCGCTGCCAAGAAAGCAGGGCGTTCCTTGGACGATGTGGAACGGGTGACCACGATCTTCATCATGACCGGATCCAACGACGAGGAGATCGAAGCCGCCATGGAGCCCGTTCGTCAGCAGATCTCCTTTTATGCGTCGACCCCCTCGTACCGGTCGGTGCTCGAGGCGAGCGGTTGGGACTTCGGGGAGAAGCTGACGGCGATGTCCAAGCGAGGGGAGTGGGACAAGATGCCGGCGGCCGTCCCCGACGAGGCCCTGGAGGGGGTGGGAGTGGTCGCCCAGATCGACGACCTCGCCGACGCTATCAAGGAGCGATACGGGGACCGGGTCCAGCGTGTTGGGTTCTACACCCTGGGTTCGGTGCTCATGGAAGACCAAAACGCTCTACGCCAGGTGGTCCGCCAGCTCCAGGAGTGATCTAGAAGACCAGCGCCGCCGTGGTGTCGACCCGGGGGTCGGCGGCAGCCCGACGGTCGGCGCCGTCAAGCTCGATGATCGAGATCGGACCCCAGCCCCGCGGGCGCTCGTCGAGCTTCGAGATGACATGGCCTCGCGACCTCAGGTCCTCGATGACCGCATCCGGCGCCGCCGGTTCGATCTGAAGCTCGGAGCCCGTTCCCGGGCCAAAGACAGAGATGGTCCAGCGTGGAGCGTTCTGTGCGTGGTCGAGGTCAGCCCCACCTCTTATGGCCCGGGCTGCCATCTGGGCGATCAGCTGCGGTTGGACTGCACCGCCGCGTGTTCCCAGTATCCAGCGGGGCTCTGTCACGTCAGTCCAGAGCGTCGGGGAGAGAGTGTGCAATGGCCTTTTGCCCGGGCGAAGCTCGTTCGGATGACCCGGGGTAAGTGTGAAACCAGAGCCGCGGTCCTGAAGCAGGAACCCCGATCGGGCGGCCCCGAACGCCGAGCCGGTCCCGGTGTAGTTCGACTGGATGATGGACACCGCCATCCCGTCGGCGTCGGCCACACACATGTAGGCGGTACTCGAATTGCGTCCCAGCGGCGTCGGCCAGATTCCGGTGCGGTCGGTCTCGATCGAGGCGGCGGCGCGCTCCAATCTGCCGGGATCGAGAAGCAGATCCACGGGAAGCGCCACGGTGTCCGGGTCGGAGACGAGGTCGTCGCGCTCCCAGGCGAGAGAACGGTAAGCCTCGATGAGGAGATGCCACCACATGGGGTCGTCGGTGTCGTCGGGCGGGTCGAGCATCTCGAACACTGCGAGTGTGGCTGGCCCCAGATACCCCTGGGAGTTGGGCGGGATCGTCCAGGCGTCGAGACCCGCCACCCGTGCCGAGATCGGTGTCACCCACTCGGCTTGAGATGCTGCCAGATCCTCCATCGTGATGAGGTTCCCGACCGCTTCTGAGATGTCCTCACCTGCTGCGCCCTGGTAGAAACCGTCGCGGCCGTCGGCCACGATCGCCTCCAGTGTTCGGGCCAGGTCTTCTCGTTTGACAGTGGCGCCGCGCTGCACTGCTTCGCCATCGGGGTAGAAACTGGAGACCGCCGGGTTATCGGCATACGTACCCGCCCGTCTCGTGAACGCCAGGTGCTGCTCCGTGGATGCCTCGAACCCGTCGCGTGCCAGGTCGATCGCCGGTTGGAGGACTTCTCCCAGTTTCAGGCTGCCGAGCTCCGAAAGGAGGGTGACTAATCCGTCCACACAGCCGGGAATCGTCACAGCAGCCGGGTGGTCGCCCGTGATGTCACCCAGCCCTGCTTCCCGCAGTGCTTCGGGGTCGGTGTTCGATCCCGCTCGTCCCGATGCGTTCAAGGTCTTCGGCCGTGGCCAGCCCGGAGCGTGTACGAGGGCGAAGAGGTCGCCGCCGACACCGCAGGTCTCCGGAGCGACTACCCCCTGGGCGGCGACGGCGGCGACGGCGGCATCTACGGCGTTTCCTCCGGTGGAGAGCACATGACGGCCAGCCTCGGCGGAGAGGTGGTGCGGCGTGACGACCGCGTTCGAACTCAAGATTCTTCGAGGTCTGGCAGGAGCCGATTCAGGGCATCGAGGACCGAACGAACCACGGCTCGCGACTCCTCGCCCTCAACGTATGCGGAACCGATGAGGGTGCGTTCCATGGATTCGGTGACCACCACGACCTGGGCGATGGCGATCTCCCGACTGCCCAGAATGGGGAGATCGATGGCGGTGATAGCAAGTCCGACATCCTGATGGATTGACTGACGCACCGCCTCGAGCGTTGCTTCGGCAATAAGACGCCACCGGGTGACGGAGGCCGCCGCCCCGGTCGACTGGCCGACCAGAAGCCGCTCCTTCCACTTGAGAGTGACGGTGACTTCGCTGCGGTTGCTGTCGATGCTCTCGGCGACGTCGACGAGGGCCGGTCGTGAGCCAGCGCTGAGAACGGAGTCGGCGAGCTGGACTACCGACACCACCCGCCGATCGATGTTCACCCCGTAGAGAGCCTGGGCCAGCGACTGCACATCGCGAACCACCTGTTTCGGGTGCTTGTTGCGACGTGCCAGGACATGAATCTCGTCGATGTGGCCGTTACCTGCTACGACCCGGGCCGCCTCGATGCCGTCGATGCGACTGATCTTCTCCTGGAGGGTGACAGAGTCCATCGGAGTGTCAGAGTAGACCCTTGGCGAAGGGAGCGATACCACCCAATCGAGCTTTCGGTCTTGTGGCCGGGCGGATGAGCCTCTAGATTACCCGTTGCTGGAAGGAATATCCTGGGGCAGTGGGGCAAACGGTCTCTGACCGCTTGCCACGACCCTTTAGTTAGGCGGGCGAAGTCAGGGGCCTTTTGACATTTTCAAAGGTTCCCGATTTCGGGAACTCGGTGAGAACGGCGTCCTCGTTGGTCGTGATTGGTAATTGAACGCCCATCAACCAGCGAAGCGGAACTGTCTGCACGGCAACCAAGCCGGTGCAAATACGACATTCAGGTGGACGCTTCAAGAGTTATGAGAACACGTCTTGTCCGCATACTCGCAGCCGCCGCCAGCCTCTCAGCATTGATTGCTGCTGGCTCGGCTTCTTCAAGGATCGGCTGAGCGAAGACGCCGTTTCACCATCGTCAAGAGGTACACAACCGGGGTCCCCACGTGAGGTTGCCAGGCATAAACAACTTGAGACGTCGTTACTGGCGTCTCCAGCCCGCGGTGCAGCGCAGATTGAAGATCGCTGTGCCGTACTTTCTATTGGGCGTGTCGGTTGTGGTTGTTGCGTCCCTCGCCGGTGATTTTCCAAGTTGGCCAGAGTGGCTCTTGTTCACTGCTCTTTTCGTCCTACTGGAGTGGTTTTCGGTTGAGGTCAACGATCGCCTCTTCCAGTCTTCGTCGATCATGGTGGTCATGACCGCTGGGGTGATATTCGCTCTTGAGCAGAATTCTTCGGCGTTTCTTGGAATGGCATTGATGACAGCCGCTGGAGCCGTAGTTCCGGATGACTTTCGAGAAAGGCGGTGGTTCCAACCCATGGCCAATTTCGGCCAGCTCGCTATGTCAGGCGCGGCAGCTGGACTGGTGTTGGACCTCGCTCTTGCTTCGATAGCAGTGCCCACTAGCACTGATCTCTTGATGATTGCCGGCGCATCGTCGGCGGCAGCGCTGGCCTATGTAATTGTCAATAACTTTCTCGTACGGAAGGCAGTACAGGTCGTTTACCCGTATGACCGTCTCCAGCCGTGGTCCCATCTCGGAGCGCTATTCGGCGGTCAATTTGTTATGGGCTTACTGGGCGGTCTTATCGGCGGTGCCTACCTCATCGCTGATCGTCCTGCCATCCTGGTGCTGATCGTCGGTGTCTACGGCATCGGGCACATGTCGCTCTACGCCTTCTCCCAGCTCCGCATGTCCCATCTCTCCGCCATCAAAGGCTTTGTCAAGACCCTGGAGGCCAAAGACATGTACACCCGCGGGCACACCGAGCGGGTTGCCTACTTCGCCGAGATGATCGGTGAGGAGTATGGCTTTAGCGGCACCCAGATCGAGCAAATCAAGTGGGCGGCCCTCATCCACGACCTGGGCAAGCTCGCCGTTCCCACCGAGTTGATCAGGAAACGAGGACGTCTCGAGGACGAGGAGTACGCCCAGATGCAGGAGCACGCCCATCTGGTGGAGGAGATCCTGGCCGAGGTCGACTTCCTCCAGCCGATGGTGGAGATCGCCTCCGGTCATCACAGTCACTACGACGGCAACGGCTATGGCGGACGGGGTCACACCGAAGGTGAGACCCCGAGCCTCGAGACATGCATCGTCTCCGTTGCCGACGCCTTCGATGCCATGACGTCGGCTCGCTCCTACCGCATGGCCCTCTCCCAACGCTATGCCCTCGCCGAGCTGCGCAAGAACGCGGGCGCCCAGTTCCATCCGGAGGTGGTCGATGCGTTCGAGCGTGCCCTCCAGAAGTCGGGCAAGCGCTGGGGTGCCCCACATGTGAACGACGAGGAGATGGCCCGCCGCCTCGCCGAAGAGCCGGAGCTGACCCTCCGTGGCTAGGTGGCATCCGCGCGCCCTCGCTTTTGCGTCGTGGCTCTTCCCGATCGCGTCTGCGGCGGTGGGTGTGTATGCGGCATCGCAGGCCGGTGGCCAGCCACTCCACATCCTCATAGCCGCAGCCGCCCTGGTGGTCGGCTCGATGTTCAACGTCGCCACGTCGAACTCGGGCAATCACTTCACCATGGGACTCGCGGTTGCCGCCGCAATTCCTTTCGTGTTCTCCAGCCCCGACCTCGACCTGTCCGAGCCCGCCGCATCGGTGGCCGCGTACGCCATCGGGCTCGCCGCGGTGTGGGCATTCCGCCACTCCCGTGGCGACGACCATCGGGACCTGCTCCCGACGATGGTTCGTCGCTTCGGTGGGTATGCGATCTACGGGATCGTCTACTCGGGGATGAGGGTCGGTCTCTTTGGCGAACTCGATGGAGGCTGGGAGGACCTGTTCCCGTTAGCGGTCGCAGTCGCTGCCTGGCTGGCCGTGGAGATCACGATCCGCGCCCTATTCGTCGTCGGCCCACGCGAGCTTTCCCGAAGCTATCTCGCCCGTGCGCTGATCCACGACGTGAACGTGTTCATGGGTCTCGCCCTCACCGGTGCGCTCTTCGGAGAGCTCTTCTATCCGATCGGCTGGTGGGCTCTGCCAATTGCGCTGCTGCCCTACTCGTTCGCCCACACTGCGTTCAAGCGGTTCCAGGAGACCAAGGTCACCTATCGGCAGACGATCCGTGCTCTGGCGCGTATCCCCGAGGTCTCGGGTCTCGGGATCAACGGGCATGCCGACCGGACGACCGAGGTGGCAACATCCATCGCCAAGGAGATGGGTCTTGGCCCCGCCCAGGTCGACGACGTCGAATATGCGGCACTGATGCATGACATCGGACGGGTGAGCCTCAGTGAGCCGCAGATTCTCAAGATGGGCTATACCGACGACGACCTCGCTCGCTGGAGTGCGGAGATCATCGCCGAGTCTCCCTACCTAGAGCGTGTCGCCGAACAGGTTCGCCACCAGTACGACGCTTATCGCAAGCCCGGAGAACAGGACGACCCGGAGATCTCGATCGTCTCGCGGATCATCAAGGTCGCCGCGGCGTACGACTGGAAGGTCCACAGGAAGGGGATGTCGCCTCTCGAGGCTCTCGAGGAGCTCCACGCCGGGGCGGCCTACGAGTACGACCCAGACGTGGTGGCCTCGTTGCGCCGCCTTCTCGAGACCAGGGGTGTCCTCCGTCCGGCACGTGCCCGGTCGGAAGCCGTCTAGAAACTCACGGCCGATTGGCCGAGCCGGGCTGTGCCTGGGCGCCGTGTTTGAAGTAGCGGCGTGGCCGTCTCAACTCGTGCTCCAGGAAGACGCCGAGTCCCAAGGCGAGGAAGATGTCCCCAAGACTGATCACCTCGCCGATTCCAACCAAACGCAGCGGTATCACATCGGCGAAAAAGGTCAGCCGCGAGTTCTCGTCCAGCAGAACGTGTTTGAAGCTTCCTGAGAGATCGGGGTCGGAGACCGTGAAGCCGCTGGCGACCTCGGCCGCGCCCGCCAAAACCGGCATCCCACCATTGGCGGATATGACCACGAAATTCATCAGCACGCCCAGACCGGCGATCCACATTCCCTGTTTGGATCGGTTCATCAACACGAGTGCCATCAAAAGGACGAACGAGGTCAGGACCATGGCCACCCCCGCCCACTCCGACCAGTCCTCGTTGGGGAGGAATCGGGTGCCGATCTGCAAACCGAGCGCAATGAACAGCAGCCACCAAGCTCTCAGTTCGATGTCGCCAAGGTTCACCAGCCTCCCGCCACGCAGCACCGCGATGGCGAGTGCCAGAAAGATGACGATGGCGAGCCATAGCATGGAAGTTCGACGGTAATCGGGCGACGAGTCCAAGAGTGTAAAGCCGAGGTGTGGACATGACGGTCAGATATGAAGTCGCCGAAGGTCGGGCGACGATCACCATCGACGACCCCGAGCGGCGCAACCCGATGTCGGTCGGGACGATGGCCGGGCTGTTGGAGCGGACCAGGGAAGCGATGGACGACCCCGATGTGCGCGTGCTCGTGTACACGGGAGCAGGAGACCAGGCTTTTTGCGCCGGCGGCGACCTGTCCGGGTCGTTTGTTGACGACCCGATCGGGCTTCATCGAGGCAGGGGAGACATCGCCAACCTCTTCCGGATGATGATGCGCGGCGGCAAACCCACCGTCGCCCGGGTCAACGGCCATGCCCTGGCCGGTGGCTTCGGCCTGGCCGTTGCCTGCGACATCACCATCTGTGTCGACGACGCCAAGCTGGGCACGACGGAGGTGAAGGTCGGTCTCTGGCCGATGATGATCTCCGCGGTGCTGTCGAGGGTCATGCCGCGGAAAGCGGCGCTCGAGATGATGCTGACCGGCAGGATCATCACTCCGGAGGAGGCCCACCGGCTCGGAGCGGTGAGCCGGGTGGTTCCGAGGGATGGCCTCGATCAGGCCGTCGATGAGGCCGTGAGTGCATTGGTGGCTCTGAGTCCCACGACGCTGATGCTTGGCAAGGACTCCTTCAACGCGATGGCGGACTCGGATCTCGACGCCGCCTTCGACCGTCTCCAGGGTGGTTTAACCGAGATCGCGATGACCGACGACGCACGGGAAGGCGTCACCGCCTTCATTGAGAAGCGAGAGCCGCAGTGGGGCGACAGCTGACGGGACTGTCAGGGAGCCAGCAGGTCTCTGATCGCGGCTACAAGTAGGAGCGCTTCGTCCGTGTCGATGGAGGCTTCGGGATCGACCACAGATCCCGTCGTCATGAAGGTGCGACCGTCGGCACGGGTCACAAACCATGCCGCCGCCAGTCCCGGCTCGGAGCCGCCTTTGAACCAGATGCTCTCCCACGTTCCCGACTCTGCGGGTACACCAGGGTTGGCGGTGAGTATCTCGGCGATCTCTGGTACCGACGCGGAGAGGTCGAGCAGTCCGGCGGTCAGTCTGCATAGATCTTGGGGGCTGGCGAACCATTCGACAGTGTGCGGATCGATGGGACCGGTCCAGTCCTCCACAGGAAGATCCCCGGTTGTTATGCCCGAGATCTGTTGAAGGATGGACCTCCGTGCCTCTTCGTCGCCTTCGATCCACTGGATGCGGAGACCGGATGCGGGGCCCACCTTGAGGGCGGTGAACTCGCGGGTGTCCATGAACGGGATGTTGAGATCCGGGTTCGCGTGTCCGTAGGCAGCCATGGTCGCTTCCACGGTCCGACGCCCGAGCATGTCGATGAGGTGGTCGGCCGCGGTGTTGTCGGACATTGAGATCATCAGGCGAGCGGCCTCATGGACAGTGACCACCTCGCCGGCCTCCCTTTCTTGGAGTGTCCCCGAGGGCACGCTCTTCAACTCGTCCCGGATCACGATCTCGTCGTTCCAGGAGACCTCACCGTCTTCCACCGTGTCTCCCAGGGCGGCGAGGACGTAGAGCTTGAAGATCGAGCCGATGGGTGCGGGCTCGCTTTGGTCATGTCCCGCTATGGGGTCACAGGAGCCGTCGGCTATCTCAGCGGTCAGGGCCCGCAGCGTGCCGATCTCCGTCAGTCGCTGGAAACCCTCCTCAATGGTGTCTGGTGGGTCGTCGAGGCTGGGCCCCTCGTCGACCTCGGGGTCAGCTGTGTCGGTCGTGGTCGTGGTCGATCGGAGAGTGGTTGATGTTTCTGTCGTCGAAGTCAGATCTGTCGCTGTCGTCCTGGAGGGGTCCGCGGCATCGACGCACCCGACGAGGGCGATCAAGACAGACGAGAGAGCGATCAATCTGGATGCCCGACGGTGCAGCGAGATCATGTCGACACAACCAAGCTACCGGCCCGGCGGGAGAACCCAATTCTCCCCGTAGGCCCTTTCCGGATTTAGCCTTTCCAGCAATGCGGTACAGGGTTCAGGTCCTCGGGTGGACGCTCATTTGGAGCGGTCTGTTCGTATTCGGCTTCGTCGGGTGGCAGCTCGTGGTCACCGACTGGATCAACGCCGGGGCGCAGGCCGAGGCGGTCGTCGACCTGGACGAGAGTTTCGACACATCACAGCCGGTGCGGGAGGAAGTCCGGGTCGATCGTCCCGATGAGGACGAGGAGGAGCCTCCGGAGGAGCCTGCCGAAACGGTCGAATACTTCCCCGAGACGCCCGTGGAGCGGGGTGAGTCTTTCGCCTTTCTGACCATCCCCAAGATCGGGCTGGAGGATGTAGTCGTCTACGAGGGAGTCGATACCGATACTCTGAAAAGCGGTCCGGGCCATATTGGAAACACGCCGCTTCCCGGGCAGCCCGGAAACTCGGTCATATCCGGTCATCGCACCACCTATGGGCGGCCATTTTTCGACTTCGATCTGCTGGAAATGGGTGACGAGGTGGAAGTAGAGACCAGCGCTGGTCTTCATGTGTACGAAATCCGGGAGATCATCGTCGTCGAGCCCACTGACGTCTGGGTGACCGATCACCGGGAGGGAGGCTGGCTGACCATGACCACCTGTGAGCCCAAGTTCTCGGCAAGGCAGCGCCTCGTGGTCTTCGCCGAGATGATCTCCGGCCCCAACCTCGACTATATCGAAGCGACCGAGGCCACGCCCGGCCTGTAGGTGGAACCGCGTACCTCAGGTTCTGTGGCTCATATCCGGAACCCAGAGCCTCGAGAATGATGGAACCCACGGCCTCGAGTTTTTCTCGAGGCCGTGGGTTCCATATGTGAGCCGTACAACCTGAGGTTCACGTTCCACCCACCAGGTCTGTGAGGGTCTCCTCGGTGACGATGCCGTTGTGGATGTCGGTGACGGTGCCGGTCTCGTCGATGATGTAGGTGGCCGGGAGGCCGATGTTCGGGTAGGCATCCTCGAAGTCGTCGGTCCCCAGTGCCAGCGGATACGTGGCTCCGATCTCGGCGGCGAAGTCACGGGCGGTCTGTTCGGCGTCTTCCACCGCCACGCCAACCACGGTCACATTGGGATTGGCCGTGGCGAACGCCGAGATGTCAGGGATCTCCTCCCGGCATGGGGCGCACCACGAGGCCCACAGGTTGACCACGACCGGGCGGCCCCGCGTCTCGGAGAGTGTGAAGGTTTCGCCGTCGATGACCTCCACCGTGAAGTCGGGGGCTGTCTGGCCCACCTGTGCCACCTCGGGCGAGCCCGAGCCGAAGATCCAGCCGATGAGGAGGCCGACGCCAACGACCAAGACGAATACCCCGGTCAGCCGGTAGGTGGGCCGGGGCAGCGGGCCCGGCTCGCCCTCACTCAGATGCCATCCTCCTCAACACGTAGTGAAGGATCCCACCGTTGCGGAGATATTCGACCTCGATCGGCGTGTCGACCCGGGCGATGGTGTCGAACTCGATCGTGGTCCCGTCCTCCTTGGTGGCCGTGACCGGGATCGTCTGCCGGGGCTCGAGGTCGTCGTCGACTGCGACGTCGAACGTCTCCGTACCGTCGAGTCCGAGGGAGTCGGCGTCCTCACCATTGGCGAAGTTGAGGGGGAGGACACCCATCATCACCAGGTTGGAGCGATGAATCCGCTCGTACGACTTGGTGATGACGGCCTTCACACCGAGCAGGAACGTACCTTTTGCCGCCCAGTCTCGCGACGAGCCCATGCCGTAGTCGGTTCCGGCCAGCACGATGAGAGGGATGCCTCTCTCCTTGTAGGACAGGGACGCCTCGTAGATCGACTTGACCTGGCCGTCGGTGAAGTCCTTGGTCCAGCCCCCCTCGGTGTTGGGAGCGAGCTGGTTGCGGACCCGGATGTTGGCGAAGGTGCCACGGGTCATCACCCGGTCGTTGCCCCGCCGCGACCCGTAGCTGTTGAACATCGGCGGCTGGACTCCATTCTCGATGAGATACTGCCCGGCCGGTGAGTCGACGGCAATCGAGCCTGCGGGGCTGATGTGGTCGGTGGTCACCGAATCGCCCAACTTCGCCAGGACCCGGGCACCCTTGATCGGGGTGATCGGGGTTAGCTCAGGCGTGAGCTCGGAGAAGAAGGGCGGTTCCTGGACATAGGTGGACTGCGGGTTCCAGTCGTAGAGGTCAGACTCGGGAGTCGAGATCTCGCGCCACTCGTCGGAGCCGGTGAAAACGTCGCTGTACTTGTCGATGAACTGCGACTGCTTGACGTTCTTTTCGACGATCTCGGCGATCTCGGTCTGAGTCGGCCAGATGTCCTGAAGGAATACGTCGTTGCCGTCCTTGTCCTGGCCGATGGGCTCCTCGATCGGGTCCCAGTCGACCGACCCCGCCAGGCCGTAGGCGACGACGAGGGGTGGCGAGGCCAAGTAGTTGGCTCTGACATCGGGGGAGATTCGTCCTTCGAAGTTCCGGTTTCCGGATAGGACCGCTGCCGCAACCAGATCGTGCTCGTTTACGGCCTTTGAGATCGGCTCCGGAAGCGGACCGGAGTTACCGATACAGGTGGTGCAGCCGTATCCGACGACGCCGAAGCCGAGGGCTTCCAGGTCTTCCATCAACCCGGACTCATTGAGATACTCGGTTACCACCTTCGACCCTGGGGCGAGGGAGCTCTTCACCCAAGGCTTGCGCTGCAGGCCCAGCTCGCGCGCTTTGCGTGCTACGAGACCGGCCCCGACCATCACATCAGGGTTTGAGGTGTTCGTGCAGGACGTGATGGCGGCGATGACGACGTCGCCGTCGCCGAGGGTGAATGACTCGCCGGCATACTCCACCAGGGTGGATGTCTGTGACTCCAGTGCGTCGTCGGCCGAACCGCCTTCGTCCTCCCAGGAGATGACGTTAGAGGAGCGGGCGCCTCCGTTCTTGCCGAACAGGTTGGACAGGTCGGCGTGCCACTGCTGTTTCATCGCCGACAGCTCGATGCGGTCCTGGGGGCGCTTAGGGCCGGCCAATGAAGGCTCCACGGTCGACATGTCGAGTTCGAGGGTGGCGCTGTACTCGGTGTCCCGGGAGTCATCCCGCCACATGCCCTGGGTCTTGTAGTACTGCTCGATGGTGTCGATCAGCTTGTCTTCGCGTCCGGTGAGACGCAGGTACTTCAGTGTCTGGTCGTCGACCGGGAAGAAGCCCACCGTGGCGCCGTACTCGGGCGCCATGTTGGCGATGGTGGCCCGGTTGGCGAGCGGCATGTCTTCGAGGCCCGGACCGTGGAACTCGACGAACTTGCCGACGACCCCATGGTTTCTGAGCATCTCGGTGACACGAAGGACGAGATCGGTTGCAGTGGCGCCTTCGGACAACCTGCCGGTCAGCTTGAACCCGACCACCTCGGGGAGGAGCATGTAAATCGGTTGTCCGACCATGGCGGCCTCGGCCTCGATTCCACCGACTCCCCAACCGACGACCCCGAGCCCGTTGATCATCGTCGTGTGTGAGTCGGTCCCCACGAGGCTGTCCGGGTAGAGGTGTTCGCCGTCGTCCCAGACGACCTTGGCCAGGTATTCGAGGTTCACCTGGTGGACGATCCCCGTCGCGGGAGGGACCACACGGAAGTCTGCGAAGGCTGACTGACCCCACTTCAGGAACTCGTATCGCTCCTGGTTCCGCTCGAACTCCTTGGCCGAGTTGATCACCAGGGCATCGGGACGGTTGAAGGCGTCGACCTGGACCGAGTGGTCGATGACCAGGTCGGCAGGGATCTGGGGGTTGACCTTTTGGGCGTAACTGTCGTCTCCCGTCATGCGTACTATCGCCGACCGCATGGCCGCCAGGTCGACGACGGCGGGGACGCCGGTGAAGTCCTGGAGGACGACCCGGCCGGGGATGAACGGGATCTCGACGTCGCCAACCTTGCTGGCGTCGTAGGCAGCGATCTCGCGGACGTCGTCCTCGGTGATGGCTTTGCCGTCGAGATTGCGTAGAACGGACTCAAGCAAGACCTTGATCGAATAAGGGAGCCGTTCGGCGCCGGGGACGGCATCGAGTCGAGCGATCTGACACGCTCCGAGCGGCGTCTCCAGCGTGGCACGGGCCCCGAATGGGTCGTTGGGCATGACGGCCTTTCGTAAGAGATGACTTTCTTACGAGGTTAATGAGCCGGAAACGGTCCGCTATCGCGGCGGGATGCGGAAGACGGCCTGATCCTCGCGGTAGGCGCGAGGTTTGACGCAATTTGCGGCCTCATCCCCTCCGCCGCCTGCGGCGGCACCTCCCCCAACCCAACCTCGCTTCGCTCGAGAGGGATGAAACGGCCTGCCTGGGCTAGTTGAGGCTGATGGAGACCGGGACCTGGGTCACGCAGTCGTCGTCGAGGGCCTTGTGTGGGTAGACCACCGGGTCGCAGGGGACCGAGAGAGCGCCGAAGAGTCCGGCGACGATGCCCCGGTCGAGGGAGCAGATCACATCGGGATGGTTGGTCGCCGTCTCTCCGAAGGGGCAATGCGAGGTGAGGAGTCGTTGCCCGTCGATATCAGGATCGACGGAAAAGCCCAGACCGGTCATGGCGGTGGCCACCGCCTGTACTGCCTCGTCATAGCCGGGGTCGTCGGGCGCCCCGATTTCGGCAGCCAGCTCCTTGCCGTACTCACGGCCGACCCGCTCGGCGATCTCGGAAACGTTGGGAGGCGAAAGCTCGTCGATGACTTTGAAGAGCATCTCGGTCAGCATCTCGAAGCGTCGCGGAGCGAAGTGAACACTGACCTCTTTGTTGGTCGACTCGTAGGTCTTGGCCGGTCGTCCGGCACCGGGCCCTCCGGAGCGGCGTTGGTGTCCCACCTTGAGGTATCCGTCGTCGGCGAGGCGGTCGAGGTGGTGCCGGGCCACGTTCGGGTGGATGTCGAAGAGTTCCGCCACCTTCGAGGTCGTCATCGCCTCTGCAGACTCACGCACGGCGATGTAGATGGCGCGGCGGGTTGGATCTCCCAGAGAAGAGGTCAGGTCGGAGATTCTGGAATCGAGTGTGTCTTTGTCCATGAGAGGTATCGCCTGGTCAAAACTATAGTTCCCACAGGTTCCAACCACTGCCGCCATAGGGTTATCTCATGTCCGATCAAACCGATTTATACGATGCTGTCGCGTCCATCGAGTCGCCCCTTTTCGTGGGCCGCACGCTTGGTGAGTTGGGTCTCGTCAAGAGCGTCGACAAGAAGCTGACCGGCAAGGTCAAAGTCGCTCTGACGCTGCCAACCCCCGTCCCGGAAGACACCCTGAACGAGCGGCTTCGCGAGGCTCTCTCGTCTCATGCCAGCGGCGCGGATGTCGATATCGAGATCATGGACGACGATGATGTGCTCGAGTGGATGAACGGGCTCAAGGAGAAGGCAGGCCCGGGCATCGGTGAGCCCGGATCGTCGACCCGCACTGTGGCCGTTTCCTCGGGCAAGGGCGGTGTCGGCAAGTCTTCGGTCTCCGCCAACCTGGCGGTTGCACTTGCCCGTGCCGGGCACAAGGTGGGCATCGTTGATGGGGACATCTGGGGGTTCTCAATCCCTTCGATGCTCGGTGTTCAGAACCCCCCGGTCATGGTCGGCGAAATGATCGTCCCCCCGGTGGCCCATCGTGTGAAGGTGATGTCGATGGACTATTTCGTTGGCGACGACAAGGCGGTTATTTGGCGTGGTCCGATGCTTCACAAGGCCATCGAGCAGTTTCTCAAGGATGTCTTCTGGGACGACCTCGACTTTCTCATCGTCGACATGCCGCCCGGCACCGGGGATATTGCGATCTCCATGTCTCAATTCCTCCCGCGCGCCCAGGTCCTGCTGGCCACCACACCACAGCCGACCGCGCAGCGGGTGGCACGGCGTGCTGCACTCATGGCCGCCGAAGTGGACCAGGAGGTCATTGGCGTGGTCGAGAACATGTCGTGGTTCACCGGCGACGACGGGAAACGCTACGAGCTGTTCGGGTCCGGTGGGGGCCAGGCCCTCGCCGACGAGCTGGACGTCGAGCTTATGGCACAGATACCTCTCCTGCCTGCCATGGGACGAGGCGCCGACGATGGCCAGCCGGTGGCAGTGGCTGCGCCGGGGTCGGAGGCCGAGGCCGCCTTCGACAAGCTGGCCGAAGCCGTCGTCGAGAAGCGTCCCCGTGTCCGGACCAATCCTGCCCTGGTGATCAAGTGACATCCCGGATCGTTGCCCGGTCGACACTCGGCTGGGCGTTCGGGATGTCGGTGTCCATTCTTCTTCTCTCCCTCTGGGGCCGAGCTGTGATCATCGACACCGAAACACTTGCCGAGTCGCTGTCGCCCCTGGCGAGTTCGGGGATCGTCGTCGACTACGTCTCCGACTGGATGGCCGATGAGATGGTGCAGTCGGGCGTCGAGCCCGACCTCGTCGAACCGACCGTCGACTACATCCTGGGCTCGACGTCGGTTGGCCGGACCCTCGACCAGTTCACCACCGAGGTCGTCTACGCAGCTGCTTCTACCGAACCGGGGGGCACCTCAATCGACATGGCGGCACTGATTCACCCCACCGTCCCCGAAGTCACCCTGGGATTGAATGAGCTCGGTTATCCGGTGAGTGAGGGCAGGGTCTCCGAAATCGTCCAGGATTTCGATCCGTTGGTGATCCGTCAGCCCGGCAGCGGGGCCATCGTCGGACCGGCCTCGCCAACCGCGGCCCGTCTAGGAATGGCGGCGCTGCTGGCCACGGTGGCAATCCTCGTTTCCGGAGCTGGTTTCGTCGCACTGTCCGAGGACCGCGTCACCGGCGTCCGCAACCTCGCCACCCGCGGTGCCATAGGCAGTCTCAGCTTTGCGGTGTTTCTGAGAGTGGGCTCATGGGTGCTCGACCCTGAGGGGGGTCGGGCGCCAGTGCCGGAGACCCTCTCCGAGCTCGCCGGCTCGAAATGGGCGGTGCCCCTTCAGGTAGCCGCCGTTTCGGCCCTGATCGCCGGTTCGATCTATGTCGGTCGGCGTGTGATCAAACGGGTGGGAGTGTTCCCGTCGCCAGACGGGCGATCCACACAGCCATCAGAGCCACGAAAGTCGCTATCAGGATCCCGTTGAGAAGCCGGTTGCTGATCGGCTGAACCTTCCCCGCCTTGCGGAGGGTGAACCAGCCCCAGCCTCCTACGGCAAGCAGGGCGATGGCAGGCACCAGCGGATGCAACGAGACAGCCGAGGCCAGGTCGCCACGCAGCAACCGGGAGGCGGCACGAGTCATGCCGCATCCCGGACAGGCCATCGCCGTGCACAACGCGAACGGGCACACCGTGGGCCCGTCCTCGATGGCGGGCGTGACGGCGAGAATCCCGATTGCTGCCAGTGGCGACAGCAGGATGAGCCGGTCACGTCGCACCAGGGACACTGGCTACTGCTCCGGCCTGCCCGACTGGACGGCGTAGTCGCGACGCGACATCCCGGTGGTGGCGGCGAAGCCCAACTCCGCATAGAAACGGGAGAGGTTGGCATCGCAGACCAGGTCGACCATGTAGATCTGGCCGACCTCATCGAGGACCTGATTGATGAGGGAGTGCCCGATTCCCTTGTCCTGCTCCTCGGGTACGACCTCGAGGAGAGTGATGAAAGCCGAGAGCACGTCATCGGATATGGCGGTGACGAACCCGATCACCTGATCGTTGCGCATGGCGACTACGACGTGATCGGATGATTGAAGGATCCGGAGCAGCGCCTCGGGCGGAGGCGGGTCGAGCCAGCCCTCGAAGAAGTCGCCGGTCAGTTGATCCTCGGTCAGCTCGTCCGCTGTGGTTCGATAAGAGAGATTGGTCATATGCCTACTTTGTCTAACACCCTATAGAGATAAGACGCGGGCGTGAGAAACCGGGCATCTGGGTCCGTAGCCTTGGGGAGGGGCTGCCTGGCCGGGGAAGATCATCCACCCTGAAGGGCCGCGTGCTTCACAGACGGCTCAGACCTTCCTCGAAGAGGCTGGCCATTTCCGAAACCTGCTCCGGAGTCATGATGAGAGCCGGCGAGACCTGAAGGCCCCCTCCACCGACTGCTCTCGTGAGGACACCCGCGTCGCGACACGCTGCGGCGGCGCGGGCAGGCAACGAGTCGTCATCCCCGACTTCGAGCTGGATCGCGGCCAGAGCGCCGACTCCCCGTCGAACGTTTGACACGACATCGAGTTTCTCCAGAGGAACCAAAGCGTCGTAGATCTCGCTCTCCAGTTCGCCCGCCCGCTGGAGGAGGTTCTCCCTCTCCAGGATGTCCATTACAACCAGGCCCGCCACACAGGATGTGGTGTGACCTGAATAGGTGTACCCGTGTCTGAAGATCAGCCCGGGCGTGGTGAAGAAGGGCTCGGCGATGTGTGGCGCGGCGATCACTCCACCGAGTGGCGCGTAGCCACAGGTGATTCCCTTGGCGAAGGTGATCAGGTCAGGTTCGAGGTCCCATTTGTTCGCAGCGAACCAGTCGCCCACCCGGCCAAAGGCGGTGATGACCTCGTCCGAGATGTAGAGGCCGCCGGCGTCTCTGATCGCCCCGCGCACCCTCGTCAGATACTCGGCCGGCACCGGGCGAACTCCACCGGCACCGATCACCGCTTCTACGAATATGCCGGCGATTCGCTCAGCACCAGCGTGGTCTATGGCCTTCTCCACGGCCTCGGCGTCGTCGTAGGGGACCGAGACGACATCTCCCACCATGTCGCCCCCGTAGCCCACCCGGTTCGGCTCCATGCCACCGAGTGTCGTGCCGTAGGTGTGCATCCCGTGGTATGCCCACTCCCTGGTGATGAAGACGGTCCGCTCCGGTTGCCCGATGGCGTTGAAGTAGCGCCGGGTGAGCTTCGCTGCGGTGTCTACCGCATCGGACCCACCGGAGCCGAAGAAGACCTTCGAGTCGGGGTCGGGTGACACCCCGGCGATCCGCTCCGCCAACTCGAGGGGAGCCCGGGTGGCGTAGTCGATGAACGTATGGAAGGTGGGAAGCTTACGGGCCTGCTTGTCCATCGCCTCCACGATCTCGTCGCGCCCGTACCCGACGTTCATGTACCAGAGAGACGCGGTCGCATCGAGATAGCGGTTGTTCTCCTCGTCGAAGGCGTAGACGCCATCGCCCCGGTCGATGATGAATGGTGCGTGCTGCACCTTGGACATGTCCGCGAAGGGGTGCCAGAAAGATCCCATGGCCGGGAGGCTAGTGCTCCGCGGGGTCAGCTCCGTCAGCTGAGAGCGACTCGAGAAAGTCGTTGACCTCGCGCGCTGACCGGAGTCGGTGAACAGTGGCATGATTCCAGCTGCCGTCGGTCATCGCGGTCTCGTACTTCTCCCTCACATGGCCGTGTCGGGTCCAGGTCCAGACGATGATGTTGCGGGATGGATCGAGGCAGTAGAGATTGCTGAACGGCTCCCTGACATTGCCCCACAGCCGTTCCCGGGTGATGACGCGGCGGAGCGTGCGCCGGACCACGCGGGCCATGGCCGTCCGTTTCGGGAGGTCGAGCCAAACGATCGTGTCGGCCCTGGGCCAAACGACCTCTCTCGGCCCGTGGCTCGTGTAGTTGCCGTCGACGATCCATCTGTCCTTGCTGGTGAACTCCTCGAGTGTCGGCAGGAACTCCTCGTGAGCAGTGTCGGCCCAACCTCGTGCGTGAAAGACGGCGTCCATCTCCAGATAAGGAGCATCGAGACGCGTGGCCAGGGCGCGGGCCACGGTCGTCTTGCCCGACCCGCTGCTTCCCAGAACCACGACACGTTCGAGGTGAGACATACGATCCATGCGACATGGTCGCAGGTCTCGTCGTCCAATCCTTCCAATCTCTGCCCGGGGACATGGGAACGCTTCTCCATGTCAGTCGTGAAGAGGGACACAACCTGGTGGAGCGGCTCGTCGACGACTGGGAGGACGGATCCAACCGGTTCGACCGGTGGGGCGAGGTGGCTCTGGAGGCCCGGCTCGACTCCCGTCTGGTAGGAGTCGGAGGGCTGAACCGGGATCCCTATCTCGACGACCCGAGTGTGGGTCGCATTCGCCACGTCTATGTGTCACCTGATGCGCGGAGTCTGGGAGTCGGTCGTGTCCTCGTTCTGTCTCTGGTCGAACACGCCCGGGTCCATTTCTCACGGGTCAGACTGCGGACCGGCTCCGCGAAGACGTCGGGTTTTTATCTGCGACTGGGGTTCGTGGAGGCTCCCGACGAGCCCGACGCCACCCACCAGATCGTCTTCTGACAGGTCGGGTCGAAAGCATCGAGAGGGAAGGGTGCCGCGCCTCGGGACACGACACACCCTTTCCCTCGTTCGTCACGACTCGGCGGGAGTCGCGCCTGTCGCTGGCTTGCGGAGGAACCGGCGGTACACGAAGACCCCTATCGCCGCGATCGGTCCCAGGATGATGAGCAGCATCGGGAGCACGTAGAGGACGAAGTTGATCGCCCAATCGGCCACGCCCTGGAGACCATTCACCAGGTCGCCCAGCGCATCGCGCACCGTCTTGGCAGGTGCCCAAGCCTCGTCGACGATCGGTGCCGACGACGGCGTCTGTGTCAGCTGCACCTCCAGAGTGGCGAGAGTGGTCGCCTCCTCCAGGTAGTTGATCTGACCCTGGATCTGTTCGATCTGGCCACGCACCGATGAGAGCTCGTTGAACACCCTGAGCAGCTTCTCAGGGTCGGCGTCCTCCTGCATCCGGACCTCCTCGAGAAGAGCTCGCAGCTCGGTCTCGAGTGCCTGGAGATTGGTGAGTCGCGCCTCGAGGTCGATGAACTGCTCGGTGACGTCTTCGGCCCTTTGCGACTCGGCGACAACGTCATCCACCGATTCCTTTATGGCCGTCATCGTCTGGTTGAGCTCGGCGCTGGGCACCCGGAGGGTCATCGACACCCGTGGCTGCTCGTCCTCGCTCGATGTGGGGAAGACGTTGGCGTTGGCCACGAAACCGCCGACTGACTCCACCATGGTCACGATCTCGTCGAAGGCAGCCCGGGTGTCGCTGGCATGCAACTCAAGACTCGCCCTGCGTATGACCTCGCGGTCGTCCCCAGCATCCAAATCGACACGAACGTCGCTGCCGTCGTCCGAAGTGCGCTCGGAGAACTCTCCTCCGTCACTCTCGGCTGCGGCCACGGTCTCTTCAGTGACGGATTCGCCTCCGGCATCGTCGTCACCAGCGCAGGCCGTGAGCACCAGGCTCACCGCCAGCATCAGAGCAAATGTCCTTCTCATTGGTTCTCTCCTTGATTGATGCCCTCTCGGGCTCGCTGGTTGGACGGGCGGTCTCTTCGACGCGGTTCCCGGGTACGGTTGGCGACATGCACGGCGGCGAGATGCGTGTTCTGGAGATATTCGGTAACTCGACTGATCTGGGGCGGGCTCACGGGTCGGTCTGCTCCGACATGATCCGGCGCTACGCGGATCACCGGATCGATCTGACATCAAGGGAGGACTGGAGTGGCGGCGTCGCCGATCGAGACCTCATTCTCAGCTGCGCCGACGAGACCCTTGCCCACCACGAGCGTTTCTCGGAGAGTCTCTACGCCGAGATGATCGCTCTCGCCGACGCTGCGGGGATAACGCCACAGGAAGCAGTCGCCGTCGGCGGCTTCACCGACCTGGTCGATGTGGTCCGGGCGAGGGTGGCTGGGGTGCCCGAGGAGCACAACTGCACCGGCATCGTCGACCCTGCCTCCGGGGTCCTGGCACAAACCTGGGACATGCACGCCTCGGCAGGCGAGTACGTGATCATGTTGAAGATCGACCCGCTCATAGGACCGGACGCCTTTGTGCAGACCACGGCCGGATGCCTGGGCCAGATCGGCATGAACGAGGCCGGTGTCGCAGTCGGTATCAACAATCTCACCTCTATCGGCAAACCTGGTGTCACCTGGCCATTCGTGGTCCGCCAGATGCTGGAGCAGAACGATCTCGATGCTGCTGTCGACGTGGTGCTCGATGCCGATCTGGCGGGAGGGCACAACTACTTCGTCATGGGTCCGGATGGTGAGGGGGCGACCATCGAGGCAATGCCGAACAACAAGAAGGTGACCCGCACCAACGGGTCTCCACTCGTCCACGCCAATAACTGCCTCCATCCCGAGACGAGGGCCGAGGAAGCCAAGCGTCTTCCGGAATGGGTGGCGAACAGCGACGAGCGTCTGCGCATTGGCGAGGAGAAGGCCAGGGATCTGGAAGCGTTCTTCGCCAACCCGATGATCTCCCGGCGCGTCGATGGCACCGCAGAGGTCGGAACCTGTGGCGCCGTCATCATGGAACCCGCGACCTTGACCCTGCGAGCCGTTTGGGGCATTCCCGGAGATCATCCATGGGAGACCTTTCGCCTGTGAGCATCGATGACACCCGGGCAACCCTGGTCGCCCAAGAAGACCACTGATGCTCGAGACGATCAGCGTCATCTCCGGGTCGGGGTGGGCTTCGGGGCTGAGCCTCTACCTGGCGACCCTGATGCTCGGAGTCGCTGGACGGGCCGGCTGGGCGGACATCCCGGAGGTACTCACCCGCATCGACGTCATGATCGTTGCCGGCGTCCTCTTCGTCGTGGAGTTCTTCGCCGACAAGGTGCCGTTCCTCGACAGCTTCTGGGACACCATTCACACGTTCATCCGGCCTATAGGCGCAGCCGCCATCGGTGCTGTGATCGCAGGTGAATCCGGCAGCATCGGGGCTGCTCTGGGAGGCATCATCGCCGGCGCCCTCGCCCTCGACGCCCACTCGGCCAAGGCGAGCACCAGAGTCATGGTCAACGCCTCACCGGAACCGGTGAGCAACGCGGCGGTGTCGCTGGTCGAATATGTCGGTGTGGCCACGCTCGTAGTGATCGCCGTGGCCTATCCGATCGTCACAATCATCGTTGTGGCCGTCCTCGTGGTCGCCGCGAGTGCCCTCACCATCTGGCTCTGGAAGGGGGTCCGCCGGGCGTGGGGGAGGGTTAGAGCCGGGTTCCCTGGGGGCGGAACTGCCAACCTCAGGTAGTGGGACCCGGATATGGAACCCACAGCCTCGAGAAAGAGTGGCTACGACGTCTTGCGTTCGGCCATCCCGTTGAGGATCTCAAGGACGATCCGGTTGGCCAGATATGCAGTCTGCTCGCCGGGTCCGTCGTAAGGAGGCGACACCTCGACGATGTCCGCACCGAGCACGTTGAGGTCCCGCGATAGCCGCCTCACCGTGTCCAGAGTCTCCCTCGAGTTCAACCCACCAGGCTCCGGCGTCCCGGTCCCGGGGGCCAGGCCCGGGTCCACTACGTCGATGTCGACCGAGATGAAAACCCCCTTCGCCCCACCCTCGAGCGAGTAGTTCACGGCTTCGTCCACGACGTCGTCGAGCCCACGGTCGACGATCTCGTTCATCAGGAACGAGCGCATCTTGTGCTCCCGCATCCATTCCATGACCTCGGGTTCCGGCCAGTAGCCACGCAGCCCGATCTGGACGAACCGGTGGCCGGGCACTGCCCCCGACTCGATCAGCCGCCGCATCGGGGTGCCGTGGCCGATGAGGCCCCCGTTTTGGGTAAACCCCGTGTCGGCATGGGCGTCAAAGTGGATGAGGGCGACCTCGCCGAAACCGTGGGCGCGAGCTACCCCCAGGGCATCGGGCCAGGTGATGGTGTGGTCGCCGCCGAGCACGATCGGCACCTTCCCCGCTCCGGCGATGTCGGCCACCACGTCGGCGATACGGTCGATCGAGCCCTCCAACTGTCCGGGCTGAACGTAGACGTCGCCGATGTCCACGGTTCCGAGAACCTCGAACGGGTCCAGGCCTGTCGGTAGGTGCGGGCGATATCCGTCCATCGCCCCGTAGTCGGCGTTCCTGATCGCTGCCGGACCGAACCGGGCACCGGGGCGATAGGTGGTCCCCCAGTCGAATGGCGCCCCGACGATCACCACATCCCCTTCTCCCATCTCGTCCATCGTCACAGCGGGGCAGCCCAGGAAGGAGTTTCGGGAGGCGAAAGAGATGTACTCGGCAGAGGCGAACGGGATCTCCGACTTGCGGTCGTCGTAGGGAGTGAACATCAATCCGATACGGTACTTGCGGCACGGGACTCGGGCTGCGCAAGACGATGTCCGCCACTGGATTCCAGGTGGCCGGATCTGGCATGATGGGCATTGATGGCCGAGCACACAGAAGAAGCCGACGTAACTCGAGATCGCCGGATGGGGCGCGCCATCGTGCGTGGGATCGCCTTCGGGTTCCCCATCTGTCTCATCGGCTTGACTCTGGCCATCTGGTTGGTAACCGACCAGGACATCGTCGACTCATTCGCCGCGGCTCTCCTACCTGGAGTTCTCCTGGGCGGCTTCGCCGGTGGCTTCGCCGGGGTGGCCGCCACGATGGACTGATCGGACGGATCATCCATCTGTTCGCCGGCTACGAATCGCCGGGTAATGGCTGAACAGAAGAGAGTCCTGGTGACCGGTGCCACCGGATACATCGGTGGTCGTCTGGTGCCCCTCCTGCTCGAATCCGGTTTCAGCGTGAGGTGTCTCAGCCGTGACCCGTCGAAGCTCGACGACATATGGTGGCGGGACCAGGTGGAGGTGGCCCGGGGAGATCTCCTTGACGCCTCCTCTCTCCGTGATGCCTTCGGCGGCTGCACCCACGCCGTCTACCTGGTCCATTCCATGGACCAAGGAGGTGGCGACTTCCGGGAGCGCGACCGCCAGGCGGCACGAAACTTCGCTCAAGCCATGGACAGCGCCGGCGTGCAGAGAGCCGTCTATCTTGGAGGTCTCGGCAAGGGCGATCTGAGCCCCCATCTAGCCAGTCGTCAGGAGGTGGGCCAGATCCTGGCCGCGGGATCGACTCCGGTCTCCGAATTGCGGGCGGCCGTGATCATCGGATCGGGCTCGGTGTCCTTCGAGATGCTGCGGTATCTGACCGAGGTTCTGCCGGCGATGGTGACGCCCAAGTGGGTGCGGACGATGTGCCAGCCGATCGCGATACGAGACGTCCTCAAGATCATCATCAGCGCCATCGACGAGGAAGGCGAGAGCGTCATTCACGAGATCGGCGGTCCCGATCAGCTCAGCTACGAGCAGATGATGCGCACCTATGCCGAGGTGGCCGGTCTTCCCCGGAGACTGATAGTGCAGGTACCCCTCCTCACACCGCGGCTTTCCAGTCTGTGGATCGGTCTCGTCACACCGTTGCCCACCGGAGTTGCCCGCCCACTCGTCGACAGTCTCACCGTGGAGGTGACCGTCGACGACAACTCATACGCCGAGAGCGTGGCCGGACCCCTCCTTGACTATCGGGAGTCGGTGAGCGAGGCCCTGGAGCGTGCCAACGATCTGGACGTCCCCACCCGTTGGTCCGGGGCCGCCATCGGCCCTGCCTCACCGTTTCCCGACGACCCGTCCTGGTCTGGTGGCACTGTGAAGACCGACCAAAAGGTGGTGGAGAGTCGGGCCACGACCGAAGACCTCTTCTGGGCTTTCGGCCGGATTGGCGGCGATGTCGGCTACTACGCGTTGAATTGGGCGTGGCGACTGCGCGGTGTCCTCGACTCGCTCGTCGGAGGCGTGGGCTTGCGGCGGGGGAGAAGGCACCCGGGGGCCATCAGGAAGGGCGAATCTCTCGACTTCTGGCGGGTTGTCGACGTCGATCCAGGACGGTCGCTGCGTCTCTACGCCGAGATGCGTCTCCCCGGCGAGGCGTGGCTCTCCTTTGAGGCTGATGACGACGACGGGGGATCCATCCTCACCCAGACGGCGGTGTTCGTCCCGAGGGGCCTGCTCGGTCGTCTCTATTGGTGGGCGATGTTCCCCTTCCATGTCGCCATATTCAGGACCATGGCGAATCGGGTGGTCGAGGCGGCCGAAGACCGGGCGTCGATTCCTCCCCGGAGGATGAACGATCGGTGACCAGTCGACTCCCGGTCGAGGGCATTGGGGCCGAGGCGGTAGGCTCACATGTCCCTGCCGAAGGAGCGACATCGGGCCGTCCCGGAACCAAGGAATTCGAACCGACCAGGACCCTGCCCGGGCGTTCCAGGGACCCGGGCGGTTCCTCGAAGGAGCGCTGACCGAACTGTGATCTCTGTCGTAGTTTCGGGAGCCGGCGGTCGTCTGGCAGCTCCGATCATCGAAGCTGTGGCCCGCGCCGACGACCTCGAGCTAACGGCTCTCTACAACCCCAACCGGGACGGACAGGAGATCGAGGGCGTGGCCATCTCGGGCGATCCGGCCGGGGTCGACGCCGACGTGATCGTGGAGACCGCCCACGCCGATGTCGTGTTCGGCAACCTCGAAGTCTGGCGAGATGCGGGGGCGGCAGTGGTAGTCGGGACATCGGGATTCACCTCCGAACGTCTCCAGCAGCTCGAGACGATGTGGGGAGATGCCACTCCGTGTCTCGTCGTGCCCAACTTCTCCATAGGGGCGACATTGATGATGCAGTTCGCCGCCAAGGCGGCGGAGCACTTCGAGGCCGTCGAGATAGTGGAGCGACATCACGCCACCAAGCCCGACGCCCCCAGCGGAACCTCCCTGGCCACCGCCATGGGAGTCAGCGAGCACGGCGGAGGATCTGCCGAGGGCTCCGAGGAGATGGTGTCGGGGGCGAGAGGTGCCGACGTCGAGGGTGTCCGGGTCCATTCCTTGCGGCTTCCGGGATTGATCGCCCAACAGGAGGTGGCTCTCTCCAACGTCGGAGAAGTCCTCTCCATAGAGCACCTGTCGACCAGTCACGAGTCGTTCGCGACCGGGGCGTTGCTCGCCATTCGCCGGGTCGGGACACTGTCCGGAGGAGTCCACTTGGGTTTGGACACCGTGCTCCAATAGGTTGGCTAGTGATGGCAAAGATCCACGGCGGACAGATCATCGCCCGGGCCCTGCGGAACGAGGGTGTGGACACCCTGTTCACCCTCACCGGTGGCCACATCGTCCCCATCCTCGATGGCTGTCTCCAGGAGGGGATCCGCATCGTCGACGTCCGCCACGAGCAGACCGCCGCCCACGCCGCCGACGCCTACACGAGGCTGACCGGAAAGCTCGGCGTCGCCGCGGTGACGGCCGGTCCCGGGGTCACCGACACCATGACCGGGGTCGCCACCGCCTATTACGGGAGTACACCGATGCTCGTCATCGGAGGCCGCCACATGATCAGACAGGAGCTGAAGGGCGGTCTCCAGGAGATGGACCACACCCAGCTGTTCCGTTCCATAACCAAGTGGGCCGCCACCGCATGGCAGGTCGACCGTCTCGCCGACTACATCGCCACTGCTGCCCGTCATGCTTTTTCGGGCCGGGGAGGGCCGGTGTTCCTCGACGTGCCCATGGACGTTCAGTTCGACATGGTCGAGGAGTCGGTGGTGAAGTTCCCCACCGACTACCGCCAGTCGTCCGGTTTCGGTGTCGACGAGGCGACCCTGGACGAGATCGTCTCCAAGCTCGCCGCCGCCGACAAGGTGATGATCTTTGCCGGCGCGGGGACCCGTGCCGGGGGCGAGAACCGTCTCGCCGATCTCGCCGACATTCTCCAAGCTCCCACATATGTGAACAGCCGCGCTCGTGGCTCTTTGCCTCACGGGCACAAGTTGCTCGGGAACCATCAGCGGTCCCGTGCCATGGCCGAGGCAGACGTCGTTCTCGCCCTCGGGGTCGACTGGGATTTCCGCACCAACTACGGGGAGAAGATCGGCGCTGACGCCACGGTCATCCAGATCGACGGAGACGTCGCCAAGGTGGGCTGGAACCGTCCCGCTCACGTCGCCGTCGTCGCCGATCCGATGACCGTCGTCTCCCAGCTGGTGGCCCGCTCCGAGGATCTCAGTCGGGTCGACACTCCCGTGTGGACCAAGGAGATCATGGAGGCAGAAGCGGCGAAAACCGAGGAGGCCCGCCAGGCCGCCGACGACGACTCTTCTCCTGTGATGCCCCAGCGGTTCGCCAAGGAGGTGGCCGACTTCTTCGGGACCGACTCCATCGTCGCCGTCGACGGCGGGGACATCGTCTCCACTACGGCGCGTTGGCTACAGGTCTCGACTCCCGGACATGTGCTCGACCCCGGGCCGTTTGGGACGCTCGGCACCGGGGCGCCCTACGCCATCGCCGCCCAGACCGTCTTCCCCGACAAGACCGTTGGGGTGGTGTTCGGAGACGGCGGGTTCGGCTTCAACGGGATGGAGTACGACACCATGGTGCGTCTCGGCATTCCCATCATCGGTGTCGTGGGCAACGACGGCGTCTGGTCGAACATCAAGACCTTCCATCGCATGGCCTACCCGGAGCGTCTCGTCGCTACCGACCTGGGGGTGCGGCCGTATCACGAGATGGTGAAGGGGCTTGGCGGATACGGCGAGTTCGTCGACGATCCGGGCGAGATCCGCCCCGCCCTCGAACGGGCCCGGGAATCGGGCCTTCCTTCCCTGATCAACGTCCACATCGCCGAAACGATGCGGATGTCCTCCAACTACAGCCAGTAGCGGAACTGCCAACCTCAGGTTCCCTGGCTCATATGTGGAACCCACAGTCTCGAGAAGAAGAACTCGAGGCCGCTGGTTCCGTCATTCTCGAGGCGCTGAGTTCCGGATATGAGACATAGAACCTGAGGTTCCGAGTTCCACCTAGTCCAACGGGCTGGGGTCGTCGGGTACGTCGACGGCGTGTTGCTGGAGAGTTGTGAGGGGGATGGTGTCGAGGGCACGCTCGTGGGTCGAGGCCAGGACAACCGGGGCGGCCACCCCGTCCTGGTGGGCGCGCAGCCAATTGCGGGCGGTGACACACCAGCGGTCGCCCGGCGTCAGGCCGGGAAAGTGGAATTGCGGCATCGGCTGGGTGAGGTCGTTGCCGATCGCCTTCTGATGGTCGAGGAACTCCTGGGTCACGACGGCGCAGATCGTGTGGCTACCGCGATCGTCCGGTGCGGTGGCACAGGAGCCGTCGCGGAACCAGCCCGTGACCGGGTCCACCGAGCAGCTCTCCAGCTCCTCTCCCAGGACATTCCGTTCGGTCATCAGAGAAACGCCACCGTCAGTCCGCCGACGATGAAACAGTAGAGCGCGAATGGCAGCAAGCCCACCCGCCGCAGCGCTGCCAGAAGCAACGCTATCGCGAGGTATCCGGAGGACGCCGCGACGAGGAGACCCACTACCAACTCGAGTTCCAGTGCTCCCTCGGCGAAAACCTCGGGAAGAGAGACGAGCCCGGCACCGGCTATGGCCGGGATGCCCAGCAGGAATGAGAACCGGGCGGCCTGGGCCGGCTCGAAACGACGGCCGTTGCCGGCGGCGATTGTTATCCCGGAACGGGAGATCCCGGGGATGAGGGCGAACGCCTGGGCGATGCCGATGATCACCGCATCGGGAACGCGTCCCTCGAGAAGCTGCCGCATCCCGCGCGCCAGCCATTGCCCGGCGACGAGGACCAGCCCGGTGGCGATGAGGGCGATCGCGACGTAGGTGACGTTCTCCTGGAGCGACTCAAGCGGGTCTTTGAGAGGCAGGCCCACGATCGCGGGAATGGTTCCCACCGCGACGAGCAGGGCGATCTTCCGGCCCTCGGGCTGGGTCCGCATCTGGAGGACGGACATCACGTCGTCGCGGAAGTAGACGAGGACCGCGATGAGAGTCCCGAGGTGGAGGACCGCGGACACTGCCAGACTGGGTGGCCCGATGTCTACCCCGATCGAGCCCAGGAACTCCGGAACCACCACCAGATGACCGGAGGAGGAGATCGGGAGGAATTCGGTCAGGCCCTGGACGAGGCCCCAGATGGTGGCGGCGAGCACACGGGCACGCTAGTGGTCAACCCGTGGAGACCAGTACCGCCAAGCGGCCATTTGCGGCGGCCAGAGCGACGTCGGCGGAGCTCTCCGGCGGAACCGCCACCCCGCCGTCGGCGGCGGCGAAGGGGTCGTCGGAGCCTGGATGCGCCACCATACCTGGCACCTCGTCGCCGGTGTCCAACAGGACCAACTTGACCTCATCGCCCACGGCGGCGCCGTCCGGAAGCCTCACGCCGACCACCCACCAACCAGGAGGGACTGTCTCTCCCCGCTCCCCAACGGCGGACGCCACAACCGGGGAGCCCACGGTGATTCGCTGGATGGCGACGGCTCCCAGATCGGCGGTCTCCATCAGCCCGTCGGGGATCTGCCTCAGCTCGGTGTTGGTCTCGTCGATGGTCTCTCCGACGTTGATCGTTCTCACCGCGAACGGGACCTCGACCTTCGCATCCGGCATGAACTCGATATAGGCGGCGGCCCCGGCAATGAGGAGGACGAGCGCCCATCGGCCCCACGGAAAGGGCTGAAACCAGAGCATGACCCCAAGTTACGGGCGAGGAAGCCTGCCGTGAAGGGGGTTGTCAGTCGGAGTCAGACGGCGACTTGGATGACGACGTCGCCTTCGCCTTCTTGGGCTTCTTGTCACCGGACGACTTCTTATCACCCGACGACTCGGAGCCGTCAGACTCGGAGGAGGACGAGGACGCTGACTTCGGCTTGCTGTCGGTGGCGTAGAAGCCTTTGCCCTTGAACACGATGCCGCGCGCGTGGAAAACCTTCTGGAGATCGCCGCCGCATTCCTTGTGCTTCTTCAGCGGCTTATCCGAGAATGACTGGAAGACCTCAATGTTCTCCCCGCAGTTTTTGCAGACGTATTCGTAGGTTGGCATCGGGCTGACCTGACCGCCTTTTCGAAGAGGTTGGAATCCAAATGCTACAACTGGTGCCGAGTGTCTTCCATTCCGCTGGCCCCAATATGATCGGGGTGATGACGCTCACCATCGCCCTTGCCCTGGTGGCTGCCTACATCGTGGGGAGCATCGATTTCGCAGTGGTCGTAGCCCGCATGCACGGTGTCGACATCCACGAAGTCGGCAGCGGCAACCCTGGGGCTTCCAACGTCCTCCGCTCGATCGGGCGGTTGCCGGCGGCAATGGTCCTCATCGGTGACACGATGAAGGGAGTGATAGGCGCGGCCATGGGGATGGTGGCGGCCGCATCGACCGATCCTTTGGTCCACTGGGCTTTTCTGGCCGGTCTAGCCGCCGTCGTCGGGCACTGCTACCCCATTTTCCACCGCTTCAGGGGGGGTAAGGGTGCGGCGACGGGTTTGGGCGTGTTGTTCTTCACTGTCTGGCTGGTCGGAGTCATTGCCGTCGTGGGTTGGGTCGTGCTGGTAAAGCTGACGAAGACCGCCTCGGTCTCGTCGCTGGTAGTCATGCTCGCGTCGATACCGTTGGCCATCTGGCAGGGCGCCACGGGCCTGAGTCTCGTCTGGCTCATCGCCGCCGTCACCCTGATCATCTGGCGTCATCGGAGCAACATCCAAAGAGTCTTCACCGGAAGCGAACAGAAAGTGGAAGCGTGAGCATCGAAGTAGCAGTTATACCCGCCGCCGGGCGAGGAACACGGATGAGACCCGCCACCCGAGTCGTCCCCAAGGCCCTCATCACCGTTGTTGATCGTCCTGCCGTCCAGTATCCGGTAGAGGAGGCGGCCCGGGCCGGAGCGAAGGAGGCCATAGTGGTCGTCGACCTCGACACCGGTCATCTCGTGGCCCAGCACTTCAGCCTCGACGGTCCGCTGCCGGGGCTGGAGGACGTCAGGGTGCGGCCGGTGGTGCAGGAAGAGCCACTGGGTCTCGGCCATGCCGTGTATGAAGCGGCCGAGATGGTCGACAACAGATCGTTCTTTTGCCTCCTCTCGGACAACATTGTCCGCCCCGGTCACGACGTTCTCCGGGCCATGGCCGCCGGTAGCCGCGATGGCGATGTGTCGGTGATGTGTCTGCGGCGTCTCAATGACGAGTTTCTGTCCAAGTATGGGGTCGTAGTGCCCGCATCCGACGAGGAGGACGGGTATCTCGACTTGGCCGGGGCGGTAGAAAAGCCAGGAGTGGAGGACGCACCTTCTAATCTCGGGCTCGTCGGTCGCTATCTGTTCACCCCCGAGATCTTCTCCATCCTCGAAAAGACCGACCCGGGGTACGGAGGGGAGATCCAGCTCACCGACGCGATCAATGAGCTGGGCAATCGGGGGAGGTTGCGGGGTTATGTGGCCGAGACCGATCTCCTCGACACCGGCACGCCCGAAGGGCTGCTCCATGCCAGCAAGGTTCTCGGTACCCATCAATTCGGTTCGGACGTGTTCGAGACGTGAGACCGATACCCGAGGTACGCGCCCAGATTCTCTCCACCGTCCGGACGACCCCGTCGGAGACGGTCCTGTTTCAGGATGCAGTCGGCAGGATCCTCGCCGACCCGGTAGTTGCCCCTCACGACGTCCCCAGCTTCTCCAATTCGGCCATGGACGGATTCGCCGTGCGTGCCGAGAATGTGACCTCCCCGGGTGCCGTCCTCGAGATCGTCGAGGACGTGGCCGCCGGTCAGGTTGCCAGCGTCACCGTCGGGGAGGGGCAGGCCATCAAGATCATGACGGGCGCCCCGATGCCGGAGGGTGCGGACACCGTCGTCCGGGTCGAGGACACCGAGGAGGATGACGGCAAAGTGCGAATCGCCACTGCTCCGCCTGTCGGCAATTCGGTGAGACCGCCTGGAGGGGACGTGGCAGCAGGTTCAACCGTCTTCCCCGCAGGCACCCGTCTCTCCGAGGCACACGTCGGAGTCCTGGCCACCATCGGCGTGGTCGAGCCGGTGGTGGCGCGTCGCCCCAGGGTGGCGGTCATGTCCACCGGGGACGAACTGGTTCCTCCGGAGACTGAGGATCTGGGGCCCGGGTTGATACGCGACTCCAATCGGCCGATGCTGCTGGCTTTGGTCGCCGCCGCGGGGGCCGAGCCGATCGATCTGGGGAGAATTCCCGATGATGCCGACTCACTGCGGGCCGCCCTCGGCCGGGCCGCGGCGGAGGCCGAGGCCATCGTCACTTCCGGCGGTGTGTCGATGGGGGAGTACGACGTCATCAAGATGGTGTTGCGGGAGGAGGCCGACGTCGACTTTTTCCCTGTGGCGATGAAACCCGGAAAGCCGCAGGGGTTTGGCACGGTGGGCGGGACACCATTCTTCGGGTTGCCCGGCAATCCGGTTTCGGTTCTGGTCTCATTCGAGCAGTTCGTCCGGCCGGCCCTGTTAGCGATGCAAGGTGCCACCGCCCTCCTCCGCCCCCGTCTCACCGGAGTGGCCGGCGAGGGCTTCCACTCCGATCCGGCCAAGGAGGAGTTCATCCGGGTTCGCTTCGTGGACAGTTCGCCGACCCCCAGAGTCGAGCAGACCGGCGGTAGTGGGTCCCACGTGCTCTCGGGAGCAGCCAACGCCGACGCCTTCGCGGTGCTGTCTGTAGATGTCGCGGAGGTGGCAGCTGGCGATACGGTGACGCTGGAGTTATTCCGGGCCGTGGAGACGAGAGGGATAGTCCGTGACTGAGAGTGAACTCACCCATCTCAACGAGAAGGGGGAGGCCAGGATGGTCGACGTGGGAGACAAGGCCATCACCAGGCGAATCGCCGTCGCCGAGGGTCAGGTGAAGATGTCGGTGGAGTTGGTCGAGAAGTTCTTCGCCGGGGATCTCCCGAAGGGTGATGCACCGGCGGTCGCCCGGGTCGCGGGGATAATGGGGGCAAAGAAGACTCCGGATTTGATCCCCCTGTGTCATCCGATCCCGATAGGTTCCGTAGACGTCTCGTTGGAGCCGGATGGGCATGTGGTAAGGATCACCGCTACCGTTTCCACGACGAGCCAGACCGGCGTCGAGATGGAGGCCCTGACCGCCGTCTCGGTGGCGGCGCTCACGGTCTATGACATGGTCAAGGGCCTGGAGCGAGGCGTCACCATCGAAACGGTTCAACTTCTGCGCAAGGAGGGGGGACGAACCGGGACATGGGAGCGCCCCGAGGTCGTTGATTGAGCGGATGCTCAAAACTACGCTTCACAGCGGACGGAGTAAAAGAACACAATGACTACACCCCTCATAGTCGCGGCGCTGGTGATTGGAGCTATTTGGGCTGTCTATCTCCTCCCTGCGGTCTTCGGCGAAAAGGGCAGTGCTTCTTCGATCAATTCCGCCGAAGAGTTCGATCGCTGGACTCACTCGATCGCCCACGTGCAAAAGCACACCGCAGCCGATTTGGCAGCCAGCCACAAGGACCAGGTGCTGACAAGACGGCGGCGGACTCTCTCCATTCTCGGGGGGCTAACAGCTCTGTGCTTCGGCGCAGCGGCTTACTTTGGTTCGGTCCCGTGGCTGCTCGGAGGACTCTTCTTCACCTCGCTGTTCGGCCTGTACATCGCGGCGCTGGCACAGATGAGGCAGCGCCGTCTCCAGCGGCTGAAGGTGACTCACGTCTCCGAGCGTCCCACTGAGTGGGACGAGCCTCAGATCAGAGTCATCGCCAATTGACCCGGGACCTCGTTGACGAGGTTCGTACCGTTCTGGACGTCCGGTTCGCGGCCCGGGAAAAGGCGATCACAGAGTCACGAAAGATGATTCGAGCTTCAGCGAACGCCATACGCGCTCTGCATCGCTCCGACTGGGAAGACGCAGAGAACCTGATCGCCGATGCGGGAAAACTGTTGGACGGCATCGTGCGGGCCCTTGATGCGAATCCGGAGCTACTCAGCCACGGCGTGGTCCACGATGCAGCAAAGGAGTATTCCGAGGCGAGGATCACCCAGGCGGTGCTCACCGGTGCCGAGCTTCCCCGCTTCGACGATCTGGGTGTCGATCCCGTCCCCTACCTGCATGGCCTTGGTGAAGCGGTAGGGGAGATGCGTCGGCGAATGCTTGATCTGCTGCGCGCCGAGCGGCTGGAAGAGGCGGAGGCGATGCTGGAGCAAATGGATGACATCGTGGATCAACTCGCCCAGGTCGACTACCCGGACGGCATGACCAACGGTCTCCGGCGAACCACCGACGTCTCCCGCTCACTGGTGGAGCGCTCGCGATCCGATCTCACCGCGACGGTGGTGCAGGAACGGCTCCGTCAAGATCTGCGCGAGTAAGCGACGCTCCGCCAACCCGGATCGATCAGGGCACAACAGCCATTCTTCCCTTAAGAATCCGGGCATTTCCGCCGATCTAACTGCGATTCCTGAAAGCGATGGGGGATCTGTGACAGACACTGAATTGAGGCGTCCGCGTAACGAGGTTGTTTCCATCTCGGCGTGGGACAAGATTGAGCAGCCGCTCGATTCGGTTGTCGGCCTGGCCGAAATGCTCTCCGATCGAAGTCGCGACGTGAGCGCGGCGGCTCGCGCCGAGATGATCGAACAACTGACCATCAGGGCACAGGCCGTTCAACAGGCCGTGCGCAACGTGGTCCTGGCCTCACGGTTGGGCAAGGGGGAACTCGAATTCGGCGCCGAAACAGTGGAGCTGAGAGAGTTGGTGGAGGCGGTGACCCAAGAGTGGACGCTTGCCGCACACGGCGCCCGCATAGTTTTGTCCGGATCTGTGGACGCTATAGGCGATGCCGGATGGGTGGCCCGCGCAGTGCGGAACATCATCGAGGACGCCATCGATCGAGGTGCGCGGAACATCGAAATCCGGATAGGAGAGCGCTACAGCAAAGTCGTCGTCGAGATCGACGATGACGGTGTCGAGGTCTCTCCCGCCGACCAGGATGCCCTCTCGGCCGATTACACCCGCCGATTCGCCGCCGACTGGTCGGGTTCAGTGCTGGGGTTAGGAGTAGCGGTCGCACGTGGCCTGGCCAAGGGCATGGGAGGGGAATTGCGCTGTTTCCGGGCCGGAGGTCACAACACGTGCGAGCTCACCTTGCGTCGGAAGAGTCAGACCACCAGCAAGAGACGTCATCTCCCCAACCGCTCCCTCCAGCCCCTGGAACGCGAGCCCACCACCGACGACGTGCTCGCTGTGATCGACGAAGAGTCTGTCTCCATGGTCTACCAGTCGATTGTGGACATCAGGAAGCGCCACGATACGACGCCGGAAGTGGTTGGTTTCGAGAGCCTGGCCAGGTTCCCCTATGCGGCACCTCCTGTCTGGTTCAAGCTGGCGGGTTCGTCCGGCGTTGGGTTGGACCTGGAGCTTCTGGCGATCAGGGCCGGTATCGCCTCTTTCGATTCCCGCGAGGGCGGGTCGTTTCTTGCTCTGAACCTTTCCAATGCCACCTTGCTATCACCCCGCCTCATAGATGCCCTCGAAGGGATCGACCCGGGTCGTCTCGTTTTGGAGCTCTCGGACACTGCCCGGATTCGCAGCTACGAGGTCACCCGAAAGGCGGTTGAGGCCCTGCGCGGGCGCGGCGTGCGCCTGGCAGTAGACGACGTGGGAGCTGGCGAGATCGACATGTGGCACATCCTCAGACTCGACCCGGAGATCATCAAGCTGGACCGAGACCTGGTTGCCGATCAACAGAACGTCCGCAGGAACGACGCATTGATAAAGGGTTTGACCACGATGGCCCGTGATCTCGGGATCATGGTCATCGCCGAGGCGATCGAGACCGAAGCTGAGCGACAGCGGCTGCTCGACCTCGGCGTTGAATTCGGTCAGGGATTCCTGTTCGGAAAGCCGGAGCCTCTGCGCTGGAAGGACCGGGTCCTCAGCGAAACCGCCGAGTAGTCACTCACAGCGCCAGCACGATCGCCACCGGATAGGCGGCGAGCAGCAGGACGCCCTCCCACCGGTGCAACCGGTCGCCGCTCCAGGCAATAACTCCGGCGAGGACCGCCACCAGAATCATCACGACCAGGTCAGGTCTGAAACTGGTCTCGAGAGCGCCCGGACCCACCAGCCCCGTTGCCCCGACGACACCCAGAGCGTTGAAGACGTTGGAGCCAAGGACGTTGCCCAAGACGAGGTCGTTGCGTCCCCTTCTGGCCGAAGCGATGACGGTGCCCAGTTCAGGAAGACTGGTGCCGAGAGCGAGGACCGTCAGACCGACCACGGCTTCGCTCAATCCGATCTCCAGGGCGATGCTCTCCGCACCCACGACCATTCCCCGCGCACCGGCGAGTAGGCCCGCCAGCGCCAACACCGCTATGGCGATGTTCACCCAGGTGGCACGTTCGGTGCGGACCCCCTCGAGATCATTGGCCGGGCTGCCCCGGGACCAGGAGACGACTGCGTAGCCGGCGATGGCCATGGCGACGAGGAGAGTCGCTCCTTCGTAGAGCCGCAGCGCCCCGTCCCAGAGAGTCAATGAAACCAGGACACAGGCGGAGAGCATGAGCCCGCCCTCCCTCTTGACCACTTTGGTCTGGCCACCGAAGGGATAAACAATCACCGCAATGGCCAGGATCAAGGAGATGTTTGCGATATTGGATCCGACGGCGTTGCCGACGGCCAGATCGAGACCATTCGGCTGGTCGAGGGCGAGCAGCGACACCGTCATCTCGGGTAAGGACGTGCCGAAGCCGATGATCACCGCCCCGACGATGACCGGCGAGATGCCCCACCGGGCGGCGAGGTCGGCCGAAGCCAGCACCATGCGGTCGGCGGTGAAGACGACGAGGGCCATGCCTCCGAAGAGAAGGAGAATGTCGACGGTCATTAATGACTCCCGGGTGACGACCGTTTCAGGTCTCAATGTCGCAGGCTCCGGTCGACACGTCCACGTCGAGAGCACAGCGAGTGTTGTCGGAGATCCAGACGAGCTGCAAACGGGAGTGACCTTCGTGCCGGACTTCGAGGGTCCCCTCGAAGGCTGGATGACTGTTGCGCAGCTTCGTCAATTCCATCATGTCTCGGACGACCGGATGCTCGAGGGCGCTGTCGACCTCCGGGGTCGAGTAGTTGTGGCGATTCACTGCCCGGCCTTCCCCAGTCTCCTCCACTGCCTCGTGGTCGTTGGGGCCGGCGAGTAGTCCGACGTAGTAGATCTGGGGGATGCCTTTGGCAAAGAGCTGAATTGCCCGGGCAGCCAGATAGCGTTCATCGTTTTCGTCGAGGGCCGAGTAGTAGGTGCAGTTCAACTGGTGGGTTTCGACTCCGCCATTCGCCACCCCGGAGAGAAGCCGGCTCACGTTGCCCCCACGACGGACGACGGTGTCGGTCAGACCGCGCATCTCTTCGGGAGTCAGGATGTCGTCGAGGTCGGGCCGCACCGGGATGCCATCGTGACAGTCGAGATTCGTGACCTGTCGGGAGGGGGATTGGGCCAGGTGTTCCGCCAGCCGGTCGACGTCGCCCTTCTCGAAGGCATGGAGTACGAGGCCGGGAAGCACGAAGTCGTAGGTCCAATAGCCGTGGGCAGTGAGACTCTGGTGGGTGGAGTAGTGGTCGTGCACTTCGGGAAGGAGCACGAGACCGAGGTCGTCGGCCACCGACTCGAACCAGCCGAGAATCTCGTAGATGTTGGGCTCCACCATGAAGCAGTCGGTCCCGGGCTGTTTGACGATATAGCCAACCGCATCGAGCCTGACCATCCGGATCCCGTGCGATGCCAGCGTCTCGAGCCACGCAGTGACCTTTGCCCGGGCGGAATTCGACGTGAGGTCGAGGTCGATCTGCTCTGCCCAGTCAGCCGATCCGAAGGTCGTCCAGATCGCCTCCTCTTCGCCCGTTTCCTCGATAGTGACGGTGGAGAAGGGCGATCCGGGTTTGCGCAGTGCGATCTTGGCGACGTCGGAGGGCTCGGGCTCACCGTCCGGCCACACCTTGTCGAGCGTGATGAACAGGTCGGCGTGTGGTGACCGCCGGCCCCGTCGCAGGAAGTCCTGGAATTCAGGGCTGTGTCTCGAGATGTGGTTGACCATGAGGTCAAGCACCAGGTCGTGTTTGGCAGCGATCTGCTCGACTTCCTCCCATGAGCCGAATTCCGGCTTGATCTCGTCGTATGTGATCGGAGAGAAGCCGCGGTCCCCGGACGATGGGAAAGGAGGGAGAAGGTGGACGCCGCTGAAGTGTCCCGAAAGCGGGCCCTCCAAGAAGTCGACCACGTGCTCGAGATCGCCGCCGAGCGAGTCGGGGTACGTGATCAGCTGCGGGCCGGGCCCGAGTGAATGCAGTCGCTCTTCGGTCACGATCGGTCAGATGTCACGCCGGTTCCACCGTATCCAGACTCGGCCAGATCGTGGCGACCTTGGATGGGATCGACGTCCGCAATGGCTGGTCGAATCGATCTGGCTGAGAGTCAAGGCTGCCCTACAATTCGGCCTCCCACCAGGGGCTGTAGCTCAGTTCGGCAGAGCACCTCGTTCGCAACGAGGGGGTCACGGGTTCAAATCCCGTCAGCTCCACCATTTGCCCTGGTCAGGACGATTTCTGAGGGCTTGCCGTGCTCGCAAGATTCACGATCCTGGAGTCTCCTGCTCCACAGGTGGCCCACAAGGTACCTGCCGTGACCCCCTCATTTCCTGTGAGGGGTCAATGCGGAATCGCCGTCACTGTGCTCGGGGCCATTTGGTCGTGCTGACCATCGTCGAGCGTGATCAGGTCGGTCGTTCTACATCGCGACGGAAGGTTCTCGTCTGTCGCGAGTTAAAGATCGGCCTGGCGATGCCTTGTCGTCAACAAATGTTGACGACAAGGATCCTCATGGCTACCGTGGTGTTGTGGACATCGAGGCGAGTGCACGCAAACACGGTGTCCCGGACGAAGACATGCTTCACGCAATGCGACATCATTGGCGAGCTTTCGAAGCTGACGATCCCGCGGTGACGATGTTCATCGGACCGTCTCGCACAGCCGATCCGCTGGAGGTAGGTGTTGTCTCCGACGAGGAGGGGACGGCGGTGATCCATGCGATGAGAGCTCGCCGGAAGTTCTTGGAGGGTTGGTGGGTCGAGTGAGCAAGTCGAGGGCGGAGCGGGCCAAGGCGTTCGAGGAGTGGGCAGAGCGTGTCGAATCCTCTGATTTGGAGGAGGCTGACACCGAGGCTCTCAGGATTATCGCTGAGTTGGCGGAGCGGCGCGACGTCGTTGAAGAGGAGCTAATTGAGGCGGTGCGTTCGGCGCGTCATGCGCAGCGCAGCTGGTCCGAGATCGGCACGATGCTCGGTGTCTCGAAGCAGGCAGCACAGCGTAAGTACGGGTCGAAGGTCAGTGCGTAAGCAAGAGAGCGGGCCGATGAGCGGATTCCCGCTGGCTCCGGACATTCGGTTGCTGCGACCAGGCAGGAACTTGGTTGAGAAAAACTCGGCTCTCAGCGCGTCTCACGTTGCCTCACGTGGCTCGCTCCACAGCCGCCCCAGCCCCAGCATGGGACCAGGCCTTCGGACCTGCCGGCAAGAGCCGCAAGACTGCATCAGGAGACCACCGGCGGGAAGCTGCGGATTCGCATTTTCTGTGGCCGTGGTCGATTGCTGACGAAGTTGTCCGCTTCTGCCACACAGTTCTAACCACCGGTGCTAACCGGATGGTCTATCTCATCCACTAGGATCGGCCCACGGCACTCACTCCCCGAACATGGGGATCTGTTCTTCGGTGTCCCCCTCGGGTATCCGGTCGAGTCCCACCATTCGATCGATGACCATGTTCTGGAAGCGGTGAACCGGCTCTTCGAAGCGATAGCACATTCGTCCTCCCTGATACTCGGGGGTTGAGATCCCGAGTTGGACGTTCTCGACGATGTCAATGTCTTCGCGGTTGACGTGGTCCCAGAACTCGAGGAGGTTGGCCAGCGCCTGGTCCGACCCCTCGGGCTCTACCGAGTCGGGATGGGCCAGGATGTAACACCGCTCATAGGTCTGATCGTGGGCAACAGGGTCCATGATCATGAGGAAGCAGTGCCCTGGTCAGGACGTTATCGGCGAGTTCGAAAGCACGTTGTTCTCCACGATTCCGCCATGCGTTGCGTCACAGAGGCCCAACAGGATGGAGCGCCAGAGCACCTCTCAGACAGCGAGGGGGTCACATTTGATTCGAACACGCGGTCTTCGTTCGACGTCGAGGCGCGGTGGGAGGACCTGGTTATCCGTTGATGGGAAGGTCTCGGACTCGTACACGTGATGGTGTGATGGTGACAATGGCTCCAGCTTCCAATGCTGCGGCTACCGAAGACAAGTTGGAGGCGATGAGGTCGGCGTGGTCGTCTGGGGTCAACTCCGACACGCCCCGCAATAAAACCACCGATGGGCTGGAGGCTCGACGGAGCGCAAGCATCATCGGGAAGTCGGTGTCGGCTGTTATGACCACCCTCTGTTCGGTCTCCGCGATCTGGAGTATCTCGGTGTCGGACGCGGTGAGCTTGTCGATGTCGGCGACGTGGACAGCGTCATGGTCCGACTGGCGGAGAGGTGATACCAGCTGAGGCGAGAGGTTGGCGTCAACCAGAAGCCTCATGCGGGCCTGGCCGCTGTCACCTCTCGCTCATTGACCACTGCCGCGGCATACTCGAGGGCCGCCCGGATGTCTTCGGCTTCGAGATACGGATAATCCTCAAGGATCTCTTCGAGAGTCCTACCCGCGGCCAGTTGCCCAAGCACCATGCTCACGGTCACTCGGAGATCGCGGATGCAGGGAACACCGCCCATGCGGTCGGGGTCGATGGTGATTCGCTCAAACGTCACAATCCTCATAATACGTCGTGACTGTCGACGGTAGAAGTGATCCTGGACCGCGACCTTGGTGGTTTCGCTGTGTTGGAGCGGCGAGGGATGGTCGGCCTCTGGCTATCGTCGGCTTCATGCCGTCGGGGTCGGTGGAGCCGTGAACCGTCAATCAGGACAGGACGATCGGGCGTCCCGAATCAGGGAATTGCAGGAGGAGAACGCCCGGCTGCGTGGGTTGCTGGGTCTCGATGATCGTTCTTCTGACGGTCATCGGTTCGCATGGAACCCGACGCTTTTCTCGCAGGCATCCGAATTGGCCGACGTCGACGCCGCTCGAGCGACGAGATGAAAGTGGCCTTGCTCAGGTCGTTGTTCGGTGCACGCTCGGATGTCTTTGCTGTCCGCTGGGAGAACAAGTCGACGAGAAGGAGCGGTTAGTCTCCGGCACTCCTCGCCGATGACACCTGCACGCTGTTGGCATGTGACTTCGATAAAGGAACCTGGCTGCTGGACGCTCTTGTCTATCTCGATGTGTGTCACTCACCGCAAGTGCCTGCCGTGCTGGAGAGGTCACGGTCGGGCGACGGGGGACGCGTCTGGGTTTTCTTCGACTTTCCAGTCCCGGCCGCGAGGCGCCGGCCGATACGACCCATCAGCCAACACCTGGACCGAACTACCCGAGGTTCCGCTCCGCTTCTACGAATGCGATCCCAACGTTCAAGCCTTCCGACAAGGAGCGGTCGTCGAACATTGCGCCGGGACCGCCATTTGGGATCCGGCCAACTCGACGTGGACGCCGATCACCCACCCGGACCCAGCACCACAATTCGCGCCATCGATCATCTCCGCCGGAGAGCGACTCTTCGCCTGGGGCGACCAGTTCTACGAGTTCGTCGGAGACCCCGACCAGCCCTCCCGTCTGGCCGTCGGCACCAGCATCCTCGACATGCCCGACGGCTGGACCGTCTCGTCCGTGGCCGGCGGGAACTTCGTCAACGTATCCATCGAGTCCAGCGAAGGTGAGGAGTGCACGATCGTCGCAGCGCACGTCGGAGCCGAAGGATTCCTCCAGACCTACCTGACCGACACCACCACCGCCACACAGATAACCCCCCAGGTGGGCGGCGACCCAGTCGATGCTCTCGCCGTGCCCGAAGGCGCCGTCGATGACAGAAATCACCTCGTTTGGGCCACCGGCTCAACCGACGTCGTCGACCTCGCCTGCACCACCCAAACAGCAGCCGAAAATATCACTCCCCGAATCTGGCATCCATATCAATAAGACACCATCCCGTCACCGAAATGGCCGAGCACCATGTGAGGATATGGGGGTAATCGAACAGGGGTTTTATCGACGGTGCTCGGACTCCGAATGTGAGCGTTGTTATCGCTCGGGGTTATCGATATGGAACTGTCGGATCGATACACCTGTTGATTGCCATTAGGTATCAAACACTCATGCGCCCGAAGAAGCACACAGGCGGACACCCAGGTCCATTGGGCTGAGACCGCTCCAGGGGCACATCCGCTGGCCCTCCGGTGTCGGCCAATACATTCCCGTCGGAGTCCATGAGTCTGAATGAGACGGAAGCCGTTGTGTCGTAGTCGGCCTCAGGTAGGTAGTAGTCGATGCGGTCGTCCTCCACCCAGAGAACCATGTATCCGTCGAGAGTGCCTTCACTCCTTGAGCTTGCTCCCCGCTGGATCTCGCCTGTTCCTGGATGGCGCAGGTCAATTGTGACGGTCTCAGCTGCGCATTCTTCGTTCAGGCAGATTTCAACGTCGTAGGTGGCTTCGGGGGCGATATCGACCTCGGTGAGCTGGACCTCAAGGATGCTGTCACAGCCGATTTCGGTGCAGAAACGTGGTTCGCTTGTGCTTGTCGTGTCCGGTTGTGTGGTTGTCGTGGCCGTGCTCGTAGACGTGGTGGGCGGCAGGGCACTCGTAGTTGGCGACGACTGCGAAGTCGAGGTGGTATTGGCCGCCGAACCGGTGCAGGCGCTGATGAGAAGCCACAGCACCAATGGGACAACTCTCCTGGCTAGGTTCTTCACTATCTCTAGGACGTCAAGCGATCCGGTATTGGTTCCGAAGTAGGCCGAGCGCTCAAGTGCCGCTATGGGCTAGTTGACCCAGAAGGCGTTGCTAGCCCAGAACTGTTGATCCGTACCGGACTTCTATTTGCTTCCCAGGCGTGGTTCGTCGCTTACGGGCTGCAGTGAGGAGGCGTCGCCGCTGCCGAGTGCTCCTCGTAGACGAGATCGGGAAGTGGCGCTATCGGCCCCTGACGAGTTTTGACGTCCACGAGTTTGACCTGCCAACTTATTGTTCGAGCTGGTCGGTCGGATCCAACAATGCCACCAAGGTCCGGCTCAGTACAGCAAGCCACTGCCTCGGGTTGTCGTTCTTCTGCCTCGCCAGCTCCTCAACGATTTCAGACGGAAGATGATGAGCAAGATCTTCGGCGCCTCTGCCTTCGAGCGAGAAGGCGCTTCGTTCGGGACTCGATCCGCTCAGTGTGACAATGAGATCGATGCAAGGGACGTCCTGCGGGGAATAGGACGAAGCGATCTCTTCGTAGAGGTGCGGATGTTCACTCTCGAACTGGCCTAACAGCGGACCATCGACGTGAAAACGTACCTCGCCCTCGCTGGCGTCACGGTCATACTCGTCCACAAGTCTGAAGCCATGAGGCTCAAGGATTGGTTCGAGCTGTTTGATGACTTCTCCGAAGCGAAGGCTTCGATCATCTTCGACCAATCCGCATCTCCTTCAAGCACAACGGAGCCACGCTGTCGTCGCCAGCGCGAACTCTGGTCGATCTTATCGGCCGACCGTCTGAATAGTTACAGCGCATAACGCGCGGCGCGAAACGCGGAAACCAGTCGAACCACCCGCGCGCTATCCGGCACTACCGAGTGCCCCAGATTCGCTGCTTGAGGTTGCCGCGAAATTGAGGATGGCGCCTCCGGTGACGTCCGCCGAAATCACCCTGAGGTCTTCGGACCGGCCCATCGATCAAATTCGACGAGTTTTGGATTGCCGCATCCCGCCGAGAGGCCACCTTCTTTCTCAGGTACCAGCGACGGTATCCTTTTCTTGCGCTTTTTCTCGAGCGTTTTCGCGCACCCCCCTCTCACCGGCGTCTGGTGGCTCTCGTGGAGGGGCTGTCGGTAGGGTCGCGGGTCGATGTTGCTCGCTCCGACTTCGGCTGATCCGGTTTCGCTCGCGGCGGTGGCGATCGCTCTCCTTTCGCTCGTATGGACGATATGGCAAGGCTCGGCCATCCGGGACATCCAGACGCGAGAGCACGACTGGCAGGCGGAGGACCGAGTAAGCGCTCACATCGAGGTAACACGGATCTCTGAGACGACGCCCCGGACTATTCACAAGTCCTCGGGCAATGAGACGCACTACTCGACCTCCGATCGGATCCGGCTAAGGAACACAGGCCGGGCCCAGGCTCGGAATGTCGAATGGGAGATGGAGTCTGATCACGTGCTCCTCTGGGAGCGTCGCGACTTGGATGTTCTATACCCCGGCGAGCACTACGACCTTCTAATCGCCATGGCCATGTCGGATCCGCCGGAAACGCTTTTCACGGTGAGGTGGACCGACGGGAACGGGGCGCATGAGTCGAAGCGGATGATAAACCTCTAAAGGAAGACCCCACTCCACCGCCCGATGCTTGAGACACTGGAAAAATGAGAAACTTCGCCTACGGATCCAACCTGTGCCGCAGTCGGATGCGGGAGCGCGTCCCAGGCGCCACCTTTGGTTCCGTCACAAGACTGCCAATGCATACGTTGCGGTTCCATAAGAGGAGTAAAGACGAGTCAGGAAAGGCGGACGCTTACTTCACCGGCGACAGTGCAGACGAGGTCTGGGGCGTGATCGTGGAAGTTCCTGACGACGAGCGCAACGCATTGGACAGAGCCGAAGGGCTTGGGCAGGGCTACACCGAAAGAGATGTCACCGTGTATGACCTCAGCGGAGAAGCGCACCAAGTCACTGCCTACATCGCTGACGAGTCCGCCATCGATCCGAGCCTTCGGCCCTACGACTGGTACAAGATGCTGGTAGTCGAAGGCGCCAGGGCCCACGGGTTACCTGAGCAGTACATCGAAGATCTAGCAAAAACCGAAGATCTCCCTGACCCACTCGAAAGCCGACCGGCCAGGCCTATGGGAACAGAACCCTGTTAGCGCAGCATTCGGGGTCGGCTGAGGTAAAGCAACAGGCACCGCACGAGCGTACCTGGGTTCGCACGTCGTCGGCTGTGGACGCCCTAGTCAGAGCCATTTGTGTCGAGCGCGTGTAGAGAGCCACCCGCTTATCGTGTAGAACGCTCGCAGCCGCCACAAGATCCTCGTTGTCCTACCAGGGCTTTCAGGAAGTGCGAACACGCCACCAACCAAGTAAGCGTCCCAGGGAGTGGTGTAACTAGGGCGGGGTCCGTGACTTGATTGGGCC
>JBKHKD010000012.1:0-93974 GCA_046537785.1 Actinomycetota bacterium
GCAGCAAAAGGACCGTCGGCGATGCCGTAACTATGAGGGGGGACGACCCCCCTCATACCCCCCGCACTCGGGAAGTCGCAGACATCAGGCTGGGAGTCCGGTGGGAAGCAAGCCTTGATCGCTTCTTCTACCTTCTCCACCAGCGCCTGCTCGCTTCCGTAGTAGCGGACGGCGCCGGCGACGGGGACGTACAACAGACCCGGGGAGACGACTTCGACCTTGGGAACGACCTCTTCGACCGCAGCCATTACCGACTCGAAACGTCTGGTCTCCTCACCGATGTCACGATCCAACACGGTGGCGAAGGGGGCGAGCGCCTCCGCCTCCCGTCGGGGCATGCCCGGGGTGACCCCTGCGGCGAGGACATCATCGCTTGCCCCGGTGACCCGGTCGTCTGCTACCAGTACCGGCTCATCCGGTGGGGCGTCCGGTCTGGTCAGCGACCACATCGGAAACCACACGCACAGTATCCGTGCCTTCATCTTCCACCTCGAAACGTCGGGTCATGCCCCCAGCGCCCTTGCCGGACGCCTCCAGAACCAACCGGCGTCTGGTCAGCCTCCCATGACCGCGATCGGCGCCCTCCCAGGTCACACCCATCCCCCGCAACTTGAGGTAGGCAACACCTCCTGGCAGCCCTCTGCCCATCGAACGCATGGCCACCGCCACCCTGCGCGCCCTGGCCAGGGCGGCAAGACGCCGGAGATCTTGGGTCCTGACCCGCGCCGGCACCTCGGCGTAAATGGCGCGAACGCCTTCGAGAAGTGCTGCGGTCACCTTTACCCAGAGGAAAGGGTCATCGCATCTGACGATCACCAGACGCTCGGCTATGACTCCCGTCTCCCAGGCGGCCTCCGGCGATATCCACCCCCGGGTGTCGAGGACGATGACAGGCGCAACACGGGAGTGGGAGGCGAGCAGTCTCAGCCCCAGACGCGTCAACCCGGTGCCGGGCACACCAACCAACTCGGTGATCTGGCCGGGCTGAAGTTCGAGCAATCCACTCTTGCGACCTTCTCCAGCAACCGACACAGCGATATCGGCTCTCGAGACACCCTCGACGTGCAAACTGACTCCAATCTGAGGGCACTCCATCTTATCGAACACGTGTTCGATATCAAAGATGGGGAGTCTTCTCCCCGTTACGATCCGGCCGGTGAGTGAGAAGCCGAAGATCCTGGTTGCCGACGACTCAGAAACCATCAGAGCCCTGTTAAAGACCGCTCTGGAGGGCTCGGGCTACGACGTCGACATGGCCGATGACGGGTTGTCCGCCTACGAACTGGGGCGCAGCGACCAATACGACCTGGTCATCATGGATCAGCTCATGCCAGGACTTCTGGGGCTGGAAGTGATCGAACGTTGGCGTGACGAGGGCATGGAGGCCCCGGTGCTGATGCTCACCGGCGTCGATGACGATCGCACCGCTGTCGAGAGCTTCGACCTTGGTGCGGTCGACTATGTCCGCAAGCCTTTCCGGATGCCCGAGCTCATGGCGCGCATTCGCAAGCGTCTCTGACATGCACATTCACTAAACAGTCGACCCTTCCGCTCCGATAAGCAGGAGCGGATGCAACAACAGACACCATTGATCGCGGCGCTGATCATCTTTTCGGTAGCCGCCCTGCTCCTGGTGGCTCTCATCGTCCTCAAGACCGTCAATCGCCGCCGGCTGGCCAGCCATCGGAGACGCCGGAAGGATTACCTCCATCTCCTGAGCCGTCATCTCGCCTACGAGAACTGCACCGATCCGATCACCGCCCCGATGGCCGAAGACCCTGCCTTCTTCGATGCACTCATAGACATGCGCAATGCGGTGACAGGCGACGGGATCTCCACGCTTCACCGCATCGTCAACCAGCACGGCGTGATCGACCGCCAGATCAAACGGCTGGACTCGCGCTTTTCTTTGGGGCGCCGGCTCCGGGCGGCAGTATCACTTGCTGAGCTCGGTGACGAGTCTGCGGTCGATGCGCTGATGCGCCATCTCGACGATCCCCAGCCCGAGATCCGTATCCAGTGCGCCCGCGGATTGGGACGGATTCAGTGGACCCCGGCAATCGAGGAGATCGTCTGGCGTTTCCACTTCGAAACCCCCTGGGTACGCGCCAGGTTTTCCGACACGCTGACCGGCTTCGGAACCAAGGCCACGTGGCCGCTGCTCGCCTACATTCGGGTGAATCACCGTCATGACACGAACGGGCCGGCCCTGGCCTTACGCACCATCGCACAGATCCAGGACCATCAGGCAGTCGGGCCGGTGCTCGAGATTCTCCGAGAGACACCGAATATGGAGAGCGAGATCGCCGCTATCGAAACCCTGGGCGAGCTGGGGAGCCCCGAGGCGCTGCCGGTCCTGTTGGAGAGGCTCGACGCGACGTCGTGGGAGGTCCGGACCAAGTCGGCCTCGGCATTGGGCGGGATCGGTGACCCCAAAGCCACTCCCAGACTTAGAAAGGCGATGCGAGATGAGAGCTGGTGGGTGCGCCGGGCGGCGGCCGCCGCCATCGCAAAACTCCCCGGAGGAATTGCCGAACTGTACGCCGCTCTGGACGACCATGACCCGTACGCCGCCGATGCCGCCGCCGAGGCGCTGGCCGATGCCGGTGAGCTGATCACGGCACGTGAGAAAGTCATCAACGGAGATACCAAAAGCGACCCGCTGCTCACCCACATGAGTGTGGAGGTCTAAGACGATGCTGTTGGACGTCCTTCGCTGGCTCGGGTACGGAACCATCGTCTATTTCATACTGATGCAGGCCTACATGGTGTTCCTCGCAGCGGCATCGGCCCTGGCCCTTCGTCGTAATCGCCAGCTTCGCCGATACGGGCGTGTCGGAGAGATGCTGTCGAGCAAGACCTCTCCCCCGATATCGATCGTCATCCCCGCCTACAACGAGGCTGCCGGCATAGTCGATGCGGTGCGGTCGATGTCGATCGTCAAATACCCCCGGTTCGAGATCATCGTGGTCAATGACGGATCGAAAGACGAGACGCTCAACGCCCTGGTCAATGCTCTCGAACTCGAGTTGGTCCGTATCCCCTACCGGCCCCAGCTCGATTCGAAGCCGGTGCGGGCGATCTACCGGGGACGTTCCGGCGTGGACGTAACTGTCATCGACAAGGAGAATGGTGGCCGGGCCGACGCCCTCAACGCAGGAATCAACGCCGCTCGCTTTCCCTACGTCTTCTGCACCGATGCCGACGTCATCCTTGACCCGGACTGTCTGGTCAACTCCATGTACCGTGTCGTCGAGGACCGGGAGCGCACGGTGGGCGTCGGTGGGAACATCCGGCCGCTCAACGGCAGCAAAGTGGAGCTGGGGCATCTCATCAGCGCAAGTGTCCCCAGGCGGTTCATCCCGAGAATGCAGATCCTCGAATATCTGAGGACCTTCCTTGCCAGTCGCCCGGCATGGTCGTGGATCAATGCTCTCCCGCTCGTTTCAGGAGCGTTCGGGATATGGAAGCGCTCGGTCCTCGTCGAAGCCGGCGGATTCACCCCCGGACACATGGGCGAGGATCTGGATCTGACGATGAGGGTCCATCGTCTGATGCGTGACAAGAAAGAGCCCTATCGAATCGTCTACGAGCCGTCGGCGGTCATCTGGACCGAGGTGCCCGACACCGCCCGGGTCCTGCGCCGGCAACGCATCCGTTGGCATCGCGGCCTGGTGACAGCGATGCGCGATTTCGCGGGAATGATCTTCAACCCCCGCTACCGCCAGGTGGGAATGGTGAGCTGGGGAGGGTTTTTCCTCTTCGAGTACCTGGCCCCGATCATTGAAGTCATAGGATGGTTCGTGGTCCCGACCGCCTGGCTGCTGGGGGCACTCAATACGACCTCCTTGCTGTGGATGCTCCTCATCGCGTTCGGGATGGGTCTCATCAACTCGATCATCGCCCTGCTGCTCGACGAGTCGTATGGCTATTTCAACAGCCCGGTGGACACGTCCCGCCTCATCGTCATGGCAGTGATCGAGAACTTTGGCTTCCGCCAGCTCACCGTCCTTTGGCGAATCAGGGCACTCTTCGGGGGCCGACGGATCCAGGGATGGGGCAACATGGAACGACGGGGCGTGACAAACCTGGCCAAACAAACCTGATCCGGGGTGGCCTTCGTAGGGACCCGCCAGATAACAGACCTGAATCTCAGGCTTCCTCGAGCTCTTCGAGGGTCTTCGGCCAGTCGTCTTTGAGGAGACGTGACAGCGAGCGGTCGGCGAGCAGCTTGCCACCCGTCTGGCAGGTGGCGCAGTAGTTGGTCTCGTTCGATGAGTAGACGATGCGCTGCACGGTGGATCTGCAACGTGGGCACGGCTCGCCGTATTTGCCGTGTACCGCCATGTCATCCCGGAAGGCGGTGACCTTGGTCGGCCAGCCATCACCAACGTCGTCGCGAAGTCGGTCTGTCCACAACTCGAGAGAGTGGACCACTGCCTCCCTGAGACGGGCTATCTCGTCCTCTGTGAGCTGGGAAGTTCGCTTCACCGGCGAAAGCCTGGCCTCCCAGAGGATCTCGTCGGAATAGGCGTTGCCAATCCCCGAGAAGATCCTGGGGTCGGTGAGGGCGCGCTTCAATGTCCTGTTCTCAGCGAGCAGAGCTCGGGCGAACTCCTCGGGAGTCACTTCCAGAGGCTCGACACCACCCCGGTCCAACTCCACCACCCCCTCCCACCGGTCAAAGAGCCACATGCCGGCGCGTTTGCGTGTTCCCTGCTCGGTGAGGACGAGCGATCCGTCTTCGAAATCGATCGCAGCGAGACCCACCTTGCGGGGTATCGCCTTCCCTGGTGCCTCCCAGCGGAGGCGTCCCGCCACCATGAGGTGGATGACGAGGAAGAGGTCGGAGGAGCTTCCACCACGACCGAGGCCGAGGACGATCCTCTTTCCCACCCGATGCAGCGACCGCACGGTCCGGCCAACGGGTGCATCGTAGGGCGGGTCGTAGGTTCTGAGGACGGCCGGGGACGTCACCCGGACCCCAGTGACGTCCTCGCCGAGCACACGCCGCTCCAACGCCTCGAGATACACCTGGATGTCGGGCAGTTCCGGCATTCGCCCAACGGTACAGCTACTCGGACTGGCGGAGACTGCCGCTGACGAGAACGGCCACACCGAGGACGAGACCGCCGGCGATGAACCCATAGGCGGTCAGTTGGGTGGTTCCAGCCACCGTCTGATTCACCGCGAACCCGAACGTCACTATCACCGCGCCGAGAACGCTGGTGGCTATGAGCCGGGCCAGCCTGGTGCCGACCGACATCACGTACGCCGCTGCGATCATGAGGATCCCACCGGCTACAAACGCTATCCAGAAGTCGAAGTCTGAGCCCTCCGGCGCGGTTGCCAATCCTCCTGCGCCACTGAGGAGCGAGCCCCCGAGCACGACGAGAGCACCAGCGACCGCATAACCGATCGCGGCCAGGTTCGAAGAGATTTGGGGAGGCTCGGGAGAAGGTTCGTCGTATTCGGGATTGTGTCGCGCCGCCAGACGTCTCGCCAGGCGCGGCGACACCGCGGTCACGTGGAGTTCCTCGGCGAGAGCCACATCGTCATTGGTGCGGAGGATGAATTCCTCGCCCTCGGCCTTGATATTGAAGCCCTCCTGGAGAGAGCTTATTCCGATGCCTTCGACCAGCCAGTCACCAACCACCTCCTCACCGGAAAGGAGACGCAGCCGACCTTCCCCGGCGAGGACTTTCACCCCAACACCAGGACCGGTGTCGCCTCGCATCCTGACGTTGCCATCCAGTTCGACAGCCATATCTCCCTTAACCTGGAAGGTCGCGATTCTAGGAGTGCGCGAAAAAGGGGAGCCGGCTATGTGGTCGGCCCCCCTTTTTTCTACAGCTGGTCAGGGGACTGTGCTCAGTCGTCCATCTGCTCGAACGCTTCGGAGAAGCTCTGCGGGGCCTTGCGACGCTCGCCGGACTTCTTCTTGCCAGCGCTCTCTCGGTCACCGCCGCGGTCACGATCGCCGCCACTCTTGTTGTTACGGCCACCTTTGCCACCGCGGTCACGATCACGGCCCCGGTCGCCGCCTTTCACGTGCTTGCCCTGACCGCCACCTCCAGAGGAGCTCTCGCCGTTGGGCAATGTCGCCCCGGGCAGGGCATCGACCAGTTCGAGACTGACCTTGCCCCTATCGATCTCGCGGACTCGTACGGTCAGCTCGTCGCCCTCGGAGAGATAGTCCTCCACTCGCTCGACCCGCTTCGAGCCGTCGAGACGTGAGATGTGCAGCAGACCATCGCGTCCAGGAAGGATGTTCACGAATGCGCCGAACTTGGTGATGTTCACCACCTTGCCCTCGTAGGTCTCTCCGACCTCGGCCTCGGGTGGGAAGGCGATCTGGGTCACTCTCTCCTTGGCTACGGCCAGAGCCTCACCGTCGCTCGAAGCGATGCGAACGATGCCCATCCCGTCGGCTTCCTCGATCTCGATGTTGGCCCCGGTCTCCTCTTCGAGCTCGCGGATCACCGCACCCTTGGGCCCGATGACCTCGCCGATCTTGTCCTTGGGGATCTCGATCGACTCGATGCGCGGCGCCCACTTGTTCATCTCTGTGCGGGGCTCAGCGATGACCTCTGCCATGGCGTTCAGGATGAACAGTCTGGCTTCGCGTGCCTGGTCGAGGGCCGACTGGAGAACCTCTGAAGGCAGACCCGAGATCTTGGTGTCGAGCTGAAGAGCGGTGATCATCTCCTCGGTTCCCGCGACCTTGAAGTCCATGTCCCCAAGTGCGTCCTCGGCACCGAGAATGTCGGTCAACGTGATGAACTCGTCACCTTCATTGATGAGGCCCATGGCGATGCCGGCCACCGGTGCCGATATGGGCACACCGGCGTCCATGAGGGAAAGCGACGAACCGCAGACCGATGCCATCGAGGACGAGCCGTTGGAGGCAAGGACCTCAGAGACCAGACGCAGCGCGTAGGGGAAATCCTCCGACGTGGGGATCACCGGCAGCAGCGCCTTCTCCGCCAGAGCACCGTGGCCGATCTCGCGTCGCTTGGGGCCACGCATGAATCCGGCCTCACCGGTGGAGAACGGCGGGAAGTTGTAGTGATGCATGTACCGCTTCGCCTCAGCGATGTCGAGAGTGTCGAGCATCTGCTCCATCTTCAGCATGCCAAGGGTGGTGATGTTGAGCACCTGAGTCTCACCACGCTGGAACAACGCCGACCCGTGGGTTCTCTCCACCGCGCCGACCTCGATGCTGAGAGGTCGGATGTCGGAGGCTCCCCGCCCGTCCAGACGAATGCCCTGCTCGACCACGCGCTTTCTGGCCAGCTTCTTGAAGACGGACCGGAATGCGTTCTTGACCTGCTTGCGGGTCTCGGCATCGTCCTCTTCGACACCAAGCTCCTCGATCACAGCGTCGAGCGCCTCGGCCTCCGCCACCTGGCGGTCAGCCTTGCCCGGTATTTCGAGGACTGCGGGAATACGCGACGAAGCCGCTGACTCCACCCTGTCGTAGACCTCATCGCTGTAGTCGACATGAGGCTCCCAGCTGAACTCGGGGATCTCGACCTGAGATGCGAGTTCCTCCTGGAGATCGATGAGCTGTGCAATGTACGGCTTGGCCGCGTCCAGACCCTGGGCCACAGCCTCTTCATCCGACGGGCGATCTCCGTCAGCCACCAGCCGCGCCCCATCCTCGGTGGCGCCTGCCTCGACCATCACGATGTCGATCTCGCCTTCGTCATTGCGACGACCGACGACGATCATCTCGAACACCGACTCGTCGAGCTCGTCTTCGGTTGGGAACGGCACCCATTCGTCCTTCTTCAGGGAGAGACGGACGCCGCCCAGCGGGCCCTCGAAAGGCAGACCGCTGACCGTGAGCGCCGCCGACGCCCCGTTGAGGGCGATGACGTCGAATGGGTTCTCCTGGTCGACCGAGAGCGTGGTAACCACGATGTGAGTCTCGTTGCGGTAGCCGTCTGCGAATGATGGGCGCAATGGACGGTCGATAAGTCGACAGGTGAGGGTGGCCTGCTCGGAAGGACGGCCTTCCCGACGGAAGAACGAGCCGGGGATGCGACCGACCGAGTACATCCGTTCCTCGAAGTCGACCGTAAGCGGGAAGAAGTCGACCCCTTCCCTGGGCTTGGTATTTGCGGTGGCGGTCACCAACATCTCGGTACCGCCGATCTTGGCTACGACGGCGCCATTGGCGAGTGCGGCCAACTTGCCGGTACTCAGCACCAGCTCTTTGCCGTCGATGGTGCCTCTAACTGAGGTCTCGGGCACTATGTGCTCCTTTGTATGTCTCTTGGAGCCCCCGCCCGTTGGCAGTGGGAGAGTCTCGAACGGATTTCGAGGCTCTTCCACTGACAACCGACGTGGCTCTCTTCGTTGTGCGGGGCCTTACACGACCCCTATGTACATGAGGAGCGGCTGAACCGCTCCTCAATCCTTTAGCGCCGCAAGCCGAGTTTGGCGATGAGACTTCTGTATCGCTCCACGTCTTCTCGACGTAGATAGTCCAGGAGTCTCCGGCGTTTTCCAACCATCAGCAACAGACCACGACGACTGTGGTGGTCGTGCTTGTGGTCACGAAGGTGTTCGGTCAGGTGATTGATTCGCTCGGTGAGCATCGCCACCTGAACCTCCGGCGAGCCTGTGTCGCTGCCGTGGGTCCCGAACTCTTCGACGATTTCAGTAGTTGTCTTCATTGCGCGTAAAACCTGAGGTGATGAGGGGAACAGTACTGAGAATAACACCTTCCGATGTCAATCTCATATTCGTGAACGGGCTGTCTCGAGGATCGCCCGGACCCGGGAGACGTCCTCGTTCATTTGGTCCACGAGCTCGTCCACCCCGTCAAAGGCCAACTCCGGTCTGGTGTATTCGACGAACTCGACGGTGATCTGTTCTCCGTAGAGGTTCCCTTCGAAATCGAGGATAAATGCCTCGATCAGCAATTCGCCGCCTCCGAACGTTGGCCGGACCCCCACACTGACCGCGGCGTCGTAGCGGCGGTCTCCCACCAGGACGAAACAGGCGTAGATCCCCGTGGCGGGAATGACCTTCCTATCCGGCGGACGCAGGTTGGCGGTAGGGAACCCGATATCGCTACCCCTCTTGTCTCCGTCGACCACCGTGTTGGTTATCCGAAAAAGCGACCCGAGCAGATGGGCGGCTTGCGATACCCGTCCGGCCTCGATGAGACGCCGGATGCGGCTGGAGGAAACGGCCTCCTCTCCTTCGTCGATCAGTTCGATGGACACGGTGTTGAAGCCGAGGCGGGTCCCGAGGGTCTTCAACAGCTCGACATCACCCGAGCGATCCCTGCCGAACCTGAAGTCGTCACCAACCACGAGGTGACCGGTGTCGAGCCGTTCGAGGAGAACGCTTTGCACGAACTCCTCGGGTGGGAGCTCTTTGATCTCCGCGAGGTCGAGCACCCCCACCCGTTCGACACCCGCAGCGTCTAGCAGCTCAATGCGTTCGTCGATCGTGGTGATGAGCCGGGGAGGAGTGCCCGGTTGCAGCACCTCCACGGGATGAGGCTCGAATGTCAGCACGGTTGGGACCATCGTGGGATCGAGACGCGACAGGAGGGCACGGTGACCCTTGTGGACCCCGTCGAGGACACCGATGGTCAGCGACGATCGGCCCTCAACTCGGGGCCAGCCCAACCACGGGCCACGAAGGACTCTCACGACGGAAGCACGATCTCGGGGCGCGCCTGGTCCCCCACCCTCGAATAGACCGCCAGCAGCTCGCCCTCCTCGTCCTTCACCGAAAAGGGCTCTCCTTCCGGTCCGGTCAAAAGGGGACCTCCGACAAACCGCATCCCGTTGCGGACACCGGCCGCGGTCTCGTCATCGACGGTGACGTCCTCGAAGGCGGACATGGCCTCGGCGGGGCTCATCAGATACGCCTCCCAGTTCTCGAGATCGTCGATCGTCAAGCTATCGCCGATTCCGAATGAGCCGATGCGGGTGCGACGAAGCGACGTGAGGTGAGCATCTCCCCCGAGAACACCGGCCATGTCATCGGCCAGTGACCGTACGTAGGTTCCCTTTCCACAAACGACCCGGAACTCGACCTCGGGATAGGGAGGCGGGCCCACGGAGAGAATCTCCAGCTCGTGAACCTCGATCTGGCGGGCGTCCCGTTCCACCACTTCCCCTTCCCGAGCCAGTTCATAGAGTCGGCGACCGTCCTTCTTCAGCGCCGAGACCATGGGGGGAATCTGAGAGATCGTCCCTGTGAAGCGGGGCACGATGGCCCGGAGGTCGTCCTCATCGAAGTCCATTGGTTCTCTGGTGAGCACGGCCCCATCGGCATCGAGAGTGTCGGTAGCCACGCCGAACAGCGCCGTGGCGACGTACTCCTTGTCCTGATCCTGGATGAACTTGATCAGCCGGGTCACCTTGCCCAGCGCCAGCACCAGAACCCCCGTGGCCATCGGGTCGAGGGTGCCGGCGTGTCCCACCTTCTTTGCTCCCGTGACCTTCCTGACATTTCCTACCACCTGGTTCGAGGTCATGCCGCGGGGCTTGTCTACAACCAGGAAGCCCTTCATCGTGATGGGAACCCGGTCACCGGTGCTCCTCGATGGCTCCGAGGACGCGCTCGATGACCGCGTCGACCTCGTCCTCGACTGTGAAACCGGCCGCGAGACGATGGCCACCGCCACCCATTGCCGCGGCGAGCGCGCCGACGTCGGTGTCTCCACGCGAGCGCATGCTCACCTTGACCCGACCGTCTTCGTGGCCTTTGGCGAGGACCGCGGTATCAGCCTCGACAGCCATTCGCAGCAGGTCGATGAGGTTCTCGGTGTCGCCCCAGTTGATGCCAGCTTCTTCCAGATCTTCGTCGGTGATCGAAGTGTGCACCACTCTCAGCTCGGGATCGAGGACGGCACGCCCCATGGCCGCCGCAACCGCCTTCAAATAGCCGAATGGCTCTTGTTCGTAGACATGCCTGCTGATCTCGCTCGGCACCGCACCTGCCTCTACCAGCTCGGCTCCGATCCTGAGAGTCTCCGGGGTGGTGTTGGCGTAGCTGAATCGGCCGGTATCGGTCACCAGGGCGGTGTGGAGACACTGGGCTATCTCGGGGGTCAGCTTCCACTCGAGGCTCTGGAGAATCCTGTAGACGAGCTCGCCGGTGGCGGCGGCGGCGGGATCCACCACTGCGATGTCACCGAAACCCTCATTGGTCACGTGATGGTCGATCACGATGACGCGTTCGGCACGCTTCGCATTCGATCCCAGTTCGCCCAGCCTTTCCGCAGAGCCGACGTCCAGCACCACCATGAGCTCGGGCTCCTCGGGGAAGTCCTTGGGAGCAACGAGGTGCTCCTGGGGAAGGAACGACAGGCTGGGTGGCATCTTGAACGGAGACCCGAAGCTGGCGGACACTTCCTTGCCGGCATTGGCCGCGGCCGCGGCTAGACCGAGCATCGAGCCCAAAGCATCTCCGTCCGGGCCAACATGACAGGCGAGTGCGATGCGGTCGGCGCCACGTATCGCGGCTGCCGCCTCGTCGATAACGCTCTGGTCGATCACCGTTCGTCTCCCTCCCCCGTTTCCTCCTCTAACTCCCGCAGGATCTGCTCGATCCGCTGTCCGCTGGTGACGCCCGGGTCCATGCGGAACTCGAGAGTCGGTGTGTACTTCATCCTCACCTGCCGGCCGAGAACCGACTGAAGACGTTTTGAGGCCCCTTGGAGGGCGCGCAGGGCGTCGTCGCGGTCGTCCTCACCCAGGACGTCGACATAGACCACCGCTTCACGCAGATTCGCTGAAGTGTCGACGCCGGTAACCGAGACGAACTCGAGTCGCGCGTCGTTCATTCTCTCGATCTCGTCGGCGAGCACCTCGCGAATTATGGAGTTGACCCGCAACATGCGGTCGCTCATAGCCGACATCTCCCAGTGTCGATGGGCAGTCCCTAGGTGCGTGCGATCTCGCGGACCTGGTAGACCTCGATGTTGTCGCCTTCCTTGATGTCGTTGTAATCCTCGAAACCCATGCCGCACTCGAATCCGGACTGGACCTCGCGAACGTCGTCCTTGAACCGCTTCAGCGAGGAAATCACACCGTCGTGAACGACCACACCGTCCCGTAGCAGACGGGCCCGGGCCCCACGTTGCACCATCCCCTCTATGACGTAGCAGCCAGCAACGGTGCCAGATCTCGGGACCTTGAAGATGGCCCTGACCTCGGCAGTGCCCAGCACGACTTCTTCCTCGTCGGGAGCAAGCTGGCCCACGAGCATCTGCTCGATCTCATCGAGTAGCTCGTAGATGATCCCGTAGGTTCGGACCTCGACACCGGCAGCCTCGGCCGCCTTGCGAGCCTTCGGCTCGGGTCGCACGTTGAAGCCGATGATGACGGATTCGGTTACCTCGGCCAGGGTCACATCGTTCTCGTTGACGCCGCCGACAGCGGTGTGGATGATCTGGATCTTTCCTCCCTCGCGCTCGATCTTGCCGATCGACTCGCGGAGGGCCTCCAACGAGCCCTGAGCGTCCGCCTTCACGATCAGATTGAGTTGGGCGTCCTCGCTCCGAAGCTGCTCGAGCAGACCCTGGAGACGGTCCCTCGCCGAAGGTGCCGCCCGAGCCTCCTCTTGTTCCTCCTGCGAGCGCTCCTCGGCGAGGCGACGGGCCTCCTTATCGTCTTTCTGGACTTCGAAGTAGTCGCCCGCCGCGGGCACGTCCGACCATCCCATGATCTGAACGGGATGGGACGGTCCGGCGCTCTTTATGCGGTCACCTTTGTCATCCATGAGGGCGCGCGCCCTTCCCGCCACCGATCCAGCGATGAAGGCGTCACCCTGTTTCAGCGTCCCCCGCTTGATGATGACCGTCGCCACGGGGCCCCGGCCCACCTCGAGTTGAGCCTCAACGACCACTCCACTGGCACCCGGCTTGGGGTTGGCGCGATAGTCCTCGAGCTGGGCGATGAGGTCGATGACCTCCAACAGGTCGTCTACACCGTCGCCGTTGAGAGCCGACACCTCCACCGTGGGCACGTCACCGCCGAGATCCTCTGTGACGATCCCGTGGTTAGTCAACTCGGTGCGGATGCGGAGCGGGTCCGCTCCCGGCAAATCCATCTTGTTGACCGCCACGATCATCCTCACCCCGGCGGCCTTGGCGTGCGAGATGGCCTCGATGGTCTGTGGCATGACCCCGTCGTCGGCGGCCACCACGAGAATGACGATGTCGGTGATGTTGGCTCCCCGGGCACGCAATGCGGTGAAGGCCTCGTGGCCGGGGGTGTCGATAAATGTGATCAAACGGTCGTTGACTTCGACCTGATAGGCGCCGATGTGCTGGGTGATGCCGCCTTCCTCGTCACCGACCACATTTGCCTTTCTTATCGTGTCGAGCAGCGTGGTCTTGCCGTGGTCGACGTGGCCCATGACAGCGACCACGGGGGGTCGGGGCACCAGGTCGGCTTCGTCGTCCTCGAACTCGGGCTGCTCAGCCACTGCGGGAGCAGCCTCGGGCTCGGTGACCTCGACCATGTACCCGAACTGCTCCGCGATGTCGTCCATGTGGTCGACGGGCATCTCCTGTTGGGCACCGGCAGGAATACCCCTCTCGAGTAGGGCCTTGACGACGTCCCCGGCAGACTGACCAATCGCTTCAGCGAACTCGGCGACGCTGGCACCCTCGGTGACAGTGGCGATCTCAATGTCGGCCGATCCGGTGTCGCCGGGGATTTCGGGCGCGGTGGCTGCCTCGGGTTCGGCAACGGGCCCATCGCTCTCCTCCGCGGCGGTGGTATCGGGTCGGGCAACGGTCTCCACCCGGGTGGTCGGCTCGTCAGGAGTCGCGTCCTCCTCAGGAGCAGCCTCCCCCTCGGGAGCAGACTCCTCCTCAGCGGACCCGTCGTCGGAGGTGATCGCGAGACGGAGAAGCTCTGCCTCCTCGTCCCCGACTCCCGACGACGCCGTGCTCAGCTCGAGGCCTAACTCCTCGGCCTGAGCCAGCACCTCCTTGGATTCCACGCCCAGCTCACGGGCGAGCTCGTATACCCTCATTCAAAAATCACTCACTCTCGCTGTCAGCTTCAGTCTCTTCGACCGCGTCCTCGTCGTCCACTTCTGGTTCCTCGGTGGTCGAATCGTCGGTGACCGCAGTGGCTACCGGGGAAGCTTCTTCATCGTCATCCGTCGCTTCAATGGGCTCAACCGACGTCTCAACAGCAGCCTCACCCTCTGCCGGCGCCTCGACGGCAGCCTCACCCTCTTCGGGGGTCTCACTGGCAACTTCCTCCGCACCCTCGCTGTCGGATCGGATGTCCACTTTGTATCCGGAAAGTCGGGCGGCGAGACGGGCGTTCTGGCCTTCCTTGCCGATGGCGAGAGAGAGTTGATGTTCGGAGACAATGACGTCGGCCGACTTCTCCTCCTCGTCGATGTGAACCTCTTTCACCTTGGCAGGGCCCAGTGCCTCGGCGATGAATTGAGCTACGTCGTCCCGCCATTGCACTACGTCGACCTTTTCCCCGCGCAGCTCGTTGACGACCTGACGAACCCGGGAGCCCCTGGCCCCTACACAGGCACCCTTGGGGTCAACATTCGGGTCATGTGAGATCACGGCGATCTTCGTTCGGTGCCCTGGCTCGCGCGCAATGTTGACGATCTCGATGGTCCCGTCGGTCAGCTCCGGAACCTCCAGCTCGAGGAGACGGCGCACCAGGTCGGGGTGACTGCGCGAGACGACGATCTGGGAGCCCTTGGCCTCGTTGCGAACCTCGAGAATCAAAGCCTTCACGCGATTCCCCCTGTCGAGACGCTCGAACGGAATGCGCTCACTGCCGGGAAGGATCGCCTCGGCATCGCCGAGGTCCAGGATGACGGACCGGTAGTCCACCTGTTGGACGATGCCCGTGACGAGATCGCCCTCCCGGCCCTCGTACATCTCGTAGACCTTCTCCCGCTTGGCCTCGCGCAGCTTGAACTGCATGACCTGTTTGAACGACTGGGCCGCGATCCGACCGAAGGCTTCCCCCTCGGGTGTGTCCTCCCACTCGTCCACGACATTGCCGTCCTCATCCAGTTCCTGGGCGTACACGGTCACCTCGCCCGAGTCGGGATCGATGGTGACGCGAGCCTCCTCGGCGGCACCCGGGCTGCGCTTGTACGCCGCCACCAGCGCGTTCGCAAAGGCATCGAGGATGGCGTCGACCGCGACGCCTCGCTCCCTGGCGAGTACCTCAATGGCCTCCATCATCGTGTCGAGCTTCATGGTTCTCCTTCAGTGACCGGGCTTGGGCGCCCTCTCCCAACGGAACACGGTCTTGGCGGTGACCACGTCCTCGTAGGAGACGGATACCGGGCCCTCTTCGGCGTCGACGGTGAAATGCGCCTCGTCGGCGTCGGTCAACGTGCCCCTGTAGGTCGCTTTACCGTCGGCCCCGGCTGTCTTGACCACCACCTCGCGGCCTATGGACTTGTGGTAGTGCACCGGGCGCCGGAGCTTTCGCTCCAGGCCCGGAGAGCTGACCTCTAGCCGGTATTGGTCCTGAAGACCGGGCTCGTCGTCGAGGAGCCGGGACAGTCCGCGGGAGACCTCGGCAAGACGATCCACGCCGACATCGTCGCCATCGACGGTCACACGCAGCAGCCGACCTCGCCCGCGACCGGTCAACTCGAGGTCATCGAGCTCCAGTTGCTCGGCGGCGAGGTAGTCCTCTACCACACTCCAAATGTCAGCCACCTGCGTCATCACGTCGCTGTCTCCGCGTCAATGTCTCCACAACAAACAGGTGGGTGCCAAAAGGCGCCCACCTGACCGAAAAGCGTCCTGTTGTTGTCGTCTTATTATAGGTCGAACACGAAGGGCAACACTAAATACCGAATCTGGCCGCTTTGATCCGCCCGGCGAGGCTCGCAACCACTTCGTCGAAGGCCAACTCGGACTTTGCCATCCCCGACCGCTCGGTGATCTCTGCCATGCCCGAGGAAGCACCCTTGGGGCCCACGGTGACCCGGAACGGGATGCCGATCAGCTCTCCGTCGGCGAACTTGACTCCCGGCCTCTCATCCCGGTCGTCGATGAGAGCTTCGACGCCTGCGGAGTCGAAGTCGTCGTATAGACGATTGGCCACCGCCATGGTCGCCTCGTCGTCCGGACGGATGACGGTGATCAACACCTCGTAGGGGGCGACCGACACGGGCCACGCGATGCCATTCTCATCGTGATTGGCCTCGACGACGGCGGCCATTCCCCGCTCGATCCCGATTCCGTACGAACCCATGATGATGGGATGGCTGTCGCCTGCTTCGTCCTGAACATAGGCACCAAACGCTTCTGAGTACTCCGTGCCCAACTTGAAGATATGGCCGACCTCGATGCCCTTCCACATCTCGAGGGGTCCTCCGTCTTCGATACAACGCTCCCCAGGGCCCACTTCGCGCAGATCGGCCCACTCGGTCACCGGGACATCACGTGCGACATCAACGCCCTTGTAGTGCCAGTCGTCTTCGTTGGCTCCCGTGGTCATGTTGAAACGGCCTTCCAGAGCCTTGTCGGCGATGACCCTCAGGTCCTCGACCCCTACTGCCCCCAGGCTTCCCGCATCGGCCCCGAGCAGCTCTCGTATCTCCTCGGGCTGTCCGGGTCGCCCTTCGGTGGCACCGGCCGCGTCGAGAAGCTTCTGCTCCTGAAGATCGTGATCACCGCGGAGAAGGGCCAGCACCGGTCCGCTGTCGAGGAAGAAGACCAGAGTCTTGATCTGTCGTTGGGGAGCGGCGATGTCGGGATGTGCATCGGCGAGGGCGGCGATGGTCCTCAGACCTGGTGTCGGGAACCGCTCGAGATCGCCTGGCTCACCATCATCGACCGGTTCGAGTGCCGACGTGGCCTTCTCCAGGTTCGCCCGATAGTCGCAGGTCGCACACGTAACGATCCAGTCCTCGCCCGCCTCGCTGCGCACTATGAACTCCGTGGACTCGCTCCCGCCCATCGCCCCGGAAGAGGCCTGGACATCCACGGCATCGACGCCCATGCGGGCAAAGATGCGCTTGTAAGCGTCGTAGTGCTTGTCGAAACCCGAGGCGAGGCCGGCGGCGTCGATGTCGAGGGTGTAGGAGTCCTTCATCGTGAACTCCCTCACCCGGAGCAGGCCGGACTTGGGTCTCGGCTCGTCGCGGAACTTGGTGTGGATCTGGTACCAGATCTGGGGGAGATCGCGGTAGGAGAAGAGCTCCGTCGCCAGCATGGCGAAGATCTCCTCCTCGGTCATTCCCAGCACGAGATCGCCGCCCTTGCGATCCTGGAGCTTGAAGAGGTTGTCCCCCATTAGCTCGTAGCGGTCGGACTTCCGCCAGATCTCGGCCGGATGCAGTGTCGGAAGGACCATCTCCTGGCCGCCGATGGCGTCGATCTCCTCACGAATGATCTCGCTGATCTTCAGCCGAACGCGCTGGCCCAAAGGCAGTATCGTGTACGAGCCGGCAGCCAGACGGCGGATGTATCCCGCCCGGACCAGGAGCTGGTGGCTCACGGCCTCGGCATCGGCAGGAGCGTCTTTGAGGGTGGGGATGAAAGCTTGTGACCAGCGCATGGAGTCCCGGACGGTAGTCAACAGCCGAGGACGACCGCTCAGTCTTTTCCGGCGACCTCGGCCACCCGGGCACGACGCTCGCTGGTCTCGTTGGCGTCACCCCTGATCTCGACGAGCTGCTGACGCTCCGCGGCGGCGATCTCCTCGGCATTGGCCTCGGCGTTGGCCAGTCGGGCCTCGAGTCCCTCGTCGACCAGCTTCTGCGCCTCGTCGAGCAATGCCTCCACCATCTCCTCCTCGGGAACCACCCGCACCACCTGCCCCTTGATGAAGAGATGACCTCTTCCTCGCCCGGCGGCGATGCCGATGTCGGCGCCCCGGGCTTCTCCGGGGCCGTTGACGACACAACCCATCACCGCCACCTGGATGGGGAGATTCGCCTCCTCCAGGGCCTTCTGCGCTTTCGTCGCCACTTCGATGACATCTACCTCGGCCCGGCCGCAGGAAGGACAGGCGATGAGGTCGAGGCCCTTGCGGTCGCGAAGACCGAGGAATTCGAGCAGCTGTCGGCCGGCCTTGGCCTCTTCAACGGGATCGGCGGTGAGCGAGAACCTGATGGTGTCCCCGATGCCTTCGTTGAGCAGAGTCCCGATGCCGGCAACCGACTTGATGACGCCCGCTGGTGGCGGACCGGCCTCGGTGACCCCGAGATGCAGTGGATAGTCGACAGTATCAGCGAGCAGCCGGTAGGACTCGATCATCTGACGGACGTTGGAGTGCTTGACCGAGATCTTGATGTCACTGAAGTCGACTTCCTCCAGGTACCGGGCCTCGATCAGGGCCGACTCCACCAGGGCTTCGGGAACGGCTTCCCCGTACTTCTCCATCAGATCCTTGTCGAGCGATCCGGCGTTGACCCCGATCCTGATCGGAAGACCACGATCGCGGGCCTCCCGCGCCACCGTCTTTATCTGATCCTCTTTGCGGATGTTGCCCGGGTTGAGACGCAAGCCTTGGACCCCTGCCTCCATCGCCGCCAGGGCCAACCGATACTGATAGTGGATGTCGGCAATGATGGGCACGGGGCTGCGGGGCATGATCTCGGCCAGACCCTGGGCCGCCTCCACGTCGTTGCAGGTGATGCGGACGATGTCGGCGCCCGCCCCGGCAAGGGCGTAGACCTGGGCAAGAGTGCCGTCAACGTCGGCTGTCTTGGTCGTCGTCATCGACTGGACCGAAATGGGGGCCCCGCCTCCGACGGGCACCTTTCCGACGTTGAGCTGGCGAGTCTGTCGTCTCTCGAAGCTCACGGTGCCAACGCTAGTAAGCACGCTATCCGAAGCTGATCGGGTCGACGATGTCAAGCACGATCGCCACGAACCCGAGGAAGAACAGCGTGCCCAAGACCGCGGCGGCTATCGGCATAAGCTTCTTCATGTTCGCCGCACGTCCCGTCAGCTTCTCATAGAGAGCGACCGCGAAGTGACCGCCATCCAGGGGGAAGAGCGGCAACAGGTTGAGCGTGGCCAGGATGACGTTGATGAACGCCATGATCATCAGGAAGCTCGTGGCATTTCCTGCCTGGCTCCCGATGCTCACGATCCCGATCGGGCTCACGGGCCGGATCTCATCGGGAACGTCAGTGTCTCCGCCCAGAACGCCGACATACTGGGCGAGACTGGAGGGCCGGAAGATCTGATACAGCGAGTAGAACGTGTCCTCGATGCCACCCCAGACGGCCTCGCCACCCATCCCGACGGCCTCGAGGGGACCAACGGGGATGTTCTCCACCTCGGGGGTGAAACCGATGAACCCCGAGCCCGGGGCTGTCTCGCTCTCGACGAGGTCCATGTCGAGATAGACGATCTGGCCGCCACGCTCCACGGTGACGGTGACGGGACCGGGACCGACTTCCGCCAGGGCCTGCGCCGCGTCGTCCCAATCGTTGACGGTGTGGTCGCCGACAGCGACGATCGTGTCGCCTTCCGTCAGCCCTGCGGCGGCGCCGGGAGACTCCTCGGCAACCTCGTCGACGGTGGGGACGATTTCGTCGACACCGTTGGCGAGGAACACGCCGGCGAACAAAAGGAAGGCGATGAGGAAGTTGGTACCGACGCCGGCGAGAACCACCACCGACTTCTCCCAAAATTTCTTCTCCCGGTAGGTGCGGCCCAAATCCTCAGCTGGCACCTCCTCCAGGGGATTCATCCCGATGATCCGGACATACCCGCCGAGGGGGAACGCCTTGATCCCGTACTCGGTCTCTCCCTTCTGGGTCGACCAGATACGGGGCCCGAAGCCGAAGAAAAACTGGGTGGCCTTCATCCCGGTCGCCTTGGCCGCGATGAAATGACCCGCCTCATGGGCAGTCACAAAAAGCAGGATTGCAATGGCAGCAACTATGCCCCCGACCATGGAGAGGAGGGTACTGCCGGTGGTCGCCCTATCAGCAGACTCGGGAGATCAGCCCGGCGGCCGCGGCCCGCGCCTCGGAGTCGACTTCCACGACGTCCTCAACTGTCTCCACCTTACGCCATTCCACCTCCCCAACCGTCCTGCGGACCACGTCAGTGATCCCCAGGAAACCCAGCCTGCCCTGGAGGAACGCCTCCACGGCGATCTCGTCGGCGGCGTTCATAACCGCGGGCGCAGACCCTCCCTTTCGGCCGACCTCGAAGGCGAGGTCGAGGGCAGGGAAGGCCTCCCGGTCGGGCTCCTCGAACGTCAGGTCCATCCCGGCCAGGGTGAACGGATCGCCCGGTCCCACCGCGCGCTCCGGTGCGGTCAGGGCATACTGGATGGGGATCCGCATGTCGGGATGGCCGAAGTGGCCCTTCCAGGATCCGTCCACGAACTCGACCGCGGAGTGGAGGATCGACTGGGGATGGACCACCACGTCGATCCGGTCGTAGTCGACGCCAAACAAAAAATGGGTCTCAATGATCTCTAGCCCCTTGTTGAACATGGTGGCCGAGTCGACCGTGATCCGGCGCCCCATGTCCCAGGTCGGATGCTGCAGCGCCTCCCGGGGAGTCACTTCGGCCAGATCCTCCCGGGATCGTCCCCGGAAGGGTCCTCCCGAGGCAGTGAGGATCAGACGACTCACCGACTCGACAGGCTCACCGGCGAGGCACTGGTAGAGAGCGGAATGCTCCGAATCGACCGGGACGAGCTCGCCACCGTAGGTTTCCAGCGCTGAGACGACCACGGGACCACCGGCGACCAGGCTCTCCTTGTTGGCTAGCGCCACCCGGTTGCCTGCCTCGAGGGCAGCAACCGTCGCCCGCAGACCTGCCGCTCCCACAATTCCGTTGACAACGACGCGGCCCGGGTGGCCCGCCGCCTCGAGGATGGCATTCGCCCCTCGTTCCGGACGACGTCCCAACGTATGCTGGAAGTCTTCCAACTCTTCGCCCGAGCCCCCGGCGACTATGACTTTGGCGTCGGGATAGCGACGCCCCAGAACGGCAAGTGCCTCCGAAGGACGGCGGGCGGCGAGCACTTCGACCTCGAGACCGAGACCGTCAGCGACTTCCAGGGTCTGTGTTCCGATCGACCCGGTCCCCCCGAGGACGACCAGCCGACTGCTCACAGCAGCCCGAAGCCCCTGAAGAGGAGATAGACGGCGGGAACGGCGAACAGAAAGCCGTCGATGCGATCGAGCATCCCCCCGTGTCCGGGGAGAACCGAGCCCATGTCCTTGACCACGAGTGCCCGCTTCACCATCGACTCGGCCAGGTCTCCGATTGGCACGAGGATCCCGATGAGGCCTGCTGCTACGAGGGCTCTGGCTACTCCAATGTCTGCCCAGGGTGGAAAGACCGCCAGGACAGCGGCAACCACGCCACCAATCACGAGACCTCCCACAAACCCCTCCACGGTCTTCGACGGGGAGACGATCGGGGCGAAACGTCTCCTGCCGAGCGACCGACCGACGAAGAATGCGGCGATGTCGTTGGAGGCGATGACGATCACCAGGAACATGATGTGCGACACCGGATGTGGCCCTGCGGCGACGAGAATTGCAAAGGCGAGCATTCCGACCCAGGTCATGCCCAGCACGGTGACCGCGGTGTTGCCCAAAGCGTTGCGGCGTGGCGTCAGGGAAAAGAACAGGATGGTGGCGCCACCGGCACCGGCTGCCCAGCCGGCGATGGTCATCGCTCCCCCGTTGTGCGCCCCGACACCCATGAAGATCACACCGAGCAGACCGAACAGGGCCAATGGCTTGTAGTCCCTCGCCCGGATCGTGGCATAGAACTCGCCCACGGAGACCACCATGAGCAGTATCACGAAGATGGTGAACCACCAGCCGCCGAGGAGGAGACTTCCCAGGAAGAGGCCGAACACGACCAGGGCCGACCCGACCCGCATGGCGAGGTCGGAGCTTGCTGCCTGCTCGGCCGCCTCGTAGGACTCCTCGGATTCCGACTCGGTGCCCGAGACGTCCCCGAAGCCGACGAGCCCCGATTCGACACCGGGCAGGTTGGCCGCCACGGCCTGCATCTCCCACTCGGTCTCCGCGGCGCGCTTAACCTCCTCGGCGAGACCCTGATATTCCTGTGTGGTCCCCCTCAGGTACTCGTCTACGTCCGAGGGTTCACCGGACACCGAGTCCCATTCGGGCCCCCCGTTGTCTACTTCGACGGGAGGTCGGTCAGGGACTGGCTCATCACTCCCGACGTCTTCGGAGTCCTCCGTCTCGTCGGTGAACGGAAGCTCTTCTTCTTCGGGATCAGGGGTGAAACCGGTCTCCTCGCCATCGGGATGCTCTCTGTCAGTCACTCAAACCTCGAGTAGCTCGTCCTCTTTGCGGCCCAGGAGTTGGTCGATCTTTTCCGTGTACTTGTCAGTCAGCTTCTGCAGCTCGTCCTCGCCGCGGCGGATGTCGTCGTCAGAGATGTCCCCGTGCAGCTCCTCCATGTCGCTCTTGCTGGCGCGGCGTACGTTGCGGACCGAAACCTTGCCCTCTTCCGCGATGTGACGTACGACCTTGATCAGCTCCTTGCGGCGTTCCTCGGTCAGCGGCGGGAAGGCAATGCGGATGACCTGCCCGTCGTTGGTCGGATTGAGTCCCAGGTCAGCTTGCTGGATGGCCTTCTCGATGTCGCCGACAGTGCTCTTGTCGAATGGCGAGATGACGAGAAGTCGCGGCTCCGGCACCGATATGGAGGCGAGTTGCTGCAGAGGAGTTGCGGTCCCGTAGTACTCGACGTTGACCCTGTGGAGCAACTGGGGGTTGGCCCTACCGGTGCGGACGGTGCCGAACTCGGACGCGACGTACTCGACCGCTGCCTGCATCTTCAACTCGGCTTCGGCCAACAAGTCGTTGATCATTTTGGGGCCTCCTCAGTGAACGACGGTGCCGATCTGGTCTCCGCTGACTGCCTTGACGATGTTGCCGGGGACCGTCATGTCGAACACATGGATGGGCACCTGGTGCTCTTTGCACATCGTAACGGCGGTGTTGTCCATGACCTGGAGTTCCTGGTTGATGAACTCCATATAGGTGAGATCGGTCATCTTGAGGGCGTCGCGGTTCGTAGCCGGATCCGAGTCGTATACCCCGTCGACCTTCGACGCCTTCAGCAGCTCATGCGCATTGATCTCGATGGCGCGGAGAGCCGCCGTGGTGTCGGTGGTGAAGAAGGGATTCCCGGTGCCGGCGGCGAAGATCACCACACGCCCCTTCTCCAGATGGCGGATCGCCCGCAGCCTTATGTAGGGCTCGGCGAGCTCCTGCATGGTGATCGCACTTTGCACCCTCGTGGTGACGCCCTCATTCTCCAGCGCGTCACGCAGCGCCAGGGCGTTGATGACGGTGGCCAACATCCCCATGTAGTCGGCATTGGCGGGGTCCATTCCCTTGGCTGCCTGGGAGACTCCCCTGAAGATGTTGCCGCCACCAACGACGATGGCCACCTCGACGCCCGTCTTTTGGGCTTTGGCGATCTCCTCGGCTACCCGCTGCACTGTCAGTGGATCGATGCCGTAGCCAACTGCCGGATCGGCGAACGCCTCGCCTGAGAGTTTGAGCAGGACGCGTCTGTTGGCTGACTCGGTCACTTCGTATGTCTCCTGGGAGTCCGGGGGCGGTTATGCCCCGACGGCCATTCTCGCCATCTTGCGAACGTAGATGTTCTCTCCCATCTTCGTGGCAAGCTCGCTGACCATATCGCCGATCGTCCCCTCATACACGTCGGGGTTGACGAATTTCTGGTCGTAGAGGACGTTCTCGGCGTACCACGACTCGAGCCTGCCCTCGACGATGCGTTCGACGACGCCTGCGGGCTTGCCTTCCGACTCGGCCTGGCGGGCGATCAACTCCTTCTCACGGGCAAGGGCGTCCTCGTCGACCTGGTCCCGGGTCACCCACTCGGGGGCAAAGGCGCCGACGTGCATAGCGACGTCATCGGCGGTCTTGCGAAACTCGTCGCTCTTCGCGACGAAGTCGGTCTCGCACGAGAGCTCGACGAGCACACCAATCACCGGTCGGTCGTTCTGAATGTGGATGTAGCTTCCGATCGTGCCGTCACTGGCCTCGCGATCGGCACGCTTGGCGATCTTCGCCTGCCCGCGCTCACGGAGCAGCTCGTAGGCCTTCTCGAAGTCGCCATCGGCGTCAGTCAGCGCCTTCTTGGCGTCCATCATCCCGACACCGGCATCCTGGCGAAGCTTCTGGATGTCCTTGGCTGTGATGTCACTCACCGTCGCCAACCCCCACTCCTGCTTCCTCCTTGGCCTCGTCCTGGGCATCGTCTTTGCCCTCGGCCTTGGCCTGCTGCTTCTTCGCCGCGATCTCCTTGCCTTCGACGATTGCGTCGGCCAGTGCACCGGCGATCAGGTCGGCGGCGCGGATCGCGTCGTCGTTTCCGGGGATCACATAGTCGACCGCATCCGGGTCGGAATTGGTGTCGACCAGGGCGATGACCGGGATGCCGAGCCGGTCGGCCTCCTTCACCGCAGTCTCCTCAGTGTTCACGTCCACGACGAAAACGGCGTCGGGGAGGCGGGTCATGTTGGCGACTCCACCGAGGTTCTTCTCCAGCTTCTCGAGTTCGCGGTGAAGCTTCAGACGCTCCTTCTTGGGACGGTCGATCATCTCGCCCGTCTCCTCGATGCGGTTGAGCTCCTTCATGTAATAGATCCGCTTCTGGATCGTCTGGAAGTTGGTGAGCATGCCACCGAGCCAGCGATAGTTGACGAACGGCATCCCCGACTTCTGGGCGGCATCGGCCACGGCAGCCTGGGCCTGCTTCTTTGTGCCGACGAAAAGGACGGTTCCCCCCTCGGTCGCCACCTTCTTGACGAACTCGATCGCGTCGGCGATCTGGGCGACCGTCTGCCGTAGATCCACGATGTGGATCCCGTTTCTCTCCCCGTAGATATACGGGCGCATCTTGGGATTCCAGCGTCGCGTCTGATGGCCGAAATGGACGCCGGCCTCCAAGAGCTGTTTCATTGTGACTTCAGCCACAATTCGCTCCTTTCTGGTTTATTCCTCCGCCCGCTGGACCCGATCGGGTCCCCGTCTCCCCTGGGGATTCGGCCCTCTTCCGAGCTTCGCTCGACCAGTGAGGGGTTTACGGGCGTGCGTGATGGGCCTGAGTCTACGTAGCCCTCGTAACCTTGGGTAATCGGCACGAGCACACCAACCAGGCACGATCTCGAGCAGGTCGCCAGACACCTGGGGGCGGTCGCCTTCGGGGTGACGTCGGCCGACCCGTTCTCGGACTCTCTGTCGACCATGCGCCGGCACGAGGCCAACGGGATGTCGGGGCCGCTCCACTTCACCTACCAGAACCCAGCAGAGGCGACCGATGTGACCACCAGCTTTCCCTGGGCGCGCAGCATCGTGGTCTTCGCCTATGGCTATCTGGCCGACTCACACGCACCGTCCGCAACCGGTGCGACGATCGGCAGGTTCGCCACACGCAATCACTATGCCCCGGTTCGTCTCATCGCGGCCGGAGTGCAGGAGAAGCTGGCTACGGCGGGAGCGAGAGCGGAGGTGTTGATAGACGACAACCGCCTCGTCGACCGGGCCGCGGCGGCACGGGCAGGAGTCGGTTGGTTGGGACGGAGCACCATGCTGCTTACCCCGGGCCACGGGCCCTGGCTCCTCCTGGGCTCGGTCGTCACCGACGCCACGCTGGAGACGACCGACCCCATGCGGCGGACATGTGGCACCTGTGTGGATTGCATCCCGGCCTGCCCGACCGGGGCCATCACCCCCGACGGTCTGGACGCCCGACTGTGCATCTCGACCTGGCTCCAGACGCCGGGTGCCATCCCTCACTGGATCAGGCCGCTCGTCGAGCGGCGGATATACGGTTGCGACGACTGTCTCACCTCGTGCCCACCTGGGTATCCGGCGATGGAACGTGTCGACATCGCATCCGATGAGCTCTCGTTCGCCGAGCTGCTCAACATGTCGGATGACGACCTGATGGCCCGTTTCGAGTGGTTCTATATCCCCCATCGGGAGGCACGATTTCTTCGGAGGAACCTGCTGGTAGCCGCGGGAAACTCCGAAGAGGCCGATGCCGTCCCACCGATCCTCGACCATTTCACCCATCGGTCGTCGCTGGTCAGGGGTCACGCCTACTGGGCATTGGCCCGGTCGCTGGGCGCGGGAGCCTGGACCGCGCTGCGTCGACGCCACGCCTTCGAGACCACCCCCGACGCCATCGACGAGCTGGAGCGGGCGATGCTCATGGTGAGGAAGCCCGGTGATGGCTAAGAAGTCTCCGGTGACCCAGGCGGTGAGAGTCCTGCGTGATGCCGGTATCGACTACACCGAGCACCTCTTCGACCACAAGCGCTATCAAGGGGCGGAAATGGCCGCCGAGGCTCTTGGGGTCGACCCCCACCAGACGGCCAAGACGATCGTCTTCACTACCGACGAGGGTGATGGGGCAGTCGTGGTGATGCACGGCGATGTCGAGGTGTCGACCAAGAAGCTCGCCCGGCTCCTCGACGTCAAGACGGTCGACCCGGCGTCGCAACGGGAGGCGAGGAGGCTGACCGGCTACCAGTTCGGGGGGACGTCGCCGCTCGGCATGCGGGCCGACCCCCCGGTGTTCGTCCACGAGACGCTCGCCGAGATGGAGCGGATCTATGTAAACGGCGGAAGCAGGGGGTTTCTCATCGGCATCGAGCCGAAAGCCCTCATCGATCTGTGCGCCGCCCGGGTGGAAGACGTGGGCGTCGACTGAGCCTCAGCCCCAGGCCGGGTCACCGAGACGGTTGCGCAGCGACATCATCGTCTTGGCGTGGATCTGACAGACCCTCGATTCGGTGACGCCGAGCACGTCGCCGATCTCGGCGAGGGTCATCCCCTCGTAGTAGTAGAGAGTCACCACAAGTCTCTCTCGCCCGGGTAGCCGATTGATCGCATCGAAGAGGGAGCGACGCGTCTCTTCGGCCTGGAATTCGCTCTCGGGGGAGACGCCCTTGGGGTCGGCGATCATCTCTCCCATCGACGTGGCGGAATCATGGGAGACGAATTCGTCCAGGGCGGCGATGCCCGACCGACCGATCTGGGACATGGCGTCCCTGAACTCCTCGATGTCCATCTCGACGTCCTCGGCCACCTCCTCCTCGGTGGGCGGTCGCTGCAACTTGTGTTCGAGCTCGGCGATGGAGGTCTCGATGCGCCGGGCGCGAGAGCGCACCGATCTCGGAACCCAGTCCAGGGCGCGCAGCTCGTCCAGTATCGCTCCCTTGATGCGGTTGATGGCGTAAGTCTCGAATTTGAAGCCGCGGTCGAGGTCGAACTTGTCGATGGCGTCGATCAACCCGAACAACCCGTAGCTGGCGAGGTCGTTCTGATCGACCGAGCGGGGCAATCCGCTGCCGACGCGCCCGGCCACGTACTTGACGAGAGGCGAGTAGTGAAGGATGAGGCGCTCCCGGGCATCCGCGTCGCCGGTGGCCTTGAAGCGCTCCCAAAGCCCGTCGAGCTGAGACTCCTCAGGCCCTGGGGTGGCTTCGGTCATACGTTCCTCTCAAGTGTTTGCGGGTGACGGCAGTGTAGATCTGCGTCGTCGCCAGATCGGTGTGTCCCAGGAGATCCTGAACGGTGCGCAGGTCGGCGCCACCTTCCAGCAGGTGAGTGGCGAAGCTGTGGCGCACGGCGTGCGGGAAGGTCGCAACGTGTTTGGAGACCACGTGGCGCAGACCTCGCGGGTCCATCGGACCGCCGCGGAGACCGACCCAGAGACTATCGCCGGAGCCCTCACCGACGATGTGCGGACGACCGTCGGCCAGGTATCGCTCCAGCGCCCTCTGCGCCGGCCTGCCCAATGGGACCGCCCTGATCTTGCCACCTTTCCCTTTCACAACCACAGTGTCCCCCGAGACGTCCCGGGTGCGCAAGGAGGCAAGCTCCGAGATGCGCAGCCCGGTAGCGTAGAGCGTCTCTACGATCGCTCGATCGCGCAGACCTGACGGCCCTGAAGTGTCGATGGACTCGATCGCGGCGGCCATGGTGCGAGCCGGAAGAGCCCGGGGAAGAGGCTTGTCCAGCTTCGGCGTGGACACCCCGACGAAGGGGTTCACCGCGGCGTGACCCCGCAACACCGCATCCGAATAGAAGGCGCGCACCGAGGATGCCTTTCTGGAGGTAGTCGTCCTCGAATATCCGAGAGTGTCCAGAAAAGCCAGATAGCGACGGGCGATACGCCGATCCGCTCCCCCGATGCTGTCGATGCCGTTCCGTTTGCAGTAGTCGAAGAACTGGGCGAGATCTCGCCGGTAGGCTTCGATGGTGTTGGGCGCAAGCCCTCTCTGATCTCTCAGCCGGGCCAGGTACTCATTCACGCTTGCGGACGCCCATGCAGGCGTCTCGGGAACATCCACAGGACTCGATGCTATTTGCTGATGTGCGATGTCCGTGGAACATCAGGTGGGGACCACGAATTCCCCCATGCGTCGCACTTTGCCCTCCATCTCCAGCCGCCCCAGCTTGACCAATGTCTCGGTGACGGTGAGCGACCAGAGTTCGGGCAGCTCGCTCATCGGCACACCCTGGCTCGGGATCCCGTGATCGGTGTCGGACAACGACGCCGGTGGCCCGAGTATCAAACTCAACTCCTCGATCAGATCGGCGCTGCCGAGCACCGGATGGGCCCCGTCGCGAATGAGGCGGTTACACCCCTCCGACATCTTCCTGTCGACATCTCCGGGGACAACGAACACCGGTCTTCCCAGCTCGGCGCCCAGCCGGGCGGTGATGAGTGCTCCCCCGGTCGCGGCCGCCTCCACGACAACCACTACGGCCGACATCGCGGCGATGATCCTGTTTCTTGCCGGGAACCGCCATCGGTCCGGCGGCGTGCCGGGCGGGTACTCGGACACGATCGCGCCGCCGGTGGCGACGATCTCGTCGTAGACCGGCTTGTTCTCGCTCGGGTAGCAGTGGTCGATCCCCGAGCCGAGTACGGCCACGGCATGACCGGAGACCCGGAGACATCCCCGGTGGGCGGCGGTATCGATTCCCCTGGCGAGCCCGCTGACGGTAGTCCATCCCGATCGGGCGATGACCGCTCCGAACGACTCGGCGATGTCGACGCCATACCTGGTGCAGCGTCGGGTCCCCACCACGGCCACTCCAGGATCTTGCCTCAGCTCGCCGAGAACCCAGATCGCAGGGGCATCCTCCAGGTCGTGGAGACCCACGGGATAATCGTCGGTGTCGGGGGCAATCAGACGTGGCTCGCTCACCAGTCCACCCGCAGACCCATGGCCTCCGCCACATGCTCCTCTGCGACCCGGCCCCCGTCGGCGAGGGCGCAGATCGTTGTCGCCACCCTGCGGACACGGTCGACTCCTCTCGCCGTCAGCAGGCTGTTCCTCAAAGCCGCTTCGAGTAGGGCACTGGCAGCTTCGTCGAGCTCAGGTGTCCCATCAGCCAGACGCTTGTGGGCTCCGGCCACGCGACGGCGCACCTCGGCCGAGGAGTCCGGCTCGGGACCGGTGGCGTCGTCAGCCTCCAGCCTGTCGACGTTCACCACCAGGTCGAAGCGGTCGAGCAGGGGGCCGGAGACACGCTGGCGATAGCGGGCCAGCGCCGCCGGGCGGCATTCACAGGGCTTGCGTCGGTCGCCCCGGTATCCGCACGGGCATGGGTTGGTGGCAGCGACGAGGTGAAACATCGAGGGAAAGGTTGCGGTCACGCCGCGCCGGGCGACGGTGACCACACCGTCCTCGAGGGGCTGGCGGAGCGTGTCGAGGTTCGCCCGCGGAAATTCGGCCATCTCGTCAACGAACAACACTCCGCGGTGAGCCAGACTCACCTCTCCGGGAACTGCGACACCGCTCCCACCGCCAACGAGCGCCGCCCTCGAAGCGGTGTGATGCGGTGACCGGAATGGCCGTGTCCGGCTGAGACCACGCCGCAAACCGGCGGCGGCATGCACCAGCGCGACTTCCACCGCCTCCTCATCCCGGAGCGGTGGGAGGATGCCGGGCAGACGTCGGGCCAGCATGGTCTTGCCTCCGCCCGGAGGTCCATGCAGCAGGACGTGATGGCCACCTGCGGCCGCGATCTCGATGGCTCTACGGGCCAGAGGCTGGCCCCTTACATCGGAAAGATCGGCCGCAGGCATTGGTTCCTCCGAATAGGCGGCCTCGGCGGCGGCCTGTCTCTCCAGACCACTCCTCAAGAGATCGACCGCCTGGGCAAGCGAGGCGACACCATGGACCCGGGAACCTTCCACCGCGGCCACCTCCCCGGCGGCACCGCTGGAAACGAGACACGGGACTCCTAACCGCGCCGAGAGAACGGCGGCACCAATGGTGCTCGCCCCACTGCGCACACTCCCGTCCAACGCCAACTCACCCACCGCCACGACCCGTCCGGGATGCGGAATCTCCTTGCTGGCGGCGAGGACGCCAAGGGCAATTGGCAGATCGAAGTCGGTGCCCGACTTTGGGAGATGCGCAGGAGCGAGATTCACCGTCACGGTGCGGTTCGGGAACTGGACGCCCGAGGACATAACCGCGGCCCGCACCCGATCCTTGGCTTCACGCACCGCGGTGTCGGGGAGACCGCTCAGCTTGAACTGATCGTTCTGACGGCCCACGTGGGCCTGGACCTCCACGGGTCGGACATCTCCCCCGACGAGAGCGACGGAGGTGGTCGCTGCATACATGCCCTCGAACGTACGGGGACCGTCATGCTGGTTCTAGGGGGTTGTAAACGCCACCGACCCTGTGCGTCGCCCGTCGGCATGCGCCACCAGCTTCCCGTCCATCAGACCCGCCCCGTTGACCCCGCCGAAGTACATGTGCGGGGTATCGAAGGGGCGTAACGGATGCGGGGCATCCTCCAAGTCGAGTCCGGGCTCGATGGCGAGCCTCACTCCCCACTCCCCCAGTTCGGGGTGGGCCCTCGGGTGATCGATGGCTTCCCGCAACCCGTCCCCGGCGGCGAGACGGGCGAGAGTGGTGGCCACGGCAGTTGTGATCCGGTCGGCTCCGGGCGACCCCACGGCTACCGCGTCCGGTCCGCTTCGTGCCACCGTCGGAGCCATGTTGGACACCATGCGCCGTCCGGGCCGACCCGAACCATCTGACAGCTCCAGCTCGCCGAGAGCGTTGTTCATCAGCATGCCGGTTCCACCCGGGATAACTCCCGATCCGTACCCTGCCGAGAACGAGGCGGACGCCACGCCTCCTTCCTCATCAGCGGCGGCGACGCTGATGGTCGACGGGGATCTCAACGAGAACGAGTGGCGAGCCTGAAATGCCGAGACGAGCGCTCGAGCAAGGTCGAGAGCATCGTCCGGGTCTCCCTGCGACAACAACTCGAGCACATGTGCGACCGTGATCCCTCCCACCGCCGGTGCCGGATTGAGGTCGAACCGCCATCCGCCGAGGGTGGACTCGACCGGTCGACGGACGACCGCCTCGTAAGTGGCGAGATCCTCCAGGGTGAGTTGACCCCCGCGGGACTCCAAATCCGACACGATGGCTCGGGCCAGGTCGCCCTCGTAGAAATCACCGGGGCCTTCCCGCCCGAGATGACGAAGCGAATCGGCCAGGCCCGGAAAGACGACACGGCTGCCCAATGGCTTTGGCCCATCACCGTCGAGCAACGCCTCCCTGGCCACCGGGTCGGCCGCGTAGATGGAAGCCGCCCCATCGTTCAGATAAATGTGACACGGAGCACTGAGGGGAAACCCGTCCTCGACAACGACGGCGACACCTTCCATCAGTTTCGACCACGGTGCAAGGCCGTACATCTGCGAAGCGGCGCCCAGAGCGGCGAAGACACCCGGCACCGCCACCGAGCCTGCCCCGACCAGAGTCCTCACCCCTCCCCCGTAAGGCATTTCCACCTCTGTGATGAACGCGTCTCCGTCGAAGCCCTTGCCGGGGAACGCCATGTAGCCGTCTATCACCACCGGATCATGTCCGGGCAGGTCGATGGTCAGGAACCCCCCACCACCCGGCCCGCACACGCCGGGCTCGGTGCACATCGCGGTGAGCGCGGCAACGATGGCCACATCGACGACGGTGCCCCCGCGTTCACCGATGTCCGCTGCCGCGCCAGTCACGACACTCGACGGTCCGGCTATCGACATTCGGGGCACGACGCCAGGTTAAGCCGCAACCGATATGATCCCCGAATGTCGTCTCTCGGTCTCGAAGTCGCCATCGATGAAGCCCGGAAGGGACGTGACGAGGGCGGCGTACCCATCGGCTCGGCCCTGGAGATCGACGATGAGATCGTCGGCCGGGGCCACAACCGCCGGGTGCAGAAGGGGTCTCCCATTCTCCATGCCGAGATGGACGCCCTCGAGAACGCGGGTCGCTTGCCCGCCATCGACTACCGGCGCTCGACGATCTACACCACTCTCTCCCCCTGCATCATGTGCAGCGGCGCCATCCTTCTCTATGAGATCCCCAGGGTGGTGGTCGGCGAGAACCGTACTTTCACAGGTGCCGAGAGCCTGTTGCGCTCCAACGGAGTAACGGTCGAAGTAGTCGATGATCTCGAGTGTGTCGAGCTGATGACCGCTTTCATATCAGAGAACCCCGATGTCTGGAACGAGGACATCGGCATCGATTGAACAGCCCTCAGGGGCTGATTGCGTCAGCAATTCGGCGCTCGAGATCTTCGACCCCGCCCTCATCAGCTCCACCCTCGCCCCCGACCACGTGAAACGAGTCGACGACGCCGCCCTCCCGGCTGTCCAATTTCGCCAGGCGGATGTCGAGACCGCAGTCCTGGAATGCCGAGAGGATCTCGGACAGTCGGCCGATACGATCGGAGCACTCGACTGTGACGACGAGGTCGTCTGAGGCACTGTCGATCGAGGCGTGCGCCCGAGGCAACGGTCCCGGCGATGGCGGGTAAGCCGCTACCCGACTTGCCAGCTTGGCGCCGATGTCGATGCTCCCGTTGAGCACCTGTTCGAGATCGGACCGGAACGAGCTCCACTTCTCATCGTCGACGGGCCCCCGGGTGCGGTCATCCCTCACCTCGTAGGAATCGACAACCAGGCCATCCTCCCTGGTGTGCATCCGGGCTTCCAGGACGTCGATCCCGTTCGCAGCCATCGCCTCAGCGACCAGTCGCCTGAACCCCGGTCGGCTCCTCCCGACAATCACCGCTGACGCCGCAGAATCACTCTTCCGGATGCTGGTGTTGGACCATCCCTGCATCGTCTCTACGAGTTCGTGATGCCATAGCACCTCTTCGGTGGTGAAACTTCGCAGATATTCCGAAGGCATCCCGTCCACGTGTCGAGCCAACCCGTCGGCTCGCGCTGAGCCCACCGCCTCCAGCACCTCCGTTCGGCTGGCACCGGCCGGCAGCGGACGATCGACACCGAATACCGCGGCACAACGTAGGAAGAGGGTGCGCAGGAGGGTCGCCTTCCACTCGCTCCACACCGTGGCACCGGTTGCCCGCGAGTCGGCGACCGCCAACAGGTAGAGCACCTGGAGCAACCGGAGACTGTTGGCAGTCTCCGCGACTTCCTCGATCACCGCCGGATCGTCGATGTCCCGCCGGGTGGCTGCCATCGGCAGAAGCAGATGGAGGCGAACAGCACTCTCGATGAGTTCCACCCTGATCGGGTCGACACCCATGCGACCACAGAACTCGCGGGCTATGTCTGCCCCTACCGAGGCGTGATCACCGCCGCGACCCTTGCCGATGTCGTGGAGAAAAGACGCCAGCAAGAGCACAGGGATATCGTCGACCTCCGCTGCCACCCTTCCGTAGTGGCCGTCGTCTGCGATCAGGGCCTGCATCTCGTCACAGGTCCGCCATAGGTGCCCGCCCACCGGATGTTCGTGAAATGGAGCAAGCTCCGGCAAGGATCGAACGGCCTCCCATTCGGGAAGCAGACGATCGAGATGACCGTTCTCGCGGAGGCGCTCCAACGCATGCCGCCCTCTTTCACCCGTCTCCAGGATCCACATGAGCTCGTCGAGGGAGGGCTCGGCATCGGCCCCCAGAGGTGGCGGTCGTCCGATGAAGCGGGACCAGAGCCCGGACGGCTCATCCTCGACGACCTCAGGCCAGCGCCGCGACGCCTGCCGGTCGACGACCAGCATGGCGTCGACGAGCCGGTGCGCGGCGGTGAACGGGTCGAGACCGAGCCATCGGGCCACCGGCTCTCTCAGATCGACAGAGAAGACGTCGTGGCCACGTCCGGTGACGGCGTGCAGCGCGTTGCGGGTTTGAAGAAGCACCTCTCTTGCCTCCTCAGACTCCTCCCAGGGACCCGGCGAGAAGCGGCCGATCAACTCCTCACGGCGACGCTCCCACTCGAAGCCGTGGATCGTGCGCAGGCCCCCACGACCTGCTTTCACATCCGGCTCCATCCGGAGGTACGGGTCGTTGTGACGTCGCTCCCTCTCCGCTGCTACGAGATGACGACGGAGGGGACGCGCCCTGGTGACCGAGGCGATTCTTTCCTTCAGTTGTCCGAGGAGCGCAGAGTCTCCGGCCACGAGGCGCCCGGACAGAAGGGTGGTGTGAGTTTCGACCTGTTCCCTCGCCGCGGCAGCTGCCTCATCGAGGGTCCGCACCGAATGTCCCACCCGCAGACCTGCGTCCCAGAGGGGCCGGAACAGGGTTGCGGCCAGACGCGACGGGTCGCCACCGCCATGGAGGAGCATGAGGTCGACATCTGAGTATGGGCTCAGCTCACCCCGGCCGTATCCCCCAATGGCCACAACCGCGACATCGTCGGGGAACGATGCCGCGATCTCGCCGATCGCCCCATCCAGTGCCGCGGTGAGCGCCACACACACCTCGAGACCTCCGTCTCCCCGGCGCGCTTCACGCAGGGAGTCACGGAGGTCGAGGTATTGGTCGAGGGTATGAGGACCCGTTTCAGATGGCGTCGGCGCCTCGCTCACCTGTGCGAATCCGCACTGCGTCGTAGACCGAAAGCACAACGATCTTCCCGTCGCCTATCTCACCGGTGTGCCCCGCCTTCTCGATGGCGTCGACGGCGACCGTCGCCAGATCGTCGGTCACCAGGACCTCCAATCTCACCTTCGGCACGAAGTCGACCTCGTACTCGGCCCCGCGATACACCTCCTTCTGCCCGGCCTGCCGGCCGAAACCGGAGATGTCGCTCACGGACATGCCAGACACCCCTACCGACTTGAGCGCCTCTCCTACCTGCTCCAGCTTGAAAGGCTTTATGTAGGCAATGATCAGTTTCATTTGGAAGTCCCTTCTTCAGTGGCCGGTACTGCTTGCTTCGGCCCGGTCGTCCCACCGGAGGTGGGAGCGCCCGAGGCAGACAGAGCCGGATCGTGCCCGTAGCCCGGAGCACCATGTTCCTCGACGTCGAGCCCGGCGAGCTCCTCCTCGGGACTGACCCGCAGGCCGATGGTCGATTTGATGGCCAGGAACAACAGACCTGCTGCCACCGTGACGAACACGAAGTGCACGACAACGAAGATCAACTGTGTCCACATTTGGTCGAGGCCACCTCCATAGAAGAGCCCGGCGTTCTCGCGACCGAGGAAAGCGTCGTCGTACACAGCGAACAACGCTATGGATAGCGTTCCCCAAGTACCTACGACGCCGTGCACGGAGATGGCACCGACCGGATCGTCGATCTTCAATCTGTCGAACATCGCCACCGAGTAGACCACGATCAGGCCACCGACGGCGCCGATGACAATCGCAGCCCAGGTCGCGACGGCGCCGACGGGCGCCGTTATGGCCACCAGACCGGCCAGGAGACCGTTGGCGGCGATGGACACGTCGGGCTTTCCGTCCCTGCTCCAGTTCACGATCATTGCCGTTACCGCGCCTGCCGCGGCGGCGAGCAGCGTCTTGAGAGCGATCCCTGGGACGAACTCGTCTGCTGCGAGCTCGGAGCCGGGGTTGAACCCGAACCAGCCGATGAACAGGATCATGGCGCCAAGAACGACGAAGGGCATCGAGTGGCCCGGTATCGCCCGTGGCCTTCCATTCTTGCCGTACTTCCCGATGCGGGGCCCGAGGACGATGGCCCCCATCATCGCCGCCCAGCCCCCGGTGGCATGGACGATCGTCGAACCGGCGAAGTCGGAGAACGGGAACTCGAGCTGGGCAAGCCAGCCTTCGCCCCAGGTCCAACGCAGCACGATCGGGTAGATCAGCGCGGTGAGGAAGAAGCTGTACACGAAGTAGCTCTTGAACTTCGTCCGTTCCGCCATCGCTCCCGAGACGATCGTCGCCGCGGTGGCCGCGAACGCCGCCTGGAAGAAGAAGAACGTCGCGGGCATGAGCCCCTCACCTCCGGTGTCCTCCACTCCGGCTATCCCGAGATCGAATCCGAACCAACCGCCGAGCAGGTTCTCTCCGCCGAAGGCGATGCCATAGCCCACCAGGGCAAAGGCGAGCACGCCCGCCGACATGTCCATCAGGTTCTTCATCATGATGTTCGAGACGTTCTTGCCCCGGGTGAGGCCCGCCTCTACCAGCGCGAAGCCCGCCTGCATGAAGAAGACGAGGACGCCGGCCAGGAAGATCCAAAGGTTGTCCAGCACGAACTGCGTCGCAGGTTCCTCCTGGGCCATCGCCGGGCTGGCCATCACCAGGACCAGCAGCGCGCCCAGGGCGGTGCCGATCAACAGTTTTCGCTTTGCTCTCTCCACTGTCTGCCTCCTCCATCGCCGCCCGAAACACGCGCGGCCGGACTCGCTCTATTGATGGAGAGAGAACGTACGGGGAGAACGTTTCGGCTCTGTTACAGGCAGATAACGAGCTTGTCAGCGTCCCATCCAGCGGGGATCGCGCTTTTCGAGGAAGGCGGTCACGCCCTCGGCAACGTCCTCGGTGCCGAGAGCGATTGCCTGTGACTGGCCTTCCCAGTTGAGCGACTCCTCGAAGCTCGACTCGAATGAGGCATCGAGCCCCTGCTTGGCGAACATCTGCCCGATCGGCGCACCCGACATGAAAGAGCCGGCCAGCTCTTCCACCCGATCTCGCAACGAAGACGTGGGCACGACATCCATGGCGATGCCCAACCTCATCGCCTCCTCGGCCTCGACGAACCGGCCGGACAAGGCCAGCTCCTTGGCGCGCTGCAAGCCGACGACGCGGGGCAAGAGCCAGGTTCCCCCAAAGTCCACGGTGAGCCCGCGGCGAACGAATATCTCCGAAAACCTGGCCCGATCGGTGGCGATAACCACATCACAACCCAGGGCTAGATTCATTCCTGCTCCCACGGCCACACCGTCGACGGCGGCGATCGTCGGTTTGGTGACACGGTGCAGCGCCGTCGCCGCCCTGGCAACCATCTTCATGCGACGGTGGGCGTCCCCGGTCGACAGCCCTCCCGCAAACTGTTCCGGATCGAGATCGGCCCCGGCGCAGAAGTCTCCTCCGGCACCGGTGACCACCAGAACCCGGTCGTCACTCTCGTCGAAATCGGAGAAAGCAGCGGTCAGCGTCGGATAGCCGTCCGCGGGGATGGCGTTCTTGCGCTCGGGCCGGTCGATGGTCAGCCAGCGGATACCGTCGCTGCTCTCGCTCTTCAGCCAGGTCACAGGAGAGACAGTAGACACGAGCGGGAGATGGTTACCGTCTCGGTGTGGGTTTCAATCCGTTTCGCGAGCATCAGAAGTCGGCAGTGGACATAGCCATGGTCGTCGTGGCCGTGCTTGCCATGCTGGCGGTCATCGCATGGGCGATCTTCGCGGGCTGACGGTCGCTCCCATTCAGCCCTATCAGGCGGTGAAGGAGTATCTCTGTCCCGGTTGCAACAACACGATCCCTCCCGGCACCTTCCATGTCGTGGTCATCCCCGAGGACGAAGTGGACATGCGACGACACTGGCACCACGGGTGCTGGCACAAGGAGATGCGGCGTCGCTATGGAGCTCAGGCGTCGCGACGCTGAAGGCCCCACCAGGTGAGACCCAACCCGACGACGGTCCAGACGGCGATGATGGTAAGCCGATACCATGCCTCGAGCCCTCCGCCCGGCACCAGGCTGGCAAACCCGCCACCACCGAAGTCGACAACGAACAAGGCTGTGGAGGCCGCGGTGAGGGAGACGTTCTCCCAGGGCCCCCAGAGTGCAAGGAAGCTCTCCGCGAAGTAGATGGCGAGCCCAGCGCCGATCGCCGGGCCCACGGAACGGAGCACTGCAACGGCAGCGGTGCCCAGTGAGGTCCAGGCGATGGCGATGAGCAGCGACTTCCACACGACTCCGAAGAGATCCCCGGCCTCCATGAATCCCTCGCCGGGGGCAAACAAGATCGCGAGCACGACCCAGAACCCGAAGGCGATCAGGAAGGCGATCACCGTCGCCACCGAGTAGGTGCCGAATCGGGCGAGGATCTGAGCCGGTTTGCGCGAATCCCGTGTCAGCGACGTAGCCCAAACCGTCGAGCCCAACTCACCTCCTAGCAGAACGACGGCGAGGATCAGCGGGAACCAGAACTGAGTGGCGGCCTGTTGCGCCCCCACCTCATAGACCTGAGGCTTCGCCAGTACGGGCAGATCCTCGGCGATGTCAGGGGCGATCTCTCCAAAGACGATGAGAAAGAAGGCACCCAGGCCGACAAAGATCACCAGTAACAGGGTCATCACCGGGAACAGCTTGCGACGGCTGATCTTGCGGTATTCGGCGCGGATAAGGCTCATCGGACCACGGTCCCCGTCAGCCCGAGGAACACAGATTCGAGTGTGCTCCGCTCGAGTCGCACCTCTTCGGGATAGATGCCGGCTTTGGCCAGTGTCTCGATGATCCTGGCTCCTTCCGCCGAAGCGACCACCAGCCCCACATCGTCGCTGTTCACCTCGTAACCGGCCGAGGTCAAGGTCTCTGCCGCCCTTTCGACGTCAGTCACCCGAACCCGTGTACTTCCCCCGCCGAGTAGCGTGTCGAGCGGGCCTTCGGTCACGAGGCGTCCTTCGTCGATTACGATCACATAATCGGCCAGGGCTTCCACGTCGGCCAGGTCGTGGCTGGAGATCACGACACTCCTGCCTTCGGTAGCCAAGTCCTTGAGCCTCGCCCTGAAGGCATGCTGACCCGCTGGGTCGAGACCGTCCAATGGCTCATCGAGGATCAACAACTCCGGGTCACCCAGCATCGCAGCCGCCAAAGCGAGACGTTGGCGCATGCCCTTGGAGTATTCGCCCACCTTGCGGTGAGCGTCAGACATCAGGCCGACAAAGTCGAGCAGTTCCTCGATGCGGTGATGCCCGAAACCGAGCGTGTCCGCAGCGACAGCCAGGTTGACTCTCCCGTTGAGGGATTTGATGAGGCCGGGCTCCTCCACGATGACGCCTACCTTCTTGACGACTTCGGAGAGTTTCGAGGGCACGGGAATCCCGAGTACCTCGATCTCCCCCGCATTCGGTTTGGTCAGGCCGAGTATCGCCCTGAAGGTGGTGGTCTTGCCGGCCCCGTTGGGGCCGAGAAACCCGGTCAGCTGCCCCTTTGGAACCTCAAAGTCGAGACCCTGGAGCGCGTGGGTAGGGCCGTAGCGCTTGTGGAGACCCTGAACCCGGATGGCAGGAAATCCGGTGGACATCGACGACACCTTAGAAATTGCCCTCTTCGCCGCCAATTCTCACCCAGGGAGCCAGTGGACCTCCACACCCCAGGGACGAAAACCGACCCCGAGGAAATCGACCCGGGAGACACCGGCCTTGCCGGCCAGCCGTCTCACATGACTTCGCTTGGCCATGTCCACGGCGTCGATCGGGTCGCCTTCACCAGTGACTGCCCTGACCTCGACGGCCACCGTCTGGCCTCCATCCGCCATGAGCAGGTCGATTTCCCCGCCATCCATGTCCACGTTTCGCCCCAGAGGAATGAGGCCCTGTTCGGCGAGCCACCACGCGGCGAGCCGTTCCCCGGCGTTTCCCACCAGGGCCCGGGTCTCGCTCAGAGACTCAACTCCGTCTTCTCGAGTTTCTCGACGTTGACGTCGCGGAAGGTAAGGACTTGAACCTGTTCGAGAAACCGGGCGGGACGGAACATGTCCCAGACCCAGGCATCCTTCATGACCACTTCGAAGTACATGGAGCCGTTGGCGTCCTTGACCTCGACGTCCACTTTGTTGGCCAGATAGAAGCGGCGCTCGGTCTCCACGACATATTCGAACATCGGGAGGACGTCGTGGTACTCCTTGTAGAGCTTGAGCTCAACCTCGGTCTCGTAGCGCTCCAGGTCTTCGTCCATCTTCTCCTCGACTCTCACTGCTGCGGCGTTCGGCGATGGTATCCCTCGTATGAAGTAACACCTACCGGAATCGGGAGACCTTTTCCAGGGATCCCTACAGAGCGCCGAAATTGGAGATTGGCCAGATGACCACAAAGGCACGTCCGATGAGGGCGTCGAAGTCGATATTGCCAAATCTGCGGCTGTCAAAGCTGAACTCACGATTGTCCCCCATGACGAAGACCTGGTCCTCGTCGACCTCGAAAGGGCCAGCATCTGGCATGTCGACGTCCGGATCGAGATAGGGCTCCGATATCGGCACGCCGTCGATGTGGACCTGGTCGTTCTCGATGGTGACGGTCTCACCGGGGAGCCCGATGATGCGCTTGATCAGGTCCTCGTGCCCTCTGGTGCGGATACCGACCGCTTCCAGAACCGAGCGGATCACAGCCTCGGGGATCGACTCCTCGGTCTCCGGTTCGGCCGGATCTCGAAACACGACGACATCACCACGCTCGGGTTCCCCGAGGTCGTAAGCGAGCTTGTTCACCATCACCCGGTCGTTGATATGGATGGTGTCGAGCATTGACTCGGACGGAATCCAGAACGGCTGGACGAGAAAGGTCTTGATCAGCACCGCGATGACGAGAGCGGTGAGCAGCAGACCGGGGAGCTCCGCCCAGAAAGACCTCTTCTTCGGCTTCTCCTCCTCCCCGCTGGGACGAGGTTCAGGAACGGGGTCCTGGGTGGATCCCACGAGATGACGGCCGCGTGATCCGGTGTTCAGTCCCGTAGCTCCTTGATGCGGGCGGCCTTGCCGGCCCGATCACGGAGGTAATAGAGCTTGGACCGCCGAACGTCACCCTTGCGGACAACCTCGATCTTGGAGATGATCGGAGCGTGGAGGGGGAAGACCCTCTCCACACCAACTCCGAAGCTCACCTTGCGAACAGTGAACGAGGCCCGGGGGCCGCTTCCGTTGCGGGCGAGAACGACACCCTCGAATACCTGGATGCGCTCACGACCCCCCTCCACCACCCGGACATGTACCTTGACACTGTCACCGGCCCGGAAATCGGGGATGTCGTCCCGAACATGCGCGGTCTCTACTGCTTGAAGATCGTTCATGGAGAGCTCCTAGAAACAACCGGGAGAGATAGGGGCTGGGTCCCGGACGCACAGATTGTATCAGCTCTCCGATTCCTCGCCATTCGACAACAAGTCGGGACGTCGCTCTCTGGTCCTCTGCATTCGCTGCTCGGCGCGCCACTCGGCGATTCTCCCATGGTCGCCGCTCAACAGGATCTCGGGCACCCGTGCTCCCTCGAAATTTGCCGGACGCGTGTACACAGGCTCCTCGAGAAGGCCGTCCCGGAACGACTCACTCTCGGTCGACGCGGGGTTTCCCACGACGCCCGGCAGAAGCCGCGCAACCCCCTCGATGGCTGCCGCCGCGGCCACCTCTCCCCCGGCCAACACGTAATCACCGAGACTGACCTCCTGATCGATGAAACCGTCGATGGCCCGCTGGTCTACTCCCTCGAAACGGCCGCAGACGAATGTGATCTCATCCATCTGCGCCCAGTCGTCGAGGGTCGCTTGGGTCATGGGGTCGCCCGACGGGGTGAAGAGGACCCGATGGGTTTCCGAGAATGGTTCCAGGGCTCGAGCCAGCGGCTCGACCATCATCACCATCCCCGGCCCACCCCCGAAAGGGGTGTCGTCGAGCTGGCGGTGTCTGCCGATGCCGTGCTCTCTCAGGTCGTGGACATCGACAGTGAGCGCGCCGTCCTCGATGGCCCGACCCACGATCGAGGTCTGCAAGGGGCCATCGAAGTACCCGGGGAACATGGTGACCACGTTGATCCTCACCCGGCCAGGGTAGGACGTTGCGGCTAACCCGGACTCTCCACGAGATCGCCATGCCCTGGTAAGCCCGTGATAGGTAAGCGGGCGGTGGCGGTTGGTCATACTCTTCGGGTATGAGACGAGTTGTCGTGCTGACCCTGCTGGTTCTGGTGGCGGGTTGCACTAACGCCGGGACCGGCTCCACGGTGACATCCAGTTCCACCACATCGACATCGGTCGGCACGTCGACGACCTCCCTACCCCCGGTGGTCGAATGTCCCGGCGTTGGCGAGTTCGAGGAGGGTGGAACCATCGCCGACATCCCCTCCGAGGGCTCGGACAGCAGGAACATCGGTCAGATATCCTGGGAGAGAAACGACAGATGCGAGACGTTCCACTTCGAGTTCGTGACCTCCGAGAGCGCACCCGCCACGACCCCACCAGGGCTCAGCGTGGATCATCTGGAGTCGTTTCAGGTCATCCGGGTGCGACTTGATATCGAGACGGCGGTAGTCAAAGAACAGCTCGTCGAGACTGACCTCGTCGACCGGATCTATGTCGTCAGGTCACTATCTGGAGACCTGTTCCTCGACCTCCACCTGTCCGAGCCGGCAGCCGCCCGAGCCTCTGTTTCTTCCTCGCCTGCACGGCTGACCCTCGAACTGAGACCCGGGTTCGTCCCCTTCATGGGGACATCGACGATCGGAGAAGATCTCGTCCTCACTTCACCTGCTCAAAACGAAGTGTCCGGCGACATCCAACTTCTCGGGTATGCACGTACCACGTCCGGAGAGGTGACCGCAGTGGCAACCCAGGACGACTCTGTGGCCGCCGAAGCCACGACCACGACCGCAGATGGGGCTGGCTCGTGGGGTGAGTTCCGAATCGGACTGTCGCTACCAACCGGTCAATTCTCGGTTTTCATCGGCGAGGAGAACGACGACGAGGGCCTCCAGGGAGTCACCGTCGACCTCACGGTGAACTGAGACCCTCGATCTCGTCCACCTCGACATATCCCTCCTCCAGGTCGACCACAGGAACCAGTTCATCGACGAACGGCACTTCGAAACTCGTGTCCTCGCGCTCGATGACCAGCCGGTCCTGTGACACGCCGTGGGCCACCCCTGCGACACGGCCCCCTCCCGGTCTGACTTCCAACCCGACGAGGTCGGATGGCCAGAACTCGCGTTCACCGAGATCCCGGGCCTCAGCCACGTAGACGTCGCTGCCCCTGATCTCCTCGGCGCCGACGCGATCGGTGACTTCTTCGAAGGCCACCTGGGGACCTTTCTTGCCGTGGCGGACGGCACGAACTGTGTAAGAAGTCTCCCCGATCTGGACGACAGCCCCGATCTCGAAGTGAATCAGATCCTCCGGCTCGACATAGACCCCAATGAATCCGTCGAGGCCGTTCGGCTTGCCCAGCCGTCCAACCAGGACGCCGGGCCGATCAGTCGAGGAACTCGACTCCAGCGTTGATCCCTTCCTCTTCGCCGGCGGCGCCGGCAGCGGCCCGGATGGCCTTCGCCACCCGGCCCCGGCGACCGATTACACGCCCCATGTCCGGCTTGGCGGTGCGCACCTCTGCGACAAACTCGTCCGGACCCTGTTCGACCAGGGTCACCTGTACTGCGTCCGAGTCCTCCACGATGCTCTTCACGACATACGTGACGACTCGTTCAACGATCTCGCCTTTGGCCAAGTTCACTCCTCCTCGGTGGAAGCGCCGGTTGCGGCGGGCTCAGGAGTCTCCTCCTCAGAGGTCTCCTCGTCCGCCGACTCTTGCTTGTCGGCGCCCACCACATGGATACCACCTGTCTTGATCTTCATGGTGTCCATCGCGCCGGAGATGTTGAGAAGCTTCTCCACGGTCTCGGATGGCTGCGCACCTTTCGCGAGCCAATCGACTGCTCGCTCGTTGTCGATCTCGATCAGCGAGGGATCTTGGCGCGCGTCGTATCGGCCGATTTGTTCGATATAACGGCCATCGCGGGGAGCGCGCTGGTCCATGACCACCACCCGGTAGACGGGTTGTTTCGTCTTACCCATCCGCATCAATCTCAGTCTGACTGCCATCTAATTCACCTCTGAACTCTCATCTCTTGATCCGCCGACCACCGGTGAGGGCCTCGAGTGACGGCATGCCCTTTCCTCCTGCCAGCGTCTTCATCATCTTTTGTGTCTCGGCGAACTGCTTGAGGACCCGATTCACGTCCTGGGGCGTGGTGCCCGATCCGGCCGCGATTCGGCGCTTTCGACTTCCGCCGATGATCTTTGGAGTCCGGCGCTCTTCGGGGGTCATCGACTGGATGATGGCCTCGACCTTCTTCAGGTCGCGATCGTCGACTTCGACATCGCGCAGGAGCGACCCGGACCCGGGCAGCATAGCAAGTATGTCCTGGAGAGGCCCCATCGACTTCACCGCCTCGAACTGGCTGAGGAAGTCCTCCAGGGTGAACTCGCCTTTCTCGAGTCGTTGCGCCGCCTTCTCGGCCTCCTTCTCGTCAAAGGCGGTCTCAGCCTTTTCGATGAGGGTGAGAACGTCGCCCATACCGAGAATGCGGCTGGCCATCCGCTCCGGATGGAAGGCTTCGATGTCGTCGAGCCCCTCTCCCACGCCGGCGAATTTCACGGGCGCGCCGGTGACCTCCCGGACCGATATCGCCGCGCCTCCTCTGGCATCGCCGTCGAGCTTGGAGAGAACCACGCCGGTGAGCCCGATCTGGCTCTGGAACCCGTCGGCCACGTTCACGGCGTCCTGGCCGGTCATCGCATCCACAACCAGAAGCACCTCGTCGGGATCGGTTGCCTTGCGCACCGCGGCGAGCTCCTTCATGAGAGCGTCGTCGATTTGGAGACGACCCGCCGTATCCACGAGGACGACGTCCCTGCCGGTATTGGCCGCCTCCTTGAGAGCATTCTTGGCCAGCTTCGGTGCCTTGCCCTTGCGGTCGACAACGACCGGGACATCCACTTTCCCCGCCAGGGTCTCCAGCTGGTCGATGGCGGCGGGACGTTGCAGGTCGGCGGCCACGAGCAGAGGCCTCTTTCCCTGCTTCTTCAACAGCTTCGCCAGCTTGCCGGCCGTGGTGGTCTTCCCCGAGCCCTGGAGGCCCACCAGGAGGATCACTTGTGGTGGCGTCGACTTGGCCAATCCCGCCACCTCAGAGCCGAGGGTGTTGATCAGCTCCTCGTGGACGATCTTGATCACCTGCTGGCCCGGGGTGATCGACTTCGACACGTCCTCCCCGAGGGCCCGCTCTTTCACCCTGCTCAGGAAGGACTTGACGACGCCCACGTTGACGTCGGCTTCGAGAAGGGCGAGCCGGACTTCACGCAGGGCGGAGTCGATGTCGCTCTCGGAGAGCTTGCCCTTGCCCCGCAAGGTCGAGAAAACCGTCTCGAATCGTTGTGTGAGCGTGTCGAACATTCGGGTCTAGGTTATGGCGTGCGGGACGGCAATGACGATCGGGAGCGTTGTGGCGGGCGACCGGGAAGCCCGCACAAGCACTTAACCTGTCTCCCGTGATTCCGAACACCATCGAGGATCTCCAAGCGGCCCTCGACAGCCAGGACTACTTCGCCGGCGACGACCTGACGGTCGCCATCCATCTCGCCATCCAACTGGGTAGACCGCTCTTCCTCGAGGGAGAAGCAGGTGTCGGCAAGACCGAGGTCGCCAAGGTCCTCGCCGCCATTTCCGACGAGGAACTGATCCGCCTCCAGTGCTACGAGGGCCTCGATGTCGGCCACGCCCTATACGAGTGGGACTATGCCCTCCAGATGATGGAGATCCGCCTCCTCGAAGCCAGAGGGGAGGGCGAGAAGGCAACCGCCCGGGACATCCTCAGCCGGGATTTCCTCATCGCCAGACCATTGCTCCAGGCCATCGAGGCGGCCCGCGCGGGTCGGCGCCCCGTTCTGCTCATCGACGAGTTGGACCGTGCCGACGAGGAGTTCGAGGCCTTTCTGCTCGAGCTCCTTTCCGACTTCCAGGTCTCCATCCCCGAGATCGGCACCATCAAGGCCGACGACCCTCCGATCGTCATCCTCACCTCCAACCGGACCCGTGAGATCCACGACGCGCTCAAGAGACGCTGCATCTACCACTGGATCGACTACCCGACTCCTTCTCTCGAAGCGGCCATCGTCGAGCGCAAGGTGCCCGGAGTCACTAAGGACCTGGCCGCGAGCCTGGCCGCGGCCATGGCCAAGCTCCGCGCGATGGACCTCTTCAAGCCGCCCGGCGTGGCCGAGACCCTCGACTGGGCCGAGTCGCTGCGATTGCTCCACGACGGTGACCTCACGCCGGCCATGGCGGAACGCACCCTGGGTGTCGTGCTCAAATACAAAGACGACATCGATGCGGTGAGAGAGGCCGGAGTCGAAGCCCTGGTCGGATGAGTGTTCCAGGTCCGGTCAGGGACCTCGCCACCTTTGCAGAGGCTCTCCGACACCGGGGGTTGACTGTCACCCCCGACCAGGTGGGAGACATGGCCCGGGCGGTCACCCTCGTCGACCCTTCTGAGCGCAGTCAGTTTTATGGAGCCCTCCGCTCGCTGGCCATCACCGACCCCGCGGAGCGCGGACCATTCGACGAGGTGTTCAACGAGTTCTTCGAATGTCTGTTCCAGGCACCCCCCAAGGTGTCCGAGCAACACTCGAACCAGGGCTCCTCGATGGCGGTCAAGCCGATCCTGAAGTCCGTCGGCCAATCCGAGGAGTCCGAGACGAGGTCCCAAGCAGGTGCTTCGGCCACAGAGAACATTGCAACCCGGGACTTCGCCGAACTGGACGACGACCAGCTCATCGAAGCTCGCCGGCTGGTCATGGCGATGATGTGGCAACCATCCGACGTGAAAACGCGCCGCTGGCTTCCCTCTCGCACTGGCCCCAGTCCCGACTTGCGCAGGACCCTCCGTGGAACCGTCCGAGCTGAGGGCGACCTGATGCCGATCGTCCGCCGACGACGGAGGAAGAGACAGCGGCCGCTGATCATCATCGCCGACATCTCCGGATCGATGGAGAAGTACGCAGATCTCTTTCTCGTCTTTGCCCATGCTGCTCAACGCCGCATCGACCACGTCGAGGCATTCACTTTCTCCACCGAGCTCACCCGCATCACCGAAGAGCTCAAGCGCCGCGACACCAAGACGGCACTGGACAAGGTATCGAGCTCGGTTCGGGACTGGTCCGGAGGGACCAAGATTGGCGAAGCGTTCGCCGAGTGGAACCGGCTCTGGAGCCGACGGCTCGCCCGAGGGGGCCCGATAGCGCTCGTCCTCTCGGATGGCTGGGACTGTGGTGACCCCGAGCTATTGCGCACCGAGATCGCCCGTCTCGCCCGGACAGTGCACCGGGTGATCTGGCTGAATCCCCTGGCAGCCCGGAACGACTACCGGCCGGCCACCCGGGGGATGCAGGCCGTTCTCCCCCACGTCGACCATCTGCTCCCGGCAGCGAGTGTGCAGGACCTACGCGGCGTGGTCCGCCTCCTTGACACTATGCAGCGGTAGAGACCGCCTTCTCGCAGCACGAACACCACCACTCCGGTAGGTTCAGTGTCACTGCACATCTGAGGAGGTCCTGTTGTACCCAGCCAAGTTCGACTATCTGGTGCCCGAGTCGCTGGAGGAAGCCCTGTCGATCCTCGCCGAACGGGGGGATGAGGTGAAGATCCTCGCCGGGGGCCAGAGCCTCATTCCGATGATGAAGCTGCGTTTCGCCCGGCCCTCGACCCTGCTGGACATCAACCGACTGCCCGACCTCAATCGCATAGAACGGGACAATGGGCATATCACGATCGACGCCCTGGCCCGTCACAACGACGTTGTGAACTCCGAGGAGGCCAAGACAAACCACACGGTGACGGCCACCGCCCCCTGGGTCGCCGACCCCATCGTGCGCAACCTGGGCACCCCTGTTGGCTCGGTGGCCCATCATGACCCGGAGGGTGACTGGGCCTCGGTGATGCTGGCATGCAATGCCGAGGTAGTGGTGAGGAGCACCGACGGCGAGCGGGTCGTCCCTGCGTCGGAATTCCTGGTCGACATGTTTGCCACGTCATGTCAGCCCAACGAGATGGTGACCCAGCTACGGATCCCCGCACACTCCGCCCGGGGTGGAGGCGACTATCAGAAACTCGAACGCAAGGTCGGCGACTACGCCACGGTCGGGGTCGCCACATCTTTGGAGTTGGCCGAGGACGGGTCCATCGCCTCGGCTGGTATCGGGCTCACGTCGGTGTATGCCCACAACCTGAAGGTGACCGAGGCCGAGGAGGCCCTGCAGGGCAACCAGCCGAGCGACGAACTGTTCGCCGAGGCGGGACGTATAGCTGCAGAGACGTGTGATCCGGCATCGGACACCCGGGGCAGCGCCGAGTACAAGCGACACATTGTCGACGTGTTCACCCAACGTGGGCTGGCCAGGTCGCTCGAGATCGCACAGGGAGGTCAGGAATGAACATCACGGTCACCGTCAACGGGACAGAGCACAGCGCCGACGTCGAGCCGAGAAAGCTTCTCGTCGACTTCATCAGGTCGGACCTGAAGCTGACCGGAACTCACATCGGGTGTGACACCACGAGCTGCGGGGTGTGCACCGTGCTGCTCGATGGCACACCGGTGAAGTCATGCACCGTGTTCGCCGTCCAGGCCAACGGCCGGGCGATCACGACTGTCGAGGGCCTGAAGCAGAACGGCCAGCTCGCACCGATCCAGGAGGCATTCAAAGAACACCACGGCCTCCAGTGCGGGTTCTGCACACCGGCGATGATGCTGGTGGGCAGCGCCCTCATCGAGGAGAACCCCAACCCGTCCGAAGACGACGTGAGGTGGGCCATCTCAGGGAATCTCTGCCGGTGCACCGGATACATGAACATCGTGAAGTCGATACAGGCCGCCGCCGAGGCGACCAGCCAGGGAGCAAACTGATGACAACGACAGCACCCAAGCCCAGGACCACCCCGGAGATCGGAGGACTCGGCCACAGCCGCAAGCGGGTCGAGGATGCCCGCTTCATCGAAGGCCGGGGCAACTACGTAGACGACATCGAGCTGCCGGGGATGCTGCACATGGCGATCCACCGGGCGCCGATGGCCCACGCCAAGATCCTCTCGATCGACACCTCCGAGGCCGAGGCTGTCGAAGGCGTGGTCGCCGTCGTCACCGGCGAGCTGCTGGCCCAGTACGACCTGGCTTGGATGCCGACATTGTCGGGCGATACCCAGGCCGTTCTGGCCACCGACAAGGTCAGGTTTCAGGGTCAGGAGATCGCCGCGGTCATTGCCACCGACCGCTACATCGCCGAAGACGCCGCCGAACTGATCAGGGTCGAGTACGAGGACCTGGAGCCGATCGTCAACCCGCAACGTGCGCTGGAGGACGACGCCCCGGTCATTCGCACCGACAAAGAAGACCAGGACTCCAACCTGGTCTACGAATGGGAGTCCGGGGACAAGGCAGCCACCGACGCCGCATTCGATAAGGCGGCCAGGGTGGTCTCCCTGGAGACTTTCTACCCTCGGTCTCATCCGTCCCCGCTGGAGACCTGCGGGATTGTGGCCGATGTGAACTCGGCTACGGGTCAGGCCGACCTGTACATGACGTCGCAGGCGCCCCATGCCCACCGCACCGTCTTCGCTCTTGTGGCTGGACTGCCCGAGCAGAACATCCGCGTCATCTCCCCCGACATCGGCGGTGGCTTCGGGAACAAGGTGCCGGTCTATCCCGGTTATGTGGTGGCCACCGCGGCCTCGCTCGTGATCGGCAAGCCGGTGAAGTGGGTGGAGACCCGCACCGAGAACCTGATCTCCACCGGGTTCGCCCGCGACTACTACATGAAGGGCGAGCTGGCGCTCGACGACGACGGGAAGATCCTGGCATTGCGGGTCGACATGCTCTCCGACCAGGGAGCCTTCTACGCCGACGCCCAGCCCACTGCCTTCAAGGCGGGGCTATTCCACATCGTGACGGGGTCATATGACTACCCGGCGGCGCATGTGAGCACCAAGGGTGCCTACACCAACAAGGCACCGGGAGGGGTGGCCTACCGCTGCTCATTCCGGGTCACCGAAGCCTCGTTCCTGATCGAGCGGCTGGTGCAGAACGCGGCCTACGAGATCGGGATGGACCCGGCCGAGTTCAGGGCCAAGAACTTCATCCAGCCCGACCAGTTCCCCTACGCGACACCCACCGGGTTTATCTACGACTCGGGTGACTACGAGAAGGCGATGCGTCTCGCCATGGACATGATCGGCTACGACGAGATCCAAAAGGAGAAAGAACAGGCCCGAAAGGAGGGCCGGCTGGTCGGTGTCGGCATGGCCAGCTTCACCGAGGTGGTCGGCGCCGGCCACGGCGAGGACTACGAGATCCTCGGGATCAAGATGTTCGACTCGGCCGAGCTGCGGGTCCATCCCACCGGCAAGGCCATCCTCAAGCTGGGTGTGCGCAGCCAGGGCCAGGGCCACGAGACGACGTTCGCCCAGATCGTCGCCGAGGAACTCGGCATCCCCGCCTCCGACGTGAAGGTCGTCGAGGGCGACACCGACAACACCCCCTACGGTCTCGGCACCTACGCCTCACGGAGCACGCCCGTGGCCGGTGCCGCCACGGCGGTTATCTCCCGGAAGCTGAGGGACAAGGCAAAGAAGATCGCAGCCCACCTTCTCGAGGCTTCCGAGGACGACCTCGAATGGGAGACGGGCAAGTTCTTCGTCGCCGGCGACCCGGAGAGCTCGGTGAGCATCCAGGACATCGCATTTGCGGCCTACACCAACCCGCCACCGGATACCGAGGCAGGTCTGGAAGGGGTCAACTACTACGACCCACCGAACATGACCTACCCGTTCGGTACCTACATAGTGGTCGTGGACATCGACCCCGACTCCGGGCAGTGGAAGGTGCGCCGGATGGTGGCCGTAGACGACTGCGGAGTGCGCATCAACCCGATGGTGGTCGATGGCCAGATCCACGGTGGGCTCGCCGAGGGCTACGCCATGTCTTCGATGCAGTACATCACCTTCGACGAGCAGGGGAACTGCATCGGGTCAAACTTCATGGACTACCTGATCCCCACAGCGTGGGAGACACCTCGTTTCGAGCTGGGTGAGACGGTGACGCCGTCGCCGCACCACCCGATCGGCGCCAAGGGCGTCGGCGAGTCGGCGACCGTCGGCTCCCCGGCGGCCTATGTAAACGCCATCATCGATGCCCTGCGCCCTTATGGCATCGACAACATCGATATGCCGGTCTCTTCCGACAGGGTGTGGGCAGCATTGGAGGAAGCCGGGTCGTGAACCGGGAGTTGCTCGAGCTGGCGGCCGATTTGAGCCGCCGGCATCGACCGTTCCTGACCGCCACGGTGGTGTGGGCCCGTGGCCCGTCGTCGGGTAAGCGGGGATCCACCGCCGTGATCGAGCCTGACGGTTCGGTCCATGGATGGATCGGAGGCGCCTGTGCCGAGCCCGTGGTCATCCGCGAGGCCCGCGAGGCCATGTCGGACGGCAAGCCAAGGCTCCTCTTCCTCGGCACCGAGGAGGACATCGCCTCGGTGGAGAACCGCCCGGACGTGACCACTGTTCCGATATCGTGCACCTCCGAGGGCGCACTGGAGGTCTTCTTGGAACCCATGCTTCCCCAGCCCCATCTGGTCGTGATCGGCGGCTCCCCCGCGGTCGATACCCTGGTCAGCCTGGCCGAGACACTGGACTGGAGGGTCGACTTGGTCGGCGACGACCTCGAGCTCCCCGAAGTCTCGGGAAGCTCCGCGATCGTGGTCGCCACCCAGGGCCACTACGACGAACCCGCCGTGGAGGCCGCCCTCGCCACCGAGGCCGGGTACATCGGTCTCGTCGCATCCGCGAAACGCGCCGAGACCATCACGGGCTACCTGCGGGACCGGGGACTCGACGACAACCAGGTGGCACGGGTCATCGCTCCGGCGGGAATAGACCTCGGGCACATCGCCCACCGCGAGATCGGGGTCTCCATAGTTGCGGACCTGGTCAAGCGCCGTGCCGCGGGAGAGCTCCAGGGATGGCCGATTCCGGTGGAGAAGCCCCATGTCGCCATCGACCCGGTGTGTGACATGGAAGTGGAGGTAGCCACTGCGAAGTGGATCACCGAGCACGAGGGCGAGACCTATTACTTCTGCGCCCCCGTTTGCAAGGCCGCCTTCGAGAAGGAGCCGGCGCAGTACGCTGGGGTGTGAGCCATGAGAAACCAGTTAGCCGTACGCGACAAGTGGGCCCATGAGGGCAAGAAGGTCGCCGTCGCCACCGTGATCAAGGTTCACGGCAGTGCGCCCCGGCCCGAGGGCTCCAAGTTCCTGGTGTCATCCGAAGGCGATATGGAGGGATCGGTCAGCGGCGGTTGCGTCGAGAACGATGTCTTTCTCCATGCCCAGGAGGTTATCGAGACCGGGAAGCCCAAGAAGGTGACCTATGGCATCGCCGACGAGGATGCCTTCGAGGTCGGGATGTCGTGCGGGGGGACGATCGACGTCTTCATAGAGCCCTGGTGAGCGAGGTAAACGAAGCGATCCAGGCGCTGCTCGATGCCGAGCGGTTCGGCTCGGTGGCCACTGTCGTCGAAGGGCCCGCCATTGGGGACAAAGCCGTGATCGACAACTCGGGCGCGGTCGTCGCCGGCTCGCTCCCCGCCGACATCTCCTCCGATGTCACGGAAGACGCGGTGACCCTCATGGGTCACGAACAGCATCGCACCCTCGACTATGGAGAGCATTCCGTCTTCCTCGAGACGCTCGCCCCGCCTCCTGACTTGCTGGTTTTCGGGGCGGTGCACATCGGTCAGGCCCTCTCCTCCTTCGGGACCCAGATGGGATACCGGGTGACCGTGGTGGACTCCCGGGCGCCGTTCGTCACCGAAGAGAGGTTTCCTACAGCCCATCGTCTGCTGGTGGGATGGCCCAAGGACTTGATGGACCAGATCGGCTTCGACCGGCGCACCTGGGTGGTCGTATTGTCGCACGACGCCAGACACGAGACTCCACCTCTCCAGGCGGCGCTGAAGTCAGACACCCGCTACATCGGGGCCATGGGCTCACGTCGCACCCACAACCAGAGGGTGGAACGCCTCAAAGACCTCGGTTTCGACGACGCTGACATCGGGAGGATCCACTCCCCCATCGGCCTGGACATCGGGGCGGAGACCCCTCAAGAGGTTGCCGTGTCGATCCTGGCGGAGATGACACTGGTGCGATACGGCGCCGGTTCCGGGGTGTCGCTCAAGGGAGTCGAGGGCCGCGTCCACAAACAGCGCGGCGACAGGTAGACCTCAGTCGGCTTTGCTCCAAAGGTCGATGATGTTGCCTTCGGGGTCCTGCATGTAGACGAAACGCGCCCGGGTTCCTGAGGGAGCCTTCCACTCGACGAGATCGCCCAACTTCTTGCCGCCGGCGCCGCCCACCTTGCCCATTGCCGTCTCGATGTCCTCCACTTCGAAAGCGAGCTGGCCCTGTCCTGGCTGATAGTGCCAATCCGGCGGACGCTTCCCATTCACCGAGTACAGCTCGAGGACCGGCCCGTGCTCCCCCCGTCCGGGCAGACGCAGGACGGTCAACTGGATGTCGGCATCGGGAACACCGGTAGCGCGGGCCACGGCATCGTCCTCGGGTTTCTGGAGGGGCACGACCGTCACACAGTCGAGAGCCTCCTCGTAGAACCTGGCGAGGGTCTCGGGGTCACGGGCTAGGAATTTCACTTGATCGAATCGCACCAACGGGACGATAAACGACGCCGGCTCCTCCCGGTACCCTGGACTCATGCTCTTGGAGAGAGAGGAGCTCCTGGAGTCGCTGGGGGCTCGGCTCGAGAACGCTGCATCGGGTGAGGGGTCGGTCGTCTTGATCGCCGGTGAAGCAGGAGCCGGGAAGACTTCGGTCATCCGCGCCTTCGTCGCATCCCTCGACGACTCCACCCTGGTGATTCAAGGTGCTTGCGACCCGCTAACGACACCACGGCCCCTGAGCCCGCTCCACGACTTCGCCGCCGACCCGGATTCGGGTCTGCACGGCCTCGACTTCGACCGCGACCCGATAGAGATCTACAACGAGGTCCTGGACCGTCTGCGACATTCCACCAGGCCGATCGTGATGACCATCGAGGACATCCACTGGGCCGACGAGGCCACCCTCGACTTCCTGAGGTTCGTCGGGAGACGTATGGCGGACTCCAAAGCGATGCTGATTTGTACCTATCGCGACGACGAGGCTGGCCCAGACCACCCGTTGCGCCCCGTGCTCGGGCAGTTGCTGCCGATGGAGTGGACGCAGCGGCTCACGGTCCCACTGCTCAGCAAAGAGGCAGTTTCGGAGTTGGCGAGGGACCAGACCTTTACCCCCGACGACCTCATGCGCCTCACGGACGGCAACCCCTTCTTCGTGACCGAGATCCTGGCCAACGACGAGGGCTTGCCCGAGAGTGTGCAGGAGGCCGTGCTGGCGAGGGTGGCTCGACTCAACGAGCATCCGCAGCGGGTTGTCGAAGTGGTCTCGGTCGCCCCTCGCTCCCTGGAGATCGAACACGCGTCGTCTATCGCTCAGGCATCTCTCCCCGACGTCGATGAGGCTCTTTCCGCCGGCGTGCTGGTGAGCGACGGACGAAGCTTGCGTTTCCGACATGAGTTGGCCCGATCCTCAGTAGAGAAGTGGTTGCCACCGGCTCGACGGCTCGAACTGCATTCGAGCATGCTCCGGCTCCTCGAGGGCGAGGGGTCATCAGACCTGGCGAGACTCGCCCACCACGCAACGCACGCCGGGAAGGGCGACCGGGTAATCCGCTATGCACCATCTGCCGCTCGGGAGGCTGCAGAGCGAGGCTCCCACAAGGAGGCGGTCGCCTTCTTCGAGGCCGCTCTCGCCTACGGCGATCTGTTGGATGGGGACGAGCAAGCGGGGATGCGGGTCGAATTGGCGAACGAGCTGGGCATCGTCGACCGCCGTCTGGAGGCACTCGAGCAGATCGATCGGGCAGTTGGGCACTACCGAGCCTCCGGCAACAAGAGGGCGCTGGCGGCGACATTGATCCCACACTGGGGAGCCCGGTGGCGTTTCGAGGATGCAGAACGGTTCCGGCAGGGGCTGGAAGAGGCTCTCCAGATCCTCGAAGCCGAGGACCCCAGCACCGAGCTGGCCAACGCCTATCTCACCTCCGCCTACCAACACATGCTGGCCAGACGGGGCGTGGATGCGGCACGTGACCTCGCCAAAGCGAAGACGATCGCAGTTGCTGCCGGGTCCGAGGAGATCGCATGGATCATGAGGATGCTGGAGGGCACGGTAAATCTCGTGGTTGGAGATGCGGCGGCTGGCATCGAGATCCTCAGCGAGGTCATCGAGCAGGCGGAAGCAGATGACCGGCTGGATGACCAGGTCCTCTCTCTGATGATGCTGGGGTCGGGCGCAGGGGAGGTGCGCCGATACGAAGTGGCCATCCCCGCCCTGGAGAAGGGAGTCGAACACGGGCTCGCCGTCGACCAGGACTATCTCGCCGCTTACTCCCGGGCCTGGTTGGCGCGGGTGGCATTTGAGCAAGGCCGATGGGATGACGCCGTCGAGTACGCGAATCTGGTCGAGCAAGCGACTACCTATGGAAAGAGCATCGCCGTCCTCACCGGTTTGAGCGCCCTCGGCCGGGTGCGGGTGCGACGTGGTGATCCGGGCGGCCTCGCCCTCCTCGACGAGATGGTGGCACTGGCGCACTCCCACGAGCTCCAGCACGGCTGGAATGCGATCTGTGGGCGCGCCGAGTACTTCTGGTTGAGAAAGGAGCCGGAACAGGCACTGGACGAGCTCGCACCCACCTATGCAAGAGCCCTCGACACCGATAGTGCGTGGGCTCGAGGCGAGATCGGTTTCTGGATGTGGCGCGCCGGCGCGATCGACTCTCCGCCCCAGGGTGCAGCCGAGCCTTTCGCTCTTCAGATCTCGGGCGATTGGCGGGCAGCCGCCGGGAGGTGGCGGGAAATCGGCTGCCCCTACGAGGAGGCGATGGCTCTCGCCGACGGGACGGAGGAAGCCAAGCTAGAGGCACTGGAGATCTTCGACCGGCTCGGCGCCGGACCCATGGCCGATCGGGTGCGAAGCCAGCTACGCGACCTGGGCGTGGAGCGGGTGCCGCGCGGCCCCAGGAAGACGACCCTCTCCAACCCGGCGGGTTTGACGGCCAGACAGCTGGAAGTGCTTCGTCTCATGGCCGACGGGCTCACCAACAGCCAGATCGCAGACAAGCTCTACGTGTCGAAAAAGACGGTCGAGCACCATGTGTCCGCGGTCTACTCCAGACTAGGAGTCGATACCCGTGCTCAAGCCATCAACGCCGCCCGGGAAATCGGCGCAGTCGAGAAATAGGGGTGGCTGCGGCCCGACTTAGGGGCGCTCCCCGATGTGTCCGACGACCCCGCTCCTTACGTTGCCCACCAGACCGGAAATACCGGCTGAAAGGAGCAACGAATGCCCCGTTACATGGTGGAACGAGAGTTCCCGAATGGTCTCGAGATCCCGACTACCCCCGAAGGTCAGAAGGCGATGCTCGGGGTCGTCGAAAACAACGCGACCGAACAGGTCACATGGGTGCAGTCGTTCGTCACCGACGACCACACCAAGACGTTCTGTGTCTACGACGGCCCGTCACCGGAGGCTATCCGGCGTGCAGCCGGGTTGAGCGAACTGCCGGTGAACAAGATCTCGGAGATCTCCGTGCTCGACCCGTACTTCTACGTAGGAGCGACGTCATGAGGAGGCTGATCACGCTGCTGTCGGTACTCGCCTTGACCCTGGCGGCCACGCCTGTGTTCGCCCGCGGTCAGTCGGACCTCGCCGAGGCGAGGCAGGCAACGGCCCCCTTCCACGACGTCAGCCAGGCTGAAGCCGCTGGTTACTCGAGCACTCTGGAAACGCTGGGCTGCTTCGAGAATCCTGGTGTCGGCGGAATGGGTTTGCACTATCTCAACGAGGAGAACCTCGACGGGACCCCGGAGGCAGACGCACCGGAGGCCCTGGTGTACGAGATGAGACCCAACGGGAAGCTGAAGCTGGTCGGTCTCGAGTACATCGTGCCGATCGAGGCATGGGCGGAGGACGAGCCTCCGAGCTTGTTCGGGCAGCACTTCCACCAGCATTCCACATTGCCTCTGTGGGTACTCCACGTCTGGGTGTGGGCTCCCAACCCGAACGGGATGTTCGCTGACTGGAACCCGAACGTGGGGCCGTGCCCCGAAGACGTACCCATCTTCGGCGCCGACCTGCCGTAAGGACCGCGAGCCATACAGAAGGAGCCGGTGGAAGCCCGGCTCCTTCTGCCCGTTGGAAACCATCACGCCTTCCAGGTCGTTTCTATGGTGTGTCCAAGCGGAGACCTTCATCCTTCGGCGCCGCCATACGCTCCATCCTCATCCCCGGATGGGGCCAGATGGTCATAAATCGACCGATCCTCGGAAAAGCCCTGATCTTCACCACCGGGCTCCTCGGAATCGCCGCATTGACGGTGTTCCTCTTCGCTGATCCGGTCGAGTTGTACGCGTGGCTGGTCGACCCCGACGTGCTCCTGTTCGTGGTGTTCGGAAATTTCCTGTTCGCCGCGGTTCGTCTCTTCTCCACCGGGCACGCCTGGGTGGTCAGTGGAGGCAGGAGGTGGTTCGTCGCAGTGCTGCTCGCGGCAATCGTGGCCATCCCTCACGCGGCCATCGCCTGGGTCGGGCTCGAGACCAGAGGCTCAATGCTGAGGGTTTTCCCCGAGTCGACTCCGCCCGCCGCTGCGGCCAGCTCGACGACCACGGGTGCTGCTGCCACAACCACGACCACCGAGCCGACGACCACAACCACCGACATGACTCTCACTCCTGTCGAGCCCGCCGCCCCCGGAGAATACGGCTCCGACGAAATCGACCTCGACGACGTCCCGTTGTGGCGGCCGTTCGGTGAGGAGCGACTCAACATCCTCCTTCTCGGAGGAGACGCCGGCCCCGGTCGACCCGGCCTGCGCACCGACACGATCATGGTGGCATCGATCGACCCGGTCAGCGGCGATTCGGCACTCATCGGCCTTCCCCGGAACTTTGGCGGTGTGACCTTCAAGGACGGGTCGGAGGTGCCGGTTCGCCGTATCAACCACGTCTACTGGTGGGCGTCGGACAAGCCGGACCAGTTCGATGGGCCCGACCCGGGTGCAGCCGCAATCCGCGACGTTGCGGAGAACATCACCGGACTCTCGATCGACTACTTCATGCTCGTGGACCTCACCGGTTTCGGCGATCTTGTCGACGCCTTCGGCGGGGTGAACCTCACCGTCCCCGACGCGGTCGATGGCCCGCTCTACGACCCGGAGACGGGGGAATACGAGATGGTCCGCATCCCGGAGGGGGAACAGCAACTCGACGGTGACCATGCGCTCGCCTACGCCCGCGCCCGATATGGGTCGTCGGACTATGTCCGGATGGGCCGACAGCGCTGCATCGTCGCATCCATGGCCAGCGACGCCGACCCCATGACTCTGCTCCCCCGGTTCTCCAACCTCCTCGACGTGGTGGAGACGAACATGAGCACCGACATGCCCGTCGACCTCCTACCGGAGCTGGTGCGGCTGGCGCCCCGCGTCGAGCCGACAGACGTGAGGGTCATCGGCTTCGACTCGACCTGGAACGCCGGCCGCACTTCCGATGGGCACGCCATTCCCGACATCGAGCGAATCAGGGAGACTGTCGTCCAGACAATCGAGGATCCCGCCTCCGCGGAAGAGATGGGCGTGGCGACCGCCGAGTCCGCCTGCGGGTGACCTAGCCTTTCGCCGGTGACATCCCGCGACGACACGCTGCGCGCCGACATCAGACGACTTGGAAACCAGCTCGGTGAGGCCCTCGTGCGCCAGCACGGCCCCGAACTGCTCGACCTGGTCGAAAAGGTGAGATCACTGGGCAAGTCGGCCCGCAGGGGTGGGAGCGCCGAGGCGGCCGAAGACCTCAACGACCTGCTCGGGGAGTTGGAGACCGCAGAAGTGATCCCGTTGGTCAGGGCGTTCACCACCTACTTCTATCTGGCCAACGTCGCCGAACAGGTCCATCGCATCGAAGAGATGGCAAGCGACGACCGATATCTGCGTCAGACGGTCGACCGCGTCCTGGAGGCCAACCTGAGCCAGGAGCTGCTCGACGACATCGTCTCCCGGTTCGAAGTGAGGCCGGTGTTCACCGCCCATCCCACCGAGGCGGCGCGACGGAGCATCCTCACCAAACGCGGAGAGATCGCAGTCCTGATCAACCGGAGGCTCGATGCCGCTAATCAGGATCAAGTCGATCTCGTAGATCGGCGGTCTGCGGAGCTCATCGACCAGATATGGCAGACCGACGAGCTGAGGACGGAGCGTCCCACGGTCGTCGACGAGGCCCGCTCCGCTCTCTATTTCCTAGTTGCCCTCGCCGAGAACGTCTTGCCCACCCTGAACGAGATCATCGACACCCAACTTCACCGCCTGTCTCCCGGAACCAGCACGGCCCCGCTCAGGTTCGGGACCTGGGTCGGTGGCGACCGGGACGGAAACCCCGGAGTGACGGCAGAGACGACCCTCGAGGCTCTAGCCCTCCAGCACGACCGGGGCCTGACATTGCTGATCGAGTGGATCGAAGAGCTCAGCGAGGAGTTGTCGATATCCAGCGAGCTGACCACTCCCAGCGAGGAACTGATCGAATCACTCGAGTCCGACCAGGTCCTGCTTCCAGATGTGTGGCAGAGGGAGAAGGGTCGGACCGCCGGGGCTCCATACCGTCTCAAGTGCTCCTACATCCATGCCCGTCTCATCAACACCAGAGACCGAATCAAGAGTGGAGCGGCCCACGAGCCCGGGCTCGACTACGCCCACCCCGACCAGCTCATCGACGAACTCGACATCATCGCCGACTCCCTCCGGGCGTCCCGTGGCGAGCTGATCGCCCAAGGCGCAGTGGCCCGGATGAGAAGAGCCGCCACTCTGCTCGGATTCCAGATGGCCATCCTCGACATCCGCCAGCACTCCGCCCGCCATGGAGAAGCCATCGCCGAGCTATTCGCCAACGTCGGTGTCGATCTCAATGCGCTGAACGACGGCGCGAAGGTGGAGACTCTCTCGACCGAGCTCACCGGAACCCGGCCGCTATCGGGGCCTACCACCGCGCTGACCGACGACAGCGAGGAGACCCTGGCCACTTTTCACTCCATTCGGGAAGCGCAGAGGCGATATGGGAAGCAGGTGATCGAGAGCTACATCATCTCCATGACCGAGTCCCCCTCCCACGTGCTCGAGGCGGCCGTCCTCGCCCGGGAGGCCGGGTTGGTGGACCTCAACCAGGACATCGCCGACATCGGCTTCGTGCCGCTGGTGGAGACCATCGACGACCTGCGCAACTCCGGAGAACTGCTGGACGGGCTCTTGAACAACCCCCACTACCGCAGGCTCGTTTCTCTGCGGGGAAACACCCAGGAGGTGATGCTCGGCTACTCCGACTCCAACAAAGTCGGCGGCATCACGGCATCGCAGTGGGAGATCTACAAGGCGCAACGGGTGATGAGAAACATCGCCGAGAAACACGGTGTAAAACTGACCCTGTTCCACGGTCGTGGCGGCACCATCGGTCGCGGCGGAGGGCCGACCCATGCCGCCATCCTCGCTCAGCCATTTGGCACGGTGGACGGAACGATCAAGATCACCGAACAGGGCGAGGTCATCTCCGAGAAGTACGGGAACCCTGAGATCGCAGCGCGCAACCTCGAGCTCATGGTGGCCTCGGTCCTCGAAAGCTCATTGCTCCACCGGCAGTCCCGTCGCTCGAGGGAGACACTCGACGCCTGGACGGAGGCGATGGACTGCTTCGCCACTGAAGCGTACGACGGCTACCGGGATCTCGTCTCCGATCCGGACCTCGTCCCCTACTTTCTTTCTTCGACCCCCGTCGAGGAGTTGGGGAAGATGAACATCGGCAGCCGGCCTTCCCGGCGCCCTGGCGGTCTCGGAGGGATCGAAGACCTCAGGGCCATCCCCTGGGTGTTCGGGTGGACCCAGACCCGCCAGATCGTCCCCGGCTGGTTCGGAGTGGGCTCCGGCCTCCGCAGAGCGCGGGACGCCGGGTACGGCGACCTGCTGGTGGAAATGGCCGGGGAGTGGAGCTTCATGCGGACCTTCATCTCCAACGTCGAGATGACACTGTTCAAGACCGACCTCGACATCTCCGAGTCATATGTCAAAGAACTCGTAGACCCGGAACATCGTCATATCTTCGAAGTGATCCGTTCCGAGTACGAGACAACCATCGACGAGGTCCTGGCGTTGCGGGAGACGTCCGCACTTCTGGAGGACTCACCTGTGCTGCGCCGAACCCTCGAAGTACGGGACATCTACCTGGACCCGATCAACTATCTCCAGGTTTCCCTGCTTTCCAGGAGCAGGAATGGAGAGGAATCAACCGATCTGGACCGTGCCATGCTGTTGACCGTCAACGGCATAGCGGCCGGCATGCGAAACACGGGTTAGGAGAGAGCCGCCTCCAATGCGGCGTTGAAACGGTCGGGGCGCTCCATCGGCACGGCGTGGTGGGCGTTTTTGATGACGACCGTCTCGGCAGTGGGCATGGCGTCGATATAGGGCTGCTTTTCGTCGGGAGCCAGGTAGTCGAGGTCGGAGCTGATCACGGTTATTGGGACCTCTATGTTGCTCATCTCGGTTTTCACACCGTCCCAGTCGAGGATCGCCTGGAATGTGGATTCATACGCCGCTTTGTCGTTCTCGGCCCATCGCTCGACCATCTTCGCTCGAAGATCGTCCATGTCGGGATCGGTGAAGAGGTGCTTGCTCAGCACATCGCCGATCTTCTCCATGCTGAGGCGCTTGGTGATGATCTTGCGGATGGTGACTTGGATGCGCTGACTGATCCTGGTCATCTCGAAGACCTGGAGTGCGTTGACGGCGATCAGGCGGTCAACCAGGTCGGGGCGATCGGCTGCGAGTTGAAACCCGACCATCCCGCCCAGTGAGATGCCCACCACAGGAGCAGGACCGATGCCCAACTCGTCGACGAGCCCGGCGATGTCGGAGGCGAAGCCCTCGATGCTGTAGGGGCCAGCGGGCTTGTCCGACCGACCATGGCCACGGAAGTCGGGGACGATCAGCTCACGAGTGTCCTTGAAATGAGCGACCTGGTTCTCCCAATCCCGCGCCGAAGACCCCAGCCCGTGCAGCAAGAGGAGTGGCGGACCCTCCCCGGCACGGTCGAAGTGCAATTCGATCCCGTTCACTGTCACGTGCGCCATAGCGGCACCGTAATGTCGGAGTCATGGCGATAACCATCCTCGATCACCCGCTTGCAGCCGACCTGTTGACCATCCTCCGCAACAAGGAGACGCAGCCCCCGGAGTTCCGCCAGATAGCGGAGCGTTTGGGCTACCTCCTCGTGGCGGAGGCGCTCTCGGACATGACCACTACCGAGGAGGAGATCGAGACGCCTCTCGAGCTCACCACCGGCACCCGGCTCCGTCGTCCCGTCGTGGCCGTAGCCGTCCTGCGCGCCGGTCTGGGTCTCCTCGAGTCGGTGCAGACCCTGGTCCCCGACGCAGCCATCGGCTTTGCCGGTGTCCAGCGCAACGAGGAGACCGCCGAGCCCATGGAGTACTACAACAAGTTCCCGGAACTGTCCTCGGCGAGAGTCCTCATCCTGGAACCGATGCTCGCCACGGGAGGGTCGCTGTCCTGGGCTATCGACAAAGTGAAAGAGAATGGGGCCAAGGACATCGTCGCCGTCTGTGTCGTCGCCGCCCCCGAAGGTGTTGACGCCATCCAGGACAAGCATCCCGATGTGCGTGTGGTGGCGGCCGCTCTCGACCGTGAGCTCGACGAGAACTTCTACATCGCACCCGGGCTCGGCGACATGGGAGATCGTCTCTTCGGGACGCTGTGACCGACTTCGAGGACGCGGTGGTGGCCGTCATCTCCTCACTCGAGCCGGGCGACGTGGTCACTTACGGCGAGGTCGCTACGGAAGCCGGCTATCCCGGAGCGGCCAGGGCGGTGGGCAGTATGCTGCGCACCTCGGAGGGACTGCCGTGGTGGCGTGTCGTGGGAGCGGGAGGTCGAATCAGGACGCCGAATCCGGAGCGTCAAATCAGACTGTTGACCGATGAGGGTGTGCTGGTGATGAACAAGCGGGTGGTTGCAGCCGGTAAACCCGGCTAGTCCGGTGGATCCCGTTTACGGATGTAGGTGTGCCCGAGAGGACTGGTCCACTTGTGGTCGCCGCTGGGAAGCCGTTCGTACCGCCATCGGGTGCGGTGGCGGATGACGTGGTGATGACGGGATAACGGCGCCAGATTGTGATTAGTAGTGGGACCGCCCCGGCCATGGGGATGCCGGTGGTCGATGTCGGACTCCGTGGCAGGCATCCGGCATCCAGGCCAAACGCATGTCGGGTAGGTGGCCTGGATGTGACGTTTCTGCCCTTCGGTGGGCCGTCGTGCCAGGGTTCCCGTTGCCACGGGCAAACCGTTGTCGGTGACGGTGAAGACCCACTCGCCGTCGATATTCTCGGAGACTGTCTTGCGGGCGATCTCTGCGATGACCGGCCCGTATCCGTCGAACTCGCCGGGATCATTGGAGAGCCCGAGAAGGGTGCCGGCTGGAACGGTGATGTTCACCCGTCCGCCACCCGTCAGACTGTTGAAGTGCCGACCGCGGAGCAGGTCGAGGGCGACGTCGGCCCGAATTTGGTCGAGCGTCCGTTCGTCACCCCCGACTTTCAGCCCTCTGGCAAGTCGCTCGACGTGTCCTCTGGCGGCAGCAACCGCATCGGGATGTCCCCCGAGGATGTGGAAGCTGCCCGTGAAATCAGGATTGCTGTGAGTCGTCACCTTGCGGTCTTCCAGGCCTTCCTGGAATGAGGAAGCAGCCCCGTCGGGGTCGGCGACCATCACTTCTTTCGACAACCGATGCTGCAACTGGCCCGTGGTCAGCGTGCCCGCTTCGTCGAGCGTCTTGTCGAGCACCGTGTCCACGATCTCGTCAGGCAGATGACCCAGCTGGGAGTCGAATACCTTGACCTTCCGCACATCGATCAACCCACGTGAGAACGCAGTCAGGACGCGGCGCAATGGACCGGCGAGTGACACTGCCCGATCCAGCTCGGCTTCTGACGCCCCTCGGGTGAGGGTGAGGGCGGCGGCGATCTCGGCAGCCGCATATTCGATCTCCTCGGAGCTGCGGCTGACCGGCGAATCGACGTCGCCCGGTGGGCTGAACGCCACCTCCGCCATCGCCTGATACTTCCCCGCGTCGTGGTGAGACGAAAGTCGGGCGCGAGCCTGCGTCAACCGGACCGCATCATGACCATTCAAACGAGACGGATCGAGCGATGAGACAATGGCCGCAAGAAACGGGCCCGGCTCGATTTCCTCCAGACCATCGGGCAGGACATGACGATCCGGCTCGAGCCAGCCGGTGTTCAGTTCATAAACGGCCAGCGATTGGACGAAATCGTCGAAACCGTCGTCGCACCAGCCACTGGCGACATCTGCCTCCCCCGCTAGAAGCCCGACCGAAGCATTCTCCGTATCGAACATATGTTCGACTCTACACGCACCCTACGACAGATGTCAACCCCCATTTCGAAATATTTTCTACTGCCAACCAACACAGACCGCGTCGGGCGGACTTGAGACCTGGCTATCGCTGTCTGTAGCGGACCGAGGCGTCCTCGGCCCGGCGAGAACTGGAAGCGTCACCCGAGCACCGTCCTTCCCGACTTCATCGCGGCGGCACCTCCCTCTCCCCGATCTGATTGCCCTCGGCGTCGTAGGCGATGATCGATGTGGGTCGTGGGTCCTCGGTGTATTTCTGGGAGATCACGCCATAGCCGGCGGTGGGACGCTGCCAGTAGGTGCCTTCGTCGATGATGAACTGCACGACGGCTGTCTCCAACGGGACCGAATAGGACAGGTCGCTCACGGCAAATCGGGACGACCTGCTCTCTCCGATGATCCCGAAACGCTGGAGAGGGAAATTGCCTCCGCCACTTCCGTAGCCCGATCCTCTCGTTTCGCTGAAATTGACCCCTCCCCACTCGCCGAACCAGAGTATGGCGGTCAGTGGCTCAGCACCCGACGGCTGGTGTGTAGCCGTGCCGATGACGATCACCGGTCGATCCTCCGTTGCGAGTGGTTCAGATCTCGATCGTGGCCCAGGTCGCGGTCCACCGAACATCATCTCTGGCAGCACGTCGGCCGACTCAGCCGGCACGAGAGGCATTTCCTCTCCGAGAGCGGCGGTGTCGAACTGCGGCTCCGGGCCCCTCGGGGCCTGGATGACATAGGGATCCTCGGAGAGGACGACACCATCCCGCACTTCTTCGACGTAGCGGTCGGTCATTTCGTCCGCCACCTCGGGGGAGACCGTTATCGGTTCATCCCTCAAGGCCTCGAACACCGGCAAGACTTCGTCGTCGGGAACATCGAGATAGAGGCTGACGCTCGATGAGCTCCACGATCTCTCCTCGGGCTCCACGATCGACCCATCTTCCGTCGTTACGACGGGAGCCTCGTTGCTGACGGGACGGACAATGCTTGATCGTACGAAAACATCCAGACCCAACGCGATCTCCAGGCCGCGCGCCTGCGCCTCGACTTCATCCGGCACCTCATACGCGAAACCGTCATGACGGTCCGTCATCCTGAATTCCCATTCGAGGTTCGGACCGAGTCCCAGGAACTCCTCATCCGATACCCTCTCGACTCCCTCGCCAATGGACAGAACTTCGTCCCTACCCATCCCAAGAGCCAGGATCTCGAAGACACCGCCCTCGTCGTCGACCACGACAAGGGACACCAGAGTCGTGGCTACAGGTCCGTCGGCGTACTCAGCCTCGTGGATGACCCCTTGTCGACCGCCGACCTCAACCCTCGCAGCCCCCGGGTTCGACTCCACGATGTCGGTCAGATAGCTCTCGAGGTCCTCGGGCGACCCGGCAGGACTCATGAAAGGATCGCCGACATGGAAGCCACCGTCTCCCGGTAACCACTCGCCGGAAGTCTCGCGGAGGTAAACGAGTTCCCGGTTGAACTCAGAGGCCGACATGTCCTGCAACACGAACCCTTCAGGCACTTCAGACGGCACGTAGTACCCGGTCTCGCGGTCCATCGGGTCGGGAAGCGTGTCGGCCGGCGGAGGGTCGTCGCCGGGGAAGACCAGGGCGAACACCCCGAAGATGATCAAGAGGATGACTGCGGCTGCGAGGGCCGGCCAGCGACGCTGCACGGAAAATCGTCTCTCAATGGAGGGACTAAGACCGACGACCGGATCGGTGCCATCCCGGCGCTCGCAACGGAGGCTGACCTCTTCCACTGTGATCTGTTCCTGCTCACGCTCGACGACAGCGGCGTATTCACGGATCTGTGTCTTCAGGTCGGTCATGTCTCCACCTTCAACTCACGACGCAATTTGGCCATCCCCCGCTCCATGTGGGTCTGGGCAGTTCCCTTGGAGATCTCCAACAACTCCGCCACCTCGGAGAGCGACCAGTCGTGCCCGTGCACGAGATAGACCACCACTCTCTGCTTCTCGGACAGACCGGCGAGTGCGGCGGGCAGACCGGGTTCGAACCAGTCTCTGGGGCTATCGGGAACCTCCTGGAACACGACAGAACGACGACCGACGCGCTTCCTACCCCAATTCAATCCGAGCCGGTAGAGGTAACCCGCCGGATTGTCGAGATCCCCGACCCGATCCCAGTTCTCCCATGCATAGACGAGTGCTTCGGCTGCTGCCTCGCGTCCGACCTCGGAGCCGAGCGCCGCCGTCAACGACTGTCGGAGGCCGCGTTCGTTGGACGAGACGAACTGGGAGAAGTCTGTAGTCGTTGTCTCGTCCGCCAACCTGGCCTCTCCGTGGGTGGTGGGAACCGATTCGGCGCTCACGCCCGATAGAGGGTGTGGAGACACCAATCGTAAGACAGGCTCTCCAATGGATGTCGCGGTCTAGGACGCCTCCAGGCGATCGATCCAGGCCGAGAGCCCCAACGCCCCGGCGGATTGGGCGAGTCCTCGCGCGTGGTCGGCGAACCGGGAACGATCCGGCCCATTCGGGAGCAGAGCAGCCCCGGCTGCCGCGCTGACGAGTTCGGCGACTTTCTCCCCCTTGGCCGCGGTACGCACGATGATGGAGTCGAGCATTTCCACGCCTTCGCTAGCCTCTCCGGCCGCCAGATGGCTCCCCGCTACGACTCTGTTGCGAAGGAGGTCGGTCAGTGGGTTCTTGGGCAACGACTCGATATACCCGAGCGTCTCGGACATGAGTTCCTCGTTCCCTGAGAAGATCGCACCGTCTGCCATTCCCGAGAGGGCGATAGTCGGAGCAAAAGGCGTCTCCTCGAAGTGTCTCTTGTAGGTTTCGAAACAGAATCGGGCATCGCCCTCAGCCAGAGCAATCCAGGCCTGGTTGCGTTCGAATTCGAGATGGCCCTGCACATCGGAAACGACATCGAGAAGACGCTCTGCCTCGGACAGCAATTTCCGCGCTTCGTCCTCCCGTCCCATCCAATGCAGCAGACCAGCTCGGGCTGACATGGAGGTGAGGCGCTCGGCATCGGTCGCCAGCAAGGTCTCATCTAGAATCTGTAGCGCTTCGTCCAGGCGCAGAACCCACTTGTAAACACTCTGCAAATTGCTGGCCAAATAGGTGGCGTGGTTGCGATCCCCGATCCTCCGAGCTTCTTCATAGCCTCGCTCGGTGGCGGCGATCGTCTCATCGAGATCCGGAGAGGCATAACCCAGGTTGACCAGACCACGAAGCATCTCGTCCATCAGGCCGTGCTCCTCGCTGATCTCGATACCGCCCTTGATCAAAGCGACCCCCTGGTGAGGTCTCACGGAGGAAAGAACGGTTCCGAGTGTGATCATGGTGCTGGCCAGCACATCCGTCAGCCCGTGCAGCTCGGCGGCGCCAAGCGCCCCGTCAACAAGGGCGATCGACTCATCGCTGTCATCGCCGCTCAACAGACGGGCACGACCCAGGTTGGCGGCGGCCCGGGTGAGATTCGGGTCGGAGTCCAGGTCTGGATGGGCCTCTATGTGAGGAGTGATCACGTCGAGGACCATCGCCGCCTGACGGAACCCGTTGTAGACGTCCCCAAACAGGGCCATGTAGAGATGAACGAGACCCAGGTCCTCCGACTCCTCGGTCAGCTTCCGGAGGGCCTCGACGTGACGCTCGGCAGCCGTCTTGTCACTGATCCGCGTGGCAGCACGAGCGGCTGAGACGTGGAGCTCGGCGGCACGATCCGAGGGAACGACGTCGAGGGCCATCTCGACGAGGGAGATCACCTGCTCATGTGCGTGCAGGAGTCGTGCCCGTTCCAGGGCTGCGTCCAGCGCCTCGCCCAGCTCGTGATCGAGGTCGGACGCTTCGCCGGACGCAGCCTCACGAGCAGAGACGTAATGAGAGGCAGTCACGGGCGCCAGCTCGGGATCTTCGAGGTCACGGAAAAACCGGGCGGCCCGAAGATGGAGATCATGCCGGTCGGATCTGGCAATCCGCTCATAGGCCACTTCCCTCAGCAGGCTCTGCACCCATTGATACTGGCCTCGCTCGGGAGAACGTTGATCCCGAACTATTTCGAGAACCTCATGACGAACGAGGCCCGTGAGGCGACGCTCGACTTTGTCGGTGTCCTCGTCGCGCAAGGCTGCCAGCGACTCGAGCGTGAACGACTGGCCGAGCACCGCCGCATCTCGAACGAGTTCTCTCTCCTCGGCTGGGAGACGGTCCAACCGGGCTGCTATCACGGCCTGGACGGTGGAGGGAACCTCGAGACGGGTCAGATCCCCCTCGACGGTGACCGTCTCGCCACTCATGACCAGTCGCCCATCATCCAGGAGCATCCTCAATGTCTCGACGGCGAACAGCGGTACGCCTCCGGCCGATGCGGATATGGCCTCGACTGCGGGATCCGGTATGCCCGGCACCGCGCCCTTCACCATCTCACCTATCTCCTCATCCGTGAGCGGCGGAAGGTAGATCGAGGCGAACCCCCTCCGGCCTGAGCCCCAGTCGGGCCGCCGGTCGAGCAGGTCGGGACGGGTCGCGGTGATGATCAGGATGGAATGGTTCTGCGACCAGTCGGGCAGGTCCTCGATGAACTCGAGCAGCCCCGGGTCCGCCCATTGCAAGTCCTCGAAAACGAGCACGGTGGTGCTCTGTTCGGACATGGACTCGAATAGCGCCCGGGCGGCGGCAAAGAGCTCGGTGCGCTCGCTGCCGATCGACTCCCCGACGCCGAGCAGTGTCGCCAGTCGTTCCTGGACCCACGCCGCCCGGTCGGTGTCGTCGACGAACCCGGAGACCATTTCATTCAGGCGTGATCTCGTCGTCTCGTCGTCATCGGTCTCGGTGACACCTGCCCGCTGCCGGATGATCTCGCCAAGAGCCCACAAAGACGGGCCGGTGCCGTAGGAAGGCGAGCGGCCCTGGTGCCAGAACACCACCTCTGCGATGCCATCGACGTATTTGAGGAACTCCCAAACCAGCCGGCTCTTGCCAATACCACCCTGACCGACGAGAGAGACGAGTCGGGACCGCTTTTCCCGTCCGGTCGCGTGAAGAGCGTCTTTGAGGAGACGGAGCTCGGGAGCACGGCCGACGAACGGTGGCTCTAGCACGTCCACCTTGCCGGCACCGCCCCGCTCTGCAAGGACGCGGGTGGCGCGAAACGCCTCTATGGGTTCGTCCTTGCCTTTAACCGAATGTGATCCCACCGGAACGACCTCGATGGCAGTGCGGACGAGCGTTGCCGTCGTCTCGCCGATGTAGACCGTGCCCGGCTCGGCAACGGACTGGAGCCGTGACGTGGCATTGACCATGTCACCAAGGAGAAGGCCCTTCTCGTTGCCCCCCGGGCCCACCGCGGCCTGCCCGGTCATCACCCCAGCCCGGGCCCTGAGGTCCTCGATGCCGTGCTTCTCTCCCAGCACCGCGACCCGATCAACGATCTCCAAAGCGGTACGCACGGCTCGCTCGGCATCGTCTTCGTTGGAGGTCTCCGCTCCCCACCACGCCATGACCGCGTCACCGATGTACTTGTCGACGGTGCCCCCGAATTGGTCCACGATCTCCTTGGCGACGTCGAAATACTCAGTGATCAGGCCTCTGACGTCCTCGGAGTCGCGACTCTCGGAAAGGGACGTGAATCCCACCAGATCCACGAACAGCACGGACACGACCCGTCGCTCCACCGTCGTCCTCGCGGCTGCCGCGTCCGCCGTGCCGGCGAGACCCGTGCCGCAGGAGCCGCAAAACCGGTGACCGGGCGGATTCTCCGCACTGCAGTTCGGACAGGTCTTCGTCAGAGAGTCTCCACAGTTCCCGCAGAACCGCTGGCCCTCCTCGGCGGCGGAGCCGCAGTTGGCGCAAGTCACATCAGGTCCCACCGGCGGACAGGCTAGCCGGGGACACCTGCCGGGAGTTGCCCCGCAGGCGGCAACTTGACCGATCACACACGGGCACACGACACTTATAGCGATCAGACACTTCCTCAACACCTACGACTGGTCACAGCCTGAACTGCAAACGATGCTCGACGACGCGCGGGCTTTCAGAGAGTCCCCATTGAGCACTGACTTCGAGGGAAAGACCGTCGCCCTTCTCTTCCTCAACAATTCGCTGCGCACCCGAACGTCATTCGAGGTCGGCACCTACCACCTGGGCGGCCACGCCGTGGTCCTCAGCCCGTCTGGCGGCATGTGGCCGTTGGAATTCGAGAAGGGCGCGGTGATGAGCGGTGACGCCGAGGAGCACGTTCAGGAGGCCGCCAAGGTCCTCTCCCGCTACTGCGACCTGATCGGGATCAGGGCGTTCCCCAAGTTCGACAACTGGCAGGAAGACCGCGAGGACCGCATCCTCAACGCTCTCGCCGAGCATGCCGAAGTGCCCGTGGTCAACATGGAGACCATCACCCACCCCTGCCAGGAGATGGCGCTGGCCATGGCGCTCCAGGACCATCTCGATGAACTGGACGGCAAGAAGTTCCTGCTCACCTGGAGCTACCACCCCAAGCCCCTCAACTCGGCGGTCGCCAACTCCGCTCTGGTCATGGCGGCCAAGTTCGGCATGGACGTCACCCTCCTCTGTCCCAACGAGGAATACCTGCTCGACCAGCGCTACCTCGACATAGCCGAGTCGGACACGTCAGCCAACGGCCGGGTACTCAAGGTCACCCACGAGATCGACGAGGCCTACCGCGATGCGGACATCGTCTACGCCAAGAGTTGGGGCGCCCTCCCCTTCTTCGGTCGTTGGGAGGAGGAGGAGCCGATCCGCGACCAGTACAAGCACTTCATCGTGGACGAGGACAAGATGGAGAGGACCAACGGCGCCATCGTCAGCCACTGCCTCCCCATGCGCCGAAATGTCATCATGACCGACGGCGTCTTCGACGGACCCAACTGCATCGCCTACGAGGAGGCGGAGAACCGTCTCCACGTGCAGAAGGCGATTATGAAGCGTCTCGTCACGGGGTTCTGATGATGACGCCCCGCAAGGACACTCACCAGACGATCGTCCAGCTGCTGTCGAACGTCAGCGACGGCAAGGAGATCCACTTCTATTTGCAGCGGTTCTCCGAGCTCGACCAGTCGCGCTTCGCGGTCATCAAGATCGGCGGAGCCATCCTGCGGGATCGGCTCGAAGAGACCGCCGCTTCCCTTGCCCTGCTCCACACCGTCGGCCTGACCCCGATCGTCATCCACGGGGGCGGTCCCCAACTCGACGAGAAGCTGGAAGGTGAAGGTGTCCCCAGCGAGAAGGTCGACGGGCTGCGGGTCACCACTCCCGAGGTGCTCGACGCCGCCCGGGAGGTCTTCACCGAGCAGAACATCAGGCTGGTGGAGGCGATCAGGGTCCAGGGTGTCGACGCCCATGGCCTCACTCAGGGAGTGTTCGACGCCGAGTTCGTCGACTCCGGGCGGTACGGGCTGGTGGGCGAGCCGACGTCGATCCACCTCGATCTGCTGCGCTCGATCGTGAATTCGGGTGCCATACCGATCCTCACCTGCCTGGGAGTCGCTCCCGGGGGGCAGATGGTGAACATCAACGCCGACGCCGCCACCCGGATCCTCGTCCACGAGGTGCAGCCGATGAAGATCATCTTTCTGGTCGACTCGGGCGGCCTCCTCGACGAGAACGGTGACGTCATCGACTCGATCAACCTGGCCACCGATTTCGACCGGCTCATGGCCGAAGAGTGGGTGCACTCGGGAATGAGGCTCAAGCTGGCCGAGATCAAGCGCCTCCTCGATGACGCCCCTCCGACCACCTCTGTGTCGATCACCACACCGACGGCACTGGCACGGGAGCTGTTCACCCACAGCGGCGACGGCACCCTGGTCAGGAAGGGTGAGCGAATCGGGCGCTACACGCATAAGAACGAAGTCGATGTCGACCGCCTGACGAATCTCATACAAGGCGCCTTCGCCCAGAAGCTCCTGGCGGACTGGTGGGAAGGAGTCGACCTGCTCACCGCCTACATCTCCGAGAGCTATCGGGCGGCCGCGATCGTGGCCAAGTTGGACGAGTTCGTCTATCTCGACAAGTTCGCCATCGACGAGACGGCGCGCGGTGAAGGGTTGGCCCGCACTGTGTGGGACCACATGATCTCCGAGTATCCGAACCTGGTATGGCGGTCGCGCTCGGACAACCCGTTCAACGCCTTCTACGAAAAGGAGTCCGACGGCCAGATGACCACCGGCATGTGGACGATTTTCTGGAAGGGTGTCAACGACTTCGACGTTCTAGGACGTGCAGTGAAGTTGCTATCCGACATGGACCCCTCGTTCGAGAAGGAGCCGGCCGATGCCTGAGCGCTTCCAGGTGGGCGTCATCGGGGCCCGGGGACACACCGGAGCCGAGTTGATGAGGACCCTCAACGATCACCCTTACGTGAAAGTGGATTTCGCCGGCTCACGTGAGCTGGAGGGCCAGCCGGTACCCGCCATCGAGGGGCTCAGCTATGAATCACTCGGCCCGGAAGGAGTTGCCGCCCGCGAGCTCGATGCCATCTTTCTTGCCCTGCCCGACGGGGTCGGCGGTCCATGGGCCAGGGCGATGAGCCCGGACACGGTCATCGTGGACATTTCAGCGGATCACCGCTTCGACGACACCTGGGTGTACGGGCTTCCCGAGCTGAACCGTGACAAGATCGCCGGCGCCCGCCGCATCGCCAACCCCGGTTGCTATGCCACCGCCTTGCAGCTCGCCATCGCCCCCTTCGTCGACGATCTCGACGGAAACCCCACTGTGTTCGGGGTGTCCGGATACTCCGGAGCCGGAACCACCCCTTCCCCCCGCAACGATCCGGAGAATCTCCGGGACAACCTGATCCCCTACGGGCTGACGGGGCACAACCACGAACGGGAAGGCGCCCGGCATCTCGGTCACACCATCAGATTCATGCCCCACGTCCACCCCGCCTTCCGGGGCCTGCTGGTGACGGCGCACATGCCATTGGCCAAGGTCATCACGGTCGACGATGCCCTTGAGAAGCTGACAGCAGCGTATGGCAAGGAGCCACTGGTCGACGTCCAGGACGAGATCCCCACCCTGCGAGACGGGACCGGGCGCACCGGAGTACTGATAGGAGGCACCACCGTGAGCGAGGACGGGCTCGGGCTCACGGTGGTCGCCGCCGAGGACAACCTCCTCAAGGGAGCAGCGGTCCAGGCGGTGCAGAATCTCAACCTGGCACTCGGGATTCCGGAGGTATCCGGGCTCCTCTGACCGGTACCCGTCTCAGCCGACCTTTGGGTCGGGCATGGGCGGCGGGCCGGCGGCAGGCTCCTGCTCCAACCGGGCCAACGCCTCTTCCATCGCCCGGTCGAGTTGGGGATCGCGGTCGGCGAAGTAGTCGGCGGGGCTGTGGATCACCTCGATGTCGGGATCAACCCCGTGGTTCTCGACGCCCCATTCCTTGTCCTTCAGCCAGAATGCGTAGCGAGGCTGGGTGACAATCGTGCCGTCGACGAGTTTGAAGCGCTGGTCGATGCCGACGACGCCTCCCCAGGTACGCACGCCCACGACCGGGCCCAAACCCATGGCCTGACTGGCGGCGTTGATGATGTCGCCGTCGGATCCGGAGTACTCATTGGCCACGAGCACGACGGGCCCGCGCGGAGCCGCGTCTGGATAGCCGCTCGCTTCCTCATAGTGACGTCCGGTAATCCAGCCGACAACACGTCTGATGAGCCTGGCGAGGACCAGCTGACTGGTGTGACCCCCACGGTTGTAACGAACGTCCACGACCAGCCCCTCACGACGGCTGGCATGACGCAGATCGCGATGCAGCTGCGCCCATCCGGTGCTCATCATGTCAGGGACATGGACGTAGCCGAGTCGTCCGCCGGAGTGCTCCAGCACGTAGTCCCGGCGGGATCTGACCCAGTCCTGATAGCGCAACATCTCCTCGTCACCCAGAGGAACGACTACGACACGCCGATCTTCGTCATCCCGACGCAACGTAAGCTCCACTGGCTTGTCGGCTGCTCCCACCAGACCGGTTGCCGGACCGAAGACGGGATCCACAGGGGCACCATCGACCGCCACGATGACATCGCCCTCGCGGGCATCAACTCCGGCTCCCCGTAGGGGTGAGCGGGCCGCGGGGTCGCTCGACTCGGCAGGAAGTATCCGATCGATCCGCCACCCCCCGTCGGTTGGAGAGAGGTCCGCACCCAACAAGCCGAGCTTGCGATTGCGGTCACCGGGCTCGCCGGCGGGTATCACATAGGCGTGCGACGTATTGAGTTCGCCCATGGTCTCCCACAGGAGATCGACCAGGTCGTCATGGCTCGTCAGTGTCCCCACCAGCGGTCGCCACCGCTCCACGACGGCATCCCAGTCGACGCCGTCCATGTCCTCGCGCCAGAAGTGGTCGCGCATGAGGCGGGTGTTCTCGTTGAACATCTGCTCCCATTCCGCGCGCGGCTCGACCTCAAAGCGAAGCCGTGACAGGTCGACCTTCACTACCGCGGGGTCATCTTCCTTCTCCGGCTTCCGGTCGGCCGGAGTCGCGGTGAGCGTGTCTTTGTGTTTTACAACCAGTCGGCGGCCATCACCGGACACCGCATAGTCGTCCACTTTGGGGACGACAGTCTCGACCGTTCTCTTCTGGAAGGACCACAGCTGAACCGTGTCCGGTTTGGGCTCGCCCTTGACTCCGGCCCGGCGGGTCCCCAGTGCCCCGGTTTCCCCAGCCTCCTCGATCCAGAGCACGCCGGCGGCACCGGTCTCGAGTCTCCGGTAGTTGGCCGAGCGTACGGGGAACGGGACCGCACGGTCTTCGGCTCCGTCGATATCGAGGTCAGGACTCGGCTGATCCTCCTCTTCTTCCTCGTCGTCTGGAGAACTGATCTTCCAGCCTTCGGCGCTCGGCCCGAAAGGCGGCGGCTCAATCGCCGCCACGGGGATAAGCCAGGGACGGGTGCTCCCGGCAAACGCCAGTCCGAACTCATGCTTGTCGTAGTCGGGGTCGAAGGTGCGCTCGGAGAGGAACACGATGTGCTTCCCGTCCCGGGTGAAAACCGGGTCGTGGTCGTGAAAGGTGCCCGACGTCAGCGGGACCGCAGCGCAGTCGGATCGAGTGTCGAGCACCATGAGCTGGTGCAGCCATGCTCCGAACATCGACGGCTGGGACCAGATCAGGTATCGCCCGTCGGGCGAGAAGCTCGGGGAGAGCGCCTCACCTTGAGGTGAGTGGGCCACCTCCCGGATTGCGTCTGTTGCGTCGGAGGCGATGTCTACCAAGCGGATGCTGCCGTCGTGGGAGATGGTGGCCACCCGTTCCCCTGCCGGGTCGCTGGTCAGGTGAAGGACCCGACCCAACGCTCCGACGGCGAGCCGTCTCGGCTCCTCCTCACCTCCGATGTGGTGGATCTCGAGACCGTCTTCTCCCTCCGCATCACTCACCAGTGCCGCATAGCCCGTCCTGCCGAGCAGGACGGGCTCCCTGGCCCGCACCGCCGGGTCGGCGATGAGAGAGCGCGCCGGCCCCTCACGATGGGTCAGCCAGTAGCCGTTGCCCCGCCAGGTGATCAGACTGGCATCGCCGCCATGATCGGGAACGGGACGGCCCAGATTCTTCTTGGGATCGGCCCGAAACGCACGTGGGGCCGAGCCCGGCACCGTCACCTCCACTTCATGGGGATCTCCTTCCAGATCGTCCATGAGCATGATCCGGCCCCGGCTGTGCCATACGATGCGTCGACCGTCCGTGGCCGCGTCGCGCACGTATCCCTCGTCGGGGCCCTGGAAGGTCACCTGGCGCGGCTCGCCGGGATCGTCGGAGAGCACGTCGTCAAAAACCCACAGGTTGGCCTGCTCATTCGCTGTCTCGACGGAGCCGGGAAGCGATGCGCCACGATCCGAGACAAATGCGAGGCGACCATCGACCCACATGGGATCAACCACAGAAGCCGGCTCGTCGGCCAGGAGCCGCTCCCACGAACCATCTCCGGCCCGGTCGAGCCACAATCTCGGGGCGCTTCCTCCCCGGTAGCGCTTCCAGTGCGCCGGTGGTCGCGACCCCGGTGTGGAGAGAGCGGTAGCGCCTCCCTCGCCAATGGCCAGACCCCAGGCGGGGCCGTATCGCAGACGCTCCACCGAGCCGTCCAGGCCGACGGCCTTGACCACCACGTCGCGCATATTCTTCTCGCCGGCATGGGAGGCGACAAGCACGCGGCCATCGGCCGTCCACCCGAGGACCAGGGTGTTCTTGGCTCCCCACCAGGTAAGGCGCCGAGTCTCCCCGTCGGATACCGCGACGACATAGGCCTCCGGATGGCCATCGCGGAACGAGATGAAGGCGATGTGGCTGCCGTCAGGAGAGAAACGGGGGGTTCGGACGGGCTCGTTATCGTCGGTGAGCCGCCAGGCTCGCCCTCCCTCCAGGGGGGCGAGCCAGATGTCATCGGCTGCGACGAAGGTCAGGAGATTCCCGCTCAGATGCGGGTAGCGCAAATAGGTACTCACGCGCCCCGACCCTACCTTCGGCTCCGGGCCACTACCTTGTCGCCATGGCATACACCGCCGTTGAACTGATCGAACTGAAGCGGGACGGACAAACGCTGCCCGCCGAGGGCATCGAGTGGCTGATCGACTCCTACACGAACGGCGACGTGCCCGACTACCAGATGGCGGCGATGGCGATGGCAATCGTCATCAACGGCCTCACCGACGAGGAGCTGGCCGTCTGGACCTCGGCGATGATGTCTTCCGGCGACACCCTCGACTTCTCCGAGATTCCGCTGCCGAAGATCGACAAGCACTCGACTGGAGGCGTTGGAGACAAGATCTCCATCCCGCTCGCCCCCCTGGTCGCCTCATGTGGCATAGCGGTACCGATGATGTCGGGCCGCGGTCTGGGGCACACCGGCGGCACCCTCGACAAATTGGAGTCGATACCCGGCTTCGAGCCGCGCATCGACCAGAAGCGATTCCGGGAGATCCTGACCAACCACGGGCTCGTGCTCGCCGGCCAATCCGACACGATGGTCCCTGCCGACCGTCAGCTCTACGCCCTCCGGGACTCCACCGGGACGGTCGCCTCGATACCGCTGATCGCCAGCTCGATCATGTCGAAGAAGCTATCTGAGGGGCTCGACGGCCTGGTCCTGGACGTCAAGACCGGATCGGGCGCCTTCATGGACGAGTTGGAGGAGTCCCGCGAGCTGGCCCGAACGATGGTCGGCATCGGGGTCAACCACGGTGTCGAGACGGTGGCTCTCATCACATCGATGGAACAGCCCCTGGGCCGGGAGGTTGGCAACGCCAACGAAATCAGGGAGTCGGTCGACGTGCTCAACGGGAAAGGGCCCGAGGACGTCACCGAGATCACCTTCGCCCTGGCCGAGGTCATGCTGGAGCTGGCGGGAATAGACAGCGTACGGGACCGTCTGGAAGAGGCCATCGAGTCGGGTGCCGCTCTGGACAAGCTGAAGGACGTGGCCAGGGCACATGGTGGCGACCCTTCGGTGCTCGACGACACATCACTTCTGGAAATGGCCGGGAACGAGGCCACCGTCGAGGCGTCACGCGACGGTTTCGTGACTGCCTGTGACGCCCGGACGATCGGAATCGCCGCCACCCGCCTGGGAGCGGGTCGGGAGAGAAAGGAAGACAACATCGACCGTGGCGTCGGAATCACGCTCGAGGCCAAGATCGGCGCCCGGGTGACTCAAGGCGCACCCCTGGCAACGGTTCGCTACAACGACGAGAGGAAATGGGCAGACCAGAAGGAAAAACTCGCCGCCGCCTGGGAAGTCGGCCCCGACGCTCCCGAGCCGCGCCAGCTAGTCGTGGAGCGCGTCGATCGCTCCCAAATTTGAGCGAATACTCAATTCTCACCATGCTGGTTACCATCGCCAGCGTCAAAGACAAGGAGTAGTGCGGTATGAAGGTCGTTGTCTGCGTGAAGCAGATTCCGGACCCCGCCACCCCGTATTCGTTGGAGGAGGGGACCAACTGGCTGGTGAGACCGGCCGAACAGGTCCTCGACGACACGGATCGTTACGGGGTGGAGATGGGTCTTCAGTTGGCTCAGGCCAACGAGGGGACGGTCACCCTCGTGAGCATGGGCCCACAGGGAAATGCTCAGGGGATTCGTCAGGCATTGGCGATGGGTGCCGACAAGGCGGTGATCGTCGATGACGATTCGCTGCGTGGTTCCGATGCGTTGTCGACGGCCCGCGTGTTGGCGAAGACGATCGCCGAAGAAGGTTTCGATCTGATGATAGCCGGCACCGAGTCGACCGATGGCTATTCGGGTGTGGTCCCCCAGATGGTGGCCGAGTTGTTGGACGTCCCCGCCCTCACCTATGCGACATCGGTGGAGACCGACGGCACGGAGGTGAAGATCCATCGCCAGACCGCAACGGGCTATGACGTGGTCGAAGCCGCGCTTCCTGCGGTGGTGTCGGTGACAGCCGGTGTGGTCGAGCCCCGGTATCCGACGTTCAAGGGAATCATGGACGCCAAGAAGAAACCGCTGGAAACGGTGAGCCTCGCCGACGTCGGTGCCGAAGCCACAGATGGTCAGAAGGTGACGACGATCACGGAGGCGCCCGAGCGTGAGGCCGGCCGGGTGATCGAAGACGAGGGCGAAGCGTTCGCCGAGATCGTCAAGCTCTTAGAAGAGAAGAAGGTGATCTGAGATGGCGAACGTTTGGGTATTCGTAGAAGAAACCGACGGAGCGCCATCGACCCTCGCTATGGAGCTGCTGACCAAGGCCCGTGACCTGGGTGAGGTGACCGCGGTCTATCTCGGAGCAGGTTCCGACGAGAACTTCGCAGCCCTCGGTGAGTACGGGGCCACGGCGGTCTTGCATGCCGACGCCGGTGACCGGCTCCCTTCCGCACCGCTGGCAGCGGCAATGGCGGACAAGGCAGCTGAAGACTCACCCGACCTGATCGTCTTCGGCCAGGCGTACACCGACCGGGATGTCGCCGGACGACTCGCCGCCCGGCTTGGGGTCGGCGTGCTCTCCAACGTCTCCGACATCCGGCTCACCGGCGAAGGCGTGGAGACCGACCACGAGATCTTCGGTGGCAGCCAGATTGCCACCGCAGCCATGTCACAGCCCCCACATATCGTCCTGGTCCGACCCAAGTCGTTCCCCGCCCAACCCTCGGACGGCAGCGCCCCGGAGGTGACCACCCTGGATCTGGTTGATGTCGGCAGCTCAGAAGCCCGGGTCACCGAATCCCACACAGAAGAGCGGGAAGGTCCGCAGCTGGGCGACGCACCCGTCGTCGTCTCCGGAGGACGCGGGCTCGGATCGGCCGAGAACTACGAGCTGATCGAGAAGGTCGCCAAGCCTCTCGGAGCCGCCACCGGCGCCACCAGAGCCATCGTCGACGCCGGATGGGTCCCGTATGCCAAACAGGTCGGCCAGACCGGAAAGACAGTCAAACCCGATGTCTACATCGCCGCCGGAATATCGGGCGCCATGCAGCACCTCGTCGGGATGAAGGACTCGGGGACGATCATCGCCATCAACAAGGACCCCGACGCGCCCATCTTCTCCGTGGCCGACCTGGGCATCGTCGGAGACGTCCACAACGTGCTACCGAAGCTGATCGAGGCATTGGAGAAGAAGTAGAAGGTATTAAGTATCAGGTATGAGGACTGCCGGGTCCAGCGGAGGGCCTTGTCCAGGGGAGCACCGTGGTTAGTGATAGCGCTGACCCCGAATCTCCCCTCCGGGACTTAGTCCACCGAACTGGCAGTCCCAATACTTCATACTTCATACCTCATACCTCATCGGCCGTTTCGATGATGACTTCGCTGGGGTGGTCGACGTCGCCCTGCGGCTCGACCACCCAGAAGTCGTCGAGACCGTCTTCGTCTTCGAGGATCCGACCCGCTACCGGGCTCGAGGTGACCTCGTAGTGCTCCTCGAGCAATGAACGGAGCATCTCCACCTCGGTGCCTACCGGTCGCCTCACGGAGGGTGCCGTCTCGGCCAGACGGGCCTTGAGGGCCATGTTGGGATCCCAGACAATGGCCATGCCCCCGGTCATGCCGGCGGCGAAGTTGCGGCCCACCTCACCAAGCACGACCACCACTCCCCCTGTCATGTACTCACAACCATGGTCGGAGCAACCTTCCACGACGGCGGCGGCGCCGGAATTGCGGACGGCGAATCGCTGGCCGACCCGGCCGGCCAGGAACACCCGGCCGCCCGTGGCGCCGTAGAGGACCGCATTGCCGGCGGCGTGAGGAACACCCTCGCCGCGGGTGGGGGTGACGGCCACGGTGCCACCGGCCATGCCCTTGGCGACGTAGTCGTTGGCGGTGCCCCTCAGGTCGAGGGTCACCCCGGGCGATAGCCAGGCGCCAAAGCTCTGGCCAGCGGTGCCGTTGAGACGTATCTTTATCGCATCTTCCGGCAGACCCGTGTCTCCGTGAATTGCGGCAATCTCGCCGGAGAGACGCCCGCCAACCGTGCGGTCAGTGTTCTGGATCGGGTAGTTGAGATCGACCTTCTCGTTGCCTTTGATGGCCTCGGAAGCATCGGAGACGATGCGCTCGGACAGCTTGGAGAACGGGATCGGCTGATAACCCTCATGCCGCCGCCGGCCCTGAGCACGCACCAGAAGAGCAGCCAGATCGGGAGCGAGAGCGTCGTTGCTGTCGACCGGGCGAAGGAGGTCGGCACGACCAATGATCTCGTCGATCGTCCGCGCTCCCAGGGCGGCGAGGTGATGTCTGATCTCCTCAGCGAGATGCCGGAACAACAAGATGACCTGGTCGACGGCGCCGGTGAACTTCGCCCGAAGTTCCAGGTCCTGGGTGGCGATGCCCACCGGGCAGGTATTGAGATGACACTGTCGCACCATCTTGCACCCCATGGCCAGAAGGGGGAGTGTCCCGAAGCCGAACCGTTCCGCGCCCAACAGAGCGGCGACGACAACATCGCGCCCCGTGCGCAAGCCCCCATCGGTCTCGAGTATCACCTGGGACCTCATTCCCTTCGACACCAGCGACTGATGGGCCTCGGCGACACCAAGCTCCCACGGAGAGCCGGCGTGTTTGATGGAGACAAGGGGCGAGGCGCCGGTGCCGCCTTCGGATCCTGAGATGGTGATGACGTCGGCGTCGGCCTTCGCCACCCCGACCGCCACCGTGCCCACACCTGGCGTCGAGACGAGCTTGACCGAGACCCGGGCCGACGGCTTGAACGACTTGAGGTCGTAGATCAGTTGGGCCAGGTCCTCGATCGAGTAGATGTCGTGGTGCGGCGGTGGCGAAATCAGGGTCACACCGGGCTCGGTGTGACGGAGCCGTGCGATCTCGACGGTCACCTTGTGCCCGGGAAGCTGACCACCCTCACCGGGCTTGGAACCCTGGGCCATCTTGATCTGCAATTCCTCGGCCGAGGCGAGATAGCCGGGGGTGACCCCAAAACGTCCGGATGCCACCTGCTTGATACCCGAATTGCGCGCGGAACCGTAGCGGGTGGGGTCCTCCCCGCCCTCGCCGGAGTTGGAGAGCCCTCCGATGGAGTTCATCGCTTCTGCGAGCGTCTCGTGGGCCTCCCGGGACAGAGCGCCGAGAGACATAGCGGCGGTGACGAACCGCCTCATGATCCGCTCGGCGGGCTCCACGTCCTCGACCGGGATCGGCTCCACTCCGACGAAGGAGAGAAGGTCGCGGACGAGAGCAGGCGGCCGATCACCGATGGTGTCCAGGTACTTGTCCCACGCCTCTGTCTCTCCGGAGCGGACCGACTTCTGCAGATTGAGGACGATCTTGGGGCCGGTGATGTGAAACTCCTCGCCACGGCGGTGCTTGTAGAAGCCTCCGGGGATGGGCTGACCCTCGGTGTAGGTGGCGTGGGCGGCCAGAGCCTGTTCGGCCAGCCTGTGGAACCCCACGCCGCGCAAGCGTCTCGGTGCGTTGCGGAAGGCGCGGTGACAGACGTTCTCGGACAACCCGATGACTTCGAAAAGCTCGGAGCCTCGATAGGCGGACAGGGTGCAAACACCCATCTTGGACATGATCTTCAACAGTCCGGTCTCGAGACCGGTGCGGAAGTTCTCCTGAGCCGTCACCGGGTCGACGTCGATCATTCCCGACCTGGCGAGATCGATGACCTGGTCGATCGCCAGATATGGATGGACGGCGGACGCCCCGAAACTGATCAGGGCGGCAATGTCGTGGGCGTCACGGGGTTCGCCGGACACGACCACCAGCGAGACGTCGCCCCTTATTCCCTCGTCGATGAGACGATGATGGACCGCTCCAACAGCCAGGAGAATGGGCACAGGCGCTTCCTGGGCGCTGGTCTCTCTGTCGGACAGGACGAGGATCGAAGCGCCAAGACGCACCGCGTCGGCCGCCTCGTCACAGATCTCGTCGAGACGCCGCTTTATGCCCTCCGGCCCGTTGGCAGCGGCCCAGGTGGCTGCAATCCAGTGCGAGAAGAAGCGGCGATCCCCCGAGCGGACGATCGACTCGAGCTCCGCGTCGGAGAGGATCGGGCTGGCCAGCTCGATGAGATGGGCCTGGCTGGGGTGGTCCTCGAGAATCGGGCCGCGCCGCCCCAACTGAATCCGCAAGGACATCACCAGCTTCTCCCGGATCGGATCCATCGGCGGGTTGGTGACCTGAGCGAACATCTGGTGGAAATAGCGGGTCAGCCGGCGGGGACGGTCGGCCAGGACGGCCAGACCCGTGTCGTCGCCCATCGACCCAGTGGGGGTGGTCCCCTGGGCCAGGGGCGAGAGGATCAACCTCCGCTCCTCGGCGGTGTAGCCGAAAACCCGGGTCAGCGCCCCGGCGTCGAAGCGATCGTCGTTGTCGGGGTCGAATGGCGCCCGAATGTGGAGAGTCTCGGTGTTGACCCAGTCGGCGTACGGCAGGGCCCTCGCCAGCTTCTCCTTGATCTCGTCGGAGCGGCCGATCTCACCGGTGACACCGTCGAAGGTAATCAGCTCACCGGGGCCAAGTTGGCCCGTCTCGAGGGCATTGGCCTCCTCCTCGGGACACACACCCGCCTCCGACGCCACTATCAGCACATCCGGCGTGAGGGTCCATCGGGCGGGACGCAGCCCGTTGCGGTCCATCCCTGCCAGAAGGGAGAGCCCGTCCGTGGCGGCGATGGCGGCGGGCCCATCCCAGGGCTCGGTGAGAAAGGCGTGGTATGCGTAGAAGGAGGCCAACTCGGGCGACAAGTCGGCCACGTTCTCCCACGCCGCCGGGATCAGCATCTCCTTGACGTGAGGCAACGAGCGGCCACTCTGCAACAGGAGCTCGAAGGCGTTGTCCAAACTGGCGGAGTCGGAGAGGTTTGGCTGGAGAAACGGGAACACGTCTGTCAGCCGGTCGCCCCACACACCCGGCGTCGCGGCCCGTTCCCGTGCCTCCATCCACGACCGGTTCGACTGGATGGTGTTGATCTCGCCGTTGTGCGCCAGCGCCCGGAAAGGCTGGGCGTTGTCCCAGCTCGGAAAGGTATTGGTGGAAAAGCGCTGATGGAAGATGGCGAAAGACGTCTCGAAGTCCGGGTCGCGGAGATCCCAGTAGAAGTCGTCGATGTGGGATGCGGTGAAGAGACCCTTGTAGACGACGGTCCTGCTCGACGCCGAAGGCACCGAGAAGTCCCGGTGGCCATCCCGCTCCATCCGCTTACGGGCCAGGAACAGGGCTCGCTCGAACTCGTCCCCGACCCAATCTGAGACCACCACGGCCTGCTCGATGAGGGGAAGCACCTCGAGGGCATGCTCTCCGAGCACACTGGGGTCAATGGGAACGGACCGCCAGAGGATCAGGCGGATGCCCTCCTCCTCCAGGGCCTCGCTGACGAGGGAGCGTGAGGCCGCGGCTTCATCCGGCGGCAGGAAACACATCACGACCCCGATCTTCTCCGGGTCGATCTCCTTGCCGCGTGCCCGCAGCTCCCTGGCGATCAGCTTGTGGGGGATCTGGGTGAGGACACCGGCGCCGTCACCGGTGCCGTCGGCGGCGCGGGCACCCCTGTGGTCGAGACGCTGGAGGCACTCGACCGCAAGACGGGTCATCCGGAACGACGGCACCCGGTCACGGGCGGCGATGAAACCGACGCCACATGCCTCGTGCTCAGGCCCAATCTGTATGGGTGTTCGGTCCATGGTCGCTCCGGGAGAGAACCCCCGATGTTAGGGGCGAACGCCCATTTCTCCCGAACGAATAGGCGTCGGCGTAGACACACGAGGGGTTGTACGTGGAGTCCCCGGACGTCTTGTCCCGGAAGGGGATGAAGTAGCCGGGGTGCCCGGTGTCGTAGAGAGTCAACTCCACCGGCTCGCCGTCGACCTCGAAGTCAACCTGCGACAACCGCGATCGTTTACCGACGATTCCCAGCGGGCATAATCGTTCCCATGGCCGACGACAACCAGAAACCCCTTGCCCAGAAGCTGGGGATCGATCAGGGGATGACAGTGAGCATCCTCAACGCCCCCAACTACTTCCATTTCGATCTCGGCGACCTGCCCGATGACGTCGACGTTCGCCGCGACGCCGACAACAAGCCCGCCGACCTCTTCCTCATCTTCTCCTCCCGGTCCGCCGAGGCGGAACGCGGCTTTCATCGTGCCATGACGCTGCTGCCGGCCGACGGGGCAATCTGGGTGGCCTGGCCCAAGAAGTCCTCAGGCCAGCAAACCGACATCAACGAAGACACGTTGAGAGAGGTCTTCCTGCCCAAGGGCATGGTGGACAACAAGGTGTGCTCTATCGACGAGACCTGGTCGGCTGTCAGATTCGTCGTCCGTGAGGAGGACCGGGACGACTGGCCGTCGCAACTGGAAGCTACAGACTGAACCTGTAGGGCAACAGCTCGTCGAGAGTGTGCTCTCGCACCTCGGAGCCCTCTCCCGCGGAGACGATGACCCGGCTCACATCGAACTCGGACATGATCTGACGACATCTCCCGCAGGGGTAGGCGCCATCGACGTCTTCGGCATCCAGGCCGGAGACGACCACGATGTCGATCTTCCGGACACCATGAGACACGGCGGAGTTGATCGCGGTGGCCTCGGCGCAGGTCCCTGAGGGGTAGGCGGCGTTCTCCACATTGGCGCCGCTGAAGATCTCGCCTTCGGAGCCGACCGCCACCGCACCCACCCGGAACCCGGAATAGGGCGAGTAGGAGCCTTGCGCCGCCGCCCTTGCCGCTTCGACCAGTTCCTCAGTGTTCATGCCAGTAATGAGTCGATAAAACTATCGGGGTCGAACGTCTCGAGATCGTCGAGACGTTCTCCGACCCCGACGAACTTAACGGGGACACCGAGGGTCCGCTCCACCGCCACGACGATCCCACCCCGGGCGGTGCCATCGAGCTTGGTCAGGACGATCCCGCTGATGGGGACGGCAGTCGAAAACTCCCGGACCTGGGATAACCCGTTCTGTCCCGCGGTGGCGTCCAGCACCAGGAGCACCTCGCTCACCTGATCCCCACCGGCGACACGATGGAGTTTCTCAAGCTCTGCCATGAGGTTCCTCTTCCCGTGAAGTCTCCCGGCGGTATCGATGATCACCACGTCGGCTCCCTTCGCCCGGGCCGATTCGACAGTGTCGAAGGCAACTGAGGCGGGGTCGCCTCCCTCCTGTCCCCTGATCACCTGCACCCCGAGACGGTCGCCCCACGTCTGGAGCTGCTCGCCGGCCCCGGCACGAAACGTATCCGCAGCCCCCAGGGTCACTGTCTTCCCTTCGTCCTGAAGCCGCTTCGCCAGCTTGGCGATGGTGGTGGTCTTCCCGGTTCCGTTCACTCCCACGACGACGATCGTGGCCGGCGAGCCCGACAGTGTCAGCCGGCGATCCTTGCCCTCCAGTTCCGCTTTGAGGCCGTCTGCCAAAGCGACGCGGGCCTGCTCTACGGTCTCCGGTCGGGATTCACGGAGAGTCTCCATGATCTTCCCGGTGGCCTCCACTCCGACGTCGGCGGACAACAGCGCCGTCTCGATGGTGTCCCAGCTGTCTTCGTCGAGGCCGCCGCCGAGTGCCCGCCGCAGGGCGGTTCCGAGAGCGGACCGGGCCGGAACAGCGGTGCTCGTACCCGTGCTCGCCACGGTGTCCTCGTCGGGAGGTGCGGGGCGGCGTTGCCAGAGCAACAGACCAACGATGAGGGCTGCCCCGAGCACGACAGCGGCCGCTACCAGCACAGAAGTATCCATGCTGGTCAGGCGACCTGGTCGGCTTCTATCGCCTCTCGCATGTCCTTGCGAACGGCCTGTGAAGAGCCGCCTGGCTCCATGGTGACCCCGTACAGGACGTCGGCGGCGCCCATGGTCTGCTGCTGGTGGGTCACGATGATGAGCTGGGCACGTTGACGAAACTCGTCGACGATGCGGAGGAAACGCCGCAGGTTGGCATCGTCGAGAGCCGCCTCGACCTCATCGAGCACGTAGAACGGGCTTGGTCTGGCCTCAAAGATCGCGAACAGAAAGGCAAGAGCGGCAAGGCTTCTCTCACCGCCGGAGAGAAGACTCATCTGGGAGACTTTCTTGCCCAGGGGTTGAGCGTCGATGGACACCCCCGAATGGGGATCATCGGGGTCGACGAGACGGATCCTCCCCCTGCCCCCCGGGAACAGAGCCTCGAAATACTTCTGGTACGCCGCGGCGACCTCGGTGAAGGCCGTATCGAAGCGACTCTGGATCTCGGTCTCGAGTGCGGAGATGACCTTGCGCAGCTCGGCACGGGAGCTCTCGACGTCGGCCATCTGCTCGGAGAGGAAACTGTGGCGCTCTTCGAGTTCGCGATACTCCTCGGCGGCGAGCGGGTTGATCGGCCCCAGCCGGCGCAGCTGGGTGAGAAGACTCTCCATCAGCTCCTCGGGATCGGCATCCTCGGGGATGTCGGGCCGGGGTGCCCCCATCGCCTCTTCGACATCGGCGTCAGCGTCGCGACGGATGGACTCGACGACGGACTCTTTCTTCATCCGCAGCTCGGTCAGGCGAACATCGATCTCGCCGATTCGGGTCCTGGCCTCAGAGATCGCTTCCGACCGCTCCTGATGTTCCGAACGGACCTCGTCCAGCTCCGAACGCACCTTCGCGTTCTGCTCCCGCAGCCCGGCCTGACGCTCCCGCAACTCCTCGACCCGGGTCTCCAGGACAGCGACCGCCCGTCTGGCGAACTCACCAACCTTCTCGAGACGTGCCGGGTCGTCGTCGGCAACGAAACCGAGGTCGAGTCGACCGAGCTCTGCGGTGACATTCTCGCGACGGTCAGCCAGCAATCGCTCCCGCTCGTTCACCGCGCGCAGCGCGGTGGCGGCTTCCTGCCATTTCGATCGCGCCGACTCCCGGTCGGCAGCGAGTTGTGCCCTCCGCCCCTCCATCTCCTCCCAGACGGCAAGCCGTTCGGCTTCCTCGCCCTCCAGAGCTGCGAGACGTGTGCGCAGGGAGTCGATCTGCTGCTTTCCTGCGTCGATGGACTGCTGTAGGGAGTTGCGACGCTCCTCGAGCCTGGTCCGCTCCTCTTTCAGGGACCGCACCGAAGCCTGGAAACGGCTCATTGCCTCCGAGTGGCCGGCGAGGGCGCTCTCTGCCTGCTCAAGAGACTCGAGGGCCTTCCGCTCGGCATCTCTGCTCTTGTCGAAGTCGCGCTTGGCCGCAGTGTGGATCGATTGCGCACGGGCGAGATCGGTCGAAGCCTTCTCCATGGCCACCTCGGCCGCTTCGAGCATGGCCGATCCCACACCGTCGGGGTCGCCGATGCGGACACCGGAAACCGAGATCAGGTCGCCTTCGGGGGTGACCGCACGAAGCGCCGGGTTCTTTGAGACGAGTGACCATCCCGCGCTCCATCCCTCTACGAGCACCACGTCGCCCAGAAGCCGGGTGGCGAGCCCGCGATGACAGTCGGGTCCCAGCAGGTCGACGAGAGCATCGAGACCGAGACGTGACGCCACCTCGCTTGCCGGGGTGGAGGTCTCAGAAACCGAAGAGACGACCGACACCGACCCCCCGCCGGAGCCCTTGACGGTCTCCACGGCGTTACGGACCGAGTCGGGATCGCCGAAGGCCACTGCATCGGCCCACTCACCGAGAGCGACGTCGACGGCGGCTTCCAGACCCTCGGGGATGTCGAGTTGGGAGGCGAGGGAGCCGAGCGTGCCCGGCGCCGATTCAATAGTCTCCCTGGCCCCGGCGTCGAAACGGCCCTCCAGGGCAGAGGCGATGGCCTCCATGCGGGCGTTGGCGGAGGCGAGGTCGAGACGGGCGGAGTCGACCTCCTCCTCGGCGCGGGTCCACTGCTCTTGTGCCTTGGACCGTTGCCTGGACTTCTCCTCATAGCGACTCTGAAGATCGCCGAGAGAGGTGTCCATCGCTTGGATCTCGGTGTTGAGTCGGTCGATCTCCTGCTGCTCGTCTTCGATCTGGGATCCGAGGACGTTGATCCGGTGGGCGACCTTTTCGATCTCCCTCTCGTCGCGGCCCACCGACGACTCGAGAGCGCTCATCTCTCCCCTGACCGCGGCCAGGGCGCCCTCGGGCGACAGCGAGTTCTGGGTGGAAATGGCGCGTTCCTCGTCCTCGAGACGACGGAAGGCATCCTCGGCGGTGGAGGCGTCCTGCTCGGCCTGGTTGCGATCCGACTCGATGGAGGCGAGTTCGTCGTCTATGCGGGTGAGCTCTTCCTCGAGATCGCCACGACGCTCCGCCGTGGCCTCCTGACGGCCCGACAGGGCTCGTCCTCTCTCCTGGGCAATCGAGGCAACACGTCTCAGTCTCTCCCCGGTGGTCTCCAGCATGGCCGCGGCGGAGGTGTCCCGGTCGAGGTCGGCGCCGACGGTCCCGGCGACCTCGGTCAGCTCCGAGAGCCGCTCCGAGAGCGCTCGGACCCGCTTCTGATCCACCTCGAGTCTCTCCGAGAGAATCGACTTCTCCGAGGACAACACAGTCAACTCGCGGTCGATGCCGGTGAGCTCCTGGCCACCCAGGTAAAGGCGTAAAGCCTTGACCTCGTCCTTGAGGCCCTCGTACTTGTCGGCGGCCTTGGCCTGGCGTCGCAGAGGACGCATCTGGCGGTTGAGCTCGCCGAGGAGGTCCTGCAGACGGACCATGTCCTCGTCGGTGCGCTCCAACCGTCGCTCGGCACGTTCCTTCCGGCGACGGTGCTTCAGAATGCCGGCGGCCTCTTCGATGACTGCCCGATGCTCGTCGTCGGAGGCGTTGAGGACCCGTCCGATCTCGCCCTGACCGATGATCACGTGCTGGTGACGTCCCACGCCGGAATCGGAGAGCAGGTCCTGGATATCGAGCAGACGGCAGCTCACCCCGTTCAGCTCGTAGTCACTCGAGCCATCGCGATAGAGCCTCCGGGTGATCGACACTTCGTCGACATCGAGGTCGATCTGCCGCTCTTCGTTGTCGATGATGAGGGTCGTCTCGGCTTTACCGAGCGACGGCCTGGTCGCCGTCCCGGCGAAGATGACATCCTCCATCTTCGGTGTGCGTAGAGACTTGGTCGATTGGGTGCCGAGAACCCACTGGAGGGCGTCGACAAGGTTGGACTTACCCGAGCCGTTGGGGCCGACCACGACCGTCACCCCGGGCTGGAACTCGAGCCGGGTCCGGTCGGCGAACGACTTGAAACCGGTGACTTTCAGAGACTTGAGATACAAAGCTGGCTACCTGGCAAATGACATGCTTGTGATTGCCACTTCAGGCTAACCAAGTTGGACCGATTCCCCACGGTTTCAGCTACGGCGGGACCTATTCGGCTGGATGAAGAAGTCGGTCAGGGTGGCGTCGGGAGCGACCACATCGGACTCGACACCGAGCACCCGGGCGCCCGGCGGACCGGCCCATATCCAGTCCATGAGACGGTCCACTCCCTCATCCGGGCCCTGGGCGAAAACCTCCACCCTGCCGTCATCGAGGTTGCGGACCCATCCGACGAGGTCGAGGGATCTCGCCGTCTGCCGGCACCCCTGCCGATAGCCGACACCCTGGACCCGCCCCTTCACGAACACATGAACGGCCTTGGTCATCTTCGCTCCTGGCATTGAGGGCAGAAATGGGTGGACCGGGAGCGGACGATGATCCTGGCCACCGGCGTCCCGCAGACCAGGCACGGCTCATCCTCGCGCCCGTAGACCCGCAGCTGCGCCAGGTTGTCGCCGGCTCGCCCGTCAGGAAGCAGGTAGGCAAGATCGTCGAGGGTGGTCCCGCCACTGTCGATGGCGGCGTCGAGCACCTCACCGATGGACTCGAGGAGACGGGCGGTGTCGCTGCCGGTGAGATCTCCTCCAGGAGTGAGCGGGTGAATTCCAGCCCGGTGCAGGGCTTCGTCGGCGTAGATGTTGCCCAGACCCGATATCGGGCCCTGATCGAGAAGCAGTGCCTTGATCGGCGCCTTCCGTCCGGCGAGTCGCCGGGCCAGCTCCACGGATGTCGGTGGATCCGCCCAGGCGTCGGGGCCGACACGGCTCAGACCCGACGCTGCTATGTCGTCCTCGTCGTAGACGGCCACGAAGCCGAAGGTGCGGGGATCGATGAACTTCACGACAGAGCCATCATCGAGGTGCCCGACGAAATGGGTGTGGGGATACTCCCCGTCTGCATCGAGCGACCACCGCCCGGACATCCCCAGGTGAGCAACCATCGTCTGACCGTCGTCCAGAAGCACTTCGAGGAACTTGCCCCGCCGTCGTACGGCCTCGACCCGACGGCCGGTGAGCCTGGAAACGACTTCCTCGGGAGACGAGTTGTGTCTTGCGGTGCGCACATGGCGGACCTCCACCGTCTCGAGTACGCGGCCAACCATCGCCGTTTCGAGGTGACGTCTCGTTATCTCGACCTCTGGCAACTCTGGCAGTGCAATCTCCCGGACCTGGCGGTTACCGTACCGTGGCTCATGGTGATACCTCCCCGCCAGTTCGCCCAGGTGCTGGGCGACGCCATGAACGGCCTCGCCACCGTCTGGAAGTCAGTTGCGGTGGCGGGCATCTCGGTCTTCGTCCCCACCGGGATCCTGACCGTTGTCGTGTTCATGTCCACAGGTGCCGCCGACTTCCTGGACCTAGTGATGAACCGTCCGGACAGCCTCCAGCGGCTATCGAGCGACGTCTACCGGGAGCTCGCCGAGCCGTTCTTTGTCGCTGTCGGTGTGGCCATCCTCCTCCAGGTGATCGCTGGCGTGTTCGTCGCCCTCGCCAGCCACAGTGCCGTAGCCGCCCAGATCAGGGGGCGGATTCTCACCCCGGGTGAGGCGATCCGGGCAGCACTAAACCACTATGTGAGAGGGCTTGGTGCCGTCCTCCTGGTCATGGCATCGGTGACGATCCTCGTCGGCCTGGGCGGCTTCATCTGGCTCGTCCCCGCACTATCAGTCGGCACCCCGAATCTGGCCTCCCAGCTCATCGCCCTGTTGCTGCTGGCAGTTCTCATCGGGCCCGGTGTCTGGGCCGGAGTATCGGCCTCGATGACGACATCCGCTTTGGCCATCGAGTCCGGAGGAGTGCTCCATTCCATCCGGAGGAGCATGAGACTGGTGCGGGGAAGGTGGTGGGCAACGGCTGGCTTCACCCTGATCGTGGGCTTTCTGAGTGGTGTGGCCACCCAACTAATCCAACTGGTAGCCCTCCCCCTCGTGGCGGTCGGTGAGTTCGGGGTGGGGCTCGCCATTGCTGCCGCGGTCGGCGTTCTTGCTCAGGGTCTGCTGGTGGGTGCAATCGCCGCGATGTTCACCCATTGGTACGTAGACCTGAGGGCCCGCAGGGAGACTCTGTCTACCGAGAATCTGAGCTGAGCGACTCGAGTGCCCTGGCGGCCGCTTCCTGCTCCGCCTCTTTCTTCGACCGGCCCTCCCCCGTCCCGTACTCCTTGCCGTCCACTGTCACCCTGGCGGTGAACCTGCGGTCATGGTCCGGCCCGGTTCCCTCGACCTCGTAGGCGGGACGGGCTCCGTCCCGGGCGACCAGCTCTTGAAGACGGGTCTTGTAGTCCTTGACCCCGGGCTGTCTGGACCGCTCGGCCACCTTGTCCGTCCACAGATCCAGCACGACCCGACGGGCCGGTTCCAGACCACCGTCGAGATAGATCGCCCCGATGATGGCCTCGGCGGTGTCGGCGAGGATCGAATCTTTCTCCCGCCCCCCGGTCGCCTCCTCGCTGGGAGCGAGCTCGACGTACGTTCCCAGATCGAGGGAGCGGGCCACCTCGGCCAGGGTGTCCCGGCTGACTACTGCCGCCCGGACCTTGGCCATCTGCCCTTCTGCAAGCTGTGGATAGGACTCATACAGAAGGTCGGTGATGACAAATTGGAGCACCGCATCGCCCAGGAACTCGAGACGTTCGTTGTCGTTGCGGGCAGGGTCGTCGCTGCTCACAGACCGGTGGGTGAGCGCCAGTCTCAGTAGGGCAGGATCGGAGAAACTGTGCCCGATCCTGTCCTCGAGGCTCATGACAGGGCGCGGGCCATCCTGCCGGGTAGATCCTTGTCGGCGCTGTCTCTGGCCATGGTCAGGGCATTGGTGATGGCGCGGCGACTGGAGCTGCCATGGGCTATGAGCGCCGAACCCTTGACCCCGAGAAGCTGGGCCCCGCCGTAGGTCTCCCAGTCCATCTTCTCTTTTACCTTGGCGAGGGCCGGCATGACCTGCGCCTGCACGTCGTCGGGGAGCATCGAGATCGCCTCCATCACATAGGAGGTGATGAGCGAGGCGGTCCCTTCGGTCGCCTTGAGGAACACATTGCCGGTGAAACCGTCGGTGACGATGACGTCCACCTTGTCGGTGGCGACGTCCCGGCCTTCGATGTTGCCCACGAATTCGACATGGCTGGCAGCAATCAGGTCGTAGGCCGCTCGCTCGAGGTCACGCCCCTTGCCTTTTTCCTCGCCGATCGAGAGGAGCCCGACGCGGGGCGGATCGGCATCGAGGAGAGCCCGTGCGGCCACGGATCCCATGACCGCGAATTGGGCGAGCTGGCTCGCCTTTACCTCAGGGTTTGCGCCCGAGTCGAGGACGAGGGTCGGTGTGCCCGGGGTGGGAAAAATGGTTGCTATCGCAGGCCGGGTGACACCCTGGAGCCGTCCGATGATGATCGCGGCCGCGGTCATGGCGGCACCGGTTGACCCTGCGGAGACGAAGCCGTCTGCCTCGCCGGAGGCGACGAGACGGGCGCACACCGCGATAGAGGCCTGTGGCTTCTCCCGGAGCGCCCGGGTCGGGTCGTCTCCCATGCCGATGACATCGGAGGCATCGACGACGGGCAGATCCGTCTCGTAATTCTCGAGTTCCGACGTCAAAAGATCCCGGTTGCCGACCAGGACGATGTCGACACCGCGGGAGACGGCATCGACCGCGCCGGCAACGGTCTCGGCTGGGGCGTGGTCGCCCCCCATCGCGTCGAGGGCGATGCGGGACAAGGTTTTAGGTGGTCTCTAGGACTTCGCGACCCTTGTAGGTGCCGCACTCCCGGCAGG
>JBKHKD010000036.1:0-29299 GCA_046537785.1 Actinomycetota bacterium
TGCGTCGAGTGTCGCAGGTCCGACGCTTCCCCGAATTCAGTTGAGCGCAGAATTGTTGCGCGGGTAGATGGCTAATAAGCAATTCCAGAAGAAAAGAGCCCCGGCCAGCCGTTACGTGCTGGTTGTGGGAACATTCGTCCTGCTCGCTGCTGGCGTTGTGCTGCTGACCCAGAACGCCGACCAGCAGCCGGCAGATGCTGCCCGGGAGTCGGCAGAGTCGGCGCCGGATGTGACTCTCGAGTTTTTCGACGGGAGCTCTCAACAGCTCAGTGACCTGACAGGCAAACCCGTGGTGCTCAACTTCTGGGCCTCGTGGTGTCCGGCTTGCATAAGCGAGATGCCTGACTTCGGCGAGGTCCACCGTCGTCTCGGGGACCAGGTGGAGTTCATCGGCGTCAACATGCAGGAAGTCGACATCGACGCGGCGAATCGGTTGGTGGAGCAGACGAACGTCGACTATCGCCTCGCCCACGACCGTGATGGGGCCATATACAACCAGTTCGGCGGCATCTCGATGCCCACCACGGTTTTCATATCTGCTGATGGCACCGTCGCGGAAGTGCATTCCGGGACGATCTTCGAGGACGAGCTGACCGAAACGATCGAGACCGAGCTACTGCAGTGACTAGCGCTCGGAGGAATGCACTCGTTCGCCAGTAGGCTCCCTCCCACCGTCTATCAGATTGGATGGCGCCTGTAGGATGAATACTGCCCAAGACCAGCATTTGGCCTGGCTGGCACGTTCATTTGGGCGACCCGACTATTTGCCTCTCGCCAGAGATGATGTCGAAGCCTTGAGAAGCGTCGCCGAGCCGATATCCCGTTTCACCGGTTCGCACCTGTTCAAGGAGGGTGAACCGGCGGTAGCGGCTTACCTGATTCGGAGTGGTGAGGTGGACCTCTACCGGCTGCATAGCGGCCGGCGCCGGGTAGTGGCCCGGGTCGGCCCGGGTTCGGTCATCGGCGATATCGCCATGTTCGGCGAGGGCACCTATATGTCGTCTGCCCGGGCAGTCAACCAGGTCAAGGCATTTCGCTTCGAGCGAGAGACGTTGATTCCCGAGTTGGCCAGGCATCCTGCCCTCTGCCTGCGCTGGCTCGTGGCAGGGCTCCGTCAGCTTCAGAACACCCAGCGTCGCATCGTCCATCTGATGCACAAGACGGTGCTGTCCCAGGTCGCCGACCTGCTGGTCGAAGAGGCGGCCAAGGGAGACGAAGTCGAGCTCTCCCAGGCTGCCATCGCGACCCTGTTGGGGTCGAGCAGGCAGACTGTGAACGAGGCGATCGGGACGCTCCGGGACATGGGGGCGGTCGAGACCGGCTATCGAATGATCAAGGTCGTCGACGCCGACAAGCTCAGCGAGGTGGCCGCCGGCTCCAGGTCCTGAATCTGGACCGTCGCAGGAACGACACTCGCTCGTCCCAAATCTCCGGCCGGCCGTTGACCAGAATGTGATAGGACTGATAGCAGCCGCTTTCGCGGCAGGAATGGTCTCCACGGTCAACCCGTGTGGTTTTGCCATGCTCCCCGCCTATCTGGGAGTGATGATCGGGGAACGGGGATCGACCCGCGACTCGGCGCTGCTCGTGGGAGCGGCGGTGTCGAGCGGATTCGTGGTGGTGTTCCTGGTCTCCGGGGTGGTTATTGGCGCCGGGCTGCGAGTGATCGTGACCTGGATACCGTGGTTGGCGCTCGTGGTGGGGCTGGGTCTGGTCGGGGCCGGCATCGCCGAGTTGAGAGGGGCGCACTTATTTGCTCGACTTCCCGGCGTGAAGCGATCCAAGCGGAGTCGCTCGCTCTTGGGTCTCGCCGGCTTTGGCGCTTCCTATGGCATTGCCTCCCTCTCATGCACCCTTCCAATCTTTCTCAGCCTGGTCGTCAGTTCAGTGGCGACCAGATCGCTGAGCGAGACGACACTGGTCTTCGCCTCCTACGGTGCCGGGATGAGCTTGGTGGTGATCGTGCTCACCCTGGCGTTGGCGGCCGGGCGCGACAAGGTGCTGCGCGCGGTCCGGCCGTTGACGGCCCGGCTCAGCACCATCTCGGGGTGGGTCATGGCGGCTGCCGGGGCGTTCATCGTTTGGTATTGGGTTACGGTCTTGAGCGGTGGTGCAGCAGGTCTGGGGTCCAATTCGCTGGTCCGGTTCATCGAGAATCTGACCGCCGATGTGGCCGGATTCGTCGCGGATCGAGCGGGTCTGGCTGGTGCCGGTGTTTTGGTGCTGGGGCTGGCCTTGTGGGCCATCTTGCGGCGCTCGACTGATGAGGAGCTCTCCAATCGTGAGAGAGCCGGACGGCGAACCCGCTCTTAGCGCTGTGCGATGAGTGACATGTTCCTGACCGATGGCGGAGCGTCCGTTCCCTCAGTGACGGTGGATCAGATGCGAGAGATCGACCGCGTTGCCATCGAGGGTCAGACGCCAAATCTATGCCAGATGATGGAGAACGCCGGTCGAGGCTTGGCCGGGTTGGTCACCACCCGACTGGGCAGGGGTTGGGCTGACACTCCGATCAGCGTGTTGGCCGGCCCCGGTGGCAACGGCGGTGGTGGTACGGCAGCGGCGCGTCATCTCGCCAACCGCGGAGGTGATATCACGTTGATCATGTCCCGCCAGCCTCAGCCCGACACCATCCTCCAACAACAGCTCGACATTTACATGGAGACCGGGGGCCGCGTGAGCGAATCGCTCACCGGCGAGCCCGGATTGATCATCGATGCCCTACTCGGATACGGCCTTGATGATGCGCCGCATGGTGCGATCGGAGAGATGATCACCGCCACCAACGAAGCCGATGTTCACGTTGTCTCACTGGATGTTCCCTCCGGCGTCGACGGCGACACTGGACAGACACCGGGTAGAGCGGTAGTGGCCGACGAGACCCTGACCCTGGCTCTTCCAAAGGCGGGCTTAGGGGCTGCCCAGTCGGGTGATATCTGGCTAGCCGACCTTGGTATCCCACTTGGAGTGTTCAAGCGGGTAGGTGTCGAGATTCCGCCCCGCATTTTCGGAGACGGAGCGCTCGTGCATCTGAATCGAAAACTGTCCTGACCACGACACTGGAGAAGGAGGCTGGGCGTCGGGCGTGGTTGTACTCATCAGGTAGGCAGTCACGGGACCCCTGGAGCCAGGGTTTCCCCCGGACGGGGTCCCGTGGTGTCCAGATCAGAAAGGAGCCACAAATGAGCAGAGTGCCTGTTCATGACATCGAATCGGCACCACCCGGGAGCCGGGACCCTCTGACCCGTCAATCCGAGCGTGTCGGCAAGGTCATCAACATCTTCGGCGGGATGGCCAACTCCCCAACCCTGATGGAGATGTATGACCTCGTCGAGACCCACCTGTCCAAGAACTCCAACCTCGACGACGCCACACGCCAGGCGATCCATCTCACCGTGGCCGCTGTCAATGACTGTGACTATTGCCAGGCGGCATACACCGGTGCCGCCAAGGGTGCTGGCTTCGAGGGAGCAGAGACCGTGCAGATCCGTCAGGGGCATGTTGATGGCCAGCCAAAGCTCAATGCGCTGCTCAGGCTCTGTCGACAGATCGCGGACAACCGCGGATGGGTGGACGAGTCAGCCTGGGACGCAGTCGTTGCTGCCGGTTGGAGCGAGGAGGAGATCCTCGACGCCTACGCCGACGTGATCCGTACGATCCTCACCAACTACTTCAACCACCTGGTCGGCACCGAACTCGACCTGCCTGAGGTTCCTCCACTTCCCTCTTAAAGGTCAGGTCCTGTCAAAGAGTCGCTGCCAGGTCTTCCTCGATCCCTCATCGACCGGCCAGAAAGTCTCAAGCCGTAGCTCGGCGAGGGTCAGATCATGGAGTAACCCGGCACACCGACACGCGTGCTCGGACTGACATCCGTGTCCGAGAGGGTCCGCATTGGACAGTGTCAACGGATCAGACAGGGAAGAGGGCTCGGCGTAGCTGGGACAGTGTCGGTGTACCGGCGATCCCGTCCGGTGTTCGGTAGACCCGGCAGACCAACCCGATAGGCGGCTTCTCGTCTGCAAAGGGGTCGACACCGTCGACCAGCACGGTCGGCGAGCCGTGGAAGCCGCGGGCGACGGCCATCTCATGTCCGTCGATGATCTCGTGCTCGACGATGACATCTGGGCCCTCGTCGGCCAATCGTGCCAGATGTTCGGCCGTCGTTCGCCAGTTTGGGCATCCCTCGAAATACTGGAGCGCGACTCTTCGGGTCACGTTGTGAACGTACACCTTCAAGTGCGGTTGAAGGTCAAGTTGCTAGGTTGGTCACATGCAGATCGGTGAAATCGCCCGCCGTGTTGGTCTGGCCACATCGGCCATCCGCTTCTATGAGGAAAAAGGACTCCTTCCCGAGCCGGAACGGACAGCCTCCGGATACCGCGACTACGACCCCAGCGTTGTCGACCGCCTCCAGTTCATCCGTGCGGGCCAGGCGGTCGGGCTGACCCTTCGCGAGTTGAGTCAGGTTCTCGACATCCGCGATAGAGGCGAACCGCCCTGCCGGCATGTCGCTGAGCTGCTGGACGACAAGATCTCTGAGGTCGACCAGAGGATCAGCGACCTCCGCGGCCTCCGGCGCGACCTTGTCGGTCTTAGAGAGCACGCTGACGCGCTCGACCCCGCCGAGTGTCCTCCCCAAAGCGTGTGCGAGATCCTCAATGTGTCTGGTTGACCGTCACCCGGGCGCGTCCGGGGCTCTTCCCCACTCCGATTCCTGATAGGGCGGCCACACATAGGATCATCGCACCTAACGACCTGGAATCACCTTCCAGGTCGTTCCGTTGATCGAGGACGTCCTCATGTCGAGATCCATCCAAGAGAACGAAGAACTGATCGACCTGGAAACCGCCGTCGACCTGATCGACGAGTTGACCTGGGCGGAGGACGTGCGCGCCGACCTGGTTGGGCTTGAGATCGAGGCCTTTCCGATTGCTGAGGGTCCTGGATCCGGATCGAGACTCCCCCTCCACGGGCCGGGCGGCCTCATTGAGACGCTGAGACGCGGTCTTGATCCATCCCAGGACTCGTCGTTGAGCGACCCCCCATTCTTCGCAATGGGCGCGGGGCGTGTCACCTTCGAGCCCGGTGGTCAGATCGAGCTCTCTTCTTCCGCTCGATGGGATACATCGACACTCCGAGCCGAGGTCGAGAGCAGTTGGGATGTCCTCGAGGAGGTGCTTTGCGAAGCCGGGACCGATCTGGTCTGTTTGGGGCTCGACCCATGGCAGGGGGTCGACGAGGTGCCGCTACAGCAGAGGTTCGGGCGATACGTCGCGATGGACCGCTACTTCCATCCCAGATGGCCGGCGGGCACAGTGATGATGCGCAACACCTGCTCGCTTCAGGTGAACCTGGACGCGGGTCGGGGCCGGACGCGGGACGAGAGGTGGCTCGTCGCCAATCTCATGTCCCCGGTGCTCGGGGCGATGTTTTCTACGAGTCCGGGCATCGATGGTGTGGCCTGTCGTCGGGCGCGTACGTGGCTCGAAATCGACCCCACGCGTACGGGGTTCCCGCGATGGAGCGGACCAGGTTCGCCCGATCCGCTTGAGGATGTCAGGAAACGTGCCCTGTCGGCTCAGGTGATGTTCGTGAGGAGAGGAGACGTTTTCGTCCCCCTCGAATCGCCGCTGACCTTCGCGGAATGGATCCGGACCGGTCACCCCCGGCTGGGGTCGCCAACGGTTGACGATCTGCGGACACACCTATCGACGATCTTTACCGAGGTCCGCCCCCGAGCCGGAATCCTGGAACTCCGGGCGGTCGATTCCCTGCCTCGAAAATGGTGGATGGTTCCAGCGGTCCTGGGCGCGGCGATCCTCTACGACCCCGAAGCCCGCGGCCGGGCCATCGAACTCCTATCGCCAATGACAGGACGCCTCGACCTTATGTGGCGGCTTGCGGCAGCGCAGGGCCTCAGCACCCCCGAGCTAGCCGACGCCGCCATTGGACTCTTCGAGATCGCACTTGATGTAGCCGAGCAAGATGACCGCTTCGGTGCCGGGGAAGTGGTCGTCGCGGAGGAGTTCCTCAATCGCTTCACCAGACGCGGCCAGTCTCCGGCAGACGAGCTGGGTCCGTTACTGCTTGACGGCGACGGGGTGGCAGACGAGATCTCCGTGGAGCTGTCTGGAGCCGGTTGCTCCTGACCGACCGGCCTCACGCCGGGCGGGGCCGGCGAGAGAAAAGCTGCCCATGCCCGATAGGCTGGAGCCATGGATTATTCGGTCTCCGACGTATGCGGGTGGAGAAAGGACCTCACATCGGAAAACCGCGGGGAGTTCTGGATCGACAGAGAAGCGCTCACCCAACGGATGTCGATGCTGTCGCCGACCCAGCGAGCTTTCTTCAAGTGGGGAGTCGTCGAGGAATTCAACAAGGGCCTCGAACAGATCATCGACCATGACCAGGCCGTCGGCGAGATGAGGGATGACCTACGCGACCAGTGATTCGAAGTTTTTTTTTTACCGGAGTTGGCTGATCGTGGAGGTTGATTTTGGAGACTGACAAGGAAGAGTCGGAGCGATACGAGCGCGAACGTCTCGAGGACGCCGATCGTTACGAGAAGGAGCGCAAGGAATCTCACGAGAAACACGAACGTGAGCGTCGAGAAGAGCAGGAGCGCTACGAGCGGGAGCGCAAAGCTGACCGTGACAGCTAGTCGCAAGAATGAGGGATAGCGGCTCCCTGCCTGCTACCTTGAAGTCCAAGCCGCATCGGGTAGAGGTCGGCGACCTTCGCTTTCCCGATGATCAACGGTAAGTTCCCGCCCGGTTGGACCACCTCTTTCGGCCGAATCTCGACATCTCGCGCACCCAGCGCAGTTCCATCTGAGATTGTCCGGCTTCAGTCATCCCCTCGGGGGAGAAGGAAAAACCATGTCCAACACTTTCGGCGGGCTCGACCTGCCCCAACCACTCGTCGAGGCCCTCACCGGGCTCGGCTTCACAATCCCCTTCCCGGTTCAGACCGCGGCGATCCCTCCGGCGATGGCCGGCAGGGACATCCAGGGGAGTGCCCCCACCGGGTCAGGCAAGACCCTCGCATTCGGTCTGCCCGTACTCGCCCGGGTGGAACGGGCTAAACCCAAGCGGCCCCGCGCCCTAGTCCTCGCACCTACGCGGGAACTGGCCGAGCAGATCAACAAGGATCTCACCCCGCTGGCGCGGGCGATGAGCCGCAAGGTCGCCGCGGTGTACGGGGGAGTGGGCTACGGCCCGCAGCTCTCTGCCCTCCGTGGCGGTGTCGACGTCCTCGTGGCCACCCCGGGGAGGCTCGAAGATCTGATTGAGAGAGGTTCGATCGATTTGAGACAGGTCGACCTGGTCGTGGTGGACGAAGCCGACCGCATGGCTGACATGGGATTTCTCCCCGCGGTCCGAAGGATCCTCGATCAGACATCCCGGGATCCTCAGACACTTCTGTTCTCAGCGACTCTCGAAGGCGAAATCGGTTCGCTCAGCCGGAGATATCAGAACGATCCGGTGCCCGTAGCCGCCGAAGCAAAAGACGAAGCGAAGCTCGACGTACTCCATCACTTCTGGCGCGTCGAACGATCGGAGCGGGTGGCCGAGACCGCCCGGCTGATCGAGGAGATGGGTCGGAGCATCGTGTTCACCCGCACCAGACACGGAGCGGACCGCCTGGTGAAGCAGTTGAAAAAGGCCGGGGTCGCTGCGGTCTCGATGCACGGAGGCCGATCCCAGAGCCAGCGCACGCGCGCCCTTCGGGATTTCTCCCGTGGAAACTCCCGTGCTCTGGTCGCCACCGATGTCGCGGCCAGAGGGATCCATGTTGAGGGTGTCGCTGCCGTGGTCCACTACGACCTCGCCGGCGACCACAAAGACTACCTGCATCGCTCGGGACGAACAGCTCGTGCCGGAGCGGCCGGCGTCGTCGTGTCGCTGGTGTCCAACGGACAGGACTCGGGGGTGCGCAAGCTGCTGCGGGGCCTGAACCTGGATGCCCCTATCGAGACTCCCAGCTTCGAGCGTCTAGATACTGGTGGTCACCGCATGGGTGGTGCCAGCTCCCGTCCGACAAGCCGTTCGGACCGTGGCCGTCACAATGGCGCCGACTCGCCTCCCAAACCGTCAAATGCCGCCTCGGGTACGAGATCCAAGAGGGCGGAGCGGAGCCTCTTCGTCGGCAACCTTCCCTGGTCCACGACCGGAGACGATTTGAGGAGGCTGTTCTCCGGTTACGGGAACGTGAAGCGGGCGACGATCACCACCCAGCGTAAGACGGGCCGCTCCAAGGGGTTCGGTTTCGTCGACATTCTCGAGCACAGTCACGATGGCGCCATCGAGGCCCTCAACGGATCGGAGTTCGGTGGACGTTCACTCCGGGTGCGTCCCGCTCGATAGGCTCTCCCTCACACTCGATTCGATGGCGATCCCGGGAATCCTCGAACCGCTCTCGCTCATGGCCGCTAGCCCTCAGCCTTGATCGGCGGCGAGTGGGCCCAGGGCGGGCGGGGATGTTCTCAGGCGCGCGCAGCCACCGTGTAGGAGGGCCTTAGCTCCGATTCGGCCGGTTCCGGCAGGATCATTTGGAAACACGCCCCTCCCAGACGCTCCGAGGTGCGATACGAGGCGAAACCACCGTGGGCCCGGGAGATGGTCTCGACCAATGCCAAGCCGATGCCGGATCCTGGCGAGGAGGCATCGAGGCGGTGAGCTCCGCGTTCGAAGCGCTTCCAGATGGTGTGTTGATGACGCTCGGGAACACCCGGCCCATCGTCATGGACTTCGAGGACGAGGAGGCGACCGCGCTTTCTGGCCACCACGTGGCAGCGCGACCCTCCATAGCGGTGGGCGTTTACGACGAGGTTGACCAATGCCTGGTGAGCGCGCTCGGCGTCGATCTCGGCGGACAGGCTGTCTGGGCAGTCGATCACGACCTCGAGCGATCCATCTACGTGGCGAAGGGCGTCATCGATGAGGGGCCGGAGGTTGGTGGGTTTCCGCTTCAGCTCGAGTGATCTGGGGTTGTCTCGCGCTGCGAGCACCAGGTCGGACACGAGTCCGGAAAGTTGATTCGCCTGATCCTTGGCCACCAACAACAATTCCTCGCGCTCATGGTCGGACATCTGGCTCGGTGGAGTCAGGAGATCGAGGTAGCCGACGACGGCGGTCAGGGGCGTGCGCAGCTCGTGGGAGATCGATGACACCAATGCGTCGCGTTCTTTCTCTACCAGTGCCCGATTGTCTCGTATGGCGAGGAACTGTCGAACTATGACCAGCAGCGTGACCACCGACGTCGCGATCAGCAAGAATCGAAGACTCGTGTCGAGAGTCTCGGAGCTCATTATCTCCACCACCGTGACTGCGCCGAGTAGCAGGGCCGTGCCGTATGGCGCCAACAGGGCGGGCCACGACGTGTAGCGATCGGGGAACTCCCTCGGCTCCGGTCGGCGTTCGACTACCAGAGCGCACACGAGGATGCTCGCCGCCGCCACGATGTGAAGGGAGAGGATCGGGTTCGCCTCGAGAAAGCTGGACCCGATACCGGCCCGAAAGTAGAGGATGTCGCCGAATCCCTGGGCGAGGAATGTGAACCCGACGGCCATGAGCCTGGGGTCGAAGCGGTAGTTTGATCGTCTGAGCACCACCAGCATCACGACCACGAACCCGACGAAGTCCAGCACCGGGTACGTGCTGCCGAGCACCAGGTCCCAGCGCGGGCTGGTTGCCAGCTCTGCATAGAGGTCCCGGCCGATGAATATCCACATCAGGGCTGCGATCGACACTGCTCCGACGAGGCCGTCGAGCACCAGTCTCTGTCGGGAGACCAATTCGGTCTTGAGCTGGGGCAGGAGGCCGAAGCCGGTCAAGACGAGCGCGTAAGCGGCCATAAAGACGAGGTCGATGGGACCGAAGGCGGACAGCTGCGGAGAGATGAGTGACGCCACCAGCTGCGTCAACATCCCTACGGCGACGGTGAGTGTTCCGATCGCGAGCAGTGACCACGGGGTGCGCTCTTCGACAGGAAGCCGGGATCTCTTGGAGAGAATGAGCCACCCGGCGGTCCCGTAGGCAGCGGGTAGCCCGAGGATGACGGCAATGTCCACAATCATCGATTCCGGGACGACGAGCTCGACGATCATCCACACACCCAGCCATGCGAACACGGCAGCGACCCAACGGCGGGTGGGCGCGGGGGTAGACGCGAAGAGGTTGAACACCCCCTCTTATCGGCAAACTCGGGTCACTTCTCCAGCGTTTGGTTGCGAAATCGCCATTGTCGGGTTGTCGTCAGCCCAGTGCCTGCACCTCGGATTTGAGCCTTGCCAGGATGGCGCCCATGCCTCGGAGGCGCTGTCCGGATACAGCCTCCTGAAGTCCCATGTACTGGTAGAAGTCGTTGGGAACAGCCAGGATCTCCTCCGGGGGAGCACCGTCTAGGGCGTCATGAAGGATCCCGGCATAGCCCCGGACCGTGGGCGCCTGGGCAGGGACCTTGAAAAAGATGCGCACCGCGCCGTTGTCTGGCTCCACTCGCAGGGCGAACGGTGTCTGGCATTCCGGCACATCGACGAGCAAGTCGGGGTCATCCTCCAGACGCTCGGGCAGGTCGGGGAGACGACGGGAGTAGTCCAGAAGCGCCTGCAGCCGTACCTGTTTCGGAGCATCCCCGAACATCCGGGCGATCTTCTCGAGTTCGTCTGTTGCGCTCATCGTCTTCTCCCATTAACACTATGGCAATAGTGGAATTGTCCGTCTAGGCGAAGGTTGCATCATGGTTGAGCACGATAGGAACGAAAAGTTCGAAGACTACGCCCACCCCGAGAAGCTGGTCTCGACAGAATGGCTCGCCGAGCACCTCGACGATCCCGGTTTGGTCGTGGTCGAGTCAGATGAGGATGTGCTGCTCTATGAGACCGGACACATCCCCGGGGCGGTGAAGCTCGACTGGCACACGGAGCTCAACGATCCAGTGATCAGGGACTACCGCGACTCGGAGGCCTTCGCCGAACTGCTGTCGTCAAAGGGAATCGGCCGGGATGACACCGTGGTCTTCTATGGAGACAACTTCAACTGGTGGGCCGCCTACGCCCTGTGGGTGTTCACCCTCTTCGGACATGACGACACCCGTCTTCTCGACGGAGGACGTCAGAAGTGGATCGAGGAAGGGCGACCGCTGACCGAGGTGGTGCCGGACCGGCCCCGGACAGACTATCCGGTGGTGGATCGTGACGATGCTCCGATCCGGGCGTTTCGTGGCGAGGTCTCCCAGCATGTCGAGAAGGGCGGGTCTTTGATCGACGTCCGCTCTCCCGAGGAGTTCCGGGGAGAACTGCTCCACATGGCCAGCTACCCCCAGGAGGGGGCGTTGCGCGGCGGCCATATCCCCGGTGCGGCCAACGTCCCCTGGAAGAAGGCGGCCAACGACGATGGGACCTTCAAATCCCTCGAAGAGCTGAGGGAGATCTATCTGGGTGAGGCCAGCCTCGCCGAGGACGACGAGGTCATCGCCTACTGCCGGATCGGCGAGCGCTCCAGCCACACCTGGTTCGTGCTCCAGCATCTGCTCGGGTTCGAGAACGTGAGGAACTACGACGGCTCCTGGACCGAATGGGGCAACCTCGTGGGGGCTCCAATCGAGAAGTAACGCTGACCCCTACCCACTCACAGCCTGGCAATGTCCATCTGAAGTGATGGCTGATGCGCCATTTGGCCCTGTGACGCACGACCTTGGCCCCTTGCTGGTGGGCGCCTCGAAACCGTAGCTTGACAGCAGAACCGCAATAAGCAGGAGCTCCCATGAGGTTTGATGACAAGGTCGTCGTGGTCACAGGTGGCGGTAACGGGATTGGCCGGCAGGTCGTTCTTGAGTTACTTCGTCGCGGGGCGCGCGTGGCTGCCGTTGACATTCGTCAGGAGAGTCTCGATGAAACGGTCGGTCTGGCCGATAGTGGCGACGGACTCAGCACCCATGTGCTGGACATCACCGATAGGGATGCCACCGCCGAACTACCAGGAAAGGTGATCGCGGAGCACGGCGCAGTCGACGGCGTGATGAACGTTGCCGGCATCATCCAGCCTTTCGTGAGGCTGAACGACCTTGACTACGAGGCCATCGAGCGGGTAATCAACGTGAACCTTTACGGGACGATTCACGTGGTCAAGGCCCTTCTTCCCCACCTTCTGGAGCGACCGGTGGCCCACCTGGCCAACGTGTCCAGCATGGGAGGCTTTCTCCCGGTGCCCGGCCAGACCATCTACGGGGCCAGCAAGGCCGCGGTCAAACTGATGACCGAAGGGCTTTATGCGGAGCTGCTCGAGACAAATGTGGCGGTGACCGTCGTCATGCCCGGTGCGGTCAGCACAGACATCAGCGCGAATTCCGGCGTGGACGTACCGGGTGGCGCAGCGGAAGAACAGGAGAGCAGCTACCGGACGACCTCCCCTGAGGATGCGGCCAGGATCATTCTCGACGGTATGGAAGAGGACAAGCTGCACATCTATGTCGGTAGGGACTCTCGCATGATGAACCTGGCCAACCGGGCAGCCCCGAAGCGGTCCACCCACATGATCTACCGCCAGATGAAGGACCTGCTCGGCTAGAACCGGCTCAGGGCCTGCGTGCGTCTCCCTGGCTGTAGTCGCAGACGCCAGTGGGGAAGATCTCCTTCAGCCGGGCCAGTTCCTCGGCTTGGAACTCCACCGATCCGTAGACACCCGCTGCGATGGCTTCTTCCACGGGTTGCAGGGCGCACTTGAAGACGTCGCCGCTTATCGGTCCGCCAGCCACGATCCTCGAGGTAGAGAAGACATGGAACTCTTCCGTGCAGGGCCCATCGGTGTCACCACCGAGAATCCCGTCCCAGGCATCCTCCCCTGAGTAGATCAGGTTCCCCTCGGCATCGAAACACGAGTCAACGGCCCGCTCGGGTCGGTTCTCCTCCACGGATAGGGCCGGATTCGCTTCGATGTTGGCCATCCACTCGTCGATCACGTCGAAAGCGAGAGGAGTCTGGTCGAACTCACCGCCATCGTCATTCCCGTCGGTGAACCAGATCACCTGGTTGCCGGCATCTCCGTCGTGGTCGAGGAGACGCTGTCTGGCGGCAAACGACTGGTGTGAGTTGTGCATGTCGAGTTCCCGCTCGAGATAGTTCCGCCAGTCGATAATCGGTATCTCCATGTCGCCCACGAAGACATGGCCCTTTTCGTAAGCGTTCTCGATGGCATTGGGATCTGCTGTTTTCCGCGGCGCCGGAGTGGTGCCGTCGGGGGAGAGTGCCATGTTCCGCCAGGACCAAGGATCGATCAGCTCAGGGTAGATGTCCTGCACCGGGTCCAAGCCGTCCAGGTCGCCCTCAGAGGGGCATAGCTCTCCTATGAACGGGCAGCCCTCCTGGATCATCTCGGGCTCGTTCTTCCAAGAGCCGACATTGGTGTTCAGGTCGAGGAACTCCTCTTTGGTGATCTCACCGTTGACCAGGGCTTCAAGACCGTATTGCACGCCGACGTTGTCCCAGGTGGAGTTGGCGAAACCGTCATCGGGGTTCACGCCGTAGACATTCACAGCATCGCCATAGTGGGTCCACTCCGTGTTGGCCTGCTGTTCGGGCGTGACACCTGGAGCGGTGCCGAAGTGCGGATTGAGTGCAAGGGCGGAGAGCCCGCGCCAGCCTTCTACGCACTCTGACGATCCCGGCGGGAGGAATGGCAGGACGGCCGAATAGGTGTTGTCGAACCCGTTGATGGCGTTCATTCCCTCGAGCAGCGTTCGGTTCTCCCAGTTGGCCCACTTGGCGTTGCCAGAGAGGACCTTCGTGTCCATCCAGCGCTCGAGGAGCTCGCAGTCGCCGACATGGATCGTCTGGGTGATCATGTCTGGATAGGAATAGACCGGTATGGCCGCGTCGATCAGGCCTTTGTGGTTCTGGCCGTACACATACTGTTGGATGGCACCGCCAGAGGCGCCGATTCCGACCGTGTATTCGGGGTTGCCATACGCCGAGACGAAGCGGTCTTTGACCATAATTGCGGTCTCGCCTCCGAGGACGAGGTTGTAGTGCTCGCCGGTCTTCGTCCCGGTGGAGTAGGCAACCGCGTAGCCGTTGGACAACCCGTAGTCGTAGAACATGCGGTCGTCGCTTGGATCTCCCTGGTAGCGGCCGATCCCGACTCCGCCCTGAAAGTGGTAGATCAGCCGATCGTTCCAGGCGCTCAAGTCGGGCTCATCGACCTCCTGGGAGCCAGGGGAGAGCATGGCAATGGAGTAGATGAATCGGTTGATCGTCCCCCGCTCCCAGCGGACGACGAAGTCGACCGTCTCCCCGTCGAGTGTGGTGGTCTGAGCCATGTCGGCTGGCCGGTCACCTTCGGGGTCGAAGTCTTTGAACTCCCCCGATGTCGACCTGTACTTGAAGGAGACGATCCTCTCCATGGTGCAGTCGTCGTCGATCGGGGTAGCTAGCTCAGCCTTGCCGAAGTCTTCCGGCGTGGAGCAGAGGAATGGCTCTTGCTGTGGGCCGGAGAAGATCGGCCCGGTGATCGGATGATTGGTGAGGGTCACTTCGGCAAGGACCCGTCCCCTGCTGTTCCGGGGGCGTACCTCGACGAGGTTGTCTCCCAGATCGAGACCGTCGACGACACCTTCCAAGACGCGAGGGCCGATGGGTGAGAAAGAGTCAGTCACATCGCGCCCCTCGACGGTGATCGTCACCTTGTCGACTTGACCGGGTGGCACTTCGACGACCAGACGGGCATCTCCCCCCGAGACGAACTCGGGAGGTGAGGACACGACCTCTATGTCGAAACCGGCGGACCGGTCTAAACCGCGTTCACGGTCGGAGTGATCAGGCGCTGCCACCGCGACTGCTGGAATCAGAGTGGCAATCATCGCTACCGCGGCGAACACGGATGTGGACCGATGTGTCAACAAACTCCTCCTCGGGGTAGACACGTCACCATATCGAAACGTCACTCTGCGTGACGGATGGGGTGCTTACCGACTCGATCGCCGCTCGACTCGACCGCCGCCCTAGCCGTCTTCCATGTGCGGGTAGGTGTGGTCGGTTGGCGGTGACATGTTCTCTTTGATGGAGCGCATGCTGAGCCAGCGGAGGAGGTTGACCGAGGAGCCGGCCTTGTCGTTGGTGCCGGAGGCTCTGGCGCCGCCGAAGGGTTGCTGTCCTACGACCGAGCCGGTGGGCTTGTCGTTGATATAGAAGTTCCCTGCCGCGTGGCGGAGCCGGGTGGTGGCTTCGTGTGTGGCGTAGCGGTCCTGGCTGAAGACCGCTCCAGTGAGGCCGAAGGGTGAGGTGGAGTCGACCAGGTCGAGGGTCTCGGACCAACGATCGTCCTCGTAGGGGTAGACGGTGATGATCGGGCCGAATAGCTCGGTCTCCATGATCTCGTGACGCGGGTTCGACGTCTCGATGACCGTTGGCTGGACGAACCACCCGTCGGTGGCGTCGGCCTCGCCTCCCGCGAGTACTTCGAGTTCGGGATCGTCGACTGCCCTCTGTAGCCATTCTTCGTGGCGACGGAAGGCCGCTTCGTCGATGACCGCTCCCATGAAGTTGGTGAAGTCGGCAGTGTCTCCCATGGCCAGGGAAGCGGTGGTGTCGGCTACGTCGTCCCGGAGGCTCGACCAGATTCCGGCGGGGATGTAGGCGCGTGAGGCCGCGGAGCACTTCTGTCCCTGATACTCGAACGCCCCGCGGACGATGGCGGTGGTCAGCGCCTCGGGGTCGGCAGAGGGATGAGCCACTATGAAGTCCTTGCCCCCGGTCTCGCCGACCACTCTGGGGAAGGACTTGTAGTTGGCCACGTTGTCCCCGATCGTCTTCCAGAGCCCGCGGAACACGTCGATGTTCCCGGTGAAGTGGAATCCGCCAAAGTCCGGGTCCTCGAAACAAATCCGGCTCACCAGCGCACCATCGCCATGGAGCAAGTTGATCACACCGTCGGGCAACCCGGCCTCTTGAAGCACCTGCATGAAGTAGTGGGCGGATAGCACCTGTTTCTCCGACGGCTTCCAGATAACGGTGTTGCCGCCGATAGCCGGGGCGGTGGGGAGATTGCCGGCGATGGCGGTGAAGTTGAACGGGGTCATGGCGAGAACGAAGCCCTCGAGAGGGCGATACTCGACACGGTTCCAGACACCTGCCGGATTGATCTCAGGCTGGCCGCCGATGATCTGGCTGTAGTAGTGGACATTGAACCGGAGGAAGTCCACCAGCTCACAGACGGCATCGATCTCGGCCTGATGGACCGTCTTCGACTGCCCGAGCATCGTCGAAGCATTGATCAGGTCACGACGGGTGGTTGACAGCAAGTCGGCCGCTTTCAAAAAGATCGAGGCCCGCTCCTCCCACGACAACGCCTCCCACTCCGGTTTTGCCTTTTGGGCCGCTTCGATCGCCGCCTTTACCTCACCGTCCCCGGCCGCATGGACAGACGCCAGATGCAGATCGTGACGATGGGGGGCACGACGATCGAAAGTGTCGCCGGTGAAGACCTCCTCCCCGTCGATGACACACGGCGCATCCACGGTCAACCCCTCCTGGCGTCTCACCTCCTCCTGAAGCGAGGTGCGCTCCTCCGTGCCCGGCGCATAGGTCTTGACGGGCTCGTTGCTCGGCTCAGGTGGTGTGAACAAACCGCTCATTGCTTTCACTTCTCCGCAAAGATGGCTTCTCGATCCGATCCTATCGACCTCTAATAGCTCGGGTGGGGCTGGCTGTTGGTGCGGCGGCTCGGCGGTTGTCTTTGGGCTGTGCACATCGCTATGCGACGTGTGTCACCACCAGGGGTCGGAACACGGAGTCCAGGCCCTGCGAACGGGGAATCCGCCGATTATTTGCATAGTGCAAATAAGTAGGTGATCATTTGGGGGTGGGCAGATCAAGCCGACCCCTCGACGAGTTGCAGCGCAGCCTGACCATGGTCGTGCGCAGGACCGCCATACCGCGCGTACATGAGAGGATCATCAATCGGGCCGGTGTCGACATCGACCGTGTCGAGGCCATCGCCCTGAGCCGCATCGCCGATGCCGGTTCCATGCGTGTCACCGAGCTCGCCGACCAGCTCGGGGTTGCCTGCTCGACTGCGGGTCGCCACGCAGCCAATCTCGAAGGCGGCGGGTTCGTCACGCGGGTTCCCGACCCGGAGGACAAGCGGGTGACCGTCGTGGCGGTCAGCGATCCGGGTGTCGAACTCATCCAGCGCCTGCGCGATGTGCAACGGGACCTTCTTGCCGAGGCGCTCTCCGGGTGGGAAGACGACGAACTCGAATCTCTCGCCGGTCTTCTCCGTCGGCTGGGTGAGGACCTGATCGTCCTCAGTGAGCCCGAGTCGGTGAGACCGTGAGCCGGGTCAAGGCGACAGAGGAGAAACCGAAAAAGAGGTCGCTTACCCACGACGGAGACCGGTATCCGTGGATCGCCATGGGCGTGGTGCTCTTGGGGACGTTCATGGTCATTCTCGACACGACCATCGTCAACGTCGCTCTGCCCCAGATCGGCATCGCTCTCGATAGCCAGTCGGGGATCGAATGGATAGTGACCGCCTATCTGCTTGCGGTCGGGATCGCTCAGCCGCCCACCGGCTGGCTTGCCGATCGATACGGTCGCAAGCGTTTGTTCATCGCCAGCCTGTTCCTCTTCGGCCTCGGCTCCCTACTCGCCGCCCTATCCCCCAACCTGGAGCTCCTCGTGGCTTCGAGAGTCCTCCAGGGTCTCGGAGGTGGTGCCCTCGCCCCGGTAGGCATGGCGATGATCTACGAACTATTTCCGGCCGACCGCAGGGGCAGCGCCCTCGGGATCTGGGGTGTGGCCGCCATGGCCGCTCCCGCCTTCGGGCCCGTGATCGGCGGCTATCTCGTCACCAACGCGAGCTGGCATTGGCTCTTCCTCATCAACGTGCCGATTGGCGCGTTCGCCATCATCGCCGCGTTGCGACTTCTCAAGGACACGGGTTATAAGGAGAAGCGTCCGTTCGACGGTGTCGGCCTCGGCTTGATCAGCGTCGGGCTCGTGGCGCTGCTTCTAGCCTTCTCCCGTGCCAGCGACTGGGGATGGGGGGCAGCGCGGACGGTGGCGCTTCTGGCGGTCGGAGCAGTTTTCCTGGTGGTCTTCGGTTTCTGGGTGCGGCGAAGGAGCTATCCGCTCATCGACCTGACCATGTTCCGCTACCCGATCTTCAATCTCACCCTCGGGGTGATAGCGGCGACGGTGGTCGTGCAGTTCGGAATTCTCATCAATCTGCCGCTGGTCCTGCAGACGGTCCGCGGCCTCACCGCCCTGGAGGTGGGGACGATGCTCGTACCGATGGCGATCGCCGCCGCCATCACCTTCCCTCTCGGCGGGCGTATCACCGACCGCATCGGCCCCCGGTTACCGGTCGTGGTGGGCTCGGCCTTGCTTTGTGTGTCGGCGGCGATCCTCTCCCGGCTTGACATCTCTTCTCCGATATACGTGATCGAAGCTGCCCTCATCAGCCAGGGGTTCGGGTTCGGGCTCTCGATGCTTCCGAACTCGGTGACCGGCTTGAATGCCTTGCCTGGTCGCTTCGTGGCTCAGGCCACCGCCGTCCGCCAGCTCAACGTCCGGGTGATGGCCTCTTTCGGCGTGGCAGTGCTTGCAACGATCCTGGCCATTCAACTCGGGGATATGTCGGTCACCGGGCCGGAGGTCGCCGGGTCCGAGGCGGCCCAGAACGCCTATGGCACCGTCTTCACGGTGATGGCCGTCTCCGCTGGCATCGCCACTGCCCTCGCCTTGTTCCTGCCGGGCAAGGAGCGAAACAAACAGCTCCAGACCGAGCGGGCCGAGGAGTACACCGCGGCCGCAGAAGCCCTCTAATGCCTCATCGGCCGGTGTCCAAGACGCTGACCTTCCTCCCTGACTCGACCCAGGCAATCGTGCCCCCATTGACGCTCCACGCGTTCTTATAGCCGAGGCTCTTCAGATAGAGGACGGCGGACAGGGAGAGGTTGCCCCTCTGGCAGATAGCCAGAACCGGGGTGTTTCGATCCTCGGGCAGTTCTGACACCCGGTACGGGAGGTCGAGGAGGGGCGTGTTCCAGGCACCGGTGACATGTCCGCCCAGAAAGCTCTCCTGGTTGCGGACGTCGAGCACGAAGGCACCTTTCTCCATGCATCGCTCCGCTCCAGCGATGTCGATGGTGAGGTCGGGGTTAGCTCTGGCGTTCTCCACCATGGAGTCGAGCAGCTGCTCTCGCGGGCTCGTGGTGCCCACTGCCACACCGCCCCCGACATCGGGGATATGCCGCTTCATGGAGGACGCGTACTTGTGGACGCTGTCTGGGAAGACGACGACTACGCGGTGCCCTGGCTTGTCGGGCACCGAGAGGAACGCTCCGGCCAGCGCCAATGCTGAGCTGGGGCCCGCCGGGATGCTCTCCTCCCGGTTGAGGCGTGCGCAGAGCTCATAAGCGGTGGCGTTGTCGACCTCGACGAGACCGTCGTAAGACTCGGGGTCGAAGAACCGGGTGTGAGCGAGACGGCTCAGACTTCGCACGCCGGGTATGTCATGTCCCTCTGCCGGGTGCACTCCCATGACGGCAACACCGGTGTTTTGCTCTTTCAAGAACCTTCCCGCTCCGGTGATGGTGCCGCAGGTGCCCAAACCTGCCACGAAGTGGGTCAAAACCCCGCCGGTTTGGTTCCAGATCTCCGGTCCGGTGGTCCGGTAGTGAGCGTCGGGATTCGCTTCGTTCCCGTACTGATTGAGCATGTGAATCCCGGGGTTTTCGGCGATTGCACCGGCCCGGGCGATCGCCCCGTCCGGTGCGCCGGGAGCAGGGCAGAGATCATCGTCCAACTCTTCGACGTCGGCTCCGAAAAGACGGAGAAGGTTGCGCTTCTCCTCCGGGATGGCCCTGGAGAGCGGGGTGGTGAGCCGGTACCCGCGGGCGTTGGAGATCATCGCCAGGCCGAGCCCGGTGTTGCCCGATGTCGGCTCGACGAGTTGCTGGCCATCGGCCACAGTCCTGTCCATCTCCCCGCGTCGGATCATGTTCGCCGCCACCCTGTCTTTGACCGACCCGAACGGGTTGTACCACTCGAGCTTGACGTATACCTCGGTGTGCTCGAACGGGGTGACCCGGTTGAGGCGCACGAGTGGAGTCGGGTTGTTGACTCCGGACAGCAGATCGAGCATCGAGTCGTAGACCCGTGGTCCGGCTGTCCTCTGGAGCTCTGGGTTCAGGACCATGGTCCGCGACCTCTGTGGCGAGCGTTCTGGGGTTGCATCTTTTCGTGGCTCATCGGTTCTCCTGGTGGGTGGTTCGGTGGGTGCTGGTCCTGGAGAGGGCCGATGGCACGGGGTGTGCCGGTGAAGCTCGTGGCTTCGGGGGAGGTCAGCTAGTCGGGAGAGCGAGAAGCGTTAGCGGCGCGCACGTGACCGTCCCTGGCCCTGCTCCAGGCAGGTACAGGAACAGACGCAAAAACCGGGCGTCACGTGCCGTTTCATCGCCAGGAACGATAGCAAGGGCGGGTGTTGAGTCAACAGCCGGGAGGCATCGGCATAGGCTCGCTTACATGTCATTGACGGCAGAGCAGAGAGAGTTCCTCGACAAGAATCGTTCGGCGGCCATGATCACCGTTGGTGGCGATGGGATGCCCAAAGCGGTCCGGGTGGGGTTAGCCCTGGTCGACGGGAAGATCTGGAGCAGCGGCACTCAGGAACGGGAGAGGACCCGTCGGTTGAGAAGAGACCCCCGGTGCACCCTCTTCGTATTCGAGCCGGGGTGGAATGCGCTGACCCTGGAGACCACGGTCGAGCTCTTGGAGGGCGATGCGGTCGCCGATCAGTCGGTTCGCCTGTTCCGGGTCATGCAGGCGAGACCGGAGGGACCACTGATGTGGTTCGGTAAAGAGTTGGACGAGGACGCCTTCCGGCAGGCGATGATCGAGGGGCGGCGTCTCATCTACGAATTCCACGTCAACAAGGCATACGGCTTGCCCTGAACCCGGAACGGTGTCGCCTCCCCGCTGAAACCGCCGTAGTTTGACACTCCCGTCGGTCGGGGTTTCGGTTCGGAACCCGCTACGGCATAGTTCCCGTCGTGAGCGAGACCCGACCCACCCGCCCGGCGTTTCGGGCGTTGATCGTCGCCCTGGCGGCTTTTGTGATGTTGGGCTTGGTGGATGGCGCCCTCGGTGTCGCCTGGCCATCGATGCGCGCCACGTTCGATCGTGGACTCTCCGACCTCGGCCTCTTGCTCTTCTTCGGCAGTACCGGGTATCTGCTCGCCAGCATCGGTTACGGCTGGCTCCATTCCGCGTTGGGTACCGGCATGCTTCTGGGTGGCGGCTCGGTGTTGATGGTGGTCGGTATCGTAGGGATCGCAGGGGCACCGGCCTGGGGATTGGTCGCGGTGGCCGCGATTGTCCTGGGACTTGGTGGCGGCCTGGTCGACACCGGCATGAATGCGCATGCCGCTCTGGTCTTCGATGTCGGCTCCATAAACCTGCTTCATGCCTGCTTCGGGGTCGGAGCCAGTCTTGGCCCCATCGTCGTCACTCTCAGCCTCGTCGCCACCGGCGTCTGGCGTGCCGGCTACGCAGCGTTGGCGCTCCTCCAGGTCCTGGTTGCGATGGCTGTCTGGACACGGCGGAGCCGCTGGGCTGGAGAAGAGCCCGACCTGATGGGCGATGCGCCCGTAGGCGGGAGGAGACGCCAGCTCTGGCTCCATCTGATTCTCTTCTTTCTCTACACCGGTGTCGAGGTCGGGACCGGTCAATGGGCATTCACTCTCTTGAGTGAGGGAAGGGGGATGGAAACCGTGGCGGCAGGTGTGTGGGTGGCTGCCTACTGGGGTGGGTTGACGGCGGGCCGTCTCGGATTTGGCGTCGTCGGCAACCGACTCGCACCCTCCCGAATCCTCGGTGGGAGCATGCTGATGTCTCTCCTGGGACTCGCCATCCTGTGGCTCGACCTCTTCGGAATCGGTGTCGTGGGCCTCCCCATCGCCGGGCTCGGGTTCGCGGCCGTATTTCCGACCCTCGTCTCCCTCACCCCGGCGAAGATCGGGCGTGTCCGTTCCACCAGGTCGATGGGCTTCCAACTCGCCGCCGCCAACCTCGGTGCCGCCGGAGTGCCATGGATGCTCGGCATCCTCGCCGAAGAAGGCGGTCTGGAGGCTCTCGGTCCGGGACTGTTCGTGACCGCCCTTCTCCTTTCTGGAGTGAACCTGGTCAGCGATCGGGCAGGCAAACGCCTGATCGCCTGATCCGACCCTTCTCGTCTCACTACCTTCGATGGTGTGTCGCCCATACGATCCACGCTGGCCGCCATCATCGGCGGGTACAACTTGGTCCAGAACCTCGTCCTGCCCACCTCTATGTACGTGCCGGCGAACCTGGTAGTGAGCGCGGGACTGTTGTCCCTGGCCCGCCGATCCGGGTGTAGCTGGGACGACCTCGGTCTCGACCCTCGGCAGGCGAAGGCAGGCGTCCATCTGGGTTTGGTTGCCTCCGGTGCTGTTGTGGCTGGTGCCGCCGGCACTCTCTCCCATCCCTCCTTGCGTCGCCACCTGCTCGATCGGCGGGCGGCCAACCAGGAACGAGACGACGTCCTGTTCCACACTTTGGCCAGGTTTCCGTTAGGTACGGCCCTATTCGAAGAAGTCGCCTTCCGTGGCGTGGTGGAGGGGATCTGGCGGAGGAGCGGAGCCACGGAGCGGGAGGCGGCATTGGCCGCGGCCGCGCTGTTTGGTCTCTGGCACCTGATTCCCACCAGGGATGCCATGGAAGGAAGCCCGCTAGCCGAAACTCTCCGCAGCGAAACATCGCGCGCTGGTGCGGTGTTGGCCGGAGCCGTGGCCACCGCTATCGCTTCACTGGGATTCAGTTGGTTGCGCAAGAGGTCGGGAAGCCTTTTCGCCCCCTGGTTGGCGCATACCGCGGTTAGTTGCGGCGGTTACCTGGCGGGAGTCGTCGCCTGGCGTCGGCATGGGGACTTACCCACCACCGCTTGAGGGAAGTCGTCTTAAGAAAAGGGCCTCTCTTCCGGTATGTTCAGTGGTGAAGCCGTCAATGCCGAGTTGGAGTGATGACCTGGTGTCTGAGTCGAAGCTGAATCCGCCTTTCCGGGCCGACCACGTCGGATCGTTGCTGCGACCGCCCGAGATATTCGAAGCACGCGAGAAGGTAGCCAACGGGGAGATGACCGCCGAAGGCCTCCGGGAAGTCGAAGACCGAGCCATTGCCGCGATGATTCCGAAGCTGGAGGCAACCGGGATGCAGAGCATCACCGATGGCGAGTTCCGGAGAGCCTGGTTCCACCTGGACTTTCTCGAACAGCTCCAGGGTGTGACTGTGACCGGCACCATTGCTTCGAGCTCGGGATCCGAGGGCAAGGTCGGCATGGCTCCGCCGAAGATCACCGTCACTGGAAAGTTGGGCCACCAGCACGACATCCAGGTCGCCGACTACCAGTTCGTCGCCGCCCACACCGACCGCCACCCCAAGGTGTGTATCCCCTCGCCGACGATGGCCCACTTCCGGGGAGGAAGAGCCGGCATCGACATCGAGTCGTATCCCGACCTCGATGTCTTCTTCGAGGATCTCGCCCAGAGCTATCGGGACGAGCTGGCCCATCTCTATGAAGCCGGATGCCGCTATGTGCAGCTAGACGACACCAACCTCGCCTATCTCTGCGACCCGAAGATGCGCCAGGGCGCCATCGATCGAGGAGACGACCCCGACGAGCTCCCCAGGACCTATGCCGCGCTCATCAACTCCGCCATCCGGGACACGCCTGACGACATGACCACTGCGGTTCATCTCTGCCGGGGCAACTACAAGTCCACGTTTTTCGCATCGGGAGGCTACGAGCCGGTCGCCGAGGTGCTGTTCAACGAGCTCGACGTCGATGCTTACTTCCTGGAGTACGACGACGAGAGGTCAGGTGACTTCGCCCCACTCCGTCACGTGCCCTCGAACAAGACCGTCGTGCTCGGGCTGGTGACTTCCAAGGTCCCGGAACTGGAGTCCCAGGACGATCTGTTGAAGAGGATCGACGATGCCGCCGAATACGTGTCGCCCGACCAGATGTGCCTGAGTCCTCAGTGCGGTTTCGCCAGCACTATGGAGGGCAACGCCCTCACCGAGGACGAGCAGTGGGCCAAGCTTCGCCTGGTCGTCTCCACCGCGGAGAAGGCCTGGGGGTGAGACTGCCTCCACCCACCGACGGGTCAGGTCTAGCCGGCGACTGCCGATAATCTGGCCGACAATGTCTCGCCGTCTTCCTCTCATCCTGGCCCTCCTGCTCGCAGTCGCTGCCTGCGACAGCGGCACTGGTGCGACGACCACCACAGACGGCGGCTCCAACACCACGACCACCACGGTCTCGGACGTGACGACGACGACCGTCGCGAGGGAGACCACTACCACCACGAGCGCCGCTGCCACAACCACTGTGCCCGACCTGTCGGGTGTGGAAAACATATCCGAAGAGGTGCGTACCCAACTCGAGGAGCTCATCGGTGTCGCCCAGGAGATCCGGGGATTGCCTTTCCTCGAGCCCCCGAACATCACCGTTGTCTCCGACGAGGAGCTGGAGCGACGGGTTCGGGAGGACATCGTCGAGGACCCCGAGGACTTCGCGGCCGACGAGGCCCTATACAAGACCCTCGGCCTACTCAATCAGGACGCAGATTTCGAGCAGATTCTGCTCGATCTCTATGGGGAGCAGGTGGCCGGATTCTACGACGGAGAGACCGGTGAGATCGTTGTGCCCTCACGGGAGGACGGGTTCACGATTGTCCAGCAGGGCACCATCGTCCACGAGTTCGTTCATGCCCTCACCGACCAGCACTTCTCCTTTCATGACACCTTCGACACGATGATCACCGAGGACCGTCTCGACCAGGCAGCCGCCTACCAGGCTCTCATCGAGGGAGACGCCTCGTGGGCGGAGGTGCTCTGGGTGCAGACGCTCTCCCAGGAGCAGATAGGGGAGTTCCTCGCCGAGTCGCTCGAGTTCGACACCGAGGCCCTCGATTCGGCACCCAGGTTCCTGGTCGAGTCGCTTCTCTTTCCGTACGACTCGGGGCTCGCATTTATCCAGAGCATCTATCAGGACTCCAACTCATGGGACATGGTCAACGACGCCTATTCCACCATGCCCGACCTCCCCGGGTCCACCGAGCAGATCATTTCACCCGAGGACTACAGGCGGGATCTCCCCATGGAGGTTGCCATCCCGGATGTCGATGTTGACGGCTACGAATTGCAGCGGACCTCGGTTTGGGGCGAGCACGGGTTCCGGCTGATTCTGAACCAGGGGGAAGGCACCGAGACTGTGGCGGAGGCAGCCGACGGATGGGGAGGCGACTCCTACCACCAGTGGTACGACGGAGAGAACGCCGCATTGCTGTTGGTCTATCAGGGTGACACTCCGGAGGATGTCACCGAGCTGGAGGATGCACTCCTGAGCTTCGCCACGGAGGACTTCCCCGAGGAGCACTTCGCCTGGGTCGACCAACTCGATGGCAATCTCTATTTCATCGCCGCCGACGATCCCGAGGTCGGAGAGCAACTGCGCGCGGCCGTCGGTCTCGACGACACCTAGAGCCTCAGTGACCACGGGTCGGCTTCTGGTCTGCGCGACACCCATAGGGAATCTCGGGGACATCTCCGAGCGGACCCGCAACGTTCTCTCGTCGGCCGACGTCATCTATGCAGAGGACACGAGACGCACCGCAAAGTTGCTGCGTCATCTCGTCGTCAACGTCGACCTCGTATCGTTGTTCGCCGGCAACGAGAAGGCGCGTACCGAGCAGCTGGTCGAGTCGGTGCGGTCGGGTCAGACCGTGGTTCTGGTCTCCGACGCCGGCATGCCCGCCATCTCCGATCCTGGTGCTGCCGCCGTCCGCGCCGTCCGCGAGGCCGGGTATCCCGTAAGTGTCGTGCCCGGCCCGTCGGCGGTGACCACCGCTGTCGCCCTCTCCGGCTTCGGCGGCGATCGCTTCGTTTTCGAGGGCTTCCTCCCCAGGAAGGGACGGGAGCGAACAGAACGTCTGGAGGCGATCGGCCGCGAGCCTCGGGCCGTGGTGGTGTTCGCCAGCCCCAACCGTCTCGCCGACGATCTCGCCGATCTCTCCGCAGCCTGCGGACCCTCCCGAGAGGTGGCGGTGACGAGAGAGCTGACCAAGCTCCATGAGGAGGCGTGGGTTGGCTCGCTGGGCGAATCGGTGGATCGTTGGTCGGGTGAGGTGAAGGGCGAGGTGACTCTGGTTCTCGGGCCTGCCGATCCCGAGCCTCCGTCGGTTGAAGAGGCGATCCAACGCGCCCGCACTCTCGTTGCCGCTGGCACCTCGGTCAGGCAAGCGGCGCGTCAGGTCGCCGCGGAGACCGGTGTGCCCAGACGAAACGTCTACGAAGCTCTACTGGCCGATCAGGAGTCCAGCTGAGCCCGGCAGGCGGCACAGATCCCCTTGCCCTTGAACTGTGACACCTGATGGTCGCCGCCACAGAAAGTGCATGAGTCCGTCATCTTGCGCAGGACGATGCTGCCCCCCTCCACCGAGATGAAGAGATGGTCTCCCTCGCGGATGTTGAACATCCGGCGGGTCTCGGCGGGGATGACGATCCTCCCCAGATCGTCGATCTTGCGTGTAATCCCAGAGTCCACGAGACGGAGCCTACCGATTGCCGCTCCCGTGGTGCCGGTTACCGTCACCACCGATGTCATGGGTTGACACGCATTGCCATCTCCAACTCGACGGACGACCCCCGGCCGAGCTTCTCGATCGCGCCCATGAAGTCGAGTGGCTGGTGGCTCCCGGTATCGATGCCGAAAGCTCGGCGGCGTCGCTGCGTCTCGCCGAGGACTTCCCCGGCCGGGTCCTTCCCACGGCAGGGCTCCATCCTCATGAGGCGAGCTCGTGGCCCGACCAGCAACAGGCAATCGCCGACATCGCGCGAGACGTCGTCGCCATCGGAGAAACCGGTCTCGACTACTACCGGGAGTTGTCATCCCGTGATGAACAGCGACGGTCCTTCCGTGAGCAGATCGACATGGCGTTGGACCTCGACAAGCCGATCATCATCCACTGTCGGGATGCCTTCTCAGATGTCCACAGCATCGTCGAGGAGAAGGGGGCCGGACCCCGGTCGATCCTGCACTGCTGGACGGGGGGCACCCGTTGGACGAAGCGTTTCTTGGACCTCGGGGTGACCTTTTCTTTCGCCGGTCCCGTCGCCTTCGAGACCGGGGAGACCATTCGTCTCGGAGCCGAGTTGGTGCCACCCGGGCGGGCGATGGTGGAGACCGACACCCCATACCTCGCCCCGCCCCCGCATCGCGGCGAGCAGAACGAGCCAGCATGGGTCGCTCACGTGGGAGAAGCGCTCGGCCGGGTCTGGGGAATATCCGCCGTTGAGGTGGCGGCGGTCACCAGCGCCAATGCTGCGAGAGTATTCGGCCGGTGATGGCGCAGACCCGGTCGGAGATCGTCGAGCTGCTGGAGCGCCACGGGCTGACCCCCATTCACCGACTCGGGCAGCACTTTCTTGCCGACGCCAACATCACCCGGAAGATCGTGTCCCTCGTCGGGATCGAGCCCGGTACCAGGGTGGTAGAGGTGGGTGCGGGAACGGGGACCCTGACGAGAGCTCTCGCCGACGAGGGCGCCCATGTAGTTGCCTACGAGATCGACCATGGCCTCCGTCCGGTCCTCGAGGAAGTGACCGCGGGCCTGGACGTGGACTTGCGGTTCGTAGACATCACAGATATTCATCTGGCTTCCGAGCTGGAGGGAGATGGCTGGGCGATGGTGGCCAACCTGCCCTACAACGTGGGCACACCGGTCGTGATGGACGCCATGCGCGATGCCCCTGGTATTGATCGGTTCATAGTCATGGTCCAGGACGAGGTGGCGAGGCGTTTCATTGCCCGACCCGGTAGTCAGGACTATGGACTGCCATCGGTCGTTGCCGGCATCTACACAGATGCCAACCTCGCATTCAAGGTGCCACCACAGGTGTTCTATCCGCCGCCGAGGGTCGGGTCGGCGGTGGTCGTGATGAAACGCAAGCAGGCTCCGGATGCAGCCCGGCGTGCCGTGGAACTCGCACGCGCCGGGTTCGGCCAGCGCCGCAAGATGCTGCGCCGATCACTCTCGTCGGTCCTCGAGGTTCCATCGGCAACGTTGGAGCGAGCGGGACTCGACCCGACCGATCGGGCAGAGGACCTCTCTCCGGAGGACTTCGTCAGACTGGCGGAGGTGACATGACCAGCTACGAGGCCCCGGCCAAGCTCAACCTGTCACTGCTGGTCTCGCCGCCTCGGTCGGATGGCTATCACCCTCTCGAATCCCTCGTGCAGACCATCGAGTGGTGTGACCATCTGCTGGTCGACCTGGGCGAGGAGGGGGTCGACACCTTCGAGTCGGACATCGAGGACAATCTGGTCGCGCAGGCTCTGGCCGAGTTGCGGAAGACCGCCCAAGTTCCCCCACTCGCCCTGGAACTGATCAAGGAGATTCCGGTCGCCGCCGGTCTGGGAGGGGGCAGTTCTGACGCGGCGGCAGCGTTGCTAGCCGGTTCCGACTTCGGAGAAATCGACCAGTCCAACCTCCCGGACGTGGCGCATCGGGTGGGTGCCGACGTGACGTTGTTCCTAACCGGGGGAACCTTGATGATACGTGGTGTGGGGTACGAGATCGAGAGCCTCCGCCCTCTCGACGACTTCGCCGTGGCCGTGGTGGTCCCTGACTTCGGGCTGGTCACAAAGGACGTCTACCAGCGTTGGGACACACTCGAGGGCCCGGAGGGTGCCTCCGTCCCGGACGAGCGTCTCCCCCCGTCGTTGCGGGGCGGGATGCCCATGCGCAACGACCTGCTCCCGGCCGCCGTCGACCTCGAACCCCGTCTCGGCGACTTCATGGCAGACATCTCCTCGGTCTGGGGCACGACGGTGGGCCTAACCGGGTCGGGTTCGGCGTGCTTCGGCTTCTTCGCCACCCTCGACGAGGCCACCGACGCCGCCACCGCAGTCTCCGGCCTCACCCGGGAGGCTCGGGGAGTGACGCTCCGCCCCGCTGGCGTGACCCGCGTCGACGATCGAGTGGATGACGCTTCCTAAAGGTTATGGAGCCGGATATCCGGTCCTGGTGCATTGAGCGTGTTGCGGATCTGGTGCACTGCGGTCCTGCCGGTAGTCTGATCTCGACCTCGATTGGGGGGGTGGTGTAGCTGGTAGCACAGTGGTTGTTGGGGTCCTGTTGGTGCGGGTTCTGGTGCACTGCGGTCCTGCCGGTAACCTGATCTCGACCCCGATGGGGGGTGGTGTAACTGGTAGCACGG
>JBKHKD010000037.1:0-29250 GCA_046537785.1 Actinomycetota bacterium
CCGGGTCGACAGTCGCCGCGATGCTCGAGTTCGAGGCAGCACTCGCCCTGGCACTCGCCGACGCCGGGATCGCTCCCAGAGCAGAGGCCCAGCAGGTCGCCAAAGCCTGCCAGGGCGAGGTGGACGACCCCGAGGCCATCCTGGCGTCCACCTGGGACAGCGGCACCCCGATCATCGCCCTCCGTGAGGTCATTGACGCCGGGAGTTGGTTCCACCACGGGGCGACCAGCCAGGACGCCGTCGACACCGCCCAGATGCTCCAGGCGGGACGGGCTCTGGAGACCCTCGACCGCCGACTGGTTTCGATCGCTGATCGTCTGCGAGATCTCACTGCGGAACATCGCGACCAGCCCCACATGGGGCGAACCTTCCTCCAGGACGCCAGACCCACCACGTTTGGCTTCCGCACGGCAACGTGGCTCGACGCCGTGCTCGATCACATCGTCGAACTCCGGGACCAGCGCTCGAACCTTCCCATCCAGCTAGGTGGGCCGGTGGGAACGCGGGAGAGCTATGGCGACGCTGGGGCCCAGGTTGTCGAAGCCCTGGCGGAACGCCTGGGTCTCTCGGTTCCCGACATCTCCTGGCACACCAACAGGTCGCGGGTCCTGTCCCTGGCCCAGGCGGTGGAGCGAACCGCGTACACCATGGCCAAGATCGGGACCGACATCGCCCTCCTCTCCGCGAGCGCGGTCGGGGAGGTCTCGGTGCGCTCGGGAGGGTCGTCGAGCATGCCCCACAAGCAGAACCCGATCGATTCGATCCACGCCGTTGCCGCCGCCTCGGCCTGTGCCGGTGCGGTGGCGATGCTCACCTCGGCGCCGCCCCACGAACTCGACCGCGCCGTAGGTGGTTGGCATGTGGAGTGGACCGCCCTCCCCCTTGTCTTTCAGACCGCAGGTGCCGCGATAGAGGCGATCGATCTATGCCTCGCATCGCTCGAAGTCGACCAGGAAGCCATGGCTGCTCCCGTCGAGACCCCCACCCCCACCGACCAGTCCCAGATCAACAAGGTCCTGGCGCGACACGCCGCCGTCCTCGCGCGCGGAACCGGGAACCTCAGGTAGTGGGGCTCACATATGGAACCGAGAGCCTCGAGAAACGTGGAACTCGGAGGCTCGAGTCTTTCTCGAGGCCGTGGGTTCCACATCTGAGCCATAGAACCTGAGGTTCCGGGTTTCACCCCACCACGTCACTGCGCCGTTCGAGGAGGACGGTGGCCACCACGATTGCCAGCCAGTTGAGGGCACCGAAGAAGTCGAAGATCATCGTCGTCCCTTTCTCAGGCACGATGAAGCGAACCCGTTCCGTACACTCGGCGTATGGAGACGAGAGCTCTGGGACGATCCGATCTTGCGGTCAGTGTCTTCGGCCTCGGCACGATGACTTTCGGCGCCGAGTCGGACGAGGAGACCTCCCACGCCATCCTCGACCGGTACTACGACGCGGGGGGAAGGTTCATCGACACCGCAGACGTCTACAGCCGGGGTGTCTCGGAGGAGATCATCGGACGCTGGTTGGACAGCACCGCCAGACGCGAAGAGATGCTCATCGCCACCAAGGCACGGTTCCCGATGGGCGACGGCACGGACATGCGTGGTGCCGGTGCCGGCTATCTGAAGCGGGCCCTTGACGCCAGCCTGAACCGGCTGGGGATCGATGTCATCGACCTCTACCAGATGCACGCCTGGGACCCCGAGGTCCCCATCGAAGAAACCCTCGGCACGCTCAATTCCTTCGTTGAGACCGGCAAGGTCCGGTTCATCGGTGTCTCCAACTACACCGGTTGGCAGATAGAACGGACTGTCCAGATGGCGAACCAGAACGGCTGGCAATCTCCGGTGTCGCTCCAGCCCCAGTACAACCTGCTCGCCCGGGACATCGAACTCGAGGTGCTTCCCGCCGCGATCGAGAACGGACTTGGCATCCTGCCCTGGTCGCCGCTGGGTGGTGGCTGGCTGACCGGCAAGTACTCCCGCGACTCACGACCGACCGGCGAGACCAGGCTGGGTGAAGATCCCAACCGGGGGGTGGAGGCCTACGACCGCCGCAACACGGAGCGGACCTGGAAGGTTCTCGATGCGGTGAAGGAGACCGCCAACCAACGCGGCGTCACGATGAGCCAGGTTGCGCTCAACTGGTTGCGCAATCGTCCGTCGGTGTCGTCGGTGTTGCTCGGGGTGAGGACGGTCGACCAACTCGACGACAATCTCGCTGCCCTCGAGTGGGACCTCACCGATGGCGAGATGGGTGAGTTGACCGGCGTGAGCGCACCCGGGATACCCGACTACGTCCAGGGTTTCCTCGATGATCTAGCCGGTGTCGACATCTGGCGACGTCTCGGCACTGTCGCTGGCGATTAAGAACCCGGATTCCCAAGCAGGGGAATTGTCTGCCGCTTCTCGTCGTCCAGGTGGTCGTCGAGAATGCCTCGAGGCCGGGGAATGCGAGTCTCGGTGAATATGGCCTCATCAGGGGTGACAATGAGATCGATAGGAAAGTCGTGGTCGGTTACGGGAATGGTTCCGTCGTCGAAGATCTGACAGTCGTGCACCGTTGTCGCGATCACGGTGTCGGCGTCGACCAACCCCGCTTCGGCGGCGATGGCGAATTCCAGGTCCGAATAGCCGCCACCCTTCCCCAAACGTGCTCCCGAACGCTCCACCGCGACCGATCCGCAGACGATGACGTCGATGTGCTCCATCTCGTCGGGGGAAACCGGACGTCCGTGCCGGCCTGCCCCCTTGATCGAGGCAGCCTGGTGCGGCTTCACCGTTAGTTCCCCGGGATCGAGTCGCCAGAAAGGCCTCGGGTCGGCGAGCTTGGGCACAGCCATGTAGACGACCTTTCCGTCGAGAAGTGCCTGCTTGCGGACCGGCAGTTGCGGTGAGTCAGGGTTGCACGTGAGGTGGTGCGCCCTCCTCCACTCTTCCGTTCGGGAGAGTCGGTCGGCCGCAATCTCGGCACCGACGAAGTTCGGGATGCGACCCTCGACGCCGGGAAACCGTGCAACGCCGGCATCCCGGATGGCCCTCCAACCCCGCTCTCTGAGGATCTGTTTGTCCACTGCCTTCACGTTATGCCCTGTGCCCGACCACATAGGGGAAGCCTTTGGTTACTTTGATGTGTCGATGGTCGACCCTTCTGCTGTCCACCAGATGCTCGACGAACTCCGCTTCGACGAGGCGGAGGAACTGGCCGAGAGAGGAGAAAGAGAAGCCGACGCCGAGCTCCTCGACCAAATTGCCGAGAGGCGTGAAGCAGCCGAAGAACGAGCTCGAACCCTTGCCGAGCGCATCATCGAACTGGGAGATGAACGAGAGTTCAAAGAGATCGTCGACCTCGTCCACGATCCGGACACCAGACCGTTGATCGACCTGCTCCCCGACACGTACCGAAAGCGCCCCGATTTGTACCTCCGGGAGGCGATCCGCTGGGAGCAGAAGCGTAGAGAGATCAGCACCCGGCGGCTCGCCGAGGCGCGCAAGGCGTTGGATGGCCTCGACCTCGAGTTGGCCCGGGGACTGATGAACCGCGTCGACAGTCGCTTCCTGACCGAGGAGCAGAAAGAGGAACGCGACCAGCTCCTCCTCGACATCTCAGCTCGGACAATGGAACTGGAGTCCCTCGACGAGAACGGCGACGAATTGATCGAAAAACGGGAGCCCGGCCAGCAGAGAAGCAGCAGACGGCCATGGTGGCGCCGCTGGCTCAGCTGACGGGGCAGGTGACCCCGATCACTGCTCGAGGTCGAAGGCCCCTTCCAGGTCTTCCATCGGTGTGACCTGATCCGCCGGGGGTTCCTCGATCACGACACCGGCGTTGACGTCGAACACGTTGTAGGTCATCGTCATCGTCTCGAACTCCTCGCCGGAGGCGGAATCGAGACCGGTTCCGTCGATGACCATGACCATCCGGGTCATGTAGCCGTCCTCGCTTATCCAGATGTCCATCGGGATCACTCCCGTGGTAAGAATTCCGGAGTCGGCAAGCTCGGCCTCCTCTTCTGCGGAAAGATCCATCGCCTCTGGGTCAAGCGTGATCCGGTAGTGAGTCGCCTCCACTCCGTTGACTGTCTCGGTGCCGACCTCCTCGATCGACGCTCCTTCCTCATCGAAGTTCTCCATGATCTCGGAGGGATCGGTGGGGAATGTCTCGAAATCATTGGCGAACGCATCTCCCTCGTCTGCCGGCATCGACACCCACTCGGTCTCCGACCCGAGCATCGCTGTGAAGAAGGGGAACTTGACATATGCGGTGTCACCGACCTCGCGGAAGGCTATCTCGTTGAACATGCCCGCTGCCACGTCGGCGAACGGGTCGTCGTCCTCGATCTCGACCGAGTCCATGAACGACGACATGTCCATCACAAATTCGCTGTCACCGGTCTCGGTATCGAATGCCGAGGAGAACACGATCACCCCCTCCGACACCCCGGTGGTGGAGTCGTCCAGACCGGTCATCTCGAACGAGCCCTCCACACGGGCCGAAGAGATCGTCGACTCGGCATCGAGCGAAGCCAACAAAGAACTCTCCCCGTCCGCCTCCGAAGCGGTCGTCGTCGTGATCGCGGCCGTGGTCGTCGTGCTCGACTCCGGCTCGGTCGTGGTCGTCTCGGCGGGTGCAGAAGTCGTGGTCGTAGGTGACTCATTCTGCGACGTACCGCAGGCGGCCAGGGCCAGGGCCATCCCGGCCAGCAAGATTGCAATTCGACGGGTCACTCGATCTCCTATTCAAGATGTCCCCCTGAACATCGGCATTCTCACCGGTGTTGTTGAGCCGGACACGGCCCGAGAGCTACTTGCCGGAGAGCTTGGCGATGTTGTCCAGCTCGTCGTCATCGGGAGCATCCACGTCAAGGAAGGCGTCGACACATTCGACGGCGACAACAGGAGCGGTTCGCTTGAGGCTCATCGTCAGCACATTGGCGTCGTTCCAGCGGCGCGCATTCTCCGCAATCCAGGGATCGAACGCCTGTGCGGCCCGAATCCCTGGCACCTTGTTGGCTGCGATGGCGGTTCCGGTTCCGGTCCAGCACATCAGAACCCCGAAGTCGGCCTCCCCGTCGGCAACCGCCCGGGCGACGGCCGCCGACATCTCAGGCCAGGAGGCGGATGTGTCGTCTTCGATCAGTTCGCCCCGGTCCTTCAGTCTCCGGCGAACCGCATCGACACACTCGTTGGAGTCGTCGGCGGCGAAAGCAACACGCATGACCTCAAGTCTATTTGGGATAAGGACTCATCTCAGCTGACGTTCGTGGTGGGGTTGATGGTCGCCGACGGCTCTCAGTTCGCGTCCGGGACGTCGAGACTATCCGTACAGCGCGCTCGGGAGGACTTGAACCCCCAACCTTCTGATCCGTAGTCAGACGCTCTATCCAATTGAGCTACGAGCGCGGGGTGAGCACCCAGAATAACGGGGACCGACCCTGTGTCGGAAGTCGGTCGATTATCTCGTCTTGAGGCTACTGACCACTCACCCGGCGAGTCGAGCGGCTTCGGCCTTCCAGCGAGAGACCCGATCCTCGGTCGGTGCCTGGTCCGGATCCTTCGCCTCCATCTCGGAGACAAGGTCGCTGGCGGATATCTCGACCAGCTGGTCAATGGTCCAGATGCCGGCGCGGTGCAACAGGTCCTGGTACGACTCCCCGATCCCGGGGACGCGTGCCAGGTCGGCCTTCCGTCTCCAGGAGGCGAGGGTGTCCGCGGCGATCCCTGTGGACCGTGCCAGATCCTCGAGGTCTTCCTGGGTGGCGGTTCGTTCGAGGAACCGGCTGACGCCAACGATGCCTTCAGTCTGAAGCCGTTCCGCGTAGCCGGGACCGATGCCCTTGATGACCGTCAACTCTTCGTCTGCGGCCATTGCCCCCAACCTCGAGCGGGCCACATCGGCGGCCTTGTCCATGCCGCTGCGGGCGGCCTCCCGGGTGGAGCGGGCGGATTCCTTGATCTCCTCCGCCATTTGGGAACTTCGAAGACGCTCGGCAGCGCGCTCGATGACCCTTTCGCCTTCAGCGATCCATTCATCGATCTCAGCCGCCAAGTCGCCGCTCAGCTCCTTGCGCGCCGACTTCATCGTGTCACGCAGGTCGCTGACCCGGGTATTGAGTGCCTTCAGCGCCGCAGTGGGAGCGCCGACGGCAACAAACGCCGCCTTTTTCACCGGACTACGGGGTCGGTGTGTCGTCTCGTCTTGATTTCGTGTCATATCTAGGGATTTTACCCACGCTCCACATCGTCGAAACAACGACAGGATCGGGGGTCGTGGGTTTCATTTTGGCGACACACGGGTAATGATGGGGTCCCCGGAAAGGAGCAGGATTTTGACGCAGGAGACACCAACAATTGTCGGTCGTATTCCCGAAAAGTCGGGCAAGACCCCTAAGACCCAAGACGAGGAGAGGATCTGCGCTGATCCCTCGTGCAACACCAAGCTCACTCGATACAACACGAGTGACCACTGTTACCGGCATAAGCCCCGCCGTTTCCCGCGGGTACGGGGACGTCTCCGGTAGCTGCTACTGGATTGAGCCGCGCATCCTCTCCGGAGAGAGCCGGATCTCTCCCATCTCCCCGGCCTCGATGCGGCGTGCCCGGTCGAGTTCCCGTCGCACCAAAGCCTCCCGGACCAATCGAGACTGGTCTCGGGTGATTTCGGGGAGGTCGTAGACAGCCCCAACGAAGTCAAGCGTCTCCGCCCGGTAGTCGTGACCGAATGACTTGAACTCACCGGGAACGGCGACCATGGCGTTCATCGCATCCGCCACCACCTGGATGAAGGTGACCAACGGGTGCCATCTCATCGCGTCGGGCACGTTCCTGCGGCGCTCCCCGTCGAGCCATGCGGGCCGCTTCACCGCCAGGCGAAGCGACATCTGGGATATCGGATCGTTGTTGTGGTCGACGACGACCGCTCTCAGCGCCCGGCGCTCTTCCTCCGAGAGATCTGAGTACTGGTCGAAGCGATCGAAGGCCGCAACGGTGCCCTCGGGCGTCAGCGGGTTCCGACCTTCCCGCATGCCGGTACGCGACCACCTGGCCAGACCGGGCAGGCCGAACCACAGTGCGCTCTCGATCCCATAGTGGTCGAAGCCGGCAATACCCAGATGCATGATCACGTCGGAACTCGACCATGCTCCCAGGCTCTCGCCGAAGACCATGACCTTGGGACGATCGGCCTCGGGGACACCCAATAGACGCTGTCGCACTCCCCATAAAAGCTGACGGAACTGGGACCTTCCCAGAGCGACGCCGTGGATCTCGAGAAAGGAGGGAGCCTTTCCGTATTGGATGCACACCGTGGCGATGTCACCCCTGGTGAGTATCTCTGCGGTCTCCACCATGGTGTGATCCACCCAGCCGGTGCCGGTAGGCGACACCAACAGCAGGTGCTTGCGTTCAAAGGCACCGAGACGCTCCATTTCCTCTAGAGCAAGCTCGGACCGCCCTGTTGAATACAGGGGTTCGGAGTCGACACCGACATAGACCCGTATCGGATGCTTGGCACCGGACTCACCGAGAGACTCGTCGATCTCGTCCGGGGCCATGGTCTCCGTCACAAAGCGTCTTCCCTGGAGCCCCAACTCCTCGAAGGGCGACACGCTGTTCGGTCCACCCGAGACGTACTGGTTGCTCGGCGGCATCGAGAAGCCAGGCTCGACACGGGAGTTGTCCCGGGACAGACGGTCTACCAGCGCCAGATACGACGCTATGGCCCCGGCACTCCATAGACCGGTGTTCAGCGTCTTTGCGATGATTCGTCTGCCTCCGTCACCGCCCAGATAGGTGACCAGTGATTGCTGACTCGTGAGAAAGCCTCGAGCCACCATCCTCCCCGCCAGGCCGAGTCCTAAGGCGATGGAGAGTGAAGCGGGCAGTGAGGCCGGTTCGTCGTCTTCCGACAGGCGTTCGATGAGGCCGAGTCTCGTCTCCAGCTCACGTGCCAGACGGACCACCAGGAACGAGAAACCTCCGAGCCCGGTGACCACCGGGAGAAGCGACCAGCCCGACCTCCGCTCCAGGTCGCGTCCTGCCTCGTTGATGATGCCTCCCAGGGCCCCCACAGCAGCCAGACGTCCCGACGAGCGAAGCGTCGCACGCGAAGTCGGCTCTTCATCTGTCTCGTCCAGGCCGGCAAGCACAGTCGCCACGCCGGCAATTGCTGCTCGCGAGGCAATCCGCCACACCAGGGGCGAGTCTGCCGGGGCGACGCGCCGGGCGACGGCGTCGACTCCATAGCCCACCAGGTCGGCGGTGAGCAGGGCGAGTCCGCTGGCGACGCCCTGATGAAGCGACTTCCTGGGCATGAGGGAAGGTCCGAAAGAGTCGAGGAGGGCACTTGCCCTGAGCGGGGCGGCCGGTCCCCCCGTCACCGGGTTCACCGTGGCAGCAAGACGGATGCCGGCGCGTGCAATCCAGTTCAGGGGTTCTCCGGTCACTCCAGGGAACTTAATGAGTCCGGGTCACGACGCCTTCGACAACCTCGCGCCGGCAGCATGACGGGCGAACAGGGCCATCGTCATGTTGGCCGCGGCATGCACGGCCACCGGTGCCCAGATGGAGCCGGTCTCGACTCTCAGCCAAACGAGGAATGCTCCGGCCGCGGTCATAGCCACGACAGTGACCGCGGTGTGCACCGCACTGGCGCGCAATGACTTGGCCCCCGCCCGTGCCTGATCGACTCCCGGTCCGATATGCCAGAGACCGAACAATCCTGCTCCCATCCAGATCGCCACTTCGGTGGGATAGAGGGCCATGAGGGCAGCATGCAGAACACCGCGAAAGAACGCCTCTTCGATGAGGGCGGTGAAGACGGGGATCCTGACAAAGATCTGGCTGACGGCCTCACGTCTGCCGAGTGAGGCGAGACGAGGATCGGCCAGTTCGCCTCGGAGTTCGCCTCTGGAAAGCATGCTCACCCCGATCGAGCCGACAACCAGCGCGGTCGCCATCCCCCAGGCCAGGGCAATGCTCGGATCTCCACCGACGATCCCGATCTGCTCGAAACCGAACACATGCCCGGCGACGACAACCACCAGGGCGCCGATGAGACCGGTCACCAGGGGTGCGATGCGGGTGCGTAGACGGGCGGGAAGAGAGACGTAGAGCAGGGTCTGGAAGACCACGGCATACGCGGCAAGGGGGCCGGCTGCGGCTGTGAGAGTCATCTGATGGATCTTGCGGTCAGGCTACCGGGTCGATCCAGGAAAGGACCCATCCCGGGACGCTGCGGTCCCGGGATGGGCTCGGTTGGGCGCTACCAGTAGTGGGGACGCGGTCCTATCTGGCGACCCATAACTCCGAGAAGCCAGAGGATGATGCCAACGACGGCCAGGATGCCGCCGATGGTGTACAGAATGCCGATGTCGAGCAGGGCACCCAGAATGAGCAAAATGACTCCCAGAACGATCATTGTTCTTTCCTTTCGGGGTTAGGTCGCCAGAGACATACCCGGATCTTCCCCGGACGAAACCATGGACCTTCATGGTTGAGACGAGCGGCGTCCCGTGACCTGCGTGGCTCTAATGGTGAGCGTGGCGATTGTGAGCACACCATCAGACGTCTCATGGTTCGTGCGAAGGAGTGCCTCTACGGCATTCCCATCGCCATCGTCATCGGCTCCGCCGGCCTTGCCTTCCTCGCCCTCCACATCGACTCCCCGATGACCGAGTACGGTCGCAGCCATGACTCTCGAATCTCTGGCTGATCGCTTCTGGAAGAAAACAAACGAAGTGCAACCCACCGTGGCCACGGTCCGCGGAGTCCACGATTACAACGACCAGCTACCCGCCCTCGACGACGAGTGGGTTGCCGACATGTCCTCTGCGTTCCGGGGGATTCTGGAGGAGGCCCGGACAATCGATGAGGAAAGCTTGGACACTCAGGACAAGATCACCCGGAGTCTGTTGATCCATCAGTGTGTGTCGCGGGCCCGGCTCGTCGAGACCCCGTTTCGGCTCGCTTCTGTCGATCCGTTCCTTGGACCGCACACGCGGCTGCTCTCCGACACCAGGCAGAACACGGTTCAGAACATCGACCAGGCCAACGCCCTGCTCAAGCGCTACGCCAACGTTCCCAGCTTTCTCGAATCGGCTTTGGCCGTCCACCGAAGGTGCGCCAATGCGGGGCAGGCGCCGGCAGCAGCCTCCGTGAGCAGGGTGCTGAGCCAACTCGACGGATACCTCGCATCCGACCTGACCGACGACCCTTTTCTAGCCCTCGACGTCCCCGGCAACGCCACTGCCTGGGGAGAGAGGGCCCGGGACCTGGTCACCGACACGATCCGACCGGCAATCGAGGCCTACAGAAACGGGCTCGCCGAGCACATTGCTCCTGTGGCCCGGCCCGATGATCGTTGCGGGCTCACCTGGATGGATGGAGGCGACGAGATCTATGCCCAGCTCGTGGAGCAGTACACCCAGCTCTCCACGTCACCTCAAGAGATCCACGACATCGGAAAGCATTGGGCGACTGAGATCAATGCAGCCGAGTGGGTTGACATCGGCGAGGAGGCGTTTGGAGTCAACAGCATGGAGGCGGTATTCGAGCGGCTTCACTCGGACCCCGACCTGCGATTTGGGTCCGAGGACGAAATGCTCGAACACGCCAGGACCGCGCTGGATCGGGCATGGAACGAGGTGGACGACTGGTTCGGGCACAGACCGGCTACACCCTGTGATGTCGTGCCCGTGCCGCCGGCGACCGCGCCTGCCATGCCGCCCGCCTACTACTCCCAACCGCCGGTGGACGGTTCGCGGCCGGGCATGTACTACCTGAACACATACAGGCCGGAAGAGCGTGACGTGTTTGAGTACGAGTCGATCCACTTCCACGAGGGAATCCCGGGACATCACTTCGACCGTTCTCTCGCCGCCGAACTGGAAGGGATCCCTACCTTCCGGCGCTATGCCATGGTCTATGCCCACACCGAGGGTTGGGGCTTGTACAGCGAGCGGCTGGCTGACGAAATGGGCCTCTACTCCTCGGAGGTAGATCGGCTGGGAATGGTGTCCGCCGACGCATGGCGCGCCGGACGGCTGGTCACCGACACCGGAATGCACGCTCTGGGTTGGAGCCGCCAACAGGCCATCGACTTCTTGAGAAAATGGACCCCCATAGGCCTGCTGACCGTCGAACAGGAGGTCGATCGATACATCGGGATGGCCGGCCAGGCACTCGCGTACAAGATGGGCCAACTGGAGATCATGCGTCTGCGCCGCGAGGCCGAACAACGTCTCGGAAGTGGTTTCGACATCAAGGGCTTCCACGACACGATGTTGGTCAACGGCGCCATGCCCCTGCCAATGCTCGCCGCCGCCGTCGAGGACTGGATCAACAGCCTGTCCAGCGGATAACGGCGCCAGCATCGTTTCAGCCAGTGCCATTCCGGGTATTGCGACACAGATGGCGCGACACAGACCCGACCTGATCAGTACCAACATTACGTCCGGCGTCATCTTCGAGGCCTACGGTCCGGTCCCGACCGCGACACGCCAGGAATCCAAGGAGCTGATGGCGTATCTGTCCGAGATGGCGCCCGCCGCCGTTGTGTCCACCCGCGTGAAGGTGAAACACTACGAGAACCGGGCCCCCGACCAGGTCTCGATAGCCCAGGCAAGCATGGACGTCTCGGGCATCGAGTTGCGCGTTGAGGCTGCAGGTGCGACGTCTAGTTCGGCCCTGCATGCTGTGGGGGAGCGTCTCGAGAAGAAGCTCGCTGGACTCGCCGACCGGTTGGGAGGTAGTGACGAGAGCGCCTCACCGCTCTCGGGCGGCCTGTTGCAGTCAGAAGACGACTCCTCCCGACCGGCATTCCACTACCCCCCACCCGAGCGACGCGCTGTGGTCCGAAGAAAAATGTACTCGCCGCTCGACCGGCTATCTGTTACCGAGGCCCTGTTCAACCTCGAAGCCCTGGACTACCGGTTCTTTCTCTTCACCGATGCCGCCGACGACAAGACCTCCATCGTCTACCAGGATCTCGACGGACCGGCGCTCCGGAAGATCGATGGCTCCCGTGGTTCCGGAGCCCATGTTCCCGAAAACATCCACGTCAACGAGGCGGAGGCACCTTCGATAACGGTGGCCGACGCCGTATCTCTGCTGAACAGCAGCGACATGCCATTCGTCTTCTTCCGGGACCGGGACCGGGGAAGGGCAAGCGTCCTGTATCGCCGCTATGACGGCCACTACGGGCTCCTCGTCCCGTCGACACGAATCGTCTGACATCCGTCGATTTCACGCCAGCCCGGGCGGGTAGAAAATGAGACCAAGGAGACCGACAGATGCTGGTGCAGCACGGTTGGAAGTCGAAACCCACACCCCGTAGGGGATTCACGGTCGTCGAAGCCATGCGGGTCGACAACACTTCGCCGGTGGTGGTGGCTGTCCACGACTCCCTCCAGGCGGTACACCTGTTCCGTGCCGCAGCCGACGAAGCGATGGGCAGGTGCCGCAACCTCGTGGTTCTTGACTACGGCGAGACAACCCTACAGGAGGAGCTGGCCGATGAGACCAACGACATCAATCCCAGGGAGCGAAGGAGCCTGAGGAGGTTGTTGTCCAATCAACACGTGCATGTCATCAGGGGAAAACCCGTCGAAGCCGGCATCGAGAATACGGTTGCGTATTGCGAGTCGGTGAAGGCGTCGCTGCTGGTGATCGGTGCCGACCACATCGGGGAGGAGGACCTCACCTCGTCCCCGCCGGGAAGGATCTTCAACGCCGACTTCGACGTCCTGGTACTGGCCGACCCCGGCCGCAGCCGCCACTCGCTCGAAGTTTCTCACCCGGCGAAATCGGGTAAGTCTTTGTATTGAACCCGATCTGAGGGACACAGCATGACCGATAAGACCTCAACCCTGGCCCGTGTCAGAGAAGCTCAAGACGCCCTGGACAAGGCACGTGTCGCCATCGACTCGCTATCCAGCGGACTGTCCGCGGTGGAGTCGGTGGCCGAGAAGGCCGAGAACGCCCGGCAGCACCCGGTGCGCACCGGGAGCATCGCCTTCCTGGTTGCGGCCGTCGTATTGGGTGCCCTCATTGGCATCAAGAGCATGAGCGACTGAGAAAGCTCTTCAGCCGGTTGTGAGCCGGTCTCTAAACCACGTCGAGGCCAACTCGGCGACCCGGTCCAGAGCCCCCGGCTCCTCGAACAGATGGCTGGCCCCCTTCACGACTTCGAGAGAGCTCTCGTCGTTTAGCGCGGCGAGGGCTCTCTTGTTGAGTTCCAGCACCAGTTCATCCTTGCCGCCCACAATGAGGAGTGTCGGTGCCCTCACATCACCCAGGGCGTCCCCCGCCATGTCAGGACGACCTCCCCGGGACACGACCGCTCCGATGGACTCGGGGGCTGCGGCCGCGGCACGCAGGGCAGCGGCGGCCCCGGTCGAAGCCCCGAACAGGCCGAGGGGATGGTCGAAGCCGTTGTCCTGTAACCAGGAGACCGCGGCGAGCAGGCGCTCTGTCAGGAGATCGATGTCGAAACGATGTTCACCTGTCTGGATATCACGTTGCTCCTCACCTTCCGTCAGCAGGTCGAGCAGAACCGTCTGCAATCCCGCCTCCTGCAGTACCTCTGCCACATGGCGGTTTCGCGGGCTGTGGCGACTACTCCCGCTGCCGTGAGCAAAGACGACGCCGCCAAGACGAGGCTCACCAGCGATGTCCGCCCTGATGGCGTCCTCGCCACCGACCGGGATGACTGCTTCCGTGGTCATACCCCGACCGTACCTGCATCCAGACGGGTAATACCGGTGAGTGTCAGTCCCGATTGAACCTCACGAGCGGCAGATAGAACCACGCCCAGGATGCAAGCACCACGACAAGAACAGTTGCTGCGATCGCAATCCAGTCGCCCAAGACAAGAGAAGACACGAGGTACACAACAGCTGCGATGGATACGAGGAACGAGATGGTCCCGGCTATCGCCAGCTTGCTCGCGTAGATGACGTGGCTCCAGGTCTTTCGTTTGATCCCGCTTATCGGTCCACGGACGCGCTGGTGGACGCTGGGAGCAATCAGCAGGACGGAGGCAATGGCGGCCGCCGAGAAGGCGATGTAGAAGACGATGGTGTCGGGATCGTCGATTTCTCCGAATGGCTGCTGGAGCGGGAGGATCAAGAGAAACGAGAAGAGGACCATCACGCCGGGAATGGTGGTGCGAAGGCCCTCCATCAAGGCGCGGAACTGGTCGTCTATCTCCTCGTTGCCGGGATCGTCCGGAAACCGTTTTGCAGATCGGTTACGCATGGCTCCAGTCAACCAGGTTTGAGGCGGCAACCTATCTGGGTACTCGTAAGAACAGGGGAAGTGAGTCGTAAGTGAGGTCTCTCAGTCCATGATTAACACCGGTCATAAGATTCACTCGATGACCACCAGCGCGGAGTTGACACTCCAAGCAGAGCCGGCCTCAGCCGCACACGCCCGGGCATTCCTACGAGAGCAGACGACTCTCGACGGCATGCGGCACTCCGAAGCAGACCTGTTGGTGACCGAGTTGATAGGCAACGTCATCGAGCATTCCCCCGACTCCTCTGAGATCGTCCTGAGTGTGCAACAGGGTCGTGAACGAGGTCTGGTCGTAAGGGTCACTCACGAGTTCCCCGACCCCTTGGAAGAGCCTGAAGAGGGTGTGGGATTCATGTTGCTCAATCGTCTCACGCGGACCTGGGGCCACGAGCACCACGACGGGAGGCTCACTATCTGGTTCTCGCTGCGAACTCCGGGAACCACGGCGATCACCGAGGACATCTCTGACGATGACATCTTCAACCACATGGCCGATGACCCTGCGGCATACTCGGACGAGCTGGTACGGAGACATGGAGACCTGGCGGAGTCGATCGCCCGGCGCTACCGGGGGAAGGGAGTAGACGAGGACGACTTGATTCAGGTGGCACACATGGCTCTGCTCAAGGCGATCCAACGATACGACCCGACCGCCGGGAGTCTTCGCCCCTATGCGGCCGCAACGATCTCCGGAGAGCTCAAGCGGCTGCTTCGAGACAAAGGATGGTCCGTGCGGGTACCCCGCTCACTTCAGGAACGCTCACTCGAGGTGGCGAAGGCGTCGGAGTCGTTGGCTCAGCGGCTCAACCGGCCACCAAAGATCCACGAGCTCGCAGCCCAGCTCGACCTCAGCGAGGACGAGGTCATCGAGGCAATGAACGCCCGTCAGGCCTACGCCTCAAGCTCCATCGACAAACCGGCCGAGAGCACCGGCCTCACCCTGCTCGAGCGGCTCGTAAAGGACGATGCCGACCTGTTGATGACCGATGACCGCCTCGTCGTCGAGGACGCTGTCAAGAAGCTGCCTGAGCGTCAACAGCGGATTCTTGACCTCAGATTCAACGAGGACATGACCCAAACCGAGATCGCCGACCGACTCGGCATCTCTCAGATGCACGTATCCAGACTCCTCGCGAGCGCGCTCAAGAAGCTGGAAAAGTCCATCGGTAAGGACACTGAAGCAGTCTGATCACAGTTTACCCTGACTTAATAGGGGGTATTTGACGAGTAGAGCGGACGCTATCGAGATGGAAGAAGTGAGCCTGCAAGTCCAGTCGAACACCGATGCCCCTGCCCTGTCGCGCTCGCATCTCAGGTCCATGAAATCGAGACTCGAGCCTCGCTTCGACGATGTCGTCCTCCTCGTCTCCGAACTGGTCAGCAATAGTGTCCGCCATGGAGCATCCGACGGGATCGACGTAAGGGTCACTGCCGGGGCTGGGCAGATAAGAGTCGAGGTCGCCGACGAAGGCCCCGGATTCTCTGCCACCGACCCGAGGGGCGACGGTCTCGGTCTCGCCATTGTCGAAAAGCTCGCCGACCGGTGGGGTATGAAAGACGAGCCTCAGAAATTCACGGTGTGGGCCGAGCTCTCGACAACGTCTTCTACTTGAGTGCTCTCCGGCTCAGGCGGATTCGGTCTGTAGATCATCGGTGCTTTCCACGATCCTCACCGAGGATTCAACACCGCTGAGATCCATCAACCTCGCCACCGGACCACTACTGACCGCCACGGCGAAAGAACGGCCACTCTCGTCGAACTTCCGGTTCGCCATCACGAGGGCCTTGAGACCTGTGGAGTCCATAAATGACGATTCCCGCAAGTCGATCACCAGAGGATAAGAATTCTCGGAGAACGCTTGTTCGATCGCCGACTCCAACTCTTCGACGGTGGCCAGATCGACTTCACCCTCAACCGCAATGCACCGCCAACCGTTGGGGAGCTCCGAGTTATTGATGCTGAGACCTGTCATCGCATGCGATCGTATCAGGGGAAGGGGAACGGAGCACACCCGGAAACTGGCCCGGCTTCGAGCCTTCAGTCACCGGCTCGGGTGTATGTCCAGGTTCCAAACTTCCAGATGAACTCGCCCCCATTGTCCTGTAGAACTTTCGCGGCCTCATCGGCGTCCTCCGGCCTGGAATCCACCGATATCACGACCTTGCCGTCATCGAGTTGCTGGTTGAGATGGTCCAAGACGCGCTGTTGATCGCCGAAAACGTTCAGCATTCGCTTCAGGGCCGCACCCGGTCCCGAGTCACCGGCAGGATCGAGGTGAGCCTTGCCCTCATCGCCCTCGAGTAGCTCATAGTCGTATCCGGTCTCGCTCAAACGGTCGACGACCTTGTCGGCGACCTCTCTGTTGTCGAGAACGGCAACCACCGTGTCATCGAAGTCGTGAATCTCTGCCATGGGCTCGCCTGGACTGCCTCCTGACCCTTTGCCTACCCGGATGGACCCGCGATCAAACCCGATCGCTCGGTTCAGCTACTGCGCCGGATCACCATCACCGTCTGATCGTCACTCGGCTCCGGATCGGCGAAACCAAGCACTAGATCGGCTGTGCGAGCCGCATCGCTCCCCTCGGCGAGGAGCCTGTCGGCGAGCAGCTCCGGCTCGGTTCGCTCGTCCTTGACCACCTGCACGTCGGCCACACCGTCGCTGAACGCGACCACCGAGTCACCAGCAGACAACTCGAAAGAGGTCTCCTCGTACTCCGATTGGGAGCCGAGATAGAGAAGCGGGCCGGTCGGCCGCCGTAGCGAGACCTCCTGGGTTCCGACGACGATCACCGGGGGATGGCCGGCCGAGCACATGCGCACTTCCCCGCTCCCCGGATCGAGTGTGATCAGGACCGCAGAAGCCAACGTGTCCCCTGGTGCGGACCACTCGACCAGTCTCATCGCCTCGGCCGGCGACGCCCCCGAGACAAGTGAGTGCAGAAGGAGATCACGGACCCTGATCGCCCATACGGCCGGCAGAGCGCCGTGGCCGGTCAGATCCACCAGCACTGCACCCACCTTGCCGTCCGGCAGGCTGCGGACCGCGCTTGCGTCCCCGGCGATGCTCCCGGTTCCCGGCCTGAACCTCGTGGCGACCTCCCACCCATCGACGTCGTCGACCTCGACCACATGGAGCATCTCGGCGATGCGGGTGACCACGGGAGCCTCCTGTTGCAGGCCAATCCTCGCTCTCTCCGCCTGAGCAGCGTTGGTGGCGGCTTCTATCGCCGTCTCATCAAGGGTCTTGACAAAGACCGAGAGGAGGATCAGCAGGAAGAGACCGAGCCCCACCGATGTGAAGGCAAGCACGTCGATCCTGTTGCTTGAAGGGACAGTCTCTAGGACAAACAGCAACAGGGCAGGTGTCAGCAGCAGTGCCGGACCGAACCTGCGGAGGAATCTTCCTCCTGCACCGGGGCTCGACGCCATCGACAGAAGGCCGCTGGCGGGTCTGGTCAACAGGACCCCGGTAGCAAGGAGAACTGAGGTTATCGATGCCTGAAAAGAGATCTCCGGTTGAAGGAACAGCCGCCCCACCGAAGGATCTCCGAGCAGATAGCCGATGAATATGACCGCAGTCAGGGAAAAGACGAGAAGCGCTCCGACCTGTCCTGCGATGACCCTCGACTCGATACGGCTGATGTTCAACGGGACCGATATGCCGAGCACCAACAACACCACCCCGACGGAGAAGGCCGGGGCCTCTAGAAACTCCCACCAGACGTCAGTTCTGTTGGCGGAATAGATCCCGATGATCGCGGCCCCGAATAGGGCCGCGACAACCGACAGAAAGATGCCGATGCGACGGAGCGCCAGGCCGACGCCCGCGGAGTGGGACAGGTCTCCAGCGAGCAGGGCTCCGAGGGTCAACACCGCCAGTGACATCGCCGCCGCGACCGTCAGGTCGCGGACGAGAAAAGGACTCGGTGGGAACCCCCTCAGCGAGGGTATGACAACTCCCAGCAGACCGATGAAGGCATACCCAGTGGCGATCCATCGGATGAATCTGCCCGTGTTCGTGAGCCTCGCTTCGACCCTAGGATCGATTCTCGTGGTCGGCCCAGGGGCGGCTACCTGATCGGCCATGGTCTGAAGCTACACAGAGCCATCGGTTTGGCGCACCCGGCCGATAAGCCTACTTCAGTAGCGAAAAGTGGCGATGAACGCCCGCTCATCGATCTCGGTCTCGGAGGACACGATCTCGGCTCCCTTGCTGCGGGACCACACAACCAGCCGGTCAAGGAGGTCCACATCGCCTGGACGCTGCGTATCCTGGACGTCGACTTCGAGTGTGGACTCGTCCAGCCGACCCCAGACCGGGTCCGCAATGCGTTGAATCACCAAACGTCGCACGCGACCGGAGAGGGCCGCCGCCAGGGCCTCATCGAGGTTCACGGTCCCCATCCCCACCCCTAACTGATCGGTGGCGTCGGCGATCGCCGAGTCGACCCGCTCCTGTGACATTGCGGCGATTGTCTCGGCAACCATCTCCTGGACCTGTGTCTCGGAGAACGGAGCGTTAATTCCGCTGTTCTCAGGGCTGACCGTCTCCCCCGAGCTGTGATGGGAGAATCTTGCGACGAGGTCGACATCACCCAGTACGACGAGAGGCGTCTTCGATTCGAATCCCTGGATTGCCGCGTCGACCTCTCGAAGGAACCTGGCGAAGTCCTCGTCAGTGCGCGTCGAAGCCTCGTGGCCGTGACGGTTTCTCCCCGAGCGTGCCCGGTCCGGATGCTGTTGGCGTTGAGTCTCCCGATCCACGAACCAGTTCACATCGTCGTAGGAGGGAAGCTCGACATCCATCCGCTCGATGGTTGTCTCCGTGGCAGTGAACAGTACAACCTCGTCAATGGTCAGTGCCAGCACGGGAACACTGATCGGCTGAATGTCCGCGACCAACGGGCGGAGCAAGAACACCGGCATCACTACGGCCGATGCGTTCAGGTCCTTGGAACTCGAGATGGTTGTCGCGGCCCCGGCTGAATCGATGTAAACGGCCAGACCGACATCCTGGTGTTCCCAGAATTCGACGTCGTCTAGAAGCTCTCGGGCCTGCGACAACCGCTCCGACCGCTCCCGCGGCTTCCATCCAAGGCCCGACAGGATGTCGTCCGCGGCGGAGAGCTGGTTCTTGAGATGGATTCGATCCTGAGAGACCACCCGACCTGCCTGGTGGGTCGGGACGAAGACCGATATCAGATTCTCTCCGCTCTGTTCCGCCAGATCATTGAATACTGCCTCGTCGAGACGAGTAGCTCTCATTACTTCCCTTTCTCCGCCGTAATGGCGTGATTCGAACCGTATCAACCCCTGCCCGATGATCTGATCGAAGATCTCCCGATGCCGGCCATGAGACCAAAACGCGGCGGCTTCATCGTTAGGGTAAATGGCCGTCTTACAGAAGGGGGCGTCCCCTGTCCGTCCAGGTGAAGGAGCCAAAGTGGGGGCATCTGCGGTTGTCGCAGTGAGGCTGGGGAGGCCACCTTGGCTGGTTCATCCTGACCGTATGGACAGGAGACGCCCCTTGTCAGGCTGCCGGTACCCGCTTCGCCATAACCCAAAACAAGAAACCTGCCCCTGAACGCACTCGCGTGTCTTTCCGACCAGGGACCGGCAATGCGATTTCCTACGCGGGGGACCCGGATCAAAGTACAGGGCTCCTCCGGTCGTGCGACCGAACATGAGCCGGCAATTCCGGCATTCCTGAGCCTCACAGGCCCCTGCTGTTCCGCAACTACCCACATCCATTGTCCCAAACGTGGATCCGGACCAATGGCCCTATCGCGATCCGACAGTTTCAGTAGCGTCGATAACGGGTACCGACTGTCTGAAGAAGTCAAGGAAGGAATCAATGGAACACAAGTACGCACCGGCCGGCATGGATACCGGCGAGGCCGAGAAGATTGCCGCGATCCTCCAGGAGCGCCTTGCCTCGCTCATTGACCTGTCTCTCACTCTCAAACACGTCCACTGGAACGTGATCGGAAGTGGGTTCATCGCCGTTCACGAGATGATGGACACCCAGACCGACTCGGTTCGAGACATGGTCGACGAAGTTGCCGAGCGCATAACCACACTCGGCGGTGTAGCTGGAGGCCTTGCGTCTCAGGTCGTGGACATGAGATCAGCCGAAGACGAATATGCACTCGGACGCGCACCCGTCATGGCCCACCTGGGTGCCCTCGACAAGGTCTACGAGCGCGTCGGCAGCGGACACCGCGAGACCATCGAACAGCTGGCGAGTCTGGACCCCATCAGCGAGGACATGCTGATCGCCCAGACGGCACAGCTGGAGATGAACCACTGGTTCGTCAGGGCCCACCTGTCCGACACTGATGGCAGCCTCGCTACCCGGGGAACGGTCAATCAGTTGGATGCTGCCACCGCCGCGGCACACGCGCTGCAGCCTATGGCCGTGTCCGAACAAGTCGACGACAACGCCGAAGACGCATAGATTCACATATCCGGGGATCGGGCCATAAGCCCCGGATCCGAGTTCAGGCCGGGGGGAGATATTGGACGTCGTCGGGCTCGGCGGGTTTGTCCTGGGCACCTTTTTCGGAACTTGGACCGGCGAGACGACTCTGTAGAAAGCTGAGACGCTCGGCCAGGCGAGTCCGCTCTTCTTCTGCCCCGGTCTCGTCGCTCTGTTCGATCTCTTCGAGCCGGTTCCTGATGGCGACGATCTCGCTTGTTATGGCCTCGGTATCCACGACGCACCTCCTCCCTGGGATGGTACCTGCGACATGAGTCCTTCCGACCCGTGAGTCTGGACCCATCCGGTGGGGTCATGGGCGACGAACCTTTCCTGTCGACCATGACAGCCCTCTCTCTAGCACCGCCAAACTCAATAGCATCGCCGGAAGGTGTGTGGCTTGACTCCGTGAGCAATGGACCTACTGCTGACGCCGTCCTCGTGGCCGGCGTGATCGATGGTGACGAAGCTGCCCTCGAATCGATCTACAGGAAGTACGGAGGAGCGGTCAAGCTCCTGGCCAGCAAGGTCTCGAGAGACGATTCACCCGCCGAGGAGGTCGTCCGGGACGTCTTCGTCACCTTCTGGGGATCAGCCGGGGACAATCGTGGGCGATTTCCTGGTCCAGGACGTGGCGGTGTCCGCCCGTCGCCCGATCGTGCCCGCGACATCTCCACGGAAGGCATCTCCGCAGGAGTGCTCGGCAACGAACCCGCACTTGCCGCGTTCACCTGGACCGGAGAGGTAACCGGGTTCGCCCTCTGATGCCACGTCCCTCCCCACTGCGACGGGTCGCGGAGAGTCTCGTGGACGAGGTTCGCACAGGGTTGACCCGGGCGACGCTCTCCATGTTCGAACACGCTCCTTATCCGCTGGAGCACACCCTCGACCACGAAGGGGACCCCGGTCTACTCGGTCCGGGGGCCATTTCCTGGCAGGTCATCGCCGACCCGGCGGCGTTTGTCGGCGGTATCAGGGGACTGCTCATCCAGGCTGCCCACCCGGAGGTGGTGGCCGGTGTAGACCAGCATTCCCGCTACCAGGACGACCCTCTCGGCAGGCTGTCCCGCACCTCCGCCTACGTCACTGCAACGACATTTGGGGCCAAGCCCGAGGTCCATGAGGCAGTCAGGCAGGTTCGGAAGGCTCACGGGTTCGTCAAGGGCGTGTCGAGCCGTGGCCGTTACTACAGCGCGGCCGACCCCGGCTACTCGGCATGGGTGCACAACGCCCTCACCGACTCCTTTTTGGCCACCAACCAGGCCTACGCGAGACGCCCCCTCACCGTTGTCGAAGCCGACCGCTTCGTGGAGGAACAGACCCGTGTCGGTGCGCTGCTCGGCGCCGATCCAATGCCACCCACTGCCACCGGGCTCTCCCGGTGGGTGATCGACCACCCCGAGATCGAACCCTCTCCTGAGATGGAAAAGGTGGTGGACTTCCTCACCGACCCACCGCTGAGCCGGGGCATCAAGACCGGATACCTGGTGCTATTCGAAGCGGCGGTGTGCACGCTTCCACCTCGGCTGATCGAGATCCTCAGGGTAAGGCCAAAGCCAGCCGCCGACGTGATTGGACGTGCCGGTGTGGGAAGCCTGCGCTGGGCGCTCGGATACTCCCCTTCCTGGGCGTTGGCGCTACGGCGGACCGGGCGGGAGATCCCGGAGGGACTTTTCCGCCGGATTCCCGACGGGGTATTGGATCGGACCCCCTAGGAGGCCTGCGGCGCTGTGTGGTCCCCGGCCTCGATCGGCACGGCGTAGACCACCACATTGGAGTCGTAGCTTCCCCGGGACTCGCTGAAACCCCCGCCGCAGGTGACGAGTGTCAGCACCGGATCCCCTTCACGGCTGAAGATCGCATCCAACGGCAGCTCGGGCTTCAGGTACGTCGACCGGGCGACCACCCGGAACACCCGACTCTCGCCGTCCGAGTAGCCGACAACAACTTCGTCGTCGATCTCCAACTCGTCGAGCTCGTAGAAGAGACCCCTACCGGGACCACGCAGGTCGACATGGGCAGCCAGGACCGCAGACCCCGGCTCTCCCGGACTGGGCCCGTACTTGTACCAGCCGACTTCGGTGATGTTGTCGGGGACGTCCATCTGGCCGCTGGGAGCCACCCCGTATTCGCCGACGGGGGCGTCGATATCGAGGACATCAATGCGAAGACGCTGGGGTCTGGGCCCCGGGGTGACATCGACGTCGGTGAGGAGGGAATGCTCGTTGGGAGACCAGAGCGGTGCGACGCTGGTGGTAGTGGTTTCGTCAGGTGAGGTCGTGGGGCGTGGATCGGATGACGGAGTGAGAGTCTCCTCCACGGCTGTGACGTCGCCAACGTCGGAGGGCGTGTTGAGGAAACCGACCGCGGCTACCAGGGCCAGGGCGACTCCTATGACTGCGAGACCGAGGGCAAGGCGCATCAGTGGACTGGATAGACGATGAGGGAGGCCACGCTAGGCCTCCCTCATCAGCTGGGTATCGGATCCGGCTATCGACGGTTCCGAGCGACGACCACTGAACCGCCCAGAGCTGTCATCGACAGCAGGGCTAGCACGCCCCAGACCATCGGATCGATGCTCGAAGCGAGGCCGGCGTCGCCGGTGGGAACTCCCTCGGGAGCAGCACCCAGACCGGCGATGGCAGCCGTGGCCACCTGGAAGTTGCCGTCGGCAACCGACCCAATCGCGTATGCGATGGTGTTGGTCCCCTCAGAGAGCCCAACGTCGGCGTCGAAAGCCACTGTGTCGGGATCACCGGCAGCGGTGATCTTGATGTTGTTGGTGTCGGCGGGGACATCCGCATCGCCACCCTGACCGTTGGTCACGCCTTCGAACACAGCTCCGTCATTGGCCAGCACGTCGACCGAGCCGAAGTCGGCGAGATGTCGTGCGGTGACGCGGGCGTTACCGGCGTCAATGGCCCCATTATTCTCGACAAAGACGCCGAGCGTTGGGGTGCCACCCTCCTGCAGGTATGCGGCGATGGTCGCCACGGCACCAGCAGGCAGATCGGCGGAGCCGGCGAGAGCCGGGTCATCGGCCTCGGGGTCGGCATCGGCCGCATAGACCTCCAGGTCATAGCTGCCCTCGGGGAGAGCGAGCGGTCCTGCGACGTCGCCGTACTCGAAGTCCTCGAGCGTCAGGTCCCCGTTCACATAGACGTCGACCGTCAGGTCGGGCACGCCATGTACGACGATCACTTCGCCCTCGTTGGACTGGGCCATGGCGCCGAGAGCCGGCACCGCGGCGAGAACTGCCACTAAGAGGGCAAGTCTCATCTTTCTCATGGATCCTCCTTGTCAGATTCAGCTGCGTGACTCGCAGCTGTGTTTCCATGTCCTCTCTTCGGAGCAAGGACGGATCGCGGATGAGCAGAGCAACGATCTCGGATTCCTCGATGAATCGGGTATAGCTTTCCCCGGCAGACGCTTCTGGATTCGAGACTGAAACCGTTCGCAGGCGCGCCGTGCTCGTGCGAGTGGCGGGCGAAATCGATTTGTCCTCCGCCCATCTCGACAAGGTCTGGAAATCCGGGTCCGGGTTCTCCGTCGGCTACCCCCGCAAAGCCAGGTTTCGACCCTGCCTGTCAATGGGTACCTCAAGCTCACTCAAGGACTTCAGAACCCGAAATGCTCGACACCCAAAACTCACCTCCCCTGTACACCCCCTCCCCGAAAACCATGCGGGTTGGCCTGATTTCGACCTATCCGCCCACCCGTTGCGGGATAGGTCGCTTCGCATCCTCTCTGGTGGAGGCCATCGATGAACTCGATGCGGCGCTGGATCTCCAGGTGGTGCGCCTGATGAACGACCTGGGCAAGGGCACTCCACCTCCGGAGGTGGTGATGGAGATCGATCCGGAGAGCCCGGTGGCGATTCGTGCCGCGTCCCGACATCTAAACCGTCTGGACTTGACCATCGTGCAACACGAGTTCGGCATCTATGGCGCGGACGAGGGTCGATCAGCCCTCGATCTGGTGTCCGCCATCGAAACCCCCAAGATGGTGGTCTTGCACACCGTCCTGGCCGAGCCGAACAGCAATCAGAGGTGGATTGTGGAGTCATTCGCCGAAGAGGCAACGATCATCGTCCTCTGCGAGTCAGCGGCCAATCTGCTCCAGGATCGCTACTCCGTCCCTCCAGACGCTATCGAGATCATTCGTCATGGTGCTCGGTGGTCGCCGCAGACGGTTAACGAAGAGCCTCGGCGTCAGATGATCACCTGGGGGCTGCTCGGCCCAGGGAAAGGGCTTGAGCGTTCCATTCGGGCAGTAGCCAGTCTGCGCGACATCTCCCCTCCCGTCAGATATCTCATCGTCGGCCGCACCCACCCTTCGGTCGTAGCCCGTCATGGGTATGAATATCGTCATTTCCTCCAGGCACTCGTCGAAGAACTCGGTGTGGAGGACATCGTCAAGTTCATAGACAGGTATGTAAGCGACGACGAGCTCTTCGACCTGGTGAGTCGCTCAGACCTGGTGGTGGTCCCCTACGACAATCACGACCAGGTTTCCTCGGGCGTCATAACCGAGGCGGCCGGATTGGGACGCCCAACGGTGGCGACGCGCTTCCCGTACTCGGAGGAGATCCTCGGCGAAGGAGCAGGGCTGGTTGTGGACCACGACGAGGAGTCGTTGGCCCATGCGATGAGGACCCTCATGGAGGATCCGGTCGCCTACGCAAGAGCGACTAGAGGAGCACGGCGACTCTCGCTGGATTTCAGCTGGAGGAAGATCGCCTCCGACTATCTACGGCTGTTCCAGGCAAGGGCCAGGGATGCAGACGACTCCGACCTACTCGCGGCCCGCGTTCCGGGACAAGCTATCCGAACTCGGGTTGCTGACGGCGGCGGCGCGCACAGCGCTCCGCTCGGTTAGATCGTGGGTGACCCTTTCCCATGGCCCGTAGCCCGGCGGCGAGTACGGGTGGGTAGTGGGGGCGACCATCCCGAGCATCAGGAACCAGCGGGGCCAGGGGCGAGTTGCCGCATCCGAATCATCGCGCCAAGAGCCGCCAGGGTCGATTCCGCCCCTCTGTTCTGGTTGGCGGCGTGTGCCGACAGCCCGTCGAACCCGGCGCCCACCTCGGAGTCGTACATAACGATGCCGCTGTCGTTCAGCCCGAGAAACCATTGGCAGGCTCTCAGGGCGTCGCGTCGCCATCTCTCGGCCGAGGTGACCTGATAGGCGGTGAAACAGGCGTCTGCCATGGCCCAGGCCTCGATGGGCTGCTGATCGAACGCCGGCTTCCCGTCCTCCGGTCCCCGGCCGGCTATCGGAGTGAAACTGAACCACTGGTGGGAGGACTCACGGTCGACGAGCCATTCGAGCAGTTCCAGACCCGATTCGATCAAATGATACTCACCCAGGGCGTGACCCGCTCTGATCATGGCCTCGGGGACTCGGGCATTGGCGTAGGTGAGCCTCGGCTCTGGCCATCTCCACGAACCCGATCGCGGGACGGGCAATCGCTGACCCATGGTCTCGAGGAGTTCTCCGGCAAGGTCGTCGAACATGCCCGCCTCGAGCAGCTTCACCGCTCCGAACACGGCATAGGAGATGGCCCTGAGATGGAGACTCTTGAACGAGAGCAGCCCTGCCCGGATCGCCTCGATGGGATCTTCGGCGGCCTCACCGGAGGTCACTGCCTCGGCGAGCCCCCAGATGGCGCGTCCATGGGCGTCGTCGGAGCCCCGGAGATCGTCCCAATCGCCGGATGCGGACATCCGGTTGTGCCAGCCTCCAGCGACGACCCCTGAAGTGACGAATTCCAGATATGGCTGCATGTCGGGATCGCCGAGACCCGCCTCCCTGAAGCGGGCGAGGACTACGAGAGCCCGAGCATTGTCGTCGGTCGTGTAACCGTGAGACTGCCGCGCTTCGTCATAGAGAGCGTGCTCGAACAAGGCATGGTCTCCGGTGAGGGCCCGCAGGTGCTCGAGCACCGGAGTGACGTCCTGGACGATCATGGTCCATCTAGCAGAGCACGGAGTGCCGACTCATCGCGACTCACCCACTTGCCGCCTCGTGCTTTCGGCCAGATCTCGTCGAGACTGCCGTCTTCGTTGGCCGCGAGTACACGCGGATGGACATACGAGGCGCGGCAGACATCTCTGGTATTGCCCAGGCGCTCGGCCGCAACGTCTATCGCGTCGCGGAGCCGCGCCTCGACGTCGGTATCTTCGCTTCCCCGGCCCAGCTCGCCGACCACGAGGGAGCTGGCTCCCCAGGTCCTCACGTCTTTGGCGGTGAACGGACCCTCGAGGATGTCCGAGAGGTACCCATTGACATCGGACGACGTCACCGAGCCGACGTCACCGTCACCGGTCTCATAACTGAAGAGAGTCTGCCCCGACAGTTCCTGGCAGCGCGACACGAGGCCTGCGAGCCGCCGGTCCCCGAAGACCAGTTGATGCTCGGCTCCGCCCTTTCCGGTGAACTCCAGATGAACGTGAGGGCCATCCACCTCGATGTGCTCGCAGGTGAGAGTCGTAAGGCCATATGAATCGTTCTCGGCGGCATATCTCCGATTGCCCACCCGAAGCAGAGTGCGGTCGAGCACCGCCACGGTCAAGGCGACGACCTTGCGTCGGGGCAGCCCACGGGTCCGTAGATCGTTGTCGATACTCTTACGCAACTCGACGAGCTTGTCGCCGAACGGCACGAGACGGTCGAACTTGACCTCATCTCTGATTACCTCCCAATCCGGGTGGTAGATGTATTGCTTGCGGCCTGCCGCGTCGTGGCCTGTTGCGAGGATGTGGCCCCGGGGGTCAGACGAGATCCACACGTCTTCCCAGGCCGGGGGGATGACCAGGTTCTCGATCCACTTCCGGACCCTGCCGTTGAGCACCTCTCCGTCGTCGGACAGGTAGACGAAGCTCTTTCCGCGCCTGACTCGCCGGTATCCGGGCGCGCCCGATTCGATGTAACGCAGACCCGCTTCCAGGGCCAGCACCGGCGAGTCGTCCCAGTTGGTCATGCCTGAAGATCCCCCGAAAACCCGCTTCTCAAACCATGGTTTTCCCCGGCACACGGGGTAATGGAAGGGGTTGATAGTGCACGGCTCCACGACCGGGTTGAGGATCCCACCCGAGGACGGCGCCTCCAAAGGCTGGGAATGTACGTGATCCTCAATGGTGGCCCCTGTCGTGCTGGGCCCACCGGGCTTCTGGGAGTGCACCGGCGTGGCCAGATCGTCTTCCACTACACGCTCGAGGTGAGCCATGCCCGAACAACGAGAGCAAGGTCGCACTCAGGAGGACATGTCGGTGACCGGGGCGATGGTGGCGGTCTCGGTGTGTCAGCGGAGAGGGAGGGATTTGAACCCTCGAAGAGGCTTAAAACCCCTTACTCGCTTAGCAGGCGAGCGCCTTCGACCACTCGGCCACCTCTCCTGGTTGTCGCGGGCGTGGCCCTGCTCCGTACAAGGTACTTGGTACTTGCCCTACTCACGAAACAGCGGTCAACAACACGATCCCCGTGGTTGAAGCTTGCCAAGAGGAGTATGGAGCGGATTCAGTGGTTTCTCAGAGCTTCGATCAGCTCGTCCTTGTCCATATCTGATCGGCCCTCGATGCCGATCTCTCTCGCCCGCTCGCGCAACTCGTCGACTGTCCACTCTTCGTAGGGGTCTGCCTCGCCACCCTTACGCCCGGCTTCTTCTGCCGGCGTGTTGGCGATGCGGGCCGCCTTCTCCTTGCTCATCCCCTGCTTGCGAAGCTCCTCGTAGCGTTCGTCGTCTTTGACTGATGGTCCATGATCCTTCGCCATGTCGTCTCCTTTCGACTGGGGGTGTGAGTACCCATGTCGCCACGAGGACAAACGGCCTGTTTGCGGTCGGAACGCCGCCGCCTGCCCCGGTCGGGTGGGAGCGAGGATCTGAAATGAGCGGAGGGGGTGGGATTCGAACCCACGAGACCCCGCAAGGGGCCTAACGGTTTTCAAGACCGTCTCCTTCGACCGCTCGGACACCCCTCCAGGTGTCTGGCGAGCAACGCCCGTCTCCACACAAGGTACCCGGCACCGGTGTCTGACACGAGAACGGTCCAGGTGCCGTTGTCAAGGCCCTTCCACTGTGACTGAAAACAATCCGGGGAGAAGGGTGCTCGCATTCCCGGCCGCATCACGAGCGATCACTTCGATGTCGTGCGTGCCACTTCCGAGGTCGGTGGTATCCAGAGGAAGGCTGTAGCCGAATCTGGGCTCATTTGGCAGCCCACCGTGATCCTCGGCGACATCGGGACGGGATAGACCATAAGCGGCCGTCCCAACCGTCTCCCCATCGACTAACACCTCGACTTCCTCGACTCCCCGGTCATCGATGGCCCAGCCAGTCACCTCGACAACACCGGAGACAGACGCGCCATCACCGGGGGTGTCTACGTTGCCATAGGGAAACATCTCGTCCTCAAAGGGCAAGCGCTCCTCGAGGTCGTAGATCAGCTCTCGAGCCTCTTCGTGGTGCCCTGCAAAGAAGAA
>JBKHKD010000038.1:0-28930 GCA_046537785.1 Actinomycetota bacterium
ACAGTCTGCTTCCTTTGGCCGCTCGGACATCCCGGCGCACACCGAAACCGTGCGCCTAGAAACGCACGGTTTGGGAGACGGCAATATTAGCCAGCCCCCGGAACACTGACCAATGAGCGGACGTCATCCCTAATGCCGTCCGGCCAGATATCCAGTTCTGCCGGAAACAGACCAGGCCATGACTACGCGCAGGCATTTTGTTTTTCCGATGTAGTTTTTTTTCGCGCTCTCACGGAGCAGTTCAAACCAGCGAGCCCGCTGAGCCCGCATACCGACACAGCGGCGGAATGCGGTATGGACCAGCAACCGGGTAAGCGATACGGAAAGCCCCCATCGACTCACATTCCGCTTCCGTTGCAAGCAAATTTGACGATGCTGCGGGGCTCCGCGGAGTTGCCGGTATCTGACACCGCCATCCCGGGCTGACGCTGTCCTGACGGTCGCCTACGCGGACCTAGACTCGCCCGATCGAGGTTGATGACCCGATGAGCCTGTCTGGCCGACACATTCCCGGCGACATGACCCCTCCGGCTTTGGTACGTTTGCAGCGGAGACGTTCTCGGCGAAGGGATGACCAATGAAACGACGACTGACACCGATGCTCGTGCTGGCCATGGTGGCAAGCCTGATGGTGGTAGCGACCTCGGCCGGGGCTGCCGACCGCTTCGAGGATGTTCCGGACGAGAACACCTTCCACGACGACATCGCCTGGCTGGCGGAAGAGGGCATAACACGCGGGTGTAATCCGCCCGACAACGATGAGTTCTGTCCCGAACGCGAGGTGACCCGCGGTGAGATGGCAGCTTTCTTCCAGCGCGCCCTTGATCTGGGGATCACTGGTGGCGGAACGGACTTCACGGATACCGACGGGAACACCTTTGAAAACGACATCCTGCGTCTGTCGGCCGCCGATATAACCCGCGGCTGCAACCCGCCGGACAACGACGAGTTCTGTCCCGAACGCGAGGTGACCCGCGGTGAGATGGCAGCTTTCTTCGTACGGGCCCTCGGTTTGACCTCGACAGAGGGCGGGACCGACTTCACCGACACCGACGGTCACTTGTTCGAAGACGACATCCTGCGTCTGTCGGCGGCAGGAATCACCCGCGGCTGCAACCCGCCGGACAACGACGAGTACTGCCCCGATGACCCCGTCACCAGGGAGCAGATGGCGGCGTTCTTCCACCGCGCCATTCCTGGCTTGGTGAACCTGACCATCGCCCACATCAACGATCATCATTCGCATCTGCAGACGAACGACATCGGCCTCACCCTGGGTGGGGAGGAGACGGATGTCGACATGGGTGGTTTCGCCCGGGTGGCGTCCAAGATCAAGCAGATCGAAGGTGCGGCGCCCAATGTGCTCAAAGTGCATGCCGGTGATGCCATCACGGGCACCCTGTTCTACACATTGTTCGAGGGGGAAGCGGACGCTGATGTCATGAACGAGGTCTGCTTCGACGTGTTCGAGATGGGCAACCATGAATTCGACGACTCCGACGCGGGTCTAGCGCAATTCCTCGACTGGCTCAACGAGGGCAACTGCAATACGGCCTTGCTTGGTGCCAATATCGTGCCCGCCCCTGATACGCCGATTGACGGCTATCTGGAGCCCTACACCGTGATGGAGTATGACGGCGAAGAAGTCGGCATTATCGGTATCGACATCGCCAACAAGACCAAGAACTCTTCCCAGCCGCTGGATACCACCGAGTTTCTCGACGAGGTGGAGACAACCCAGCAGTACGTGGATGAACTCGAAGCTATGGGCGTCGATCGCATCATCGCCGTCACCCACCAGCAATACGACAACGATCAGTCGTTGGCTAGAGCTGTGGACGGTGTGGACGTGATCGTCGGTGGCGACTCCCACACCCTGCTGGGTGACTATGACCAGTACGGACTCAATCCGGGCGGGCCATATCCGACGATGACGACCGATGCCGCCGGTGACCCGGTGTGCATCGTACAGGCATGGCAGTTCTCGAATGTCGTGGGACACCTGGAGGTGTCCTGGAACAACGCTGGTGAGCTCGCTCGCTGTGCCGGCGATTCCGTGCTGCTCCTGGGGGACAACTTCACCCGTGAGGACGATGTTCCGGTCGAAGGCGCCGACCTCGATGCGGTGATGGCCGATATCAACGCAACCGGTCTCTTGGAGATCGTCGACGAGGATCCGGACACCGCCTCCATCATTTCCTCCTACGCCGAAGAGGTCGACGAACTGGCTGCCGAGGTGATCGGCACTGCCCCAGAGGACCTCTGCTTCGAGCGGATCCCCGGCCAGGGCGTCAGCGAGCTCTGCGACACCTCGGAAACCGCCGACCATGGCGGGGACATCCAACAGCTCGTCACCGAGGCGTTCCGGGTGCGAAGCTTCGAATCGGACATCGCCATCCAGAACGGTGGCGGGGTGCGGGTCGACGTGCCGACCGGTGACTTCTCTATCGCCGACGCCTATGAGCTCTTGCCGTTCGCCAACACGATGGTCAACATCGAGATGAGCGGCCAGGAGATCGTCGACGTCCTCAACGAGGCGTACCACTTCGCCGTGGTCGAGGAGGATGCGTCCACCGGTGCCTACCCCTACGGGGCGGGCATACGCTGGACGACCAACTTCGACACCGACACGATCGAAGACATCGAGGTGAGGCTGAAGGGTGAGACCGATTGGTCAGATATCGATCTGGACGAGACCTACACGGTGGTGACCAACTCGTTCATCGCCTCCGGGCAGGACGGGTATGTCACGTTTGGTGAGATACCGGACGACCGAAAAGTCGACACGGGTCTGGACTATGCCCAGACGTTCATCGACTACATCGAGGAGGACCTGGAAGAGAATGCAGAAGGTCTCGGCATCATGGAGAAGGTCCCCGAGGATGAGTACTCGACCCACAACATCGAGGGCGAGTACACGCCCTAGGGCTTGAACAGAGCCATGAGATGAAGAAGGGGGCGGCCCCTGTGCCGCCCCCTTCTTCATAATGAGACGGGCGAGGCCTCCTCTATCGACCAATGGTCCGTCGGGAACGCCGGTGGTATCTGAGACTGGTGCCCCCAGGAGCCGCCCGGGGGCCGGTCCCCAGTCGGTCGGCATCCCCGCGGAACGGCTCCGACTTGCCTCTTGGAAACGTTCAGCTGACTCCCATGGCCATGTTCTGGAGACGCTCGATGCGCTCTTCCACCGGCGGGTGGGTGCTGAACCACTTGGCCATGCTCCGGCCCTTGACCCCTTTGAGGGGGTTCTCGATGAAGAGCTGGCTGGTGGCCTCGTTGACCCGCATCGGGTTCCGCGACGCTCCGGCAGAGATCTTCTGGAGGGCGCTGGCGAGCTTCATCGGCTGGCCGGTGATCTCGGCGCCCGAACGGTCGGCCTGAAACTCCCGGGTCCGGGAGATGGCGAACCGGATCAGCATCGCCATCAGCGGAGCGACGATGAGCGACACGATAAGCCCTACGATCCCCAGCGGGTTGTTGCGGCTGTCACCGCCCCCGAACCAGAAGGCCATCCGGGCCAGGATCGCGATGGCGGCACCGAGCATCGCCGCTATCGACGAGATGAGGATGTCGCGGTTCTGGACGTGGGCCAGCTCGTGGCCGAGCACGCCTTCCAGCTCCTCGTGGTCGAGGATGTCGAGGATTCCGGTGGTCACCGCCACCGCAGCCTTCTTCGGGTTGCGTCCGGTGGCGAAGGCGTTGGGCTGTGGCGAGTCGATGACGTGGATCGTCGGCATCGGCATGTCCATCCGGGTGGTCAGTCGGCGCACCGTGGCGTAGACACGGGGTAGTTCGCCTTCGCTCACAGGCTTGGCCCCGGTGGTCTTCAGAGCGAACTTGTCGGAGAAGAAGTAGGCGACAAAGTTGAACCCGACGGCGATCACGATCGCCCAGATGAAGCCGCCGCTCATCGCGTAGCCCAACCAGAAGAGCAGGGCGGTCATCAACGACAACAGCCCAACCGTTTTGAGAGTGTTCATAGAGAAGAATTTTAGATAGGCCTCCCATCTAAAAGTCTGTGGCGACGCACCCACGCTCCGCGTTCGCTATGTTCGACTCTGGCATGGGCGTGGGCCCGGGCCCGGAGGAATACATCAAGGAGGAAGCGTGAAACGAGTAATCGTTCTACTCACCGCACTCGCGACCGCGTTGGCTATCGCCATCCCCGTGGGAGCAAAATCGGAAAACAAGCAGGTAGACCTGAACGTCGTTTTCAACACAGACGTGACAGACACGCGTCTTGCGGAGCTCAACGACATCGGCAGAGTTACTGGCACCCTCGACGCGATCGACGTCGTGTTCATGAAGGCGAGGTTGGGCGATCTAGAAGAGATCGCCGACCTGCCGTTCGTCGAAGCCGTCAACCCGGATCAAGAACGTCAAGGTGCACCGATCGACACCATTACGGCCGAGAACTTCAGCGGCGGCATCAATACCTGGAACCTAGACGCGATCAATGTGACGGACTTCAACACTGACTTTGCCCCGGATCGCACCGTCGACCAAACAGGTGATGGCGTCTACGTGGCTGTGCTTGACACCGGTCTCGTCGACCAGTGGCGACAGTACTTCCCGGATGAGCGCATCGCAGAGGAGTATGCCCTCAGTTTTGCTGGGGGTGGCAACGAGCGCGGAAAGGTCTCCACTCAGCCCAACAAATGGGAACACGATACGAACTCCCATGGAACACATGTGACGTCGACGATCCTCGGTTACAGCCTTGACGGCATCCCGATCAACGGGGTTGCCCCTGAAGCCACAGTCATCCCGGTGAAGGTTCTGGGCAACGCCGGCTTCGGCTGGTCTTCGATGGTCACAGCCGGCATCAACTATGTCGCCGACCTGAAAGAGGGCCCGCTGGAGAATCATCCTGTGGTGATCAACATGAGCCTCGGCGGCCCCGAGCTCGATGCCGCAGAGAAGGAAGCCATCGACCGTGCCATCGAGGCGGGGGTCATCATCGTCGCCTCAGCCGGAAACTCCGGCGAAGCCGGAATGGGATTTCCCGGTGCCTACGAGCCGGTGATATCTGCCGCCGCCTCTGGATGGGCGGGCGAATGGGTGGATCCTGCATGGTGGAACGCTCTGGATGTCGCGGATCCCACGGACCCGGACGACTTCTACATCACGGACTTCTCGAGCCGTGAGCTGGACGGCCAGGATCTGGACATTGCCGCTCCCGGCTCGTGGGTGCTCGGCCCGTTCAACCTCCAGCAAGGACAGACGAGCTACTTCTTCCTGGGTGGCACCTCGATGGCGTCCCCTCACGTAGCGGGGACTGTTGCCTTGATGGCGGAGAAGGACTCCGGACTGACTGCATCTGAAGCGGACACCATTCTCACCGGATCGGCGATCCCGCTCGATCCCGGATGCCTCGACGTACTGGGTCCGACCGGAACGTCGACTGAGCTCTGCTGGGGTAGTGATGCCACTGGCGCCGGGCTGCTCGACGCAGCTACCGCTTTGGCCGACACGCCCTGAACGCGAGACCAAAGCACGTGTCGAAAGGGACCGGCTTAGCCGGTCCCTTTCCTTATCTTGATCCGATGCCAGATCCGGGCCCCCACCACTGTCCGCGTTCGCTAGGGTTGCCAACCGGCATGGGCGTGGGCCCGGGTCCGGAGGAAGACCTCTAGGAGGAGAAGTGAAGCGAGTAATAGTCCTGCTCACGGCGCTCGCCACAGCACTGGCGCTGGCGATCCCCGCTATTGCGGATCCCCATCCCGTGCAGCCGAGCGAACCGGTTCCCGACAGCGGACCCGGAGAGTTCGTCAATGAATTGCCGTCGTTGTGGTTCGTGGAGCTCGAAGAGCGACCCACGAGTCAGGGTGGCAATGCAGCAACAATCGCCCAACAACAGCGCGCCTTCAAGGCCGAAGCCAGATCAGCAGGTCTCGATGTCGAGGAGCGATTCGCATTCTCAGCATTGTGGAACGGTCTATCAGTGGAGGTCGGGCCCGGTGATGCCGGCAAGTTGAGGACTCTCGACGGAGTCGTCGCCACCTACCCGGTGGCTACAGTCGGCATCCCAGAGACGCAGAGTGGTTCGCCTGATCTTGCCACCGCTCTTGCGATGACGGGTGCAGACGTGGCTCAGTCAGAGCTCGGTCTGACCGGACAGGGCGTCCGCGTCGCCGTCATGGACACCGGAATCGACTATGACCATCCGGATCTGGGTGCCGGTTTCGGCCCCGGATCCCGTGTCGAGACAGGTTGGGACTTCGTCGGCGACGACTTCAACGCCGATCCCACGAGCGATGACTACAACCCCGTGCCTGATCCCGATCCGGACCCGGACGACTGCAATGGACACGGCACCCACGTCGCCGGCATCGTCGGCGCGGACGGCGCGTCAGGCGCTAGCGGCGCTATCGGTGTCGCTCCTGAGGTGACGTTTGGCGCCTACCGCGTGTTCGGGTGCGAGGGCTCCACGACGGCCGACATCATGATCGCTGCCATGGAGATGGCACTCGAGGACGACATGGACATCCTCAACATGAGTATCGGCTCGGCCTACATGTGGCCCGGATATCCGACCGCCACGGCATCCGACAATCTCGTCGATGAGGGAATGGTCGTCGTTGCCTCGATCGGCAACAGCGGCGCCACCGGCACTTTCTCTGCCGGTGCCCCTGGACTGGGCGAGAAGGTGATAGGCGTTGCCTCCTTCGACAACACCAACGTCCAGTTGAAAACCTTCACCTACGACGATCCCAACACCGAGGAAGACGACGCCATACAGGTTGGATACGCAACCATGTCCGGTGCGGAGGATCCACCGACGGAGGGATCCGAGGAAGTGGTTCACGTAGGTCGAGGATGCTCTTTCGAGAACGTTGAAGACACTCCAGATGTTCCAGAAGGCGGAGACGAATATCTCGCCGATCCAGACGGTGCCGTGGCCTTGATCGAACGGGGTGCGTGCACCTTCCGCAACAAAGCGGAACGTGCCCGCGATGCCGGAGCGACAGCCGCCATCATCTACAACAGCAGTCCGGGCAACTTCTCGGGGACAGTAGGCACTCCCCCTATGGACTTCCCGGTTGTGAGCATTTCCCAGGCCGACGGACAGGCAATAGTCGAGGTCATCGATGACAGCGAAGATCCGGTGGAGATCACCTGGACGGATGAAGAGGCCCTGTTCCCCAATCCGACCGGCGGCCTGATCTCATCGTTCAGCTCATACGGGCTGGCGCCCGACTTGAGTGTGAAACCGGACATCGGGGCACCCGGTGGAAGCATCCGCTCCACTTGGCCCATCGAGCTCGGCTCCTACGCCACGATCAGCGGAACCTCTATGGCTTCGCCACACGTGGCCGGTGGCGCAGCTCTGCTCCTCGAGGCAAGGCCGGCGACTGGCACGGAGGATGTCCGTGACATCTTCCAGAACAGCGCCGACCCCGCCGTCTGGTCTCTGAATCCGGGACTTGGATTCCTCGACCAGGTGTACCGACAGGGTGCTGGGATGCTCGACATCGACGATGCAATCCTGTCGACCACGACAGTGAGTCCAGGCAAAATTGCGCTCGGCGAGACCGGAGAGGACCCGATATCACGGTCTTTCACGGTCCACAATTCCTCGTCCGAAAGCATCACTTACGCCCTCGGACTCGACATCCCGTCCGTCTCGACAATCGGGACATTCCCGGACGAGTTGGGCTTCTATGTCGGTGGCGAGCTGGTCGATATGCCGGACGACGTGACAGTGCCAGCAGGCGGGAAGGCAACCGTCGAAGTCAAGTTCACAGCCGTGCCCAATGTGCACGTCTTGGATGGTGGCTTGTTCAGCGGATACATCACGTTGACTCCCGATGAAGGTGAATCCCTTCGTGTCCCCTACGCGGGATTCGGCGGTGATTACCAGCAGCTCACGGTGCTCAGCCCCTCACCCGAGGGACTGCCGGCGATCGGTCACCCGGTCGAGGAAAGCAATCTCGAAGAGTTCGTCCTCGTCGATGAAGGCCACGTGTTCACGATGGAGGGTGAAAACGTGCCGCACGCTCTCATCCACCATCACCACCAGGCGTCAGCGATGACCATCGACATCTACAGCGCCGATACGGACGAACCGGTGCATCCAGTGTTCTCGACGGCAGTCGATCAGACTCTGCTGCAGAGGAACAGCACAGAGGATGCCTTCTTCGCTTGGGAGTGGAACGGTGAACGGTTCCACAGTCAGGGAGCGGCGAAGGTCAAGACGAAGCAGGTACCCGATGGGGATTACTACCTCGTGGTGACTGTGCTCAAGGCACTCGGTGACCCCGACAACCCGGATCACGTGGAGACATGGACGTCGCCGACGTTCACTATCGACCGGCCTGATGACAGCCCCGGAAAGAGCGGAGGTAACAGGCCCGTCAACTGACGACTGTTGCCAAATCGATGAGAGGACCCCTGGCCGAACCGGCCGGGGTCTTCTCTATCTGTCCTCGTAGAGAGAGGCGGGCGGATCCCCTCCACCCGGGCACAAACGGAACTCCCCATCGGACCCGGCGCGATAGTCGTAGATGTCGGAGCCGTGACTCAGAACCACCCAATATCCATCGACGAGCGCCTGCGTGTAAGCCTGGCCAGGCTGGGGGCAGCCGAGCGAACCGTCGCTCCAAGTCACCTCCGCGGCGGTCTCGACTTCGAACTCCCCGGGCGGGATCCCGGTGTCATCGCTGGCAAGCTCCCGGACGCCGTCGACCATCTCTTCGTCCAGATAATCTGGAAAGGTCTCTCCGGATGTCGACGGGACCAGCGTCGTGAAGGTTGTATCCGTTGTTGTGGCGTTGTCGGGGGCAGAGCTCGTGGTGGCCGCTGATCCATCTCCGGCCCCCGCACACGCGGTCACCAGAAGCGCCAAAGCACATGATCTGAGCAACATGTTCCTCAAGGTAACCTTTCGACGCTCTCTCGATCGGCGACGGTTCCCGCTCACTTGAACCCGACCCGGTATTCCAACACCCTGAAGTCGCCAAGCCCGCGGGGATGGAGCAGGGTCTGGGCCTCGGTCTTGAGGGTCCGTAGCCGGAGACGTTCCATCTCGTCACCATCCCTCGCCGCCTCCAGTTCAGCCTGTCGGATCCCTGGGAGTCGCTCTCTCAGCCCCAGCTCGGCGAGAAAGTCGTCCTGTCGGGCCAGCCTGGCGCTCGGATGGAGGTCCATCAGCGCGGTGAAGTTGACGTCGGCGGTGATATCGGTCTTCCCGGGCTCGTCGAGTGGGTGGGGTCCGAGATGGTGGGCCCGGTAGGTGCGAAGCGTCCCGTCCTGGCGTCTCGGCAGCAGGTTCTCGGCAGTGTCGCCGTAGTCGATAATCAAAATCGCGCCGGTCTCGAGCCGGTCGATGGCATCGGCTACCCAAGAGCGAGCGGCGAGCTGGACCTCGACCCAACCACCGTCGGGCACCTCGCCGGCGTAGCTGCCCAACCAGTCGAGGACCTCGCCCCGGGGTTGGGCGTCTACGAAGATCAGATCGGTCCCATCCAGCCCGACCCAACGCTCCCGCCACTGCCCGTGAACCTTCTGGGCGACTGCCATCGGTAGGTTGTCCAGCAACTCGTTGGCGATGACGACGCCCCTGATAGACGTCGGCAGCTCCTCGGCAACCGGGACCATTTCGGCGAGACGGTTTCGCGCGGCCGGTGACGTCTCCACCGCGACGGCGTCGACTTCGATAGTCCCCAAGAGCGGGCGGAGAAGGGATCCCGAACCGGCCGCCACCTCCACAACCTGGAAGGGATCTCCGATCCGGTCACGCACCTGCTCCACGTAGCTCGCCAGCGTCTCCCCGAACAGGGGGCTCACCTCCGGCGAGGTGAGGAAGTCCCCCGATTTCTCCGATCGCAGCTCATCCCCACCGAAGAATCCCTCGGTGTCGTAGAGGGCGACCTCCATGAACCTCTCGAAGGGCATCGGCCCCCCGGCACTGATCTCGTCGATGATGCGTTGCTTCAGGTCCATACGCCTGCAGTCTCCGGGACGCGCTCGACGGTCAGGAGGAGGGCTGGGCGTCTGGCGAGAACCGCGTGAGGAACCAGAGCACCAATACGGTCAAGGCGATGAGGGCGATGAACGAGATGACTACGACCAATACCGACCCCGTGTAGTCGGCGACCCGGGTAATCGCGGCGACGTAGACGACATGGGTCACGAAGATGATCCAGAGGGCCGGTCGCCGTGTTCGAAGATGCACCACAGCGGCGATCACAGGAATCGGGGCAATCGTCGCCCAGGCGGCGAGCAGGGTCCACGGTCTCGTCTCCCCGCCGCCGAGTACCAGCATCGTGTACAGCCCGGCGAGCACGAATGCGCCCGTCGCCCAGGCACGGGCCTGGATCGGGGGCAGCGTCACCAGGGCGAGGGGCAGGGCCGCTCCGAGGATCACGGTGTAGGCGTCCGTCTCGGGCACGGTCACCCACGCCCCCGCCAACGCTGATCGCCAGCAAAGGCCCTAAGAGGCCGCCCACGGGTAGACGACCCAGCCACCAGAGACCAACGCCCAGCGCCAGCGTGGTAAGGGGAAAAGCAAACCTCACCCAAGACGGATCAGCGACGTCGTTCAGCAATGTGAACCACACCCCACGACCACGATGGGCCAGACTAGAGCCTTCGCGACATCGCCGATGCGAGACCGGGCGAAATGAAATACGACGTCGACGAGCAGCCCGGATATTGCGAGGAGGGTGAGTGCACCAAACGAGTTCAGCTCGAACTTCTGCTGGACCAAGAGCCCTGAGCCAACGGCGAACGCGAAGACAAGACCCCAGCCGGGGATCGGACGCCTCAGGGCGAGCGTCACCACTAGCAGCACCCCGACTCCCACCAGTCCGGCCATGAGACCGATCTGGAATCCGGGATGACCGAGAACTCCCACCAATGTCTGCAGCTCTTCGAGCACGACGGGGATGGTAGAAGGGCTGCCCACGTCGGCACAGTGAGTTGATGGCTCGATCAGTGCAACTAGAGCGCCTCGACGGAGGGTGAGAGATCCATCGCGGCCAAGTCGCGACTGATCTCCTCTACGTATGTTGGGTTCATCGGAATGACGAGTTCAGGTTTGACAAATTTCAATGTCTCCGGACCCTGAACTTCGACGGCAGCACCCGGCAACCATTTCCCCTGCTTGTGCGGATTTATGTCCACCACGGTGACGTCCTCAGCATCAACTGAGGTCAGGAATGCCACCGCCTTCGAACCTCCGCCCCATACAGCGACGGACCCGCCGTCCGCCTGAACCTCTTCAATCGTCGTCCTCCACCGCCTCAATCTGGCAGTAGCTTCCTCCCCAAAATGAGCAACCAAACCCGCTATCTCCTCTGGAGTGTCCTCGACAACGAGGGAGTTGCCTCCTGGTTTTGGTACTGCCTCCGCGAGAAGATATTGGTCATCGAATCCGTACGAAAGCTCGGTGACCGTCATCCCTGCCGCACGAATGGTCCGCGCCAGAGACCCGATCGTGAAATAGGAGCAATGCTCGTGGTAGACGTCCCAGAAGGCACCCTCGGCCAATACTCGAGCCGTGTCAGGGACCTCCGTAAAAACAACGGAACCCTCTGTGTTCATAGCCGATTGAGCGAGCCAACCAAAGAACTCACCGACGTTGGGCACATGCTCCATCAGATGGCGCGTGAGAACCAGGTCCGCCGTCAAGTGCGTGTCGCTGGCTCCGTACCATGCGCGGCGATACTCGACGTCGCGACCATCTCTCTGGTCGCGATTGGGTAGATACCCCGGATCAATCCCAAGGGCTGAACCTATCCCTCTCTCCACTAGGAGCTCCAGGAAATCACCTTTTCCGCAGCCCACCTCCAGGACCGATTTGCCGACGAGGTCGTTCCGCTCCACGAGCCTGTCGGCGAGACCGGTGGCGAACTCAGTGAAACGGCGGCTGAATGCCTGGCTCTCCTCGGTTGGCTTGGAGTAGTCCACCAGGTCGAGATCGAATCGCACATTCTGAATGAACCCACAGGTTTCACAGAACGCCAGGAGAATGTCACCGGTCGGATATCGTTCTGCCTCGGCCTGGCTGTCCAGGAGCACACATGTTTGCGCCGGCGCACGCTCCACTTCATAGAAAGCCCAAAGCCCGTCGGCGCCACAAGCCCGACACGCCTGTCCCTCTGCCTCCGCCCGGGCGTCGCGTCTCACTGCCTCCGACTGCCAGTCGTTCGAGGTCACAGGATCTGAGGAGCGGGGATCGGGATTATGAAATGCCCGCCCTCCTCTCCAAACCAGGCCTGCTGCTGCATGATCTCGTCCTGGAAGTTCCAGGCCAAGAGCAACAGGTAGTCAGGAGTTTCGACGTGAAGATGCTCTGGAGCATTAATGGGAATCGGCACGCCTGGCATCTCCCAGCCGTGCTTGTGGTGGTTGCGGTCGACGACGTAGTCGATGAGGGAGTCGTCGATATTGCAGAAGTTCAAAAGGATGGCTCCTTTCGCTGCAGCACCGTACGCGGCGATCCGCTTTCCTTCCGACTTCAAATCGCGTAGCAGACTCTGAAGGTCTGATTTGATCGTGTTGGCGTCGCTCGCAAACTGTGCGTAGTAGGCGGGTTCGAGCACTCCCACCGCCACTTCGTCGGCAATGAAGGGCTCTACCGTTTCATCAGCTACATGCGAACGCGAGAAATAGACGCGCAACGAGCCACCGTGGATCGCCAGATGTTCGACCCGGACCAGTTCAAGACCGTGACGTCTGAACAGTTCTCTGACGGCATGGACCGAGAAGTAGCAATGATGCTCATGATAGATCGTGTCGAACTCGCACTTGTCGACGAGATCCCGCACGTACGGAAACTCCATGACGACGAGTCCGTTGGGGGTGAGCAACAACTCGATGGCTTCAACGAAGGCGTTTTGGTCTGGCACGTGAGCGAGAACGTTGTTTCCGACGATGACATCGGCTGACCGCCCTTTCATCACCAACTCTTCAGCAAGAGCAACCGTGAAAAATTCACACAAGGTGGGGATGCCCTTCTCTTCAGCGGCAGCGGCCGGACCGGGAGCGGGGTCAATACCCAGAACGGGAATCCCTTCCTTCGCGAACCACTGAAGTAGATAGCCATCGTTGCTGGCCAGCTCCACAACCAGAGAATCCTCCGAAACACCCGTTCGACTGATGATCCCTTCAACATTCAACCTGGCATGCTCAACCAGCGCAGGGGAGAAAGACGAGTAATACGGATATTCGGATCCATACAGGGTCGTGGGATCTACGGTCTCGAGGATCTGAACGAGTGAGCAGTTCGGGCACCACACAAGAGTGAGGGGATAGAGGGGCTCATCTGCCCTGGAGGAACCTCCGGGGACGAGACCGTCCGACAGCGGCATCTCACCCAGGTCGAGCACTGGTTCGAGCCTGTTCGATAAACACGAACGGCATCCGGAGATGACCGAGAAGTCAGATCCGAGTTTCGGCACTAGAAGAGACCCCTACGACACGCAGGTCATCGTCGATCAACCCGAGGGACTGCTGCGCCTTGATGTGCTTGATTCGCATCAAGTTCTCGAAGAACTGTTCTTCGGTTAGGGCGTGAGTCTCGAATGCATCACGCAGTTCGATGGCGCCTGCTTCCACAGTCCACTTCGTCTGATAGCTCGGAATCGCCTTAGCGATCTTGTCGCAATTGACGCGATAGTCGCGGATATCGGGTCCGGCGGTCCCTGACATCTCGAAGCTGGCGCCCTCGACAACGTTTTCGACGATGCTGGCCACCTGACGAATCTGATAGTTCTCCTCGGTGGACCCGACGTTGAACACCTGGTTGTGCACGACGTGGCGTGGAGCCTCCAGTGCTGCAAGAAAGGCCCGAGAGATGTCCTCAATGTGAACTAAAGGGCGCCAAGGCGTGCCATCCGACTTCATGAATACACGACCCTGGGTGATCGCGTATCCGACCATGTTGTTCACCACGAGGTCGGCACGAAGCCGCGGTGACAATCCGTATGCGGTCGCGTTTCGCAGAAACACCGGACTGAAATCATCGGTCGCCATCGGCGACACGGCGTTCTCCACTTTGATCTTTGACCACCCGTATGGAGTGACCGGATTGATCTCCGACTCCTCGTCGACCCAACCCCCCGGACTGGACCCGTAGATGCTGCAAGACGACGAAAACAAGAACCGCTCTGCACCTGCCTGTTTCGACAGATCCGCCAGTCGCACCGAAGCACGATGGTTGATCTCATAGGTGAGATTCGGGTTCAGGTCACCAACCGGGTCATTACTGATGCCTGCCAGATGACACACCGCATCGATGCCTTCGAGATCCGCTAGCTCCAGATCTCTCACATCTTTTCGGATGGCTTGCACCCCCGGGCTATCAGTACCGATCGTGCAATCCTCGAACAGAAAGCTGTCGACCCCGACTACCTCATGGCCAGCGTCGGCCAGGACTCGGGTCAGAATCGAGCCTATGTAGCCGTTGTGGCCTGTGACGAGGACCCGGCTCACTCCCACACTCGCCAGGGTGGAGTACCGGAGTCCCAGAGTCGCTCGAGTAGGACCTTGTCGCGCAATGTGTCCATGGGCTGCCAGAACCCGTTATGACGATATGCCATCAACTCCCCGTTGGCCGCCAGCTTCTCCAGCGGCTCTTTTTCGAACTGGGTGTCATCACCCTCGATGTAGTCGAAGACGTCCGGCTCACAGACGAAAAACGCCCCGTTGATCCATTCTTTGGCGAGCGGCTTTTCGGAGAACTCGACTACCCGATCATCCTCGATCACCAACTGTCCGAACCTTGCGGGCGGATGGACAGCGGTGATCGTGATCGCCTTTCCATGAGAGCGATGAAAGTCGAGCAAGGCTCCGATGTCGACGTTCGAGACACCGTCACCCCACGTGAGGAAGAATGTGTCGTCGATGTGTTCTTCGAGACGTTTGATTCGCCCACCGGTGTTGGTCCACATACCCGTCTCGATCAAATCGACAGTCCAGTCCTCACTGAACCCATCGTTGAGGACTTCCATGTGCCCGGTATTCAGCCTGACACGCATGCTGTGCGAGGCGCCGTGGTATTCCGAGAAGTACCGCTTTATGAAGTCACCCTTGTACCCGAGAGCGACGACGAACTCATTGAAGCCGTAATGGTCGTAGTGGCGCATGATGTGCCACAGAATCGGGCGGCCTCCTATCTCTACCATCGGCTTGGGGCGAACCTCGGTCTCCTCAGACAACCGAGTGCCCCTGCCCCCAGCAAGAATCGCCACTTTCATAGATACCCCCTAGTCACTCTCAGTGGTGACAGCATAGGACTTCGCTGGCTGCTTCGCCACCACGGATCTTCGCGCTGGCATTAACTGACCCGTCGTAGTCAACAGCAAACGAAGGGAGTGTCGTGATATCACGACACTCCCTTCGCCATAGAGAGAGCTGGACTTAGAAGCCCATCCCTCCGTCATGCTCGTGACCGCCGGGCATGGCGGGCTGCTCCTCCGGCTGCTCGACGACCAAAGCCTCGGTGGTGAGCAGCAGCGCTGCGATCGAGGCAGCGTTCTGCAGCGTCGAACGTGTCACCTTGGCAGGGTCGATGACACCGGCGGCCACTAGATCCTCGTACTTGCCGGTAGCAGCGTTGAAGCCCTCGTTGCCTTCCTTGCCGCGGACCTGCTCGACGACGACTCCGCCCTCGAACCCAGCGTTGACCGCGATCTGGCGGAGCGGCTCCTCCATCGACTTGCGGACGATGTTGCGGCCGGTCTTCTCGTCGTCGGTTCCACCGCGGAGCTTCTCCACCGCGGCCTGGGCCCGGAGCAGAGCGACGCCGCCGCCGGCGACCACGCCCTCTTCGACAGCAGCGCGGGCCGCCTGGACGGCGTCCTCGATGCGGTGCTTCTTCTCCTTGAGCTCGACCTCGGTGGCGGCTCCGGCCTTGATGACCACGACACCGCCCGACAGCTTGGCGAGACGCTCCTGGAGCTTCTCGCGATCCCAGTCGGAGTCGGTATTCTCGATCTCACGCTCGATCTGGGTGATCCGAGCCTTGACGTCCGACTCCTCGCCGGCGCCGTCGATGATGGTCGTGTCGTCCTTGGAGATGACGACCTTGCGGGCACGGCCCAGCAACTCGGTGCTGACGTTCTCCAGCTTGAGGCCGACCTCTTCGGAGATCACGGTGCCACCGGTGAGGATGGCGATGTCCTGAAGCATTGCCTTGCGACGCTCGCCAAAGCCGGGGGCCTTGACCGCGACCGACTGGAAGGTGCCGCGGATCTTGTTCACGACGAGGGTGGCGAGAGCCTCTCCCTCGAGGTCCTCGGCGATGACGAGAACACCCTTGCCGGCCTGCATCACCTTCTCCAGAACAGGAACCAGATCGTTGACCGAGCTGATCTTCTGGTTGGCGATGAGGATGTAGGGATCCTCGAGGACCGCTTCCTGACGGTCGGTGTCGGTGATGAAGTAGGGGGAGATGTAGCCCTTGTCGAACTGCATTCCCTCGGTGAACTCCAACTCGAGACCGAAGGTCTGGCCCTCCTCGACGGTGATGACACCGTCCTTTCCGACACGATCCATGGCATCGGCGATGACCTCACCGATGGAAGGGTCGTTGTTGGCCGAGATCGAGGCGATGTGGGCGATCTCCTCGGTGGTCTCGAGATCACGAGCCATCTCACCGATCGACTTCACGGCCGCATCGACCGCACCCTCGATGCCTCTCTTCAACTCCATGGGGTTGGCGCCGGCGGCCACCTGACGGAGGCCTTCCTTCACCATCGCCTGGGCCAGCACTGTGGCCGTCGTGGTCCCATCACCGGCGACATCGTCGGTCTTGGAGGCGACCTCATAGGCGAGCTTGGCGCCCATGTTCTCCCAGGCATCCTCGAGCTCGATCTCCTTGGCGATGGTTACGCCGTCGTTGGTGATCGTGGGTGAACCCCACTTCTTCTCGAGGACGACATTGCGGCCCCGCGGGCCGAGTGTCACCTTTACGGTGTCGGCGAGTTTGTCGACACCCGCCTGGAGGCCTTTGCGGGCCTCCTCGCTAAAGCGAAGATCCTTCGCTGCCATAACTCTCGAACTCCTCTAATTGACGATTGCCAGAATGTCGCGCTCGCTCAGGACGAGGTACTCGCCTGAATCGAGCTTTACCTCGGTTCCGGCGAACTTCGAGTAGAGGACCTTGTCCCCCACCGATACCTCCATAGCGATGCGCTCGCCGTCGTCGTCCCGGGCTCCGGGTCCGACAGCGATCACTTCTCCTACTTGGGGCTTCTCCTTGGCGGTGTCGGGGATGACCAGACCCGAGGGAGTGCGGGATTCCGCCTCCTCAGTTGGGGTGACCACCACCCGATCGCCTAGCGGCTGAAGCTTCATACGTAGCTCCTCCTTGAGCGTCTACGTGTGCTTTCCTGGGCGACCCGTGCCTGGGAAAATCCCGACGGCGGACGGGTGAAACACCCATTTGTTAGCACTCTCGATTTTCGAGTGCTAAGCAAATGTAGCAGTCTCGACAGGAGAGTGCTAAATCAGATCTGAGTTAGACACACTCAGATTCAGTCACAGGATCATTGAGGGATCGACGTTCTCGGTCCAGTCGGTGAGACGCCCCCGGGTCAGCCAGTGGGCGCCGGCGACACCGATCATGGCCGCGTTGTCCGTACAGAGGATCGGAGCGGGCAGTGCCAGGGTGATATCCCTCTTGTCGGCCTCCTCGGCGAAGCGGTGGCGCAGCCGCCGGTTGGCCAGCACACCTCCTCCTCCCCCCACCACCTCAGCACCGGTGGCGTCGACCGCGGCGAAGGTCTTGTCGACGAGCACGTCGACGATGGCCTCCTGAACCGAAGCCGCCACGTCGGCCAGAGATGGGAGGTCTCCCGAGGCGACGGCCTTTTCGATGAAGGTGACCACCGACGTCTTCAGACCGGAGAACGAGAAGTGATAGGGCCGGTCTCGTAACGCCCTGGGGAAGTCGACCGCGTCCGGGTCTCCCCCGTCGGAGGCGGCGTCGATGGCCGGGCCGCCGGGGAATCCGAGACCCATGACCCTGGCCAGCTTGTCGAACGCCTCCCCGGCGGCGTCGTCGATGGTGTGGCCCAGTGTCTCGTACTCGCCCCAGTCGGAGACGTGGACGATCTGGGAGTGGCCGCCCGAGGCCAACAACACCACCGCCGGAGGGGCGAAGTCCTCGAACTCCAAACGGGGCGCCATCAGATGGCCCTCCATGTGGTCGACACCGACGAAGGGGAGCTGACGGGCCCAGGCGGTGGCCTTGGCGAACGAGTGCCCCACCAACAACGCACCAACGAGACCGGGCCCGGCGGTGGCGGCGACCCCGTCGAGATCGCTGGGGTGGACACCTGCCTCGGTCAACGCCTTGTGGGTGAGGGAGCGGATCGACTCGACATGGGCCCGAGCCGCCACCTCCGGCACCACGCCCCCGAAGCGAGCATGGAGATCCACCTGGGAGGAGAGGACATTCGACAGGGCCTCGTTGCCGCGGACCACGGCCACCGCGGTCTCGTCACAGCTGGTCTCGAAGGCGAGAATGGTGGGATTCATCTCAGGTTCTCCAGGTATCCGGGATCGTCGATGTCGTGTGCCCAGAGGATGAGGGCGTCGTCGTCTCCGTAATAGCGGGGACGCACTCCTACCGGAGCCAGACCGAGCTTCGAGTAGAGGGCGCGGGCGGCTTCGTTTCGCTTTCTCACCTCGAGGGTGAGATGACGGGCGCCGTCGGAGATAGCCGCCTCGATCAGGCCGACCATGAGAGAACGGCCGAGCCCATGGCCGCGCTGGTCGGGGTCGACGAGGAGATTGGTTATGTGCGCCTCGTCACCGATCACCATTACCCCGCCGAAGCCCACGACGACGTCGTCTTTCGCCACGAGATAGGTGCGGTTGTCGGCCGCGAGCTCGTCGCGGAAGATCTTCTCGGTCCATGGTCTCGGCTGGTTCGCCGTCTCGAGGGCGACCACCTCGGCGAGGTCGTCGAGGCTCATCGGTCTGATCGTGGTCACTGCGACCCCCATGGTCCCTCCTGTCGCAGCTTGTCCCAGTCGATGGTGACATCGGGCTCTCTCATGTAGAGCGGCCGGATGTCTTCCGGTGCGGGGTACTCGTCCCGTTCGTACTTGCCGGAGCCGATCTCGGCCAACGCCACCGCGTACGGATAACGGGGCTTTCCGGTCTTGATGTGGTGCAGGCCCCGAAAGAACCCTTCGGGGAGCTCGCCGACGTCTCCCACGACGAGGCTGTCCTCGGCGGTCGAGTCCAGCGTGGCCCTGAACTCCTCGGGATCCATCAACTCCGTCGACGACTCCCGCACCACCCCGCCGGGGACGGGTCGATAGCGGGCCACCGCGAATTCGCCGCGGCGGGCGTCGACGACGGCCCAGATCATCCGGTGCCCGGTCTTCGCCTCCAGGGCGAGGGCATCGACGGAGACTGCGGGGATCAGGGGTATGCCGAAGGCGGCGGCGAGACCCTGGGCGGTGGCAAGACCGACCCGGATCCCGGTGTAGAGACCGGGGCCGACGTCCACCACGATGGCGTCCAGATCGTCGGGGGACCAGCCCACCTGGGCGAAGCAAAAGTCGATGGCGGGCACCAGAAAGCCGGCGTGTCCCACCCGGTCGATACGGGACGCAGCTGCAAGGGTGCGGCGATCTTCGACCACCGCCACCGAGGACCCGGGCGTCGCCGTCTCGATGGCCAACACTTTCATCGCAGCGCCTCCAAGTCGCGTCCGGCCCATGCTCCCTCGCCGACGAACCGGAGGGTGCGGGAACCGTCGTCGCCCACCTCGAATTCGACACGGAGGTGGTCAGGTGGCAACGCCGAGTCGACAGCGGATCCCCATTCGATCACCAGCACTCCTTCCTTCGACATCTCGAGGACGTCGAGATCGTCGAATTCGTTCATCGACCCGAGCCGATACACGTCGGCGTGGATCACGGGCATGAACCCGCTCCGGTATTCGCGGACCAGCACGAACGAGGGACTGACCACGGGCTCGTCCACTCCGAGACCGGTTGCCACGCCTTTGGTGAACAATGTTTTCCCTGCCCCAAGGCCACCGGCAAGAACCACGACATCGCCCGGGCGAAGGCTGGAGGCCAACCTCCCTCCGAGCGCTTCGGTGTCCTCGGGCGTCGCACACCGCACCTCGATCATGACAGACCCAGACTGGACTGGATCGGGTCACTCTCCTCGGTGGCGGACTCCCGCTCCTCGAGCACTCTGGCGACGAGGGCGAAGTCCTCTTCCATCTGCTTCCTGACTTGTGGTCGACCCCGCAGGGCGGCGGCCGGGTGGAAGGTGGGTATGAGTGTGGCGCCCAGCCACCAGTTGAATGCCTGGCCCCTCATCCGGGTGATGCCCATCTCGGTGGGGAGGATCAGCTTGGTGGCGAAGTTGCCCAGGGTCACCACCACCTCGGGGTGGATCATCCGGATCTGCTCCCGCAGATAGCCCTTGCACGAGTCGATCTCGTCGGGTTTGGGGTCGCGGTTGCCTGGCGGGCGGCACTTCAAGACGTTGGCTATGTACACCTGATCGCGGGTGATGCCGATGCCGGCGAGAAGCTCGTCCAGGAGCTTGCCCGCCGCCCCGACGAAGGGCTCGCCCTGGAGGTCCTCGTTCTTCCCCGGTGCCTCCCCGACGAACATGATCCGCGCCTCGGGGTCGCCGACACCGAAGACCACGTTGTTGCGCGTCTCGGACAGGCGGCATGCCGTGCACGACAGCGCCTGGTCGCGTAGCTCTATGAACTCGGGTGTGGGTGAGGTCACTTGGATCCCATTGTGGCAAAGGTCACTCGGCGTCGTTGAAGGACCGCACCGCATTTTCGACGGCCTGCGCAGTTGCGCCAAAGGCGGCTTCGGCGAGGGTGTGGACCTCGGCTGTCTTTGTCCCCGCTGATGCGGCGAACACGACGTCGCCGTCGAAGTCGGTGTGCACGGGACGGACACAGGCGGCGAGGGCGTCGTGGGCCCTGACCACCATGCGGAACAACTGGAGTCGGCTGAGGGCGGCGTCGGTGGCGAGGACCACCAGGGTGGTGTTGGTGAAGGCTTCCGGGGTGAGGGCCGGGGGCCCCGGTTCGGTGTCTCCTCCGGTCAGCGACTCGCCGTCGAGGGTGTGGATGTCGCCGACGGCGTTGACCACGACCAGGGCGCCAACCGAGGCGTCGCCTGCAGGCCTCACGGCGGAGCCGAGACCGCCGGGTCGTCGGTGCTCAAACCCACGCCATTTGGCGACGGTGGCCCCGGTGCCAGCGCCGACCAGACCCGACTCGACCGGGTCCGGAGACGCCGCCCGGTAGGCAGCTTCGCCCTCGTCCGGGCCGGGCCGTGCCCCGAAGTCGGGGAAGAGGTCGAAGATCACAGCGGCCGGGACGATGGGGACTCTGCCCACCGGCGTCTCATGTCCCCGTCCGTCGGCTTCGAGCCCACGCATCACCCCGTCGGCCGCGGATAGACCGAAGGCACTTCCCCCGGTGAGGAGGATCGCCTGGGCCTGTTCCACCTGCATCCCGGGTTGGAGAAGGGCGAACTCGCGGGTGCCCGGAGCGGCGCCCCGCGCCTCCCCGGCGACGACATTTGGCTCGGGCAGCACCACCACCGTGCACCCGGTCATGTTCCCGGTGTCGGTCCAATGCCCCACCCGGACTCCGGGAATCGCGGTGATCGTCTCGTTGCTCACACGTATCTCCTCGTTACCCGGGGGCCAATGGAACAAACAACCTCGTAGGAGATGGTTCCCAGCTCGGCGGCCCACTCGTCGGCGCTGATCTCCTCGGCGTCCTGGGAGCCGAGGAGGACCACTTCCTCGCCTCTCTCGTATCGATCGTCTCCGGTGTCGATGACGATCTGGTCCATGGTGACCATCCCGGCCAGCGAATAGCGGCGACCCCCGATGAGACCGTGGCCGTTGCGGGTGAGGGCGCGGGGATAGCCGTCGGCATACCCGACGGGTGCGGTGACCACATTGGAGTCTTGTTGCAGCGGTCGGACCCTCCCGTAGCTAGGCCGCTCCCCTGCGGCTAAACGCTGGGAGTGGGAGACGTGGGTGACGAGACGCATCGCCGGTCGGAGCTCGATCACGTCCCGGGTCTCCGCACAGGGATGGAGCCCGTAGGTGCCGAGCCCAACGCGGCACAGACTCCTCCGCGCCTCCGGGAAAAGTACTGCTCCGGCGGTGTTGGCGAGGTGCGTCATCGACACGTCGAGCGACGAGGTCAGCTCGTCGAACCTCTCGATCTGTCGCCGTGTGTAGGAAGGGTCCTCGTCGGCCACCGGGAAGTGAGTCCAGATGGCGGCCAGGTTCAGGTTGGGTTTGGAACGGACCGTTGTCACGAATCCTTCGAGTTCTTCGGGAGCGGCCCCTACCCGGTGCATTCCGGTGTCGACCTTGAGGTGGACATCAAGACTCTCACCCGTAGCAGCCAGGGCTTCGAGGAACGGTGTCGAATAGACGGTGGGTATTAGCTCCCACCGGACGATATCGGCAGCCTCCTTCGGGTCGGGTTCGCTGAGGAGGAGGATCTGGGCATCGATCCCGGCCTCCCGCAGACGGATGCCCTCCTCGACGAGGGCCACCGCCACCAGATCGGCACCAGCATCGAGGGCGGTGTTGGCGACGGGCACATCGCCATGCCCGTAGGCATCGGCCTTGACCACCGTGCATAGCTGCGACGGGGAGATGAGGTCTTTGAACGCCCGCACATTGTGGGCGATGGCACCGAGGTCGATCTCGACGTAGGTGGGTCTCACCATGCGTAGCCCGCGATGTAGTCGGCGAGGACGTCGGCAGTGACGGTTCGATGGCGCGCCAGTTCCCGGCCCGCCACTCCGTGCCAGTAGGCGGCGGAGATGGCCGCTTCTCCGGGTTGGAGACCCCTGGCCCATAGTGCGGCGATCATCCCGGCGAGGACGTCACCGGTGCCGATGGTGGCTAGTTCGGGGCCTCCGGTGTTCACAAGGACCGGAAGACCGCCATCGCTGATCATCGTGGGGCTTCCCTTCCTCAGGACGACGATCCCCTCTCGTACGGCGAGCGCTCGGACCGCATACGTGCCGGGGCCGACTCCCGCGATACCCGAGAACTCACCGTCGTGGGGGGTGACGACGACGTCTCCCCCGCCCTTCTTGGCGGCCGCGAGTGCCCTGGGAGTGAGACCGCCCGCGTCGAGGACGGCCCGGGTCGCATCGGCGAGCACCGGCTCGACCAGCTCCGCATCCTCTTCGGCGAGCCCAGGTCCGGCAACCACGACGTCGAAACGGTCGAGGCGATCAGCGGCATCTTCGACGCTGATCGCGGGAATCTCCGGCGCGACCTGTTGAATCTCATCGAGCCGCGCCGTCCCGATGTAGACGGTGCCGGCTCCAAAACCGAGCGCCGCCCTGGCGGCAAGCACCGACGCCCCTAAGAGCCCGGGTGATCCTCCGAGGACCAGGACGGCACCGGCAGACCACTTGTGCACCTTCCGCGCCCGTGGAGGTCTCCGGGCGTCCTGCTTCTCAGCGACATACAGGGAAGGCTCGCCCCCGTGGATCCCGATGTCGACGACAGTGATATCCCCGCAGTGGTCAGGGCCGTCCTTGAGCACGTGTCCGGTCTTCAGGGATCCGAACGTGACCGTCTCCACTACGCGGAAGGCACGGTCGGTGACCGAGCCAGTGTCTGGATCGAGACCTGTGGGGTAATCCACAGCCATCACGGGCGCGACTGTGTCCATCCAGGCAACCACCTCATCGGGAAGACCACGGCGGGCTCCACCTCCAAAGAGGGCATCGATGACTACATCGGCCGCAGTGACATCGCCCAAGGGAACCACCGGGACGCCGGCCGATGCCGACTTGGTCGCAGCATCCTGCGCTTCTGTCGTCTTGGGCTCGGTCAGCGCGTGAATCCTCACGTCGGCGCCGCGTGCTTTGAGGTAGCGGGCAGCCACGTATCCATCGCCGCCGTTGTTGCCCGGACCGGCGAGAACGGCGACGCTCGTACCATAGCCCGCTCCCCTTCTGGCTGCGGCGACAGAGACGGCGTGTCCGGCCCGATCCATCGCCCGAATGAGATCGCCCTCATAGGCCCGATCGACGCGGCGATACTCCTCTGCGGTGACGACGGGCTTCATTCAGTCGTGAGGCTACAAGTGACATCGTGGCATCAATGACTTCATGTCCATCGTCATCCAGGATTGCTCCTCTCGACATCGAACCGGCCGTCGGTTTGATTCGCGACTCAGCACTACCATCCTCCCACTGATGGACGAAGGCCGACGTGAACAATCCGAGCAGGGGCTCTTCGCTGCGGCCTGGCGATATCGATGGCTGGTCCTCGGGGTTACGGCATTGGCTGTTGTACTCGCTCTGGCTTTCAATTTCGTGCAACCGAGAGAACCTAGACATGCTGCATCGGCCACCCTGGTGATCCAGGAGCCAATCACAGCCGCGACCGTGGAGCAGCAAGGCTTTAGCGGTGCCTACATCCGGTCACAGCTCGAGATCCTCAGATCACCGATCGTTGCAGAGAATGCGAGAGAGATCGTCAACGACGACAACCCCCGACTGTTGACGCCAGATGAGGATCTACCGAATACGACGATCATAGGAAGCGACAGCAGCTACTTGGTGAATGTCGACGTAGTAGCTTCGTCACCCGAACTCGCGGTGGCCTATGCCAACGCTATCGCCGAAGCCTATCGCGAGGTAAGCCAACGTCAGGCCACGTCCACATCTGAGGCGCAGTTGGCTCATATCGATGCTCAGATCGACAGTATCAACGAACGACTCAACGAAATCGAGCGGCAAGTCTCCCAATTCATCGCGAGTGACGAGGATTTGTCCGAGCTGCAGACTCAGGCGGACAACGCCACCCAGGAAATCGCTCGTTTACAAGACAGACTTCTCACGGAGTCACTGTCCGAGGGGGAGGCTGCGGCCGTTCGGCGGCAGATTCAAGACCACAGAGATGTCATGGCGGTGTATGACCAGATACTCAACGCCACCGCGTCCAGCCCCGAGCGTCGCGCCCTCGAGGAAGAACAAGCCCGGCAGGTCGAACGCAGGGCAAGGCTGCTCACATTGCGCGATGAGATCGCGGTCAACATGGGCATGGATCCAGATGCCATTGCCCTGGTCCAGCCAGCTGTCAGCGCCGAAGAGTTACCAGGCAACGAGGCGTTGATCCTTGGAATCGCTCTGCTTGTTGGAGCAGCGAGCGGATTGGGAATTGCGTATCTGCTCAGTGCTTCCCGAAGGGCCATCGCGAGTCGCTCCGAACCCGCATCAGTCCTGGGAGCGCCGCTATTGGCCGACGTTCCAGACTTCGAACAGGAGAGGCTCGCCTCACCTGTTCCTGTCCGCGACAATCCCAGGTCAGCGAGCGCCGAAGCCTTCCGGATCGCGTTCGCGACGCTCGAAGTCGCAATGAGGGGTTACTCCGCCCGTTCGATCTTCGTGGCGTCATCGACCCTCGGACGAGGAAAGACCACGACAGTCGTCAACACTGCAGTAGCGGCCGCCGTCAGCAGTCGCAAGGTTCTCGTCCTTGACTGTGACTTCGGCAATCAGCAGGCCACCCGATTGTTGGCTGGCGACGACCATGGCTCGCTGCTCGGAGTGACCGACGTCATCGAGGGAGATGTGCTCGCCAGAGATGCCACACATGAAATCGATCTAGGAAGAGGGGTCTCCTTGCACTTGATGTCTCGGGGGACCCGGCCAAGCCTGGCCGCGACCACACTCCAGTCCGAGGATGGCCGAAAACTCGTCGCGTTGCTGGCCAGCACCTATGACTTGGTGATAATCGACGGACCTCCGATGCTCCAAGTCGCCTACGCCTCATCTCTCGCCGAGCTCGCCGATGGGATCCTGGTCGTCACCGAACACCAAGGACGCCATTCCGAGCTCGTCGAATTGAAGAGCCGTTTAGACCTAGTCGGAACACCGGTCCTGGGATACATTTACAACAGATCCCCCTTGCGTCGCGAGATGACCATGACTGAGGGATCGATGACAGACATTCTCGGAGCGGGTGCGCTTCTAGAGCGTTCACGCGCATGGGGTCGCCAAGCCGACACCGATTGAAGCCCCGTCGAACAACCGGAGACCTGGAAGTTGCCACTTGGCGAATCCCTCTGAGTTTCAAGTACTGTCTGTCCCCGTGTGGCGATCGAGGGAGTGTGAGAGCCGATGACCAACGCAGCGGGGCCTCTGGTCTCGATCGGAATACCTGTATTCAACGGCGAGAACTTCCTGTCGTCTGCCCTCGAGTCCATCGTCGGGCAAACCTATGGCAATCTTCAGATCGTCATCGGCGACAACGCGTCAACCGATGCAACCGAGTCGATCTGCCGAGAGTTCGCAGAACGCGACAGCCGGATCAGCTACTTTCGCCACAGTGAGAATCTCGGTGCATCGGCCAATCACGACTTTGTCTTTTCCCGAAGTGACGGCCCCCTGTTCAAGTTGGCGGCGCACGACGATGTACTCCATCCCCAGCTCGTCGAGAAGTGCGTCAAAGCTCTGACGACACGGCCGAATTACGTCCTCGCATTCTCTCGCACCCGTCAGATAGACGCCGACGGCAACGAGCAACAAGCCATCGATGACAACGTGACGGGAATGGACTCACCGAATCCAGCGCTGCGAATGGGCAGAATCATTTGCCGACCAAATTGGGCCACCCCAGTCTTCGGTGTGTTCCGCCGCGAAGCGGTGAGGACCGACACCATCCTCGGTCGTTATGTTGGCTCGGACCGAACCCTGCTCGCGGACCTGGCACTGGCGGGGCCGTGGTATCGAGTCGACGAGTATCTGTTCTACCGCCGGGAGCACGAGACGACTTCAACCAACGCCTTCCGGGGAGAAGTCAACCGCATCCGGTGGTTCGACCCGTCGGCTTCTCGAGGGGCCCGCTTCCCCCATTGGCGAAGGCTCGACGAGTTCCGCAAGGCAGTGGAGAGGGCAGAGCTGTCGCCCTCTGAGCGTGCATTGGCCTACTCCCAGCTCGCCCGGTGGGCCGTGACTCCGTGGTATCGCCCCCGCGCCTTGAAGCTGTTGCGTGACCCGACGGTGGCCGCCGTCGCTGCCATCAAGACAGCCGACTGATTGGACGGCCCTAGCATCCAGCGCCGGTACGGCGGGTACCGGCTTTCGAGAGGTCACGATGCCTGAAGAGCAGCCTATCGGTGGAAGCGCCAGACGCACCCTGGGTCGCGACCTGGTCCGCTACCTCCCCGCTCAGGTCATTCCGGCGGTCATCGGATTCATAACCATCCCGATCGTCACCCGTCTGCTCGATCCGGCCGCATACGGCGACTACCGCCTGGTCTTAGCGACAGTGGGCGCATTCGGTGCCGCGGGTAGCTGGCTGGCCTCTTCCATCTACCGGTTCTACCCGGAGCAGGAACTGAAGGACAACGTCGAAGGTTTCCGAGCGACCGTTTCACGTCTTCTGACGCTCAACATCGTGGTCCTCGCCCTTGTCTGGCTGATTGGGCTGGCAATCTTTTGGTCGGTGGCACGAAGCGACCTCGTTTTGTTCTTCTTTCTCGGTCTTCTGCTCATGATGGCCAATCAGGTCTGGTCGGTCAGGACGGCACAGGCTCGAGCCCTGCGTGAGGTCACCTGGTACAGCCTCGGGTCGATCCTCAACAAGGCAATCACGCTCGGTGGCGGGGTGGCGCTCGTCATAGCCTTCGGATTGGGGGTCACTGGAATGCTGCTCGGGAACATCGCCGGGACGGTGTTCCTTCTGCCCATGATGGCTCTGGTCGTCAGGAAGAGAATGCCGGCAGGCCGCGAAACGACCGACCACGGTCTGAGCCGGGACATGTTCCGATACGCCTATCCGCTCACCTTCACCGCATTGGCAACCTGGATGCTGCAACTGAGCGACCGGTACATCATCGGGGCTCTTCGGGGCACCGCCGAGGTCGGTTTGTACACGGCAGCATATGGCATTTCGGAACAGTCGATGGCGGTGATCCTGCTCATGTTCACGCTGCCGTTCGCAGTTCTGGGGAGCCGGGTCTGGGAACGAGAAGGCAGGGAAGCCGCAGCCGACTTCGTGTCCACCTCGGCCCGCAGCTACTTCCTCCTCGCCATCCCGGCTTGGGCGGGTCTAAGCGTCCTGGCCACGCCGCTAATGACCGTGATGACTGACGTCGCCTATCGGGAAGCTGCCGTCATCGTGCCGTTGGTAGCCGGAGGGCAACTTCTCAACGGGGCCTTCTATTGGTTCAAGTCAGGCAGCATCTTCACGAAAGAGACCAGTCGGTTGGCGGTCGCTATTGTCTGGGGAGCCGGCGTCAATCTCGTGCTCAACCTCCTGCTGGTGGGAACGTACGGCTACCGCATCGCCGCAGTCACGACTCTCATCTCATACGGAGTGACAACGCTCGTCATGGTGAGGTGGTCACGTCGAAACTTTCCCTGGAAGTTTCCCTGGGTCAGCGTTGGGCGGTCGATTCTGGCAGCGGGAGTCATGGCAGGTGCCCTGGCCCTCATTGGCTCAGCTACCGACTTGAGGCCAATAGTGCTCGTTGCTGTTTTGGTCCCCCTGGGCGCGGCGATCTACGGAGGTGTACTAGTGCTGCTAGGTGAACGCGAAGTGATCGGTTTCCTACGTCGGATGACCTCCCGGCTCCGGTCTGGCTCTCGTTAGCCACCCACCCTTGGGGAACCCTGGGGCTCCCCAAGCACATGGATGGGAGGCCGCTCAATCAGGGAGACCCAATAGATCGGCCGCCCTGTGGAAGAACGCCGCCATCTGACCTCGAGTCACATTGTCGTCCGGGCAAAACTCGTCATTCGTCGGCGGGTTACAACCCCTGGTGATATCAGCCGCCGCCAACTTCTCGATATCCGCCTCGAACGTGTTCCCATCATCATCGACAAACGGATCATCGAGACCATCGGTCAGATCCAACGCCCGAACGAAGAACGCCGCCATCTGACCTCGAGTCACATTGTCGTCCGGGCAAAACTCGTCA
>JBKHKD010000057.1:0-7692 GCA_046537785.1 Actinomycetota bacterium
CCTGAGGTACGCGGGCTCAGGCCAGGGCGTCGGCCTTCTCGGCCAGGTCGAGGTCCTTTTGGGTGAGCCCGCCTTCGGAGTGGGTGGACAGGGTCAGGGTGACCTTGTTCCAGCGGATGTCGATGTCGGGATGGTGGTTGGCCTTCTCGGCCTCCATAGCCACCCGGGTCACGAAGCCCATGGACTCGTTGAAGTCAGAGAATTCGAAGGTCCGGGTGATCTCCTTGTCCGCCCAGGACCAGTCGGGATGGGCCTCGACGAAGGCCTCGACGTCTTGTTGAGGGAGTAGTGACATATACCCAACAGTAGTGACCGTGCAGATACCCTGACGGGCTGATGGCTCTGCGACACGACCAGGGAATCGTCCTGCGGTCCTACCCCTTTGGTGAGGCGGACCGCGTCGTGGTGTTGCTCAGCCCCAACAACGGCAAGATCCGCACCGTCGCCAAGGGGGTCCGTAAGACCAAGAGCCGGTTCGGCGGACGGCTCGAGCCTTTCACCCACGTCGACCTCGTTCTCTATGAGGGAAGAAACCTCGACACCATTACTCAGGTGGCGATCCTCGAGCATTTCCCGAGGCTCCGCTCCGATCTCGACGCCGTCGTGGCGGCAGGAACCATGGTCGAAGCCGCCGATGCCGTCGCCCAGGAGGGCGAGGCAACAGTACGGCTCTTTCTGCTCCTCCAGAGGGGCCTCAAGACCCTGGAGTCCGGAGTGCGGAGCCCGGACCTCATCACCTCGTTCCTCCTCAAGCTGGCCGACGTCGTCGGAGTGGCCCCGTCTCTGCTCCAGTGTGCGAGCTGTGGGAGGATGGAAGGACTGCACCGCTTTTCCTTCGCCGGTGGCGGATCCATCTGCGATCGTTGCCGAGTGGCGGGCACTGTCCGCCTACGGGATGGCATCACTGAATATCTGGCCGCCCTGGCAGGCTCGGAGCTGATGGCGTTGCCGCCGGTCGATATGTCGATGTCGAGCGAGGCAATGGGTATCACCCGGCGCTTCGTCGAGCACCACCTCGACCGCAAGCTCACGTCGCTGGCGGTCATGGAATGACTCTCGATCTGAGTTCCGTTGACCTGGAGCGGGTGCCCAGCCACGTCGGGCTGATCCTAGACGGCAACGGGAGATGGGCAAATCAACGCGGGCTGCCCCGGACGGCCGGACACATGGCGGGAGAGGAAGCATTGTTCGACACCGTGGAGGGAGCCCTGGAACTCGGCATCGAGTGGGTCACGGCATTCACGTTCTCCACCGAGAACTGGTCACGATCGGCCGAAGAGGTTGAGTTTCTCATGTGGTTCAACGAGGATCTCCTGCTGCGTCGCCGCGACGATCTCCATGAACAAGGTGTGAGGATGCTTTTCGCCGGCGACATGGAGGATCCGAGGATCCCCGACCGCAACCGGAAGCACATGGCGGAGGCGGCGGAGAAGACGAAGGACAACACCCGCCTGTCTCTGGTTTTCGCCTTCAACTATGGGAGCCGTCGCGAGATAGTGGACGCGGCGAAGAAACTCGCCGCGTCGGAGTCAGACATCACCGAGTCAAGCTTCCAGCGGGCTCTCTACATTCCCGACATGCCCGACGTCGACCTCGTCATCCGCTCCTCAGGCGAGCACAGGCTCTCCAACTTTCTGCTCTGGCAATCGGCTTATGCCGAGTTCTACTTCCCTGGAATCCTCTGGCCCGACTTCGACCGGCATGCCCTCGTCGACGCCATCGTCGAGTACCAGGCCCGGGAACGGCGATTCGGCGCCGCCGAGGACGCACCCCAGGTTGACTAAGCCCGCTAAGTCGGCCACCGTTTCTCACTTCCGATGACTGAAATCACACTCGACACCATTGCCAACCTCGCCAAGAAGCGCGGGTTCGTCTTCCAATCCTCAGAGATCTATGGGGGGCTCCGTTCTGCCTATGACTACGGCCCGCTTGGCGTGGAGCTGCTACGCAACGTCAAGGAGCAGTGGTGGAGGGCGATGGTGCAGGAGCGAGCGGAGATCGTGGGCATCGACACCGCGATCCTCCAGGCCCGTGAGGTGTGGCGCGCCTCGGGGCACGAGGAAGTGTTCACCGACCCGATGGTGGAATGTCGCAATTGCAACTCGCGTCATCGTGTCGACAAGCTCGAAGATCCCGATCGATGCCCTACGTGCGGGATGAGCGGGCAGTTCACCGACCCCCGTGACTTCAACCTCATGTTCCGTACCTACATGGGCCACACCGAGTCGGAGGAGAACCTGGTCTATCTGCGTCCGGAGACCGCACAGGGAATCTTCATCAACTACGAGAACGTCCGACGCACCAACAGGCTGAAACTGCCTTTCGGGATCGCCCAGGTGGGCAAGAGTTTCCGCAACGAGATCACTCCTGGCCAGTTCGTCTTTCGCACCCGCGAATTCGAGCAAATGGAGATGGAGTACTTCTGCCGCCACGAAGAGGCCGACAAGTGGTTCCAGTACTGGCTCGACGAGCGGCTGCAGTGGTACGTCGACCTCGGCATGTCCCGGGAGAATCTCCGGCTGCGGGACCACGAACCCGACGAGCTGAGCCACTACTCGGCGAGCACTGCAGACGTCGAGTACCGGTTCCCCTGGGGATGGGACGAGCTCGAAGGGATCGCCAACCGGACGGACTTCGACCTGAAGCAACACAGCGAGCACTCCGGCCAGGACCTCACCTACTTCGACCAGGAGGCCAACGAACGTTTCTTCCCTTACGTCATAGAGCCCGCCGCGGGAGCCACGAGGACGACGTTCGCCTTCCTGATAGACGCCTACCACGAGGGAGAGGTCGAGGGCGAAACACGAACCGTGCTGAAACTCCATCACCGGCTCGCCCCCTACAAGGTGGCCGTCCTTCCCCTGTCGAAGAAGGACGAGCTCATAGAACCCACCGAGAGAATCGCAGCGGAGCTGCGCAAGCGGTGGATGGTCGAACTCGACATCACCCAATCGATCGGGCGCCGCTACCGCCGCCAGGACGAGATCGGTACCCCATACTGCGTGACGGTCGACTTCGACTCCCTCGAAGACGGTGCCGCCACTGTCAGGGACAGGGATACCATGGCCCAAGACCGGGTGTCGATGGACAAGATCCCCGACTATCTGGCAGATCGGCTCGTCTGACAAACTGATTCAGCCGGAGCCGTCCTGTCGTCCTTATGATCGACGGATATGGCTGAGCGTGGAGACATCGATCGGGTCCGTGAGGCTTCCGACATCGTCGAGCTCGTCTCCGAGGTGACCAAGGTCAAGAAGTCCGGCCGGTCGTACATGGCGGTGTGTCCCTTCCACCAGGAGAAGACCCCGTCGATGTCTCTCGACCGCGCCCGGGGGCTCTACCACTGCTTCGGCTGCGGCAAAGGGGGAGACGTCTTCGAGTTCGTGAAGGAGACAAGGGGGGTCGACTTCGGAGAAGCCCTGGACATGCTTGCTACCAAGGCCGGGATTCAGCTCGTTCGTGACCCGGCGGAGGCTAAGAAACGGGGGAGAAGGGCTGCGGCCATCGACGCATTGAGAAGGGCCATCGACATCTACCACGAGCGTCTACGGAAGGCCAGTGACGCCGGGCCGGCTCGCGCGTACTTGCGGAGCAGGGGCTATGACACAGAACTGATCGAGGAGTGGAAGCTCGGTTTCGCGAGCACGGATTGGGACACTCTTTCGAAGACCCTCCGTACCGGTGGTATCGACGACCGGGCCATGACAGATGCCGGGCTCTCCCGAAGGGGTCGGCATGGGCTCTACGACGTGTTCCGGGGACGTCTCATGTTCCCGATCCACGACGTACGTGGGGACCCGATCGGATTCGGCGCCCGCAAGATCGACGAGATCGACCGGAAACAGGTCAACAATCCCGACGCCAAGTATGTGAACTCCGCCGACTCGATCGTCTATCAGAAATCGAGGGTGCTGTTCGGTCTCGATCGGGCCCGCCACGCGTTGGGGGGTGACGAGCCTGCGGTGATCGTGGAGGGCTACACCGATGTCATAGCCATGCACCAGGCGGGAGTCACCACTGCAGTCGCCACCTGCGGGACTGCCCTGGGCGATGGGCACTTCGACCTGTTGCGACGTTTCGCCGAGCGGGTAGTCCTCGCGTTCGACTCAGACGAGGCGGGCTCCAAAGCCGCGTTGCGCAGCGACGACCTGGAGTCGCCTTTCCGTCTCGATCTCGACCTGAGGGTGGCGGTGATGCCCGATGGACTCGATCCGGCCGACCTCTACCAGGAAGGAAGGGGCGACGAGTTGGCCAAGGCGGTACAGACGGCCCGCCCCCTGTTGGAGCATCGCATCGAGAGTGAGGTGTCTCGCTTCGACCTCGGGGGACCGGAAGGCAGGACGCGCGCCCTTCATGCCGCGGTGGCCCATCTGAAGCGTGTGTCGGACCCAATAGCCCGACAGGAGTACAGCCGGTTTGTAGCTCGTCTAGTCGGCGTCGACCTGTCCACCGTGGAGGCCGCCATGGGCAGAGGCCCCCGTTCCGGACGGCCCCGCGAAGAACAGTCGGAACGTCCGCTGGACCGCGCCGAGTCCGAGCTGTTGCGGGTGGTGCTGGGAAACCCACCAGGAATGGAGATATCGGCCTCCGACTTCCACGACGAGCGTCTCCGGCAAGCATTTCTCGCTGTCGAGCCTCAGCTGCGGGCGTCGGCGCCGGGCACACCGCTCGACCCGTCGTTGGTGGACGATCCCGAGCTCCAGTCGATCATCCGTGGACTGGCGATGGACAATCGCCCCCTTCCCGAATGGGGCGAGATGAAGCAGCGAGTGCGGATGCGCCGCATCGACGCAGAGGTCGATGACTTGGAGGAGAAGCTGGCCGCGAGCGAGGAAGGGACACAAACCCATTCCGATTACCTCCGCCAGTTGATAGCTTTACAGCAGGAGAAACGCTCCTCTGGTCAATGACAGACAACTCACTCGCCAAGGTCACGGCGGCTCTGGTCAAACGTGGAAACCACCGGGGTTTCTTGACCATGGCCGAGGTCCAGCAGGAGCTCGAGGACATCGAGGCGCCAGGCGTCGCCTTCGAGAAGGTAGCCGACGAGCTCCGTCTCAAGGGCATAAGGCTGACAGAGGAAGGGCCGGGTGTCGTCGAGGAGAACATAGAGGTCTCCCAGATCTCGGTCTCGGACCCGGTACGCCTATACCTCAACGACCTCGGCCGATATCCGCTGCTCACCGCCCAACAAGAGGTAGAGCTGGCGATGCGGCTCGAGGCGGGGGCCAAGGCCCGGGAGCGACTCGAGAGCGGCGAGGACCTCACCCCTGAGGACGAGGGACTCCTCCGGCACGAGATCGAAGTGGCTAAGGCCGCCCATGACACTCTGGTCAACTCCAACCTCCGTCTTGTCGTCTCACTAGCCCGGCGTTACGTCGGTAGAGGAATGGCGCTGCTCGATCTGATCCAGGAGGGCAATGTCGGGCTCATGCGCGCCGTAGAGCGGTTCGATTACAGGCGTGGCTTCAAATTCTCCACCTATGCGACCTGGTGGATTCGCCAGTCGATCTCACGGGCGATCGCCGACCAGGGCCGTACCATCCGGATGCCCATTCACGTCCTCGATTCGGTCAACAAGCTCACCCGTCTGCAGAGGGAGTTGACCCAGCTCCGCGGCACACCGCCATCGATCGAGGAGCTCGCCCACGAGCTCGACCTGCCGGTGGAACGGGTGGCTGAGCTGCGTCGTATCGCTCAGGACACGGTCTCTCTGGAGACTCCGGTGGGTGAGGACGAGGACGGCACCCTCGGCGACCTTGTCGAGGATGTGGATTCCGAGATGCCGGCGGACGCGGCCACTTTCTCCTCCCTCCAGTTGCAGCTTGCCCAGGCTCTCGAAGGCCTCAGTGAGCGGGAGCGCCAGGTTCTTGTCATGCGTTTCGGTCTCGCCGATGGCAAGCCGCGCACCCTGGAGGAGGTGGGCAGCCACTTCAACGTCACCCGGGAGCGGATTCGCCAACTGGAGACCAAGGCCCTCGCCAAGCTGCGTCATCCCGACAAGTCCGCCCGTCTGCAAGGTTTCCTGGAAGAGGCCTGAGATACTGACAGAAGTTCAAAACAGGTCGTCGCGCACCGATAACACGATGTGGTGACTGCCCTGAGGGAACCAACCAGAGAAGAGACGCAGTTGGAGTTCGGTGATCTCGACCTCCCAACTGTCGTATTGCTGACCGCCATCTTCGTTTGGGTGGGCTGGTTTGGCTGGTTGGCGCTCGGTCGATACTCGGCCTTCTCCTTCGGGGCCTTCGATCTCGGAATCTTTGATCAAGGCGCGTGGCTGATCTCGAGAGGGGATCTGTCACCGTTCATAACACTGAGGGGCCTGCCACTCTTCGCCGACCACTCGTCCTATCTGCTCTTCTTGGTGGCTCCGATCTATCTCGTTTGGGCAGATCCAAGAGTTCTCGTGCTCTTGGCGGTTCTCGCCCCGGCAGCGGCTGTATGGCTCGCGTACCGGATCGGCATTGCTGAGGGTCTGCGGCCTTGGGTCGCGGCAACGATCGGCCTGGCCCTTCTCCTCCACCCTGCGGTTGCCTGGACGCCCTGGGATGCCTTCCACCCTGAGACTCTGACGATCCCGCTATTGCCGGCGTCCTACCTCGCCGCGCGTAAGGGTCGCTTCACATTGGCCGTGATCCTCGGGGTACTCGTTCTACTGGCCAAAGAGGACGCTTTTCTGGTCGTCATGCCCCTGGCGGCGTACTTCTGGTGGCGCTGGCCGGAGAATCGAAGGGCAGCGTGGTGGCTGGGCATGTCGGCAGTGGCCATCGCTGCGGTGAACTTGCTTGTGGTCCTACCCGGATTGAGTCCCACCGGCGAGCTCATCTACTCAGGGCGACTCGATGGGCCGTGGACATCGAGACTTACGATGAGCCGTCTCAGCTATCTCGCGGTGGTACTCGTTCCGGCCGCCACCTCGTTGGCGGCTCCCCGCCTGTTGGCCGTGGCCGGGCCGGCCACCTTCTTGAACCTCTGGTCGTCGTTTCCCTATCAACATGAGATTCGATGGCATTACACGGCTTACCTGCTCGGTGTCCTGGCGATGGCGGCGCCGGTGGGGATGAAGCGTCTGGGCGATCGATTTGGGGACCGGTTGGGCGTCGGGTTTGTATCCGAGAAGGGGGCTGTCGGCAAGCGACTGCATCTTGCGGTACTTATCGTCGTTGCGGCGATTGGAACACTACATCTCGCCGGCCCGGATCTAACTGCCAAGGGCGTGTGGGCAGGACAGCCGGCTGATGAGAGTGCAGCAATGAGCGAAGCATTGAGCGTGATTCCCGACGATGCCGTCGTCGCCGCTTCGTATCTGCTGGCTCCTCATCTGGCTCACCGATCCAATATCTACATGCTGCCCAACCCATGGGAGGAGGACATCTGGGGCGTCAACGACACCGAGCCTCCGCCGCACGATCCGTCCAATGTCGAATGGGTCGCTGTCCAGAACGAACACGCGGGAGAAGAGGTGCAACAAATTAGAGACGATCTGTTGGCATCCGGATGGGAGGTGGTGGCTACCGGCGACACCGTCGATGTGCTAACTCGCTCGCCCGGATGAGGAAGTGGGAGTACGGGGTCTCGGTTGGTAATCTGGTGTCTCGCCAACCGGCGACCGATCCGCGGTAGCTCAATTGGCAGAGCAGTGGACTGTTAATCCATTGGTTGCAGGTTCGAGTCCTGCCCGCGGAGCAA
>JBKHKD010000039.1:0-28360 GCA_046537785.1 Actinomycetota bacterium
AGAGCGATCTGGTGGTCGCGGTCACAACGTTGGTGGTGGCCGGACTCTTCAACCCGCTGCGACGTCGGGTCCAGGGCATGGTGGATCGTCGCTTCTATCGCTCTCGTTACGACGCCCGCCAGACCGTGGACTCTTTCGCCGCTCGACTCAGCCAGGAGGCAGAGCTTCCCGAGATCCAAGCCGAGCTCACCGATGTGGTGAGCGAAACCGTGCAACCTGCCGCTGTTGGAGTCTGGGTCAAGGACGTGGGGGATCTTTGAACGTGTCGCCTCGGACCGTGGTCGAACTTGCCGCCATGCTCGCTGCGACGTCGTAGCGCATCACCACTGTCTGAGTAGCCACACTTCGGGCTCCCAGTCCCCGGCTCCTACCCCGGCGAACAGGCCGACGGCGGTGGTCAGAGCTTGCTCCGCCTCCTCTTTCCTCCCGGCTAGGTGATGGAGATCCGCCAAGTGATTGCGCAATGCGGCCTCCCGATGGCGGTGACCGGTTCGCTTCGCGATGGCGATCGCCTCCTCCACCAACGCCACGGCTTCGTCAAGGTCTCCACTCTTGGACAGGAGGTGGGCCCGGTTGTTCAGGGCCGCCATCCTTAGCTGCTCGTTGGTGCCGGCCAGACGAAGGGCTTCATCGAGGGATTCCAGTGCAGTGTCATTGTCCGACGCAACCACCCCGAGGATGTTGTGAGCTCGAGACAGCTGACCATCATCGTTTGTCTCCTCCGCCAGCTGCAGCGACAACTGGGCGAGCTCCAGGGCCCCGGAACTGTCTCCGGTGCGACTACGCAGCAGCGCCCAGTCGGCGTACAGGGATGCGGGGGCGGGATGAGTCTCTGAGGCCCGGGTGAAATGCTCCTCGGCCAGGTCGAAGCGACCCAAAAGGCGCTGGACATCACCGAGACGGTGCTCGGCCACTCCCAGGTCGGCTGACTGCGACTGTCCCGCGGCGCTGTTGAGATGATGCAGGGCCGACCGGTAGTCGCCGGTTGCGATCGCCACCTCGCCGAGTCGGATGCGGAGACGGGCCACGTCGGGGCTGCCGAGAGCTATTGCTTTCTCGTAGAAGTCGGTCGCTTCTGTGTAGGCATAGAGCTCCAATGCCAGGTCCCCGGCTCTCCGATACCAGTTCGCCGCCTCTTTAGAGCCGGCCGCCTGATGCTGTGCGGCGACGGCGGCGGCCACCCGGGGGTCTGTGTCCGCTCGAGGGCGATCGGCCAGTGCGGTGGCGGCACGCCGATGAAGCAGACGTCGGCGGATCAGAGACGTCGAGTCGTAGGTGAGTCCTTCCAGGGACTCGAGGGTGAAGCTCAACCTTTCACTGTTCGGCAGCTCGCGGAGCAGTCCGGCTGCGACCAGCTCCTCGACCGCATCCACCAGCTCCTCCTCGCCCCGCCCACTCACCTCACGGAGCAGTCCGGCGTCGCAGGATCCGCTGAGGACCGCAGCCGCGGCCAGCACCTGTCTCGCCAGTTCACTCAGATCGCGGAACCGCGCCTCCATATACCTCATCACACCCGGAGACTCGTCACCGGGGATGCCGTCATCGGCTAGATACTCGGCGACCAGAAACGGAATCCCGCCGGTTTGCTCCGCCATCGAGCGAGCCGTGCTCTTGTCTCCTGTCACCGCAGTCAGTTGATCGATCGTCAACGGCTCGAGCTCGATTTCATGGTCGGGCGCGGCCAGCAGGTCCACCAGCGGCTCCGCCAGGTCCTCATCGGATCTGTGCGCCATGAGCAGAAGGATGGGACGAGGGCTGATTCTCGTGCTCAAATACGACAGAAGCGAGGCCGAGGCTGGGTCGAGCCACTGGACGTCGTCGATGGCGACGACCAGGACACGATTGCCGGATAGGTCACGGAGCAGGGTCTCCACTGCGTTGAAGAGTCTCAGTTCACCAAAATGGTCCGGTGGCGAAGGGCCATGGTTTCGTCTCCCCAACTCCGGAACGAGGCGACTTACCTCTGTGAGCACCCATTCTGGGATGTCACTCTCCGTGAAATGGGGTAGCAGTCCACGCACCACCTCGACCACTACTCCATAGGGCAGGTTTTGCTCACTACGGGACGCCCTGCCTATGACCGTGACCGCTTCGTCGGTAGGGAGGGATCCGATGAACTCCTCGATCAGCCGGGTCTTCCCCATCCACGACGCGCCGGTGAGACGCACCACCTGCCCTCGAACCGGAACCGATGCCAGTACTCGGTTCAGGAAAGACAACTCTTCTTCCCGGTCGATTAAGTCCTTGGACCCGGCGGATCCTATGGCTTCGGGCGAGATGCGACGCCGTGGACCAGGGGCGGGGGGCAGGTCCTCGTCAAGTATGGCCGCGTGGAGTTCTGCCGTTTCCTCCAGCGGGGGCACCCCTAGCTCCTGGTCCAGAACCGCTACGCAGCGTTGGAATGCTTCGATGGCTCCGGGCCGGTCGCCTGCCCATGCCTTCAATAGCATCAGGAGCCGATAGGCCGGCTCGTGAAGTGGGTCGAGTGAGATCCATCGACCCGCCGCGTCGATCGCTGCCTGGTAGTCACCGGCACCGGCATGAGCCATGGCCAGCCTACGAAACGCCTCTCCGGCGCGGAGCCGAAACGACTCGCCGGCGGTGCGAACCCAGTCTTCGAACTCGGGGGAGTCACGGACCGAGAAACCTTCCAGGAAGTCTCCCCGATACGCCTCGGAGACCCGCTGCAGGTGAGGGATGCAGTCGCCGCAGACCTCGGTGTGATCATGTTCGTGGCTGGCGGTCGCCCGAATGCTGTCTTCGAAACTCCAGACGTCGACAGTGGCGTGATCGGTGATGGTTACGCGATGCTGATCGGCGTCGAGGATTTCCGGTCCGGCCGCGGAGCGGAGCGCCGAGAGCGTTCTACGCAAGGTGGCGCGAGCTCGCTCCGAACTGGATTCCGACCAGAACAGGTTGGCCAGGGTATCCCGTGAGGCGCTTCCTTCGACTGCCAGGTAGGAGAGCAGGGCGATCGCCTTGCGGGTGTCCACCCTGATGGGTGACCCATCGGTCGATACCTCCGGTGTCCCCAGCAGGTTGACCTCGAGCATCTACTCCTCACTTCCTGGACGGAACCCTACGCATCCATCGTTACGGAATCGATACCACACCGGACATCGGAACGGGAGGTGGTCCGCCCAGTGTCTCGACCGGACGCCGACCTACGAGGCAGCAGGACCGTAACGAAGTCGGAACGTCCCGGAGCTACAAGGTGCCTATGGTCCAATTGTTGAAGCGGAAACCCACCCCATCCGAGCCGATCGAGACATCGGACCAGTCCGCCGTATCGGACAGCAGGCTCATCGACCCGATCCCGATTCCTTCCGGGGATCCTCTGGAAACCCTATTGCTGTCCTCAGGTGGCCCGGTGGAGATTTCCGGCCTCGAGCTCACCTCGGACGCTCTCGACCAAGCAAGGGCAGCCGGTGTGGAGCTGGTCGTCCCACTCATCGCCCAAGGAGAGCTCCTGGGTGTGCTCTATCTGGGACCACGTCTGTCGGACCAGCCCTACTCCACCGACGATCGCAAGCTGCTCGCCAGCCTCGCCTCCCAGGTGGCGCCGGTGATAAAGGTTGCCCAACTGGTCCAGGACCAGCAAGCGGAAGCCAAGAGGCGGGAGCGTCTTCAACAGGAGCTACGGGTCGCCGCCCTGATTCAACAGACGTTGCTACCCAAGGAGCTCCCTTCCATTTCCGGATGGCACATCGACGCCCTATACCGCCCGGCCCGGGAAGTGGGCGGGGACTTCTACGACTTCATAAGCCTCGAAGACGGACGGCTCGGGGTGGTCATAGGCGACGTCACCGACAAGGGGATCCCGGCCGCTCTCGTCATGGCCACCTCGAGATCGATGCTGCGGGCCGCAGCCAAGCGACACACCTCCCCGGGAGCGGTATTGGCCGAGGTGAACGAGTTGCTCGTGCCAGAGATCCCACCGGCGATGTTCGTCACCTGCCTGTACGCGACGATCGACACCGAGAGCGGCGAGGTGGTGTTCGCCAACGCCGGCCACAACCTTCCCTATGTCCGCTGTGGAGACGGTGTTCGAGAGCTGCGAGCCACGGGAATGCCGCTCGGGTTGATGCCGGGAATGCCGTACGAGGAGCACACCTACACGATCGGCCACGGCGAAGTGATGGTGCTCACCAGTGACGGCATCACCGAGGCCCACAACCCCGAGGGCGAGATGTACGGGTTCTCCCGTCTCATGGGGCGGGTGGGGGCCAAGACCATGAACGAGGACGTGGTATCCGAACTGATCGGAGACCTGGAGAGCTTCCGTGGCCCCGACCTCGATCAAGAAGACGACATAACCCTGGTAGTCGTGCATCGCAGTGCCGGTGCCGCTGTCACCGACTCAGCCTCTGCAACTTCCTCTTTTGATCGGGCTCTCACCTCGTTCACCGTCCGTAGCGAGGAGGGGAATGAACGCGCCGCGATCGCCAAAGTGTCTGAGGCGGTGAGCAGTCTCGACTTTGACCCAGCCCAGCTCGAGCGCCTCAAGACAGCGGTGGGTGAGGTTGTGATGAATGCGATCGAGCACGGAAACGAGAACCGCCCGGAACTGCCGGTCGACATCTCGGTACTGTCGAATGAGGTATCAGTGACCGTCCGCGTGTCCGATCAGGGCGGGAACAAGGAGATACCGGAATCGACCACGCCGGACATCGAGGCCAAGTTGGCAGGAGAGCAGACACCTCGAGGCTGGGGGCTGTTCCTGGTGGAGGAGATGGTCGACGACATACGCATCGAGCGGGACGGCCAGGTTCGCACGATCGAGTTCGTCATTGACAGGAAGGAACAGTCCGATGCCGGATGATTTGGAGATGACGATCGACTACACAGATCAGGGCCCTGTGATCAACTTGAAGGGCACGGTGGACCGGGCCGCCAAGGAGAAAATGGAGTCCGGATACGAGGACGCCACCAAGGTCCCCGGCAAGGTGCTGTTCGACTTCAGCGAGGTCAACTACATCAACTCGACGGGGATCGCGGTGATCGTCGGCATCCTGGCGATGGCCCGAGCCGAGGGTCGGAAAGTGGGTGCCTTCGGTCTGTCCGACCACTATCGAGAGGTGTTCCAGATCACCCGTCTCGCCGACTTCATGACCATCTACGAGGACGCAGCCGCTGCCAAGACAGCCGGATAGGACGGAGGGCGAAATGCCGACCACCAACCTCAGTATGACCGTGCGGGATGTCACCCCCGGCGTGAGAGCTGTCGATATATCAGGGGAGATCACCGCCTTCTCGGAGAGCGAGGTGAACTCGGCGCACGAGGAGGCCTCGAGAGGCGGGGTCAGCGCCGTGATCCTCAACTTCGGTGGCCTCGAGTACATGAACAGTGGTGGAATTGGCCTGTTGGTGACGATTCTGATCAGAGCCCAGCGCAGCGGTCATCGACTCCTGGCGTACGGCCTCACCAAGCACTACCGCCAGATCTTCTCTCTCACCAGGCTGGATGAGGCCATCGGCATCTACGACGACGAGTCCGCAGCTCTGAGCGACGTCACCTGAATCTCCCTCAGGCAGACCGTTTCGTAACGGCCACGGAACGGACATGCGCTTGCCTCTGTCTCATAGGAGAAAGGCGAGCGATGACCGAACACCGAGATGCCCAGAATTGGGCCGAGCCGATCGAGTCGTTTCATTTAGCAGGTGTCCCCGAGGGAGTGGCGAAGGGAAATGTCGAAGGTCGAAAGCCGGTCGGACCCCTCCAGGGTTTCGGCCAACTGTGGCAGAAGACCTATGAGGTCCGGGTCCCCGCCACCACGCCGGAGAAGTTGATAGCCACGTGGAAAAAGCGATTCGGGGAGTTCTGGCCGTCGAACAACAGCTTTTACGCTCCCTCTGCCGGACTCGAACCGGGCGAGATCGCCCTCATCGGCGGGCGAAGCGGGCCCACCGGTGTTCGGGTCATCTATGCAGATGCGCGCTCGTGGTCATACATGAATCCGGAGGGGCATCCATTCTCGGCCATCATCACTTTCAGCGCGCACGACGACGAGGAGGGCGTGACCACCGCCCGCATCGACACGATGCTCAGGGCCAGCGACCCCCTCTTCGAAATCGCCTTCAAGCTCTACACCTCCCGGCTCGAAGACGGGATCTGGAACCACACCCTCACACGGCTGGCCAAGCGTTTCGGCGTGGTCGATCCCCAGGTACAGATGACAGCGGTGCTGGTCGACAGGCGTCGGCAGTGGAAGGAGTTCGGCAACATCGGGAAGAACTCCGTTATCAGGTCTCTACTGCGACGCGACAAGCGAAGGTGAATCCGTACCTCCCGACCGAGGACTACTTCCGTGTGCCCGTGGCGCACCCGCTCGGGTATCCGAGAACTCGTCGGCTAGCTTCTATTGCGCCGTTGTATTCGAGCCATTTGCGCCGGGAGTGAGCCGACACAGCTTCCCTGTAACTCCACACAATGCTTGCACCACTGCTCCGGACGCGACCATCGGCACGACGTTGAACCAGATGTCGGCGATCCAGATGCTGTGGACCACAGTGAAAGCGACCACGGTCAACGCTCCTCTTAGAGCACAGGACAAGACGTCGGGGGCCTGGAATCCACCGTCGACGTATTCAGGCGGGGCTACTGAAGCCACGTCTCGTCACCAGGAGGAGCAGTGCTGTGAGGCCGAAGAAGACCCAGCCGGATATTGCAGGGGGTGGTGTGGGCTGGCCGGGCTGGAGGTCGACGAAGAGAAACATCACCGCTACTGCCAGGGCCCACCCTGGAAACGTCCACATCGCCCACCACGCCCATCGTTCACGCCGCCGGAACGGGAGGACCAGAACAATGGCCCATAGCGTGGCGATGACGATCAGCTGGATACCCCCGGCACGGACCTGGAGATCGGCGAGCCGGGCAACATCGGGGGACGACTCTCGTATCTCTGCTGGGCTCATACCCGCCACGCCCTCGGGAATGGCGGCGTCGGCGTCGAGTCCGTTGAGGAGGTCGCCCACGCCGAAGAGACCAATGACAAGAACCAGACCGAGGAGAAACTTCCAGCCGTGTCGTACCCAGAACCCGGGGTCACTTGCCGCCGGCTCTCCTTGGTGCGAGGCCACTTCACTCATGTTCCACGCCGATGGTCGCGCTCTCGATGACCTCTGCCATGGCACTGGTGATGCGGTCACCTTGTTTGGGCATGGCGCGGCGCATGAGCGGTTCGAGGATACGGGTCCAGCCTTGTGGTTGTGCGCGCACATCCACCTGCACCGTGCATGAACCGCTGTCGATCGGGGTGATGTCGAAGCTGATGTTGAAGTCCAGTGCGGCATCGAGGTGGTGGAAGGCGATGCGCCGGCCCGGCTCGAACTCCGTCACTTCGTATTCCACCTCTTTGCGCCGACCGAAGTCACGACGGACCATGACGGCGCGGCTTCCAACCCCGACCGGGCCCGGGGTTATCGGCCGGATCTCGACGACCTCGGCTTCCCATTTCGGGTGGTTGTCATAGACGTGGGTGCCGATCACATCGAAGGTGTCTTCGGCGGAACGGTTCACCCGCCGGGTGGTCTGGTAGGAGATCATCAGGTCCTCTTTCTTAATTGGATAGCGTCACTAGTGGTAACCACTAGTGATATCATCTAGTATGCTGAGAGAGATGACCGAAGTCAAGAATCAAATCGTCAAGTCGGGTTCGAGGTCGGAGCAGGCGGCGGCGACCCGGCGGAGGATCCTCGACGCCGCCCAACGGCTCTTCTCGAAGTATGGATATGCCGGCACCACCATGCAGGCAATCGCCGACGAGGCCGATGTGGCAGTCCAGACCGTCTACTTCGTCTTCCACACCAAAGGAGAGCTACTTCGCCAGCTCCTCAAATCGGTGGGAGGGCGACCCGAAGATCCCCTTGAAACGATGGAGCGGGACTGGGTCCACGAGGCGATGACCGATCCCGACGGCCGTCGCAGCATCGCGCTCATGATCGAACACGGCAACGACATCTACGCGCGGATAGCGCCGGTATGGGCGGCAATCGGTCAAGCCGCCTCCGTCGAACCGGAAGTCGCCGACGTGTGGAACGGGCTCGTCGAACAGCGACGCCAAGGGATACAGCGGATCATCGACTCGCTCGCTGATCGCGGACAACTACGAGAAGACCTCACCGTAGACCGGGCCGCCGACATCGCCTACGGGCTGCATCGTCCCGAGACATTCACCGTCTTCGTCGACGAATGCGGCTGGCCGGTCAAAGAGTTCAAAGCATGGTCCTACCGCCTTCTCTGCGATCAACTCCTCAGCCCCCAACCCTCTCACCAAGACCAGCCACCCACCCAAGGCCTGACCTTCCACGAGACGCTCTCCTAGCTCCACCAGCACCGGGTTGTCTACGGTCGGCCAACTCGTGCGCTACGAGCGTTCCGGGAAGTGCGCTATCGGCCTCCCGGGTGGTGTTGCATCCACGCGATCGGATACAGGTCGGTGTCGAGTGGTGTCGTCTTGTCCGATGCTGAGATGAATCCCCGCTAGGTGAGATGAATCCCCGCCAGAGGGCATGAGTCATGAACGCCCTATGCCGGCCAATGCTGACCGATGTAGGGGCGTGGGTTATCGGTTGCCCAACGATCGAGAACGGCGGCCAAAGCATGAGCCTGGGCACCACCGGGAGGCAGGTTCCGTCTGAGGATGCACACCAGCACCAAGTCCGGCTCAGCGGCGAAGTCGGCGACGTTCTCTGTGACCACCACCCGTTTCTCGGCTCGTGCGGTAATGCCGACTTCGGCATCAGCCACGCCCGCGAGCCCGACCTCGCTTACGTGCACTGCGTCATGGTCGAATTCGTCCCGCAGTTGTTGGGCCGCTTCGGCTGGGAACATCTCGTCGAGGAGGAATCTCACCCGAGAAGCGAACGGCGACGTTCGGTGGCTTCCCGTCCGGCAGCTATCGCTTCCTCGTTGCGAGCGATGAAGGTTTCGACCTCGTCGGAATGCGCCGCGGCGAACTCGAGTGCGGTCCGAATCTGCCGGGGGTGGAGTTCGGTCTCGGCGGCCAGGACCTCGATCCGGTCTTCCTCACTCCCCTCTAGCTCACGGAGTCTTGCCACGATCTCCCACACGTCGGGGCCTCCCGCCAGGGCAGCTCTCCGGGCGTGGTCTGGACCGCGGTAGATGATCCCGGGATAATCCAGGATGTCTACCCCTTCGACGATCAGACGTTCTCATACGTAGCTCTAAGTGGACCGCCACGCCGCCAAGAGAGCTCAAGACACAGGCGCCACACCTCTCGAAGATTTATTCCCTTGACAGAAGTCGCGGCGGCCCCATAGCTTTCCCACTTCCTCAATGAGAACCGATTGGAGGTGACCGACATGACCCAGACCTTCACGACCGACATGTCGGCCGAACTCACCTGCCCTCCTATCGGGCTCGTGGCATAGCCGACACCCTCTTTCCGTCGGCACGCTTCTGACACCCAGAGCGCCCTGCCGCGTCGTCTCCCTCACCCCGGGATTGCCTCCGGCGTGCCGGGGCCAACATCCACCAAGGAACCAAGGAATGACTTCTCATGCAGTACATAGACCACAGGCTCAGCAAGATCCTGAGCGACATCCGTATTGAACAAGCCAGAAAACACCGAGAACACCAAGCGATCCGGCGACACCGTCTGAGCAGTCGGAGCCAGCTCTCCGTCGCCGAAGAGGGTGAGCGCCGGGCCAAGGCCAAGCCCAGGGCTGCATAGTCAGAGCCTGGAGACAGGAGGGGCGACGTTCGCCGTCGTCCCTCCACACACGTCGATAGAAAAAGGGGCCGCCGTTCGACCCTGCTGATCGGGACTTTCGGCGGTCCCGGTAGTCGTCCCGCATCGCGTAGGTTGACATGCAAGGCAACAACCGAAAGGGAACTATGAGACGTGCCGCCTACATCACATCGGTGATCCTGGGGATCATCCTGATCCTCGGCGGGATCACAACGTGGATCGTAGTAAGCAACACGCTGGGAGAACAGAACATCACAGTCGCCGACGACGCCGACTGTCTCGCCGGTAACGACGTCAAGGGCCCATTCAGCGCATACTGCCAGGCCGACATCATCGAGCAGCACACGCTGGAGTCAACCGAGGGGAAGACCTACGCTGAGCTCGACCGCGAAGACCCCCTGCGGGATGTGGCGATGAACTCCGCCTTCCTCCAGTCATCGTTGTTCACGTCGATCGTGGCCTTCGGAGTGGCTGGGATGGCCATACTGATGGGAATCGTCTTCGTGCTCCTCGGCTTGGGGATGAAAGACGTCGGCGAGAAAACCGGGGAGATCTAGATCCCTTTCGGACGGAACCGGATAAAAGGCGAGCCCTCCACCCATTTGTGGAGGCTCGCCTCCACCCGGTCGGGAGGGGAGTCCCAATTCTCAATCAGGGCCCGCCGCAAGACCTTCGCCCGTACATCCGGGTCGGGCTCCGGCTCACCCACCACCGGCACGTCGGCGGTTAGGCCCTTTTTGAGATGGAGGGTGAACTCGGGGTTGGCGATGATGTTCGCCTCCCAGTCGCGCTTCGCCCCGTGACGGCCCGTCAGGTAGTACTCGCCGTCGAACTGGTGAAAGTAGATCTCGATGCGGCGGGGCTTTCCAGTCTTCCTCCCGATGGTCGTTATGTCGGCGATGCCACCGTGATCCATCGCCTCTCTTACTTCTTGATCCATGAATGAACCAACCACCACCAACGCCACGGTCTTCCCGGAAGCCCGGATGAGCACAGCCGACAGGGACCGTCTCCGCGACAAGCATTACAACGCCACGATCACCTCGATCCGCCCTCACAACCCTGACCTGTGGGTTATGCGGGTCCGGCCCGACAGCCCCCCGGGGCCGTTCATCCCCGGCCAGTACACCACGCTCGGTCTCGGCTATTGGGAGCCCCGTGTCGACGACGTCTCGGAGGACTTCGACGAGCACCCCGAGCTCTTGGAGAAAGTGGTGCGACGCTCCTACTCGGTGTCGAGTTCCATCGTCGACCCCCCGGGTCGGCTACTACCGGCGCTGGCGGACGAGATCGAGTTCTACATCGTTCTGGTCGCTCCCAGTCCGGAAAGGATCCCCGGGTTGACCCCCCGCATCTTCGACAAGAGGGTCGGTGACCGGATCTATCTCGGTCGAAAGTTCACCGGGCGCTACACACTCGATGGCGTCGATCCCACCGAAAACGTGGTGTTCCTCGCCACCGGCACCGGCGAGGCTCCCCACAACCAGATGACCGGTGAGCTGCTACGCACCGAGCACGCGGGCCGGGTCCTCCAGGTGGTGTGTGTCCGCTACCGAACGGACCTGGCGTACATCGAGCAACATAGGGTCGTCGAGGGCCAACACCCCAACTACCGGTATGTTCCTCTCACCACCCGCGAGCCGGAGAACGAGGGCAACAAGGTTTACATCCAGGACCTGGCCCGCAACGGAGGTTTGGAGGCAGAGCTGGGGTCACCTCTCGACCCCGCCACCACCCACGTCTACCTGTGCGGCAACCCTGAGATGATCGGGCTACCGGAATGGGACGACGACGGGAAGATGCACTTCCCGGAGACTCTCGGAATGTGCGAGATCCTCCACGACCGGGGCTTCACCCTCGACCACCGACGCGAGCGGGGAAATGTGCACTACGAGGAGTACTGGTAATAACCCGGCGTTTCGCCAACTATCAGTTGACGATTCAGCCGCCGTCAATCCCCTGATTCAGCACAGATTCCGCCGGAGGGTGCCCGAGTCCATAACCTGACGTGCCTTCTCCCCCGTATCCGGCATCAGATGCGAATAGATCCGCAGCGTGAACCCCGGATCAGCATGACCCAGGTACTCAGAGACGGCCTTGATCGAGACTCCACCGTCGAGCATCACGAAGGCGAAGTGGTGCCGGAGCTGATGCATGCCCGTCTCCCGGCCCGGCGTCATACCCGCCAACTTGATTGCAGGACGCCAGATCTGATTGTTGTAGTAGTTCCGGTGGATCAGTCCACCATCACGCCAAGGGAACACCTGGCCGGTTTTGGGAGTGACGACCTTCGATAGCTCGAGGCTGACCCATTCCGGCATCGGCACTTCACGTTCACGTTTCCCCTTGGATGGTGCAAGCGTCGGCTCGCCGCCGATCTCGGCTCGATCCCGAGCGACCGGGCCAGTGGAGGCCAGACGATGAACATCAACGGCGAGCGTGTCCCGGTCGAGTATCGCCCTGCCCGGATAATCGGGTTGCGATGAGCAGGGTTGGGGGGCTTCCACACTCAAACCAAAGGAGATGATCTGACAATGGGCTGGAAGCTTCAGACGATCCGCGAATTCCTCACCACCAAAGGCGACATCGCCGTGCACAATTTATTTAGACATCATCCAACTACGGCCAGCCCAGGCGCGAATTTCGTTTCTGGCTCAGCCTGGAGGCTCTACGGAGCCGACTAGCCTATCAAAAACCTCCCCCGGATAAGGCGACGCGGAGAACAGGTCAGGACGTGTCGGGGTCCGAGAGGCAAGAAACACCCGACCCCACTCGGCGGGATCAGCGTCATCCCATCTGCCGCCGTGGTCTGAGAACAGGACGATCTCCGCGTCAGGCCTCCGCTGCAAGATCCGATCGACAACGTCGACGAGCTGGAGGTTCAACCACTCGACGTATCTGCCGATCAGCGTGATCCGCTCTTCCACGTCAATGCCCGGCGGGCCCGGGTGGACGGTCGCACAGTAGGGCCAGCATTCGGAGATCGGAAGAGACCCCTCGGGGCCGTAAAGCGCCGGGAAGTGCGGAGCAAACAGGTGGGCAAACACTCGCCGCTCGTCGGTTGATGCGGTCACTTCGAGCGCATGATTGAGTTGGTGCCGGTAGCCGTCCACGATCCAATCTCTGGCGACCGGCAGGAACACAGACCGGACTAGGAGTTCGGATTCGAAAAACGTGTGCCCGAACCGGTTCAACGTCGGCGTGTGGGGAAGAGTGACGAACCCCATCGGCGGGGCGATGCTGACGAACCCGGAAGGTAGCCGCCATTGCTCCCGGAGCGTTCGTTCCACCGCCATGTCGCCTTCCCGCCAGTCGTCCGGGTCGCCTCCCGTCATCGCCGTTAACGCCTGGATGGTTTTTGGATGTCGGGTTGTCGCATCGGGATAATGATCGAACCCGCGTTCCTCCAGCGCCGAGATGAACGGCGAGATATCGAATCCATGTTGAGCGAGAGTGTCGGCGCGGGGGTAACCGTCCAACAGGATCACATACTGCGGCGGTCCGTCTGCGACGCCAGCCGCCTGCACGGGAGCAGACCACGGGATAAGCGGGATCACCGGAACCAACCCGGTCACGAGAAACACTCCAGCCGCCACCGCCAGAGGGGTATCGATGCCCGGCGCACGGCCTTTCCATAGTCTCCACCCAACCAACCCGGCCGCTACTACGGCTACTCCCAAAGCGACCGGCGACTCCGGCTGGACGATCCACGCCATAGCGAACACGGCGGCAACGACCGACCAGCCACGCAACAGCGACGCTATCACTCCGATGACCACGGCCAGCACAGCGACAGCCAGAAGGGGTCGTATCAGATAGTCGACCGGCCGCACTGCCCGGACGAACTCGCCGAGCACGAACCCGGCGCCGACACAAAACGCCGCCATCCAGGCCATAGCGAAGCGTTTCACGCCTGCCCACCGTACTCCACGAGGTTCGATGGCGACGACGTCGTCTCTCGAAATGACCTCCAGCGGATCAAGTCGGCGCCCTCTACGGTTCGATAAGAGGAATACTGGTAGCAGCGCTCAACTCGCCGCTCGCCGCTGTGCTTCGGCCACGGCGATGGCTGTCATGTTGACCACGTCGGTCACCGAGGCGTCGCGCTGGAGGACGTGGACCGCCTTCGAGAGCCCGCTGAGGATCGGGCCGATGACCTCGGCGCCGCCCAGCCGGTTGAGGAGTTTGTATGAGGCGTTGGCCGCAGTCAGGTTCGGGAAGACCAGCACGTTGGCAGCCCGACCGAGCGAGCCGTCGGGGCTGCGGGATGCCATCAGCTCGGCCACCACAGCCGAGTCGGCCTGCATCTCGCCGTCGGCTGCGATGTCCGGCCGGGCCTGGCGGAAGATCTCCAGGGCCCGCCGAACCCTCGCCGGCTCTTCTCCGCCCGCCGAGCCGAAGTCGGAGTAGCTGATGAAGGCGACCCGTGGCTCACGGTCGAATTCCTCCTGGGCGGTCTTGGTCGCAGCGAGGGCTATCTCGGCGAGCTGTTCGGAGGTCGGTTCGATGTTCACCGCACAATCGGTCAGGAAGTAAGGCTTCCCGCCCACGACCACGATGTAGAGCGCCGACACGACCGAACGGCCCTCCTCGACCTTGATCACCTGGAGAGCGGGCCTGATCGTCTCCGGGTAGAACGTCGTCAGCCCACCCAGCACGGCGTCGGCGGCCCCCTCCCGGACCATGAGACATGCGTACATGTTGGGGTCGTGGACCATGCGTTCGGCTTCCTGGAGCGACAGGCCACGGTCCCGACGCAGCTCCTCGAGGATGTGGGCGTAGCGAGCGCGCTCAGAGCTCTCGCTCTCGGGGTCGATGACGTCCATGCCCTCGAGGGAGATCCCCGAGCTCTCGGCGAGTGACTCGATCTCACCCTCCGGACCAACGAGAACCGGCCGCCCGATACCCTCGTCCTTGACCCTGCGGGCGGCACGGATGATGCGAAGGTCGTTAGCGTGGGGATAGGCCACCCGCTTGGGCTGTTCCATCGCCTTGGTGGTGATGATGTTTATCAACCCGTACGAGGCGTTGAACCGTGCCTGGAGCTCGGACTTGTACACCTCCATGTCATCGATATGTGCCCTGGCGAAACCCTCCTCCTGGGCAGACTCGGCCACCGCGGGAGCGACCGTCCACAGCACGCGGGGATCGAAGGGCTTCGGGATCAGATAGTCGGGGCCGAAGGCGAGGTGCTCGAGATCGTAGGCTCGAAGCACCGCGTCCGGGACCGGCTCCCGGGCCAGGGATGCGAGCGCGTTTGCCGCGGCCACCTTCATCTTCTCGGACACGGCGCGGCTGCGGACGTCGAGCGCCCCCCGGAAGATGAACGGAAACCCGAGCACGTTGTTGACCTGGTTGGGGTAATCCGACCGTCCCGTGGCCATGATCACGTCGTCGCGAGCAGCCTTGGCATCCGGATAGGTGATCTCGGGATCGGGGTTGGCAAGAGCGAACACGATCGGATCGGCCGCCATCGACTGGACCATCTCCTTAGACACGATCCCGGCCACCGAGACTCCGACGAAGGCGTCGGCGTCTGTCATCGCGTCCTCGAGGGTCCGGGCGTCGGTGTCGGTGGCGAACTCCTGTTTCACGTCCGTCAGGTCGTCCCGCCCGGTATGAATCACACCCTTTTGGTCAGTCATCAACAGATTGGCGGGGTCGACTCCGAGCTCGATGAAGAAACGGGCGCAGGCCACGCCTGCGGCCCCGGCCCCGGCGACGACGACCCTGGTCTTGGAGATGTCCCGTCCGGTGATCTCGATGGCATTGATGAACGCGGCACCGCTGATGATGGCCGTGCCGTGCTGGTCGTCGTGAAAGACCGGGATGTCGAGCCGCTCGCGCAACGTCGACTCGATGTAGAAGCACTCCGGCGCCTTGATGTCCTCCAGGTTTATCCCACCCACCGTCGGAGCGAGCAGCTCGCAGAACTTGATGATGTCATCGGGGTCGGCGGTGTCGATCTCGAGGTCGAAGACGTCGATGTCGGCGAATCGTTTGAACAGCACGGCCTTTCCCTCCATGACCGGCTTGCCGGCCAGGGCCCCGATGTTCCCCAGACCGAGCACGGCGCTCCCGTTGGAGACCACGGCCACGAGGTTCCCCCGGTTCGTGTAACGGAACGCTGAATCGGGATCGTCTGCGATGACGAGACAGGGGTCGGCAACACCGGGTGTGTAGGCAAGGCTCAGGTCAGACTGGGTGGCGGTCGGTTTCGTCGCCCTCACCTCGACCTTCCCTGGACGTGGCCTTTCGTGATATTCGAGCGCTTCGGAGAACTTCGGCTTGGACGGCATGATCGACAACCTTATCCCTTCGACCGGCCACGACTTCCAACTCTGGCACCTCCAGGAGGTCCCGAGGTTTCGGTTTGGAGGGGTTCCTGCGACAATTAGAGGGTGATCGACACCGATCTACCGATTATTTCTGACAACGGATACAAGGTGATGAGTGGATGGCGTGTTGGCCATCCACCGGAAGACACCACGACCAAGTCGGGGCTCTTGGTGCCCGTTGGAACCAAGGACGGCAACGACGCCCTCGCCCTCATGGATGTCGAGACCGGCCAGCGGTTCTGGGCCGTGCCGACCGGGGCGTGGCGGTTCATCTGGCCACCCACTGGCCAGCCTGTGGTGGCCGTGCGGGAATCCCAGATCATCGCCGAGGAGGAGATCGACCACGTCGGCGACGAGGGCCAGTACCTCTGAGCTGGATTAATACCCCTGCACTCTCCTCTTCCAACCGCAATCATGGCTCGTCCCGAGCCGATCTCACCTCATGACGTCTGAGCATCAATCACGCGCCCAGCGCCGTTTGACGGCCACGGTCACCGACCTGGACGTAGCAGTACAGCGCGCTTTTCTCGTCGGTGTGCAACTGCCCGGCAACACAACCGAAGTCGAGGAGCGTTCCCTCGATGAACTGGCTCTTCTCACCGACACGGCGGGTGCCGACCCTGTCGATCAAGAGCTCGTCAAACGGGACCGTATCGACCCCGCCACCTTCATCGGTTCGGGAAAGGCCGAAGAGCTGGCGTCGCTAACGACGGCGATGGACATCGACGTCGTCATCTTCGACCAGGCCCTCTCCCCAGCACAGCAGCGCAACCTCCAGGGTGTCTTCCACTGTGACGTCGTCGACCGGGAAGCGCTGATCCTCGATATCTTCGCCCAGCACGCCACCTCGAAGGTCGGAGCGATCCAGGTGGAGCTGGCCCTGCTCAAGTACAACCTCCCCAGGCTCAGGGGCAAAGGTACCGAGCTCGCCCAGCAGCGCGCCGGTGTCGGCACCACCATGCGTGGCCCCGGCGAGACCAAGCTGGAGACCGATCGGCGCCGCGTGCTCGCCAGGATCTCCAAGCTTGAGCGACAGCTCAAGGAAAGCGCCGGCCATCGCGAGACGCAGCGCAAGCAGCGGCAGCGCACCCAAATCCCCCAGGTGTCGATCGTGGGCTACACCAACGCAGGCAAGTCGACCCTGCTCAACGCTCTCACCGAAGCGGATACCCTGGTGCAGGACCAGCTATTCGCCACCCTGGACTCGACGGTCCGCCGACTCCAGCTACCCGACAGCCGACCGATCGTGATCGCCGACACCGTCGGGTTCGTAAGACGGCTCCCCCACCAGCTTGTCGAGGCGTTCCAGTCGACCCTCGCCGAGGCCACCCAGTCGGACCTCCTGGTCCACATGGTCGACGGAACCGACGAAGACCCTGCGGGCCAGATCGAGGCCGTCGAGGAGGTCCTCCTCGAGATCGGCGCCGCAGAGATTCCCCAGGTCCGGGTCATCAACAAGATCGACGCACTCGACGAGAAGGGCGTCACCCGTCTCCGCAATCTGTGGCCGGACGCCGTTCTGATCTCGGCACGCACCGGCGAAGGGCTCGACGAGCTGCAACATGCCATTGCGGAGGCGCTGTCGAAGGATCTGCTCACCCTCACACTCAGCGTTCCCTACGACCGTGGCGACGTTGTCGCGGCGGCACACCGGGTCGGCGAGGTCATCGAGGAGAAACACGACGCCGACGGAACGATCCTCGACGTCCGCGTCCCCGAGCGGGAGATCGGTCAGTTCAGCGAGTTCGTCGTCGACTGACAAATAGGGCCGCCCCGACGATGCCGGCGTTGTTGCCCATCTGAGCGGGTACCACCGGTAGCCGGGGGTCGAGCCGGTCGGAGAAGCGTTCCCAGTGCTTGGTAAGCCCTCCACCGATGACCATCAGATCCGGGGTGAAGACGGAGTCGACGTGGGTCAGATATCGGTTGGCCCGGTCGCCCCACTCGTCCCAGTCGAGGTTCTCCCGTTTTCTCACCTTCGCCGAGAAGTAGCTCTCAGCCGGAGAGTGACCTTCAAGCTCGATCTGGCCCAACTCCAGATTCGGCACCAGCTCTCCGTCGATGAGCAGCCCTGAGCCGATCCCGGTCCCGAAGGTGATGGTGAGCACCATTCCCGGCACACCCTTGGCTGCGCCGTAGGCGGCCTCGGCCAGCGCGGCGGCGTCGGCATCATTGAGGACCGTGGCCTCGTGGCCGGTCATTTCAGTGAAGAAGCTCCTCACCTCGAGACCGATCCAGGAGTCGTCGATGTTTTTGGCGGTCTCCACGATCCCGTTCCGGATTACGGCCGGAAAGCCGATACCCAACGGACCCTCGTAGTCGTAGCTGGAGATCTGTTTGGCCAGAGCCGTGGAACAGGCCTCGGGTGTCGCGGGCTGCGGAGTGTCGACCCGGAGACGGTCTGTGACCAGCGAGCCGTCGCCAAGGTCCACGAGGGCGGATTTGATACCCGACCCTCCGATGTCGATTCCGAGGTAGATGTCGTTCAAAACTGCTGGAAGGGTAAGCGCTCGGATCCAGTAGTAATACCCTCACCGCTGTGAGCACCAAATCTGACATCGCTGTAGTGGGCCTCGCCGTCATGGGCGCCAACCTGGCCCTCAACCTTGCTGACTCGGGGAAACGGGTGACCGTCTACAACAGGACGACATCCGTGACCGACGAGTTCATGGCCGGTGAGCCCGCTAGCAAGGACATGGTGGCCGCCGGGTCCCTTGAGGAAATGGTGGCGACCCTGAAGAGCCCAAGAGTCGTACTCCTGATGGTGAAGGCGGGACCTCCGGTGGACTACGTCATCGAAGATCTCGCCCCCTTGCTCAACGAGGGAGACATCGTCATCGACGGGGGCAACTCCCTCTATACCGACACGGCCCGACGCCACGAGGAACTGGCCGAGCGTGGCGTCCGCTTCATCGGGATGGGTGTGTCCGGTGGCGAGGAAGGCGCCCGTTACGGGCCTTCGATAATGCCAGGCGGAGAACCGTCTGCGTGGCCGGTGGTCGAGGAGATGCTGAAGGGGATCGCGGCGCGGGCGCCGGACGGGGCGCCGTGCTGTGAGTGGATCGGCGAGGGCGGCGCCGGCCACTACGTGAAGATGGTCCACAACGGCATCGAGTACGGAGACATGCAGGTGATCGCCGAGGCGTACGACCTCATGCGCCGCGGTCTCGACATGACCCCGACTGAGATCGCCTCGGTGTTCTCCCGGTGGAACGAGAGCCGTCTCCGCTCCTACCTGGTCGAGATCACCGCCGAGATCCTGGCCACGGTCGAGGATGGAGAGCCCTTAATCGACAAGATCCTCGACGCCGCCGGCCAAAAGGGCACGGGAAAGTGGACGGTCATCGCGTCGATGGAGACTCCGGAGCCGACCACGCTGGTCGCCGAGGCGGTCTACGCCCGGATAGTGAGCTCGGACCCGGACCGCCGCGAGGCGGCGGCGGGCATCTTCGACGAGCCCATAGGGCCGATCGGTGTCGCCGTCGAGGACATCGAGTCGGCTTTGTACGCGTCGAAGATCATCTCCTACGCCCAGGGGTTCAGGCTGATGCAGGCCGCGTCGGAAGAGAACGGGTGGGATCTCGATCTGGGCACGATCGCATCGATATGGCGTGCGGGATGCATCATCCGCGCCGACTTCCTCGACGACATCACGTCCGCCTACGAAGTTAACCCCGGGTTGGTGGACCTCACCGAAGCCGATTTCTTCATCGAAGCTCTTAAGGAGGCCCTGCCGGCGTGGCGCCGGGTCGTCTCGGCAGCGGTCTCGGCGGGGATCCCCGCTCCGGCATACTCCAGCGCCCTCGCCTATTTCGACGGCATGCGCTCCCGACGTCTCCCCGCCAGCCTGATCCAGGCGCAACGTGACTACTTCGGAGCCCACACCTTCGAACGCGTCGAGCGTCCCCGCGGCGAGTTCTTCCACCACGAGTGGACAGCGGAGGCCTAAGCCGGGCCAGCGAACCCAGGGTTACAGACGTCGGTCAGCGAGGTCCGTGGCCCCGAGAACGGGCTGACGCGACCGAGGGACGCGAACCCAGGGTTACAGATGTCGCCTACCGACGTCCCTGACCCGGAGAACAAACCGCCTACCGGGCGGATTCAGACCGGTGGGATGCCGGGGACGTCGATGAGGCTGTTCTGCTCGAAGTCGGGGTCGGCGGCGTCCGCGGCCTCGACATGGTCGCGACGCACCCCCATCAGGAACAGGATGGCATCGAGGTAGGGGACCGACACCGACGTGTCCGCTCGTTCCCTGACCACGGGCTTGGCGTTGAAAGCGATCCCCAGGCCGGCTGCGGCCAGCATGTCGACGTCGTTGGCCCCGTCGCCCACTGCAACCACCTGGGCAGCTGAGATGCCTTCCTTCGCAGCTATCTCGCGGAGAAAGGTCGCCTTGCGAGGGCCATCGACCAGCTCACCCGCGAGCTTGCCGGTGATAACGCCATCCTGGATGTCGAGGGTGTTGGAGAGCGAGTAGTCGATGCCGAGGTCGGCGGCCAACCGATCGGCGAACCTGGTGAAGCCGGCCGAGACGATGGCTGTCTTCATGCCCATGCGCTTCAAGGTCCGGATGAACGTACTGGCTCCGGGGGTGACGGTGATCCGCTGGCGGACCCTATCCACCGCGTTCTCACCGAGCCCTTCCAGGAGGGCCACCCGCGCCCGTAGCGACTCTTCGAAGTCGATCTCGCCGCGCAGGGCCGTCGCCGTTATCTCTGCGACCTGGTCACCGACGCCCGCCTCTTCGGCCAGCAGGTTGATGACCTCGTTTTCGATGAGTGTGGAATCGACGTCCATGACCACCATCCGCTTCGCCCGGCGTTCGAGGCCTTCGGGCTGGATGGCGATGTCGATAGGACGCTCCGCCGCGGCGATGATCAACTGCTCCCTGATCTTGTTGATGTCACCGTCGGACACCGCCAACTCATAGGAGACCACCGGGTAGCGGGAGAGCCTGAAGATCCGCTCGATGTTGCCCCCGCCCTCCGCGATGGAACGAGCGACCGCCCCGAAATCCTCCGGTCCGATCCGCTCGCCGAGGACGGTCACCACCATCATCGACTTCACCGGCGTCGGGAGCGGGTCAACCACCTCGAACTCGATGTGGAGGCGCTGTTCCCAGCCGAACAACAGGAGATCGCGAATCGTCGCCTTCTCTCCGTCGACTCCGATGAGGACGTTCAAGGTCAGACGGCCACGCACGACAATCTGTTCGATGTCGTAGACCTCCGCACCGGTGGCACTGAGGACGTCCATGAGCCCGGCCGATATCCCCGGTTGATCGGGGCCGTGCACATTGACGAGGATGGTCGATCGGTCCGTCATTCGGCACAACACGTTAGGTCCCGCCCCGGCGAAGTCCACTTCAACCAAGCGGGAGGTGCCGGTAGCATCACCGTGGGCTACCGAACGTGAGGATTCCCTTGTCTGACAACCCTTTCCGCCTGCCCCGACACGCGGTACCGGCTCACTACGACATCCGACTGGAGCTCGACCTCGAGACTTTCACCTTCTCGGGCTCGGTTGGCGTGGACCTGGAGGTGACCGAAGCCACGGACACGCTGGTCCTGAACGCGGCTGAAGTCGAGATCAAGTCGGCCTCTCTCTCCGGTGACGTCCCCATCACCGAGATCGGCTACGACACAGAGATGGAGCGCGCCACCCTGACACTGGGATCGACCATCGGGCCTGGCACCTATCGCCTGGAGATGGAGCATTCGGGGACCATCAACGACCAGCTGCGCGGCCTATACCGATCTGTTTGCCGTGACGGGGAGGGGATGGAGCTGCCCCTCGCCACCTCGCAATGTCAGTCGACCGACGCCCGGCGGATCTTCCCCTGCTGGGACGAGCCCGACTTCAAGGCGACCTACCAGACGACCATGGTCGTCGCCGGGGGTCTGGAGGCCTACTCCAACACCAGCGAGCTGGAACGGACAGACCTCGGCGACGGACGGGTGGAGTTCCGGTTCGACAAGACGATGAAGATGTCCACCTACCTGCTGGCATTCATCGCCGGGCCGTTCGAGGCCCCCGAGCCCCGTGTGGTGAGGGGGACGCCGATCAGGATCATCGTGCCCAAGGGCAACCTCCACCTGACCGACATCGCCATGGAGAACGCGGTCTTCTGTTTCGAGTTTCTCTCCGACTACTACGGGATCCCCTACCCGGGGGACAAACTCGACCACATCGCCATTCCCGACTTCGCCGCCGGGGCGATGGAGAACGTCGGCCTCATCACCTACCGGGACGCTTATCTGGTGATTGATCCGGAGAAGGCGAGCCAGGGAGAGCTACAAAACAGTCTCGACGTGATCGGACACGAGATCGCCCACCAGTGGTTCGGCAACCTGGTCACAATGGCCTGGTGGGAGGGCGCCTGGCTGAACGAGGCGTTCGCCAGTTTCATGGAGCTGAAGGCTACCGACGCCATGCGTCCCGAGTGGAAGCGCTGGCTGGCATTTGCCAACCTCGAGGTGCCCTGGGCGATGGGGACCGACCAGCTCAAGTCGACCCGACCCATCGAATTCGAGGTGACCGCACCCGAAGAGGTCGACCAGATGTTCGACGCCATCACCTACGGCAAAGGGTCGGCGGTCCTCCACATGATCGATGAGTTCATCGGGGTGGAGAACTTCCGTCAGGGGGTGGGCAACTACCTGCGCAAGCATGCCTACGGCAACACCGTCACCGGCGACCTCTGGGAGGGTCTCGACGGGGCCTCGGAGTATCCGGTGTCGGAGATCATGGACACCTGGGTGTATCAGCGGGGATTCCCCGAGATCGACGTGACCGCTGTCGACGGCGGCGTCCGGTTGGCCCAGCGCCGCTATCTCGTCATGCCCGACGACACCGACACGACCATATGGAAGGTACCGGTTCAGTTGCGCGGGGTGGCGGACGGTGAGCCCTTCGAGACCAGATACCTACTCGAGGACGACGAGGGAGTCGTGAAGATCGCAGGGGACGTCGAGTGGGTGGTCGCCAACGCCGGTGGCCACGGCTTCTACCGGACCAACTACGCCGACGACCTCTTCGAATCGCTCCTGGAGAACACCGACGCCCTGGGGGACATCGAGCGCTACACCCTGGTTTCGGACACCCTCGGTTTCGTCCGCAACGGGATGATACCGAGCACCAATTTCCTCGACCTCATTTCCCGGTTCGGCGATGAGACCGAGCACGCCATCTGGTCGGTGATCACCTCAGGTCTGGGACTGATCGAGCACCACGCCCTCGACGAAGAAGCACGAACCGGATTCGAGTCGTTCGTAGCCGGATTGGTCGGCCCGGCGCTGGAACGCCTCGGCTGGGAGGTGCAGGCGGGGGATAGCGACCTCGACCGCAAGCTGCGCGGCGACCTCATCGCGACGATGGGCAACCTGGCCAAGGACCCTGAGACGATCGAGCGCTGCCGGTCTCTGGTCGCCGATCTGCTCGCCGGGGAGTCACTCGATCCCGAGATAGCCACCGCTGCGCTTACGGTATATGCCCGCAATGGTGGCCCCGAGGAATACGAGACGCTGTGGACGTCCTACCGGGAGTCGACCACCCCTCTGGAGCAGGTGCGCTATCTCCGCTCGGTCGCCACGGTGGAGACCACCGAGCAGGCCCTCGAGACGTTCGATCGTGTAGTCGAGGGCGACATCCGCAGCCAAGACGGCTTCTGGGTGTTCGCCAGGTTGCTGATGGGCGACGCCGGGCCCCAGGTGTGGGAGCGTGCCCGGAAGCGGTGGAAAGACGTGCTCGCGGTCATGCCGGGCATGACCCGAACCCGTATCGCCGAGGGGATCCCGGCGTTGTCACAGCCCGAGGTGGCGGCCAGCGTCCGCAGCCACTTCGCCGAGCATCCTGTCCCCGAGGCGAAGCGGCCCATCGAGCAGAGCCTGGAGAAACTCGACGCCAACATCGCTCTCCGCGAACGGGAAACCCCGGTGCTGAAGGAGTACTTCTCCTAATCCGTTCCTACTAATGCTGTGGAGCCGGATATATCTGGCCCTGGTGAATCCAGACGACGAGAAAGCCCCCGGAGACTCCGGGGGCTTTCCAACTGGAATCGGCTTGTCCTACTTGAGCTCGACGGTAGCGCCGGCGCCCTCGAGGGCTTCCTTGGCCTTGTTGGCGGTCTCCTCGTCGACACCCTCCAGCACGGGAGCGGGAGCACCATCGACCAGATCCTTGGCCTCCTTGAGTCCGAGGCTGGTGAGCCCGCGGACTTCCTTGATGACCTGGATCTTGGCCGAGCCGGCTTCGGTGATGACGACGTCGAACTCGTCCTGTTCGGCAGCAGCCTCGGCGCCGTCGCCACCGGCGGCGGCAGGAGCGGCTGCGGCGGCCACCGGAGCCGCGGCGGTCACGTCGAATTTCTCCTCGAAGGCGTCGAGGAACTCCTTCAGCTCGAGAACGGTCATCTCCTCGAAGCTGCTGAGCAACTCTTCAGTGGTCATTTTTGCCATGTTTCATTCCTCCTCGGCCGCGTCGGCCGCGGTTTCTGTGGGCGCGTCCGCGGGGAGTGACGCCTCTTCGGCATCTCCTCCACCGGCGAACTCTCCCGACTCTTTCTTGTCCAGAAGCTGAGAAAACATCGACGCCGCGTCACGGGTGAACGATCCGAACATTCCGGCCGCCGCATAGAGCGGTGCCTTGGCAGCTCCGGCGATCTTCGCCAACAGGACCTCTCTGGGCTCGATCTCAGCGAGCCTCGAAATCTCCTCCGGGGACAGGATGTTCCCGGACAGGTAGCCGGCCTTGAGCACGAAGACGTCGTGGTCGTTGGAGAAGTCTTTGAGCGCCTTCGCCGTGGCCACCGGGTCATCGTTGGCGAACGCCAGCGCGGTTGGACCCGACAGGTATTCGTCGAGACCTTCGATGCCTGCGTCGCCCGCGGCGCGCTTGGCCAGGGTCATCTTCACGACCTTGTACTCGCCACCGGCGTCGCGGAGGGCACGGCGCAATTCCTGGACCGCCTGCACGGAGAGCCCGCGGTATTCGGTCAGGAACACCGCTCGGGCGCTCTCGAGCCCATCTTTGATGTCTGATACAGCCTGGACCTTTTCCGGTCTTGCCATTGCGTCTCCCTAGTGGTCTGTCGCTCGATTGGTGGCGGGTCGCCCCAAACATCAATCAAGCCCCTCGGCACAAAGACAAGGGGCTTCGAGAAGCGGTCCTGCGCAGGCGGGCGATTGCCCTTTCAGTTCCCGATCGGGAAGCACCGGCGGTCTTTGGCCGAAGTATTGGAGTTGCAGGGGCAATTGTAACCGCCAGCCTTCCATCGGCAATTCCGGGGGTTTGCAATGTGCCTTCCAGTATTTCCCTGGACAGGGGGTCGCCCACGCGCGACACTTGCCTAGTTGAAAACAGGGGGTCTCCGTGTGCCGGGCGGGTTTCCTGACCGCCCCCGCCCGAATCCCGGACCCGAATGAGTGAGGGCCACGTAGCCGAGCGATGACGACCAGCCCCTACCCTGGTCCGCAGACGAAAATCGTCGGCGACGTACGGACGGTGGACCTGGCAGCCGAAGCCCTCCCAGCCCACGGAGTGCCGGGGGCGGAGACCCCCCTAGTTTCAGCAAGAGAAAAGCCCCCGTACAGGCGGGGGCTTTCTCATGTCAGGACGGGTCGGCGGGTCAGACGAGTTCTTCGACCATCTCCTCGAGACGGGACGGGTCGACCTTGATACCGGGGCCCATGGTGGAGGAAACGGTCATCGCCCGCAGGTAACGACCTTTGGCGCCGGCGGGCCGGGCCCGCTGGATCTCGGCGGTCAGCTCCTTCAGGTTGTCGAAGAGCTGGTCCACTTCGAAAGAGACCTTGCCTATCGGGACGTGGACGTTGCCATAGCGATCGTTGCGGTACTCGATCTTGCCGGCCTTGAACTCGGCGACGGTCTTGGCGAGGTCGTCGGTGACGGTTCCCGACTTAGGGTTGGGCATCAAGCCCTTGGGGCCGAGGATGCGGCCGAGCTTGCCCACCTCGGACATCATGTCGGGGGTGGCGATGGCGACATCGGCCTCGAGTTCCTGAGTTCCGCTCTGCAACTTCTCGATCAGCTCGGCGCCACCGACAATGTCAGCGCCGGCCTCTTTGGCCTCGGCTTCCTTGTCGGCCGAGCAGAAGACGGCGACCCGGACGTCCTTGCCCGTTCCGTGAGGGAGCGAGACGGTGTCGCGCACCAGCTGGTCGGCCTTCTTTGGGTCGATGCCGAGGGTGTATACGACCTCGACAGTCTCGTCGAACTTGGCCGACGACAGCGTCTTGACCAGGTCGAACGCCTCCCGCGCGGTGTATTTGTGTTCCTTGTCGTACCGGGAGGCGGCCTCGCGGTACTTCCTTCCATGTGCCATGTTGTTTCTCCTGTGACGCTGCTGCGCAGCGTCGTATCAGGTATCAGGTATGAAGTATCAAGACTTCTTCATACCTCATACGTCACTTGATACTTCTCAGCCCTCGACCACGATGCCCATACTCCGGGCGGTGCCTTCCACGACCTTCATGGCGCCGTCGATGTCGATGGCGTTGAGGTCGGGCATCTTGATCTCGGCGATCTCTTTGATCTGAGCCTTGGTCACCCTGCCCACCTTCTCCTTGTTGGGCTCGCCGGAGCCCTTGTCGACGCGGGCGGCCTGACGGAGCAGGGCGGCCGCGGGAGGGGTTTTGGTGACGAAGTCGAAGGAGCGGTCCTCGTATATCGAGATCTCTACCGGGATGATTTGACCCCGGTTGTTCGCCGTGGCGTCGTTGTACGCCTTGACGAAGTCCATCAGGTTCACACCGTGGGGACCGAGGACCGTACCGACCGGCGGGGCAGGCGTCGCCTGACCCGCAGGCAGCTGCATCTTCAACGTGGTGACGAGTTTCTTTCTACCCATTGTCCTAACTCTTCTGGATGTCTTCGAAGCCCAGCTCGACGGGGGTGTCACGACCGAAGATGTTGACCAGGACGACGACCTTCTGCTGGTCGACGTTGAGCTCTTCGATGACACCGTTGAAGTCTGCGAACGGGCCGCTGACGACACGGACCTGCTCGCCTACGTCCCACTCGGGCTTGAAGCGCGGCTTGCCTTTCTCCTCTTCCTCCTGGACCCCAAGGAAACGCTCCACTTCGCGCCGTGACAGCGGCGTCGGCTTCTGGGCGTTACCGGCGACGAAACCGGTGACACCGGGCGTGTTGCGCACCGCGTACCAGGAGTCGTCGTCCAGGGTCATCCTGACGAGGATGTAGCCGGGAAAGACCTTCTTCGGAACGGTGACCTTCTTGCCGCCCTTGAACTCGACGACGTCCTCCATGGGGATGTGGACCTCGAAGATCCGGTCCTCCATATGCATCGACTGGATGCGGGTCTCGAGGTTGGCCTTCACCTTGTTCTCGTAGCCGGAGTAGGAGTGGATGACATACCAGTCGCCGGGCAGGTCGTAAGGGCTGGTCGGCTTGGGAGCCTCTACAACCTCCTCCTCCGCTTCCTCTCCCTCCTCGGCGGCGGCTTCCTCGGTCTCCTCAGCTGTTGCCTCGGTGGTGTCCTCGGCGGCTTCCTCCTGAACGTCTTCGACCGTCTCCTCAGCCGTCTCTTCGGAGTCCTTGCCAGCGCCGAGAACCTCGGCGGCCTTCTCGATGTCCATAGTCTCGGTGGTCTCGGCTGCTTCGGCCATCACGTCCTCAGTTCCACGAGCCAGAGAATCAGCTCTTTCGCCGCCGCGTCGAATCCGAAGATCACTCCGGTGAGGACAACCACGGTGATCAGGGTGACTGTCGTGAAGGCGATCATCTGCTCCCGTGTAGGCCAGGTGACCTTGCGCAGTTCCACACGAACCTCATGGAGGTAGTCCCCGATGCGGGCGAAGATGGACTTGCGCTCACCCGTGTCGGGGCCGGCGCGGTTCTGCATGGCCTGAGCTTTACGCTCGGCCTTGGTCTGTCCTTCTCGTTCTTTCTTGCGGCGCCTCTCCTCCGCTTCCTGGAGGCGGCGCATTTGTCTGTTGCTCATGACTGATTCAATCCTGTACCAATTGTGGCAGGGGTGGAGGGACTCGAACCCCCAACCTCCGGTTTTGGAGACCGGCGCTCTAGCCAATTAGAGCTACACCCCTAGGGGGTTCGCGGGTCGACCAAAGTATAAGGCCGGTCGCCTCACTGTGGAAAGTCTGGCAGGAAACAGCGCGAACCGCGTCGCTGCCCCGCTTCCATGTGCGACCTGAAGCGTTCTTCAACTGGTATCTGAATGGATGCCATTGGGATAGGAGAGATTCGCGGTCTAGGAGCCCCGATTCTCGTTCGCCCTCGAACAGGCACTCTCCGGCGAGACTTCTTATG
>JBKHKD010000040.1:0-26926 GCA_046537785.1 Actinomycetota bacterium
TCGTTGATGTTCATCGTGTGCGGCGACCCTGTGGAGTGGCCGAACGCCACCACATCGTCCTTCAGCTCCTCGTAGAACTGGACGTGAGTGGGAATGTGATAGGTCGTGTCCACGGTCTCCAGTTGCACCTCGAGCCCCCCGATGCCGCCGTTGGCGTTCACGTCGGCCCAATAAGCCTCGTGACCGGCGACGATCGCCGAGACCAGCGGCCCGAAATCACCGGTGAGATCCGACAGCATGCCGATCGTGATCGTGCCTGCCTCCAGATCGACACCCACGTCTGTCTGGATGTCCGCCTCGCCACCGTCGTCAGTGGGCTCTGTGGTATCGGTCGTATCACCCTGAGTGGTCTCAGTGGCGTCACCCTCGGTAGTCGTGGTCTCGTCTTCACCGCCATCGCCACCACAGGCGGCAAGCACGAGTCCAAGCACCAGGAAGATCGCCAACCACTTGGATTTGGCTCTCATCTTTTCCTTCCTCTCTTTCATTTAGAGACGGTGAACCCCGTCTCGCCAGCCGCTCAGTATGTGAACGGCCAACCCTTCCAATAATTGCGGATCCGAAGCCATATGCCGTACAAACCGAGAGGTTCGAAGATCAAGAACACGACGATCAACAAGCCGTAGATGACGAGATTGAGCTGATCGATCCCCAATCCTGGAGCTACTCCGGCCGAGGTGTTGATCAGGCCAAAGTCATTCGGACCGGTGCTGACAAACGTGTCGAACAAAGCTGCGAGAATCCCCTCCCCCGAGTCGGCGATGCCCTCCATCCAACCGGTGAAGTCCCTGACGATCCTGGGGAGGACGACCACGAAGACGGTGCCGAGGATTGTCCCGGTCACTGTCCCGACCCCGCCGATGAGGATGATGGCGATGAACTCCACCGAGAGGAACAAGTCCCAACCTTCGGGAATCGTCCGGCCCACGAGGGTGGCGAATAGCGCTCCAGACACGCCAGCGAAGAAAGACGATACAGCGAAGGCGGTGGTCTTATAGCGGAATTCGTTGACTCCCATCACCTCCGCGGCGATGTCACGGTCGCGGATCGACATGAATGCCCGACCCACCCGGGTCCGCTGAACGTTCTTGGCGACGAGAGTGAAGACAACCGCCAGCAACAACACGAACAGGTACGTCTGTGCCCGCTCCGACAGGTTGAGGACTCCGAACCAGGTTCCGTTTTCGGAGAAGTTGATGAGTGGGGTCTCCTCCTTCCACAACCGGATGGCGAAGTCGGGATGGGTGCGGCCCGACTGGGAGCCACCGGTGATGAAGTCGAGGTTGCGCCACAGGTACTCGCCGATGAAGACCAGACCCAGGGTGACGATCGCCAGATAGAGACCCCGCACTCTGACCGCGGTCGGCGCCACGATTATGCCGACGACCGCCGCCACTATCCCGGCCCCGGGCAGCCAGATCCATATCGGCAGGCCGAGACCCCACAATGCGCCCTCGGGAGCCCCCAATACAGCGGCGGCATAGGCGCCCAGACCCATGAAGAAGGCATGGCCGAGCGAGACCTGACCGGCGAGACCGGTGAGGATGTTGAGACCGAGGGCCCCAATGACGAATATCCCGACCTGGGCGAGGAGCCGGAGCCACTCACCCGAAGCCAGGAACCCGGGACCCGGAAGACTTCCCTCCTCCCCGATGGTGCCGGCTCCGAAGAATGGGATGGCGACGAGAAAGACGAGGAACAACGTCATCAAGACCTTCTTGGTCCAGGTGTTGAGGATCGCCTGGTCCTCCTCGTACGAGGTATAGAGAAGAGGACGACCCCTCATCGTCGGACTCCTTTGGAGTCCGGTATGAAGTATGAGGTATGAAGTATTAGGACCGATACGAAGCGCCTCCGGCGCTGCCCAATACCTGATACCTGATACTTCATACTTGATACGTATGAGCCGGAGCGACAGCGACGGCTCATACTCTTCGTATCTCCTCGGTGCCAAAGAGGCCGTACGGCCTGATCAGCAACACGATCAGCATGATGAAATAGGGCACCGCACCGGAGAACCCGGTGCCGAGGAACTCCCATGGCAGCAGACTTGCGTATGCCTGGGCCATCCCGATGATCATCCCGCCAACGACAGCACCGACGATCGAGTCGAGGCCGCCGAGGATGATGGCCGGGAAAGCGGCGAAGACGAAGAGGGCGGTCTGGGTGTCGAGGCCCGCACCGCGTCTCGGAAAGACCGAGAGGAAGATCCCACCCACGGTGGCCAGCACCGCACCGATGGCCCAGGAGAGACCGAAGATCCGCCCGACATTGATTCCTTGTGCCCGGGCGGCCTCCTGGTCGAAGGCGGTGGCCCGCATGGCCACACCGAGCCTGGTCCGGAAGAAGAGAGCCACCGCGAGCACGAGGACGACCGTCACGGCCAGCTGCACCACCTCGGTGTAGGCGATCCGCACAAAGCCGAGGTCGAATACCCCGGTTCCCCAGGGATCACCGAGCGGCCGGGAGTCGGTGCCGATGAAGTCGTTGATGACCGTGCGGAGAGCGATGTCGAGTCCCAGGGTCACGATGGCGATGGCGAACAGCTCCTCGCCGACCATGGGGCGAATGAAGATCCGCTCGATCGCCATGCCTGCGAGAGCTGCGGCCAGAAGGGCCAAGAGGACCGAGATCGTCCAGGTCGACCACGCCGGCCAGTCCGGCAGCCATCGTTGGGGGATGTCCCAGACGGTGGCGAAGACCGCGACGAATAACGCCCCCATCGAAGCGAGGGCCCCGTGGGCCAGGTTGAGCACCTGGGTGGCCTTGAAGATGATGACGAAACCCATGGCGAGGAGGGCGTAGATCGAGCCAAGTGATAGCCCGGTGACCAGCGCCTGGGCGGCGCTCGATCCGGTGGCGCCCACCTGCGCCAGGACGAAGAGGTCAGGTGTCACGACCTGTACATGTCCTCTATGAGGTCCCCAAACATGTCTGACATTGCCGCCCGCTTCAGCTTCTGCGTCGCGGTCAGTTCTCCATCCTCGTGATCGAGCTCTTTCGGAATCATCCGGAACTTGCGGATCTGCTCCACATGGGCGAACTTTTCGTTGGCCTGGTCGACGATGCTCTGCATCAGCTCGATGACCTCCGGCTTCTCCGAGAGGTCCCGGTAGGTCGTGTATGGGATGCCCCGACGCGTTGCCCAGTCGCCGACCGTGTCGAACTCGATGGCCAGCAAGGCGGTGAGATACTTGCGGCGGTCACCGATCACCATCGCCTCTTTGATGAACGGCGATACCTTGAGAACGTTCTCCATCTCCGATGGTGAAACGTTCTTACCGCCGGAAGTGATGATGACGTCTTTCATCCGGTCGACGATCTTGACGTGAGTCCCATCGACCCACTCCCCGACATCTCCAGTGCGGAGCCACCCGTCTTCGGTGAACATCTCCTCGGTCTTCTCCGGCTTGTTCCAATAGCCTACGAACACCCCGTCGTGCTTGGTCTGGATCTCCCCCGTCTCGGGATCGATGCGAACGGTGCCCTCGGCATACGGCTCGCCCACGGTGCCCACCTTGGCCGAGCCTGGGTAGTTGGTGGTGGCGACGGCCGAGTTCTCGGTCATCCCATACAGTTCATAGACGGGCAGGCCGAGACCCATGAAGAACTCCAACACCTCGGGCGCAATCGGAGCCGCCCCGGAGGCGGCGTAGCGGCAGCGCCTCAGTCCGATGCGCTCTTTGAGACTCCGGAAGTAGATGAAGTTGAAGATCCAGTAGAGGAGCTTCGACGCCGGCGTGAATTCGCCACCATTGGCAACCCTCACCTTTCCGATGTATCGGGCCACCGCCATCGACGGCTTGCCGATGATCTTCTTTAAGAAGGTGGCATCGCTGAGCCGGATCAGGACTCCGGCGTGGATCTTCTCCCAGATCCGCGGCACCGAGAAGAAGATGGTCGGCTGGATCTCCCTTAGGTTCTGCTGGACGGTGTCGATCGACTCGGCGAAGTTCAGCGTCGGCCCGTTGCCGGCGAGGGTCCAGGTGGAGAAAATGCGCTCGGCGACATGGCAGAGGGGCAGATATGTCAACAGGATGTCGTCGGGATTGATAGGTGGTTCGCTTCCTATCCTCCTCGGGTTGTTGACAAGCGTCTCCAGGCAGTAAGTCACGTTCCTGTTGGTGAGCATGGCCCCCTTGGGCGGGCCCGTGGTCCCCGATGTGTATACGAGGGTCATCACGTCGTCCTCGGTCGCCTCGGCCATGATCCTCTCGACAGCGCCCGGGTTGGACTCGCGATGCGCCCGACCCATCTCGATGAAGTCGTCCCAGAAGAGAAAGCGGTCATCGTCGCGCCACTGGCGGAAGCCGCGTGGCTCGACGTGGATGATCTTCTCCAGATTGGGGAGGTTGTCCACCACCTCCATCACCTTGTCCGCCTGTTCCTGGTCCTCGGCGAGGTGGATCTTGGCCCCGGAGTCATCGAGCAGGTACTCGACCTCGGCGGCCGGGTTGGTCGGATAGAGCCCGACGGTGATTCCCCGGATGGCGACGGTGGCCATGTCCAGGATGATCCATTCGGGCCGATCCTCGGAGTGGATGGACACCCTGTCCCCCTGCTGAACGCCGAGAGCGAGGAGGCCGTGGGCGGCGTCACGAACTGTCTCCCAGAAGTCACGCCAGGTGATTTCCTGCCAGATTCCGAACTCTTTTTCCCGCATGGCGGTTCTGTCGGGGGAGCTCTCGGCCCGCTCGCGCACCATGGCGGCCACGGTGCGATAGCCGACGTCCACTGCGGGCACTTCGGGGCGATCGACCAGAGTCGTCATCGGTTGTCCTTCCTCACAGAGCCGCGGAGCCTAGAGAAACCGGGACGAAGGTGCAGCCAAAGTACTGCATAAATTTGAGCGGATGTTCTGATATCCGACATCGTGGTCAGATATCAGCTGCCTTCGCTCCACTCGGCACCACCCGGCCAGAACTCCTTCTTCCAGATGGGGGCCCGGTTCTTCAATTCGTCGATGATGTACCGGGCCGACTCGAAGGCATCCGAACGATGAGCGCAGGACACGGCAACGGCCACTGAAGCTTCCCCCAACTCCACCGCCCCCGAGCGGTGCTCGACAACGGTGTCGAGCACGGGCCACCTCTCGTGCGCCTCGTCGACAATCTCCCGAATCTTCGGTTCTACCCGCTCGGCGAAGACCTCATATTCGAGGTGGGTCACCCCCTCCTTGCCCTCGGAGTGGTCGCGCACTGTCCCCAAGAAAAGCACGGTGGCGCCTGCGTCGGAGCGGGCGATCTCTTCGATGAGAGACCCTCCGTCGATCGGCTCGCTACCCACGGTGACCCTGATCGATTGCTGCCTCTGGCCCATAGACTCAAAGCCTATGACATCTCCTGTCCCTCCGGAGCGTGAGGGCTTCGGAAGGGTCGAGACCGGGAGGATTCCCGAGCGTCGGGGGTCCGACCCGTGGGCGATCGCCTTCGGCCTCCTGGGAGGTGTGCTGCTCGGGACTGGCATTACCTTCGCGATCCTCGGTTTCATGGGGATATTCGAAGAGCCGACGCCTCCCACCATCCCGCCGGCGCCGACCCTCACTGCTCCTACCGCTACTTCTCCCTCGCCCACGTTCGGAGACGACGCCAGTGTGGCCGGCGTGGCATCGCGGGTGATCCCCTCGACGGTGGCGGTCGACACCAACGCGCTTCTCCGCAGGGGCAGCGGGAGCGGGGTCGTCTACGGGGAGGACGGATACATCATCACCAATCATCACGTCGTCGACGGCGCCGGGGACATATCAGTGGTCTTCGCAGACGGGGCCCGCTTCCCGGCCGAAGTCATCGGCACCGACCCGGTGACCGACATCGGCGTCCTGCAGGTGCAACGCCAGGATCTCTCACCCATCCCTGTCGGGTCTGCCGACGATCTCTCCATCGGGGAGCCCGCGGTTGCAGTGGGCAATCCACTCGGTCTCGCCGGCGGACCGACCGTCACCACGGGAGTCGTCAGCGCCCTCGACCGTCGCCTCCAAACCGGCGAGGGTGGTGAGGACCTCTTCGGGCTCGTCCAGACGGATGCACCCATCGCCCCGGGATCTAGCGGCGGTGCCCTGGTCGACGCCTCGGGGCGGCTCATCGGGATCACCACGGCCATCGCCGTCTCCAACGTCGGGGCCGAGGGTCTCGGGTTCGCCGTCCCGATCGACATCGCCATCGGGGTCGCCAACGACTTGATCGACACCGGGGAGATCCGTCACGCCCGGCTCGGCATCGTCGGGGAGACGGCGTGGGCTGCCGAGAACGGCGCCGAATTCCCCGTCGGTGTGCTGATCGAGGAGATCTCGGCCAACTCCGCGTACGAAGAGGCGGGTGGACAGATCAACGACGTGATCGTTGCGATCAACGACCTAGAAGTCCGCACCATCGACTCGCTGCTGGCCCGGCTCCGGCGCTTCCGGGCCGGAGACGCGATTCCGGTTCGTATCCTTCGCGGGGATGCGGAAATGACGCTCGATGTGACAATGGGATTGCTGAGCTCATGAGTGACGATCTCTTCTCCAAGCTGTTCGAACTGTTCAATCAGCCGGGACCCGTGAACTGGAAGCTGGCCGCCGAGGTGGCGCGCCACCTTTCCGGGGATCGCCAGCCGGTCGAGCCCTGGGCGGCAGAGGAGTACCGTGAGCTGGCCCGACTCGCCGAGTATCGGCTCGACGATGTCGCGCCGTTTCCCGTCCGGGCGGCGGTTGACGTCCTTCCCCTCGATTCGCGCACCTGGGCCGAGAAGAATCTCGAGCTATACGGGTCGCTGGTCGAGCCGTTCGCCTCGTCGATGGGAGGAGGCGAAGCGGCTGCGATGATGGCTCAGCTCGCCCCGGCGATGATCGGGCTCCAGGTGGGGTCCCTGGTCGGGAGTCTCTCCTCGTGGGCGGTGGCCGGCTTCGACGCCGGGCTCCCTCCGGACCAGGTTGGCCCGCTCACCGTCATAGTCCCCAACGTCGAGGCTCTCGATGTCGAGGGGGTCGACGAGCGCGAGATCCGGCTATGGGTTGTGGCCAACGAGGTGGCCTTCCGCGCCGTATGTGAGGTCCCCTGGGTGCACGACCGTCTTTCCGACCTGATCACGGACTACGCCGATGCGACCCAGATCGACCCGACCAAGCTGAGCGGGCTGATGATCGGCGGCGGTGACCCGGCCGCGATTGAGAAAGCAATCGAGGATGCCGGCGGTATCGAGGGGCTCATCGGAGGTGAGGAGGCCGAAGCCCCACGGGCCGAGCTGGAAGCCTTTCTCGGCGTATTGACAGGATGCGCCCGTCTGCTCGCCCGGCGCGCCGTCGGTGATATGGCTCCCCACTTCGAACAGATCACCGGGGTGCGCGACCTTGAGCGTGAGCACGTGGCCGAAGCCCCGACCATCGGTGTCGGGCCGGTCCCCCCGGAAGCGACTCAAGCCGGCGACGAGTTCAACCAGGAGGTCGAACGTCGCTACGGCGACGACGCCCTCGCCACGCTCTGGGCCGATCCCTCACGCATGCCAACCGCCGCTGAGTTCCGCGACCCCACATCGTGGGCCGCCCGGGTCCTCCTCGACGGGTGGACCTAGGAACCTCAGGTAGTACGGCTCATATATGGAACCATCATTCTCGAGGCGCTGAGTTCCATATCTGAGCCCCAGAACCTGAGGTACGCGGTTCCACCTAGCCGAAGAGGGCGCGCCACCAGCGGCGGAACAGGCCGGGGTCCTCGGGGTGGGGCATTTCGGAGAGCACGGTCTCATGGATGTCGGGAGGGAGGTCGCCGACCAGGGCCATGCCGCTGTCCTGGGTCTCCCAGACATAGGTTGCCTGGCCCGCGGTGAAGACTCGCTGGTACTCGCCGGAGTCGAGCTCGACGAGGGTGGCGTCGGGAAGCAGCACCGGAGTGGGAGTCTCGAAGAGGGCGAATGAGAAGAATCCGTCGGAGTAGTAGGCGAACCTGACGTCGTCCTCGCCCTCGTATTGATCCAGCATTTCGAAACCGGCCACGCTCTCGGGGAGTTCGGACGTCTCCACCAGGGTCATCGGAGCCCCCTCCCCTGTCGACTCCGCTTCGGCGACATCTGGGGTTCCGCTCTCCAGCGACACGAACCGACGCTCGCAATACACCTCCTCGTCGATGGTGAGCGTGACCGCCTTGACAACGGCACCGGTCTCGTCATCGATGACCAGCTCGGCCCTCGGCTCCTCGTCCCGGATCAACAGATAGGCCATGGCGGCACGCCCGAGATACTCGACGGCTCCCTCCTCCTCCACTGTGTAGACGGAGTCCTCCAGAGTCTCGCCCCCGGTGATGTTCGACTGCACCACAGCGCCGTCGTCCTTCTTCAGAGTCCACCCTCCGGCACCGGAGACGACTTCAACTTCGTCGGTCACGCTCGACGTGACCCGCAACTCCCCGCCGATCTGGTCGATGCGGACCAGGGCATCACGTACGCCGTCGGGAGTCGAACAGCTGATGATCTGCTCCGCCGTGTACGAGGCCTCATGACCCCGACTCAACAGCTCGTCGAGATCCGAGCCCAGCGCCGCGGTGGCGGGGACCATGGCGAAGAAGAGGGCGAAAGCCACCAGACGACTCATTCGGCCTCTCTCAATGGTGGCACTACGACCTTGGCAGGCCCGAACGCAGGATCCAGTGAGGCCCGTGCCCCGAACTGGCTGTTCAGCTGGTCGAGGGTCACCGGGTCTGGCTCGGGGGTCACGAGAGCGGCAATGGCGATGACGGCCGCCATGATGGCGGCTGCGGCGCCGACCCAGATGCCCTTCTGCCGGCGCAGTGGCACCACCTCGGTGTCCGCCTCCGGCACCAGACCTGGTGGTAACTCCAGCACCGGGAGCGACCGGACTGCGGACCGAACCTCCTGGATCCGCTCCAGCTCCGCCGAGCACTTGCCGCAAGCGGCGAGATGCTGGTAGAGGCGGGACAGCTCAGCACCGTGAAGCTCTCCGTCGAGATAGGGACTGATCAGCTCTGAAGGATGGCTCACGTCAGCAGCTCCTTCAGCATCTTGCGTCCCCGGTGGATCCGGCTGCGGACCGTCCCGATCGGGACGGCAACCGCTTGTGCGATCTCTTCATACGACAAACCCACGATGTCACAGAGCACGACGGCCTCTCGGAACTCCAAGGGGAGCTCGAGAAGAGCCTTCTGGATATCGTCTCCCAGCGAGATTCGGGCGTATTCGGCGTCAGCCGACTCTGTAGCGACCCGGTCCCAGCGGTCGACTTCCTCGGGCATGGGCGAAGTCGGACGTCGTTTCTGACGACGCACGTCGTCGAGGAAGGCGTTCCGGGTGATGCGCCAGAGCCAGCCCTCGAAACTGCCAGGCTGGTAGCTGGCGAGACCGCGGCGCACACGGAGCAGGACTTCCTGGACGAGGTCGTGAGCGTCGTCGGGATTACCGGTGAGCCGGTAAGCAAAGTTGTAGATCTTCCGTCCGTAAACACGGGCAACCTCTTCCCATGTGAGCGGGATGGACTCCATATGGGAGACCTAAGAGGTAAACGACGCCGGACGGCGTTCAGTTCCTACGGATCGCGGACTTCTCGAGAATCTGGCGATTGGGATTCCTCGGTGCTCGACTCGACCGAATCCGCCTCGGGATCGTCTTCGTCTTCCCGGGCCCCGTCCTCGATGCCCTTGCGAAACTCCTTGGCCGAGGAACCGAGAGATCTGGCGAGCTCGGGAAGCTTCCGCGCCCCGAATATGAGCAGCACGATTAGCAGGACTATCAGCCACTCTTGTCCACTGATTCTCACAACTGTCCTCCTTGGGCGCCCATCATAACGGGACCGGTGCCCAAACCCCCCCCGGACGGCTCATCCCAGCGCCATGGAGTCGATGAAGCGCTGCACTCTCTCCCTGGTGATGAACCTCACTTTGGGCTGGTTGGCCTCGATCTCGTGCACCTTGAACGGTGCGTACTTGTCGGAGATCAGCATCCCCCTATCCGCGGCGGACGAACCGAAGTCCGCGAGGAACCGGCGGATCACAGAGTCGTCGAGTTCCGGATAGTCGCCCTTCTCGTACCCGTCGGTGGCGATGTAGGTGGACACTCCATCCTTGACCGCCATGTAGCTGCCGGGATAGGCCTGCTCGGTGACGCTGTAGCCGAACATGCGAAGAAGGGCGATGACGAAGTCCGGTCCGCTGAGCTGGTCGGGGTCGGTGCCCAGCGCCCGCAGCCCCCTGTCCAGCCCCTTGGGGATCTTCAAGTCCTCACGGAGCGGAGGCAACTCATCCTCCGGCACGTCGGCTCTGGTCTCGTAGGCGACGCCATGGTCCGACCGCTCCTCGTCGAATGGAGCAGCGAATGGGTCCTTGGCTATGTGGGTGAAGCTGAGACCGGTGTCGACGAGGGGAGGCGGAAGCTCTCCGGGAGACGGCAGTTTGGTCCGCCCGACCTCGCGCACGTTGTCACGTCCCGCAAACACCACGATCTCATGAACGTCGTCGATCGGGAGGGTGTGCTTCTTCTGACGCACGACCTCGACGGCCTCTCCGACGAGAAGGTCGTTGAGAACCTCGTCGTCCTCGGTGTCGAGGGGGACATCAAAGGTGACTCTCGCTTCGTCTCCAACGACGTGGAACGACTCCACCGGGGCGCGGTGGCCAGCGTCGGCTTCGAACAGGTCCCGGGCCGTTGCGAGACCAGCGGCCGGGGCGGTGCTTCCGGCCTTCTCCGCTTCTTCCATGCGCTTTTTTCGCGCCCGGAACATGTTGAAGACAACATATCCCGCAATGCCGAGGAGTACGACGATTACAACGACTTCCACTATCGGATTCCCTGGTAGATCACGAGGTGAGTCTATCCATTCGACTCATTCACCTCCGAAGCCTCCGCCTCGATGTCTTCGATCAGGATCTCCGCAGTCGGCTCGTCGGCGCCCGCGTTGAGACGGTCGATCATCCGCCGTCTCGAGGACGTGGTCCCGAACGCGGTCACCACATCGTCAGCCTGAAGCGTGGTGTCTCCGTCTGGGACGAGGACGTCCCGGTTGCGTCTGACCGAGACCAGGGTGGAGCCCTCTGGCCAGGCAACCTCCCGCACCTTCCGTCCGTCGGCGATCGAGCCCAGGGGCACTCTGAAGTCGTAGTAGCCGGCATCCGGGTGGGTTCTCTGGATCAGACGCTGCCGATGGAGATGATGGTCGGTGGTCGAGGTCAGCGCCTCGTGATAGGCGTGCACCGCCTCCTCTCTCCGGAAGATGCCGACGAGACGCCGGGGATCGTCGGCTGCGACGACGGGGAGTCGGCCGACTCCGAGGGCGGCCATCCGCTCCAATGCCCGGGAGACGGGAGTCTCCGGATCAACTGTCACCGGGCGCGGGGTCATCACCTCACCCACCGTCACCGGACGATCCTCGTCGGCGTAGCGGGTTATATCGGTGACGGTGACGATGCCTACCAACTCGTCGTGGTCGACCACGGGCACACCGTGAGATCGGTGGGTGTTCAGCATCCTCTGCGTGTCTTCTATCGGTTGGTCGGTTGTCGCCACGAAGGGGATCGGCGCCATGATCGAACCGACTGTGACGGTGTCCAGGATGTCGATCTCGGCGGCCCGGGTGAGGCTGATGCCCTTCCGCCTGAGGGCGAGGGTGTACACCGAATCTTTCATGAAGCGCTCAGCGAGGAACGTTCCGAGCGTCGCCGCCAGCATCAACGGGAGAATCAGCCCGTAGTCCCTGGCCCCGGTGACCTCGAATACGATGATGATCGCGGTCAACGGAGCCCTGCCCACGACCGCGAACATGGCGGCCATCCCTACCACGGCAAACGCTCCGCCCTCGATGTCGGTCGACCCGGCCCAGATCGGCTGCACCAGGCGGGCAAACCCGGCGCCCAGCGCAGCTCCCATGAACAGCGAAGGCATGAAGGCGCCACCCGACGCACCCGAGGAGAGGGTGAGGCTCGTGGCCAGCGCCTTCCCCAGCGCCAGGAGGATCAAGATCCACCACATCTCGCCGACTCCGGTGACGTCGAAGACCTGCTCGTCGAAGAGAAGCAAGCTGGTCACGTCCTGTCCCGTCCCGAACAGCTGAGGCTCGACAAAGACGAGCGCAGCCACCATCAGGCCTGCCAGCACCGGACGAATCCAGCCGAGACGCTCTCCGTACCGCTCCGCCAGACCGTCGGTGAAGTCGATGGTCTTCAAGAAGGCGAACCCGACCACGACGATCAGAAGCGCCAGGAGACCGTAGAGCCACAGCTCCCCGAAGGAATTGAGCTCGTAGGTCCCGGCGTTGAGCACCTGCTCCTCTCCGACGATGGTCTGTGTCGTTATGGCGGCGGTGACCGACGCGATGACGATCGAGGACATGTGACGGGGGGCGAAGGAGACCAGGATCACCTCGAGGGCGAACAGCATCCCGGCGATGGGGGCATTGAAGGAGGCACCGATACCCGCTCCGGCACCCGCAGCGACCAGCGACCGCACCTGGTCCTCGCCCATGTTGAAGCGTCGGGAGAGCCATGAGCCTATGGATGCACCGATCTGGACGATTGGGCCCTCCCGCCCCGCCGAGCCGCCGAGGCCGACAGTGAACGCGGTGGCAAGTAGTTTGAGCGGCGCCACCCGCCCCCGGATCTGGCCTCCCCGGACCATCAGGGCTTCAGTGGAGGCGGGCACGCCGTCTCCGGCGACCTCGGGAGCGAACCTGCGCGCGATCCACCATGCGATGAGGAGTCCGAGTGGGGTGGCAGCGAAGATCCAGAATCGGGAGGCGTCCCAGAACCCGGCATCCTTCCCGGGCAGGACCGAATCCATCAAGTGGCCTATCGCCTCAAGGGCAAAAATGAGCCCGGCGGCGCCAACCCCGACCCCCACACCGACAAGGGCGGACAGCGCCAGAAATCCGCCCATCTGGCGTTCGGCAAGGGCTCCCACCGCCGGCAGCCTGCGAAAGTTTGCCAGAGGATGCGTCACCAGCGGCAGGCTAGAGGGCACAATCTGCCTTCTGATGGACTTCAGATCACACCTCGCCAGGCCCATGGACTTCAGATCTCCGTCCAATGCGATCCTGGGGATCCTCACGCTGATCACGGCCGGGATCGCCGTGTATTTGTGGACGAGCGACAGATTCGAAGAATCCGCCAACATCCTCCTCGCCCCGGTTCACGTCTTCGTGATCTGGGCCCTCGCCCGCGAGATCGACCCCGACCACAACTGGACAGCGCTGGCCGCGGCGACGGCCACCACCGTGTGGGCTCTCACCGGGGGACCCGTGGCCTCGGCATTAGGACTAGCGGGGTTGATGTTCGCCGCCCGTATCGTCACCTCCACCACCGGGCGCCGACCGCTCCCTGTCGACCTAGCGTTCGCCAGCGCGTTCGGGATCGCCATCGGGTTCAGCGTCGAGGGCTGGGTGGCCGGCTTCGGAATAGCGTTAGCCATATACCGGGATGACCGCTTCGCCGAGGAGAGCCGGCCGATGGCAGTCGGTGCGTCGGCAGTAACCGCAATAGGCACGACGATCGTGGCCACACTCGCCAACGCCTTCCCGGAGAGGTTGCCGGACATCGATCAGGGGATGGTGCTGGCGGCGGGCCTCGCCGCCCTGGCCCTCATCGCCCGCGAGCCGGCCGCGCCGATCAGCCAGGTCGATGCCCGCCATGCCGCCTTCATCTACAAGCCCAGGCTCTACGTGTCGCGGGCGATCGTGGGGATCCTTGCCTTCCTGATGACGTTGCTTACCGGAGCGGATGCCATCGGGATGACCGTCGTGGTGGCAGCGATGGTGCTGGTGTTCGTCTCCAACGAGATCGAATTGTTAAGGCGCCCGGACCTGTAGGTTTCGCTGATATGTGCCGTTCGATCAAAGTTCTGAGAGAGGGAGCGACACCAGCCCCCAACGAAGAGATAGAGGCCGCCGCCCGCCAGTTCGTGCGCAAGATCTCCGGGTTCTCCAAGCCCGCAGCCCACAACGAGGCCGTGTTCAACCAGGCGGTCGCCGAGATCGCCGATGCCTCCCAGCGTCTGCTCGACGGTCTCGAGATCAGGGGCGCCCGCCGGGCGTCCTGATACCGAAGGACTTCAAAGCGCGGTGACGGTGTAGTCGTCGACTTCGTCGTCCCAGGTGAGGTCGATGACGCCTCTGGTTACGGCGGCCTTGCAGAACTGGAGGAAGCCGCCGTAGCCGTACTTCTTCTCGGAGAAGTCGGGTTGCGCCTTGCGGAGTTGGTTCTTCAGGCCTGACAGGACCACCGGTCCGTTGGACGAGTCGAGTTCGCTGACCGTCTTGTGCAGGAGGTCGAAGGCCCCTTGCTCCCCCGATCCGGTGGCCGGGAACTGGACTATCGGGTCTCCCCTGCCCGGCCCGGAGGACAGCTCGATGACTCCTTCAGATTCCAGATTGCGCAGCAGTTCCCCGAACGCCCGGAACCCGTAGTCGGCCTCGGTGAAAGTGGGGTCCTTTCGCAGGATCGCCCGCTTCAACGACGAGGCCAGGACGTCTCCCTGTGAGCTGCGGAGGAGGCCACTCAGGGTGGTAGTCACCAGCGAGTCGAGCTCCTGGGTTTCGTCGTCATCCGGCTCGTCGGGGGAGCCTTTGTCCTCTCTGCGGGCATCGACACCCGCGAGGTTGTCGTAGAAGAGAAACTCGTCACATGCCGGGGGGAGCATCTTCGACGTCGACTCCTTGACCCCGACACCGATCACCTTCTTGTTCAACTCACGCAGCTTGTGGACCAATGGCGTGAAGTCTGAGTCGCCCGTACAGACCACAAATGTCGTCACGTAGTCGCGTTCAAAAGCCAGTTCTATGGCATCGACGGCCATCTTTATGTCGGCGGCGTTCTTGCGGGTGGCGCCCATCCTCTGCGGTATTTCGATGAGTTCGACGTGACTCCGGGTCATCGACTGTCGGGCGTCGGAAAACATCGACCAGTCGGCGTAGGCCTTGCGTGAGATGACACGGCCGCGCTCGGCGAGGGCGTTCCCGATGGGCTCGAAGTCGAATTCCATGCCCCCGAGGGCTTCCCTGGCACCGATGGCGAGGTTCTCGTAGTCGATGAACAGGGCGATGCGTTCTTCTTCCATTGCCCTGAATGTAGTGCGCCACCCGAGCCCCCAAGTCCGATAGGTTGGCTCCTCCGAAATCAAGGGGGACGATTGCCCAGCGAGATCCGGGTCCACGGTGTCTCGGGGACACCGCCGAGCGACTTGCTCTACACAGAACCGGTCACCTACGACCAGGGATGGGACCTCGCCAAGATCTACGAGCCGGTCCGCGACGATTGGGACGTGAAGGCCTTCCACTGGGGAAGTCTCACCTCGAAGTCGTCGCTGTCGGCCTTCTGGATCCTTCTCGCCCCATTCGCCATGGCCAACGTGGCCGGCTGGATGACGGAATCCCCGAACGTGTGGTCCCGGATCTGGATCCGGGTCGCCGGCTTATCACTCACGGGCATCTTCTTCGTCCAGATGGCCAACATGAGCCTCGACATCCCTTACTCGACAGGTGTGTCCTCCACCGCAGCCGCCTGGATATATGCGATCACCTGTGTCGTGGTGGTCTTCGGTCTGGGATGGATGTCCACGCAGTCATCGTTCAAGCCACTCACGTTCCGGGAGCGCATGCGGCACCTCTTCTCCCCGAGAGTCGCGGCGATGAACCCACTCGGTAAAGAGCCAGATTGGAGTGACCCGGCCGGACGTCTGGGAGTCGAAGGGACCCACCTGTGGGGCGTGCACTCGATCCTCCACCGTCTCCGCAGGCTCCACCTTGTGTTCGGCATGGCCATGCTCTCGGTGGTCGCGGCCCGGGCGTTCGGCGATCGGGGGCTGGAAGCTGCGGCGCTGATCCTGGCCGGGCTCATGATGGTGACTCTGGCACTGACCACGGGAGCGACCGCCCAAAGCCGTTTGGTGCTCGGCATAACCGCCGTCGCACCGATCGTCGGCATCGCCGTCCTGGCGTGGTCCATCGTCGGCTCCTCCCCCTCGGAACTCGGCGGACCGAACCTCCAGGTCTCCGACGACCTCACGTATGAGATCGCCCTCGTCCTCGGAATCTCCGCGGCCCTTGCCCTATTCGGCGAGATAGCCAAAGGAGGTCTCCGGAAAGGATGGGCTCCCCTGGGACTTCTGGCCATGGCGACGCTCATGGGAGGCACGCTGGGTCTCACCGGTGCGATGCTCGTGGAGACCTATCTGTCGGAGGCAACCACCACGACACACACATTCGACGGTTCCGCCACCTTTGTGACGGTCGGAATGGCCGGCCTCGTCGCAGTGGTGTCAACGGCTTTCGCCGTGGCAACCTTCTTCCCCAAGACGGGCCACGACCAATCCCGGATCAGACGTGGTGTGCTCCGGGCGCGGGGGGTCCTGATTGTGGCCGGTGTCTACGGCGCGGTTGTCGGTGCCACGGCGGCGGCCCTCTCCTGCCTGGGTCCGGCCGAAGGATGCGCCCAGACTGACATCACCATGCCGGCCTGGGTAAACGAGGACCCGGAAAACATGGCCGTCCTATTCGGCCTCCCCTTCGACCCAGCCTCTCTCCTCGGATGGGCCAAGATCCTGATGGTGGCCGTGCCGGCCGTTCTCATCGTCCGCTCCATCGTCGGTGGTCTCCTCAACGGTCAGGACTCGAGACGCAAGGTGGGGATCCTCTGGGACCTGGGCTCGTTCTGGCCGCGCTGGTTCCATCCCCTGGGCCCGCCGGCATACGGGCCCTACGCCGTCACCCGACTGCAAACGGTGATCTCCGAAGAGACCCCCGACGTGCTCGCCGCCCACTCTCAGGGCTCGCTCATTTCTGCCGTTGCCCTGCGTCTCGCCGACGAAGACGCCCGGCCTGGCTTGTTCATCACCTACGGGTCACAACTTGGAGATCTGTACCCGTCGCTCTTCCCCTCCCTCGGACTCGACTCGCTGTCCGGCGCGCTGTCCGATCAGGTCGATGGAAAGTGGCTGAATCTCTGGCGACCCAGCGACGCAATCGGCGGCCAGGTCGTCCCCTTGCTGGGCTCCCGCAACTGGGAGGTCAAGACGGGGAAAGGACACTCGTGGTACGAGTTGACGCCCGAGTTCTGCGCGGCGAGGAAGACGCATCTCACCGGTGACCTAGATCGCCCGGACGACACAGACATCGTCGATTGCTGGGATACCTAACTGTCGAGCATCCGGCTGCGCGCCCACCATGCCACCGCGAGTGCCGCCACCGCCCCGACACCGAGGGCATAGCGAGGCCCGAGAAACTCCCCGATCCAGCCGACGATCGGGGCACCGATGGGCCGGGCGCCAAGAACCGCCGTGGCACGCATCCCGACCACCCGTCCCCGCATCCGTGGCTCCGACTCGAGTTGGAGAACCGAGTTGCTCAAGGTGAGGAACGCCGAGGCGCTCAAGCCGACCATGACCAGGGTGATGTGGGCGACCCATACATTGGGCGCCACCGCGGTGGCGCCTATCGAGATGCCCATGGCGGAAGCTGCGGCAAGAATCGCCCGGGGTGAGGTGCGGCCTCTCGTGGCGACGTAGAGCCCGCCGACCACCGCCCCGATGCCCATGGCAGCGAACATCGAACCGAACGTGTCGGCATCGCCGCCGAAGGTGAACCGGGCCAGGAGAGGCAACACGACCTCGAACTCGTAGGAGAAGATCCCGATGACAGCGCTCATCACCAGGGTGGCCCGAAGCACCGGGTTCTGGCGGACGTAGCGGAGGGCGTCGCGGAGTTGGCCGCGCTGTTTCCGCTCCGGCTCCGGGCGCTCGATGTCGTCGTCTCGCATGAGGGAAATGGCCGTGATGAACACGAGGTAGGTGACGGCGTTGATCACGAAACACCAGCCGATGCCAACGGTCACGATGAGCAGACCCCCGATGGCAGGACCCACCACCCGAGCCGAGTTGACCAGCACCGAGTTGAGGGCGACCGCATTCGCCAGCCTCGATCGACCAACCATCTCCATTACGAACGAATGCCGCGTCGGGTTGTCGACGCTTCCGACCAGACCGAGAGCCAGGGCGAGGACGAAAACCATCCACAGCTCGACGACGTCGATGAGGACCAGGAAGCCCAGGGTCAGTGCGATGGTGGCGGCGAGACTCTGAGTGAGATAGAGCAGCCGGCGCTTGTCCATCCGATCGGCCACCAACCCTCCCCGGGTCGCCAGAACGAGGATGGGGAGGAATTGGACGGCAGTGACCGCTCCGACGGCAGCCCCGCTGCCGGTGATCTCGAGAACGAGCCACGCCTGGGCGACCCTCTGCATCCATGCCCCGGACACAGACACGACCTGACCGCCGAAGTAAAGACGGAAGTTGTGAATGGCGAAGGCGGCGAATGTCCGCCGGGCGAGGTCCGCTGGTGAGGTCATCGCTCTTCGATCATCTCTTCGAGGATCACTACGGCCCGTTCCAGGACGGCACGATCGTCAGAGTCGAGCCGTTCGATGTGTCGGGCGAGATAGGCCGTCCTCTCCCGGCGACGCTGCTCCAGAAGCTGGCTCCCTTCGGGGGTTACCGCCACGATCGACGAACGTCGGTCTGACGGGTCCTCTCTCTTTTCCACCAGCCCCTTGTCCACGAGTCGCCCGACGATTCCCGTGGCCGACGGCTTGGCGATTCCCTCGAGTTCGGCCAAACGGCCCATGGTCATCGGCCCCTGGAGGTCCAGCGTCGAGATCACCGACGCCTGAGATGGCGTCAAACCCCCCAGGGATTGTTGTCTGAGTCTTCTCGCCAGCCTGCCGACGGACACGCGCAGCCGATCAGCCAATGAGGCGGTAGTTAGCATACCTAAGTAATCTTACAGTGTCACAGTTGCCACCGCGAACCCACCGACATTGACCGGTCTCACCGGACTCCATACCCTCGACGCCGGATGGAAAACCTCCCGGACCTGATGACAGCGGCGGTAACCACCGGCCACGGCGGTCCGGAGGTGGTCGAGGTACGAAACGACTGGCCCCGCCCCAGTCCGGGTCCTGGACAGGTCCTGGTACGCGTCACCGCGGCCGGAGTGAACAACACCGACATCTGGACACGGGAAGGCGCCTACGGTTCGTCCTCTGATCCCAACGCAGTCGCCGGATGGCGGGGCGTGCCCATCGACTTCCCCAGGATCCAGGGAGGTGATGTTGCCGGTGTCATCGCCGAAGTCGGCAAGGGAGTCGAAAGGAGCCTGGTCGGACAGCGTGTACTCGTCGACCCTGCTGCCGAGTATGACGACCTCGGGCATCCTTCGGCAATAGTCGGCAGCGAGGTCGATGGTGGTTTTGCCGACTTTCACATCTCATCGGTGGACCAGATCCACGACGTCAGCTCCTCCCCGCTGAGTGACGAACAGCTCGCATGTCTTCCCATCGCCTACGCAACCGCGATGGGAATGATCGAAGCCGCCGGATGTCAGCAGGACGAAAGAGTCCTGGTCACTGGGGCATCGGGAGGGGTCGGGCTGGCCGCGGTTCAGATTCTGTCCGCGCAAGGTTGTCACGTCGTCGCCTACACCAGCACGAGCAAAGAGGAGGCAGTGACGGTGGCAGGCGCGTCAGAAGTTTTTCTCCGGGACCGTGACCCCCTGTCGGAAGTGCGCGAAGTCGACGTCGTGCTCGATGTCGTCGGCGGGACCAGGTTCGGAGAGGTTGTCGACCGGCTGCGCACAGGGGGTCGTCTGACAATTGCAGGAGCCATCGCAGGCCCCCTTGTCGAACTCGACCTGCGTCGCATCTATCTCCGACACAGGAAGCTCATCGGGTCGACGATGCACACCCGACCCACCTTCGCTGGCGTCGTGGAAATGGCACGGCAGGGAACGGTTTCTCCTCTCGTCGCTGAGACTTTTTCCTTAAAGGAGATCAGAGACGCCCACGCGCGGTTTGGAACGAAGAATTTCGTGGGCAAATTGGTGGTAGTGCCCACGCAAGAGTGACGACGAGGACTCCGACCAATTCAAGTTTTGAACCGTGTTTTGCCGATGCACATATGTGATGCAAACAGTCGGTCTCTCCAGCATCGAAACTTTCCACTGCTGCAAGTGCGGGAGACCAGCCTCCTTTCACTCCCCCATAGGGGATCTATGCCCCACCGATGCCCTCATCGGAGCGGCACTCCACGACTGGATCCCGACCCACATCCACCACTCTCTACTGCACGAGGGCGATCAGGACGCCGACTGAGTGTCTCGCTTTCGGTGTTCGCCCGCTTTTCTCTTGGGTCCTAGACGTAACCTTCCTGGCCGACACTCCAGTTCCTATTGGAGAACTGGCCGCGCGCAATCGAACGGTCCCGCGATGCGTCTCTGTATGTGAAGGCCGGCCAAGAGACCAACGATTGCGACCAAGGAGAAACATGACCACCAAAGTTCAGGTGAAGAACGGGATAAATGTCGATCAGCTCGTCGAGACCATCGAAGCAGTGAAGGACGATCCGTCACTGGGCTCTTTCACCTTCCGGGCCAGGAGCACCTGGCAGGACGGGACCTACAACACGGGCGAGATCCAGGGATTTCGCCACGCCGGCCAGGAAGACGAGTCGCGTGAGACACCCTTCCAGCTCGAAGGCGACGAGCCACCCGTCCTTCTGGGCTCCAACAAGGGACCGAACGCCGTCGAGCTCCTGCTTCAGGGGCTCGCGTTCTGCTACGCAGTCGGTTACGCAGCCAATGCTGCGGCCAAAGGCATCGAGATCGAGTCGATGGAGTACGAGATCGAAGGAGACTTCGACGTTCGCTCATTCCTCGGTCTCGAGGGTTCCCGACCCGGATTCAACGCCATTCGAGCCAAGGGCCGCATATCCAGCCCCAACGCGACGAAGGAGCAACTCGAGGAGCTCTGCCAGTACGTGCAGGACACTTCGCCGGTACGTGACAGCCTGGCTAATGCCGTCCCTGTCACCACCACACTCGAAGTGGTCTGACCGAACTATCGGCGGGGGTCGTTCTTCGTGACGGCCCCCGCCACTGGCTGAGCTACCGGAGAGACGCGCATGACACGAGAACAGCAAGCCGATCGGCCGGTCGTTGACCCGGCCGAGCTCCACGCCCGCATCCAGGAGAAGTACCGCGAAGTCGCCTCGGACCCGACGGCGGGGTACCACTTCTTCACGGGCAGAAAAGCTGCCGACCACATAGGCTATCCGCCGTCGCTACTCGACGATCTCCCCGATGACGTCGTCGAAGCCTTCGCAGGGGTGGCCAACCCCTTCCACTGGGGGTTGCCAACAGCCGGGGACACTGTCGTGGATGTCGGATCGGGTGGTGGCCTTGACTCCGTCATCGCGGCGCGTGCCGTGGGTCCCAGCGGAGAGGTGATAGGGGTCGATATGACCCAGGACATGCTCGATCGCAGTAGTCGCTCAGCGTCCAAGCTGGGACTCGACAACCTCGAGTTCCGGGAGGGCCGGGCGGAGAAGCTTCCCATCCCGGATGAGTCAGCAGACCTGGTCATCTCGAATGGAGTTCTCAACCTGGTGCCCGACAAGCAGAGGGCCTACTCCGAGATCAGTCGTGTCCTCAAGCCGGGCGGCCGCATTCAGATTGCGGACATCGTCGTGGAGAAACCGATCCCCGAAGGAACCCAGCGCGACATCGACCTCTGGGCCGGCTGAATAGCGGGGGCCCTGCCGGGAGCAGGGTGGAAACAGGTGATTGAACACGCCGGACTGACCGGGATCGAGTTCGGACCCAAGGTCGACACCTTCAGAGGTGCGCCTGGCGAGGCGAATGCCAGGGCATTCGGGACATTCGGGATATCGATTAGGAGCCGGAAACCGACGACATGAACAGGACCGACCTTTCTTCTACGGTTAAGTCATGGTGATGAGTCGCAGCCGCACCGACTTCCAGCGCCTGGCACGGGAGCAGCTTCCTTTTCTCTATGCACTGGCACGGAGGCTGGCTGGTGAGGGTGCCGAGGACGTCGTTCAAGACTGCCTGATGAAGGCATATCGCCGCTTTGACGACCTCCGTGATATCGAGGCCGCACCGGGCTGGTTCCGGACGATCCTCTTGAATTCGGTGAGGGATCGATATCGAAGGGAGTCCGCGGGACCCGACGAGACACCTATCGAAGACGTCTCCGACTACTCCCTCTACCGCAAGATCGCAGACGAGGACCCATGGCCCTACTCGGATAGCGTTCACGTCGACTTCCTCCACTCGTTCAACGAGGAGGACGTGTGGGCTGTGCTCGACAGGCTAAGCCCCAAATACCGGATTCCCCTGGTCCTCGTCCACATGGAGGGCATGGAAGTCGAGGACGTGACCCGGATGCTCGGGACCCCGAGGAACACCGTCCTCTCGTGGCTCCATCGGGGCCGCAAGCACTTCGAGAAGGAGCTATGGGAATACGCAGTCGACAACGGACTGCTCAAGGAGAAAGCGATATCGAAATGATCACGTGTGCAGAGGCTGTACGACAACTGTGGGAGTACATCGAGCAGGAGCTCGATCCCGCCGATCGGCAGCGAGTCGAGGACCACCTCGCCCTCTGCCGTCGCTGCTGTGGCGAGATGGAGTTCGCCGAGGAGCTGCGGAGCTTCATGGCCCGCAAGCCCGAAGTCGACATGCCGTCGGCGGTAAACGAGAGATTCGAGCAACTTCTCAACGATCTGGAGGCGAATCAAACCCCATGACCAAGGATCTGATGTACACCGACGAGATCCACGATCTCGTCTATGAGACATACGCCGCACTCGAGTCCCCCACAGGAGCCGCCACCGGCTTCTATGACGAAAGGCAGCTCGACGCGCTGCCCGACGGCGCCCGCCAATGGGCGCTCGGAGTCGGCAACCCCATAAGCCGCGCTGCCCTAGCTCCCGGGGAGGAGGTCGTGGATTTGGGTTGTGGGGCTGGCGTGGATGTGCTGCTCGCCGCCCGCGAGGTGGGGCCTTCGGGTTCTGCAACCGGCGTCGACTTTCTCGCTCCGATGGTGGAACGAGGAAGACGCTTCGCCAAAGAGGCTGGACTGGACAACGCCTACTTCATCCAGGGCGAGATCGAGGACCTCCCGCTTCCCGAGGAGAGCGCTGACGTGATCGTCTCCAACGGTACGATCAACCTTTCCGCGCGTAAGAGCCGGGTCCTCGCCGAGGCCCATCGCGTCCTCAGACCCGGTGGGCGAATGTGCGTCACCGATCTAACACTGTCCGACGAGGAGCTACCTCCGGAGATCCGCACCCATCCTTCCGCCTGGGCCGGTTGAGTATCGGGAGCCCTGGCGGAGCGTGTCTTCGTCAAGAAACTGAAGAATGTGGGTTTCGATCAGATCAAGGTCGTAGAGCGTCATCCCTTCAAGCTCAATGACGCCGCCCGCTACCCGCTCTTCACGCCCGACCTGATCGACCTCATGGAGAAGCTGCTCTCACCTGAGCGGCAGGCCGAAGTCGCTACCGGCGTCACGGTGACGGCGACCCGGCCCGGGTGAGAGAACCCGGCTCCCGGTTCGCTCGACCAGCGAGTCGAGAGCATCTCTCTTGGGTGGCCTACTTCCCGAAGCGACGTGCCGCACGGCCCGGCGTGCACACCTATCCCGCTTGCGGCCCCCAAGCGAGTAGTTCCGTCGCTCAGGCAGAGGCTTGCTGACGGAAGTTGACGACCAGTTCGAGTCCGAGCGCGTCGGCGGCGCGGTGCAGTGTGTCGAGGCTCGGTTTCACTCCGCCGGCTTCGAGACGGGCGATAGTTGGCTGGGTGGTGCCCTTCTTGTCGGCAAGCTTCGACTGAGTCATCCCCAGCCGTTCCCTCTCTGCCCTGACCCTCGCTCCGAGATGGAATTCGTCCTGGGCCTCCTGGTATCCGCGGCGGCGAGCCTCACTCTCACCCCTCCGGTTCTTCAGTTCAGTCGAGGTGGCTTTCTCAGTCATGTTCGTCCTCCACAGTGTGCCCTTCCGCGATGCACTTCCCCATAGCTCGGGCCGCCCAATCAATCTCTGCTCGCTCTCTCTGCCGTTGCTTCCGAAACATCGTCAAGAGGATGATCCGCCTGCCGGTGGCGATGTAGTAGGTGATCCGCACCGCATCGCTTTGCGGACCGAGAAAGAACCGCAGTTCTCGAAGCTTCCTTGTAGCTCCGGTAGCTGCGCCTGGCCGGCCCTTCTCTGTGTTGCCTTCAGCCCTTGATGACGGCGTCGTCCAAGTCGAGGAATCCCTTGGTCGCCCTCCACAGGTGGTCTTCTGGATACACCCCGAATCCCTTGTGACTTCTTCGCCAATCTCGGTCGTGGTAGGAGTCGACCACGGATTTGAGGTGCTTTCGAGCCGCACCCCTCTCGATTCGCAGCTGCCGAAGGAACGTCTCCTCATCCGGCGGCGAAGAACGCTCGAGTTGCTCCATGCGGCGATCCGCGAGCGCCGACAAGGTTGATTCATCTGACCCGCCCTTGATGGACCAGAACCGCACCGGTCCAACGATCTCGTGGTTCCACACCGGCCATGACGGGGGACGCCACCGCCACGCGATCGGATACTTGTCGAACCTGAGAAGTGAAGCTGCGGCTTCAGCAGAGGCCGGTTGCGCCAGCCACGTCACCTCCTCTGGAGGGAAGTCAACGACGAATGCCAGCGAAATCCAGTCCAGATCCGGGGGTGCATCCAACAGATCCCCGTAGACGTAAGCCTCGATGATCAGGGTGTCCGCCCACCTCGATTGGGAGGTCAGATCCTCGGCAACCGTGCGAAGGCGACCAACCGCCGTCGAATACTTCATGCTTGAGATTCGCGTATCTAATCGTTGCCCGGGCTCCGGCCGATCAGAGATCAAACAGATCCCCGATTACCCTTTCGATCCGGCGATGTGAGACAACACATACCCGGCTACCACCACATTTCCAACCAACCCCGCCCTCGTAGCTCAGGGGATAGAGCACCGGTTTCCTAAACCGGGTGTCCCAGGTTCGAATCCTGGCGAGGGCGCAAATTCACTGCTAGGCAAAACGTCAGAAATTGGGCTTTGACCAGGGGCAACGTCTCTAAGACCGTATCTTGCTCGGTCTTACAGGATTTTCCACGGTCTTCCTACATTTGACTCCGCTTGTGCAATACTTGTGCAACGATTGATACCCGGACAGGTGATCCGATGGGCAGTGTGAAGCGGATCGACAACTGGAAACAGAAGTCCGGGCGGAAAGTCGCCAAGCCCTGGATGGCGAGATATCGAGGGCCCGACGGCAAGCAGCACTCCAAGACCTTCAGCCGGAAGGTCGACGCCGAGCAATGGCTCCTGGCAGAGGAGAGCAAAGCACAGCGCGGCGTATGGACGGACCCGACAGCGGGAGCGGTGTCATATGAGGAGTGGTCCCAACACTGGCTCAAATCCAGACACGGTCTTACCGCTAAGACGAGGGACGGCTACGAGTCGCTGTTGCGCTCCCGGATACTGCCCACCTTCGGCAACACCGAGATACGGCATATCACGACCCCCGCGGTGCGGCAATGGGTGTCGGAGATGGTCGAGGACCTGAGCCCGGCCAGGATCAAACAGGCATTGCAGGTACTCCACGCCAGTCTCGACATGGCCGTCGATGACGGGCTGATCGCGCGCAACCCGACCGACCGGGTCAAGGCACCGCCAGTCCACAAACGCCGACAACTCTTCCTGACCGCCGACCAGCTCGAGGATCTGGCCGACACTGCAGAGGAAGTGCGGGAGGGGTCCGGCGGACTGATCCGGCTTCTCGGCTACGGAGGTTTGCGCTGGGGTGAAGCCGTAGCACTTAGATGGGAGAACGTCGATCCCGGCAGACGTCGGGTGCGTGTCGAGGAGGCAGCCAGTGAAGTAAACGGACACCTCGTATTTGGATCCCCGAAGACTCACGAAACCAGAACGGTGATCGTCCCCAACTTCGTCATGGAGTCGCTCGGTACCCCCCACGAGGGCCTTGTCTTCACCGCCCCACGAGGGGGTCCGCTGCGCCGACCCAACTTCAGACGCTCTGTCTGGCTGAGAACAACCGACGCTGCGGACGTGCCCTCGGATCTGATCATCCACGACCTCAGAGACACGGCGGCCTCGCTCGCCATTGCTTCGGGCGCCTCGATCAAGGCCGTACAGCGGATGCTCGGCCATGCCTCCGCGGCAATGACGCTCGACGTGTACGGCTCCCTGTTTGAGGAGGACTTAGAGAATCTGGCCGACCGAATGGAGGAGCGATACGGGCACCGACGCGGCTAAGGAAAGTCAAGAGCTCCCTATCGCTGGAGAGAGACCTGGTTTCCGGCGAGTAGCTCGTCGAGGTACCGGTTGATGTCTGATGGCCGGTAGAGGATCTTCCGGCCGACTCGGATGCCGAGCGCCCCGGGTTTGTTTCCGCGGTGACGCTGTGTGTAGAGGGCGGCGGGGGTGAGCCGCAGATATTCGGCGGCCTCTTTCAGGGTTAGCAGGGGTTCGGGCATCTCCGCCCGGGTCCGCTGTCGGGTCTCTTGCTCCAGCATTTCATGTCTGATTCTGCGAATCGAGTCTCCCAATGGTCTGACATTGGTCTCGCAACAGTCTCGGAAGAGTCTCGGCACAATCTCGGAACAGTCTCGGTAAAGGTTCTCATGTGGCCGAATCCGTATTCGGAGCGGACTCTCCGGGCTGTTCGAGAAGATGGCGTTGCCCTGGGGTTTCGCGGCGTTTGGTAGACCGTTGGGAGACTTTTGCCAGACTGTTGAGAGACTCGACTTGTTGTCTCGTTGGCCGTGGACACTCAGAATCTCTCCCCGGCCGAACAGTATCACGATTCCGGTCCGCGATCTCCGTCGGTCGACGGTTCTGGTCAATGTCTTGGTCGATTCCGGTGCATAGCCAGCTCTGAGGTGCCGGCCGCTCATTCTCGGCGTCACGCCCTGTATCTGCTCATGACACGAGAGAGTTCCACATCCACGACCAAGAGCGTGCGGATTTAAGGGAGCCCCGATAATCACGATCGACCAGGAAGCCGACCGATTCCAGGATCACAGACGAGTGCTGTGAGTATGCCGGGGTCGGTGTTGGGACCGGCCAGACTGGCCTGGTGGTTC
>JBKHKD010000041.1:0-26874 GCA_046537785.1 Actinomycetota bacterium
GTTATCTCCTGGAGAAGAGCTCGCCCGACCCCACGGCCTCTCCACGTTGTGGCCACCGCCATGCTCAACTCAGGTACATCTTCGGCTACGTAGCCATATCCGGGATCATCGGCGGTGAAACAACCTCAGCCACGCAGCCCCTATCGGCCCGCTGTCGGCCTCAGCGACCACACCAAGATCACCATGACGTGGCCAACCATCGATGTAACGGCCAAGACCGGATCCGCCGAGACTCAATGGGTGCCATCGTTATGAGTGGGTGTGGTTCGGGGGCGGAGCTCGTCTCTGGGGGAAAACACACGTTTCCCTTGTATGGCGGAGGCGGACGGGAATCGAACCCGCCAGAGACCGTATCGGCCTCTCACCGGTTTTGAAGACCGGGGGACCCACCAGGCGTCCGGACGCCTCCTCGGTAGTATCTTCTTCGAGGTTAGGGGCATCGCTTCGCGAGGCGATTGGTTCGATATCTGGAACCCACAAGCTGAGGTTCCAGATTTCATCGTTGTTTCGGGAACCTCAAGAGGGGTATAAACGCTCTAATGGACATGCCGGAGAGAAGCTTCGGGCGGACAGTGCGGTACCGACGCACAAAGCTCGGGATGAGTCAGGCAAAACTCGCCGATTTGGTCGGTCGCACAGCTACGACCATCCGGGCATGGGAACGGGACAAGAGCCGTCCCAACGATCCAAAGGTTCTGTCCGCTCTAGCTGCTGTGCTCGGCGTCGACGAGAGACACCTCTTTGACAAGGCGGGAGTCGAGCCGCCGGAGACTGAGACGAGTCCCACTGTGGAACAGGCCCTGGCCACGCTCGCGTTCAAAGACGTCGTCGACGCGGGCGGCGGCGATACGAGGAACGACCAAGACGATCAGCCTCAACCGGAACCGGAAAAAGAACCAGAATCCGAGTCCGAGCACGAGTCGGTCGCGATCGTCTCCTCGGAGGAGCAGGAGCGCCAGCCATCCGTCGAACGCCAACTCCAGACGGTCGGAGCCAATCAGCCCGCGTATGCGGCTCCGCCCGACCCGTTCGAAAGAGGGCCGGTGACTCCTACGACCGCCGACCTCTCGTATATGGAGGACGACTCACAGCGTCAGCTCTATCGGGTCCGGAACCTCGCCACTTTGGTGGCTTTCGTCGCTCTCGTCATCGCCTTCCTCTGGGCACTGGGGGAGGGCCTCGGTGCTCTCGGCGAGTGGTGGGACGACTTCGTCGCCAACTTACGTCTCTAGTTTCTAGTTTTCTCCCACTATGACGGTCACCTGCACTGTGTCTCCAGTGCCGGCGGCTGTGATGTTGTAGCCCGATCTCCGTCTTCGACCGACCACGTGATCGACTGTGGATCGGACGACTCGAATCTGTTCACGACTTCCATGTCGTTGTCGTTGATCCAGTCCTGGAAGTAGTCGGCGATGGTCGAGAAATCCTCCTCGTAGCTGAGAGAAACAACAATGGCATCGTCCTGCTCGATGACGCTCTGTACCTCGCCGCCACCGGGCATGTGGATCGGGAAGTCGTCGGGGCAGTTCACCCCCGCCGAACGTCGCCGACCCTTCATCGGTCTCGACGCTCATCTCTCCCGAGTCCTTGTCGATCTCGACGTCTGCTACACCTTCCTGCGACTCGGCGATCTGCTCGGCGAGCTCCTCGCCGGGGGAGCAGGCGGCCGAAAACAGGACGCCTGAGACGAACAGGACCCCCCCATTCTGCGTTTCATGCATCTCCTCTCACGGGTGACATCGGAAGGGTTGCACCGCTGATATCTCATCGGAAATCGCTGTGCTCAATCCTGAAGATGTGGCACAATCGCGCTACCAGAGAAAGGAGGTGGTCCGAACTTGTATCAATGTTTTAGGACTCTGGAGGTGGCCAAGCGCTGAGTGGCGCTGACCACTGAAGGCGCCGCTCGTTCCGACATGGAACAGGTGGCGACTCCAAACTTGGACCACCCGGCTCTGGATACTGCGGGACTTGTCCACCCGTAGCACCTAGATGTGTGAAGCAACGCCAGGGCTGTCTACCCGAGTGACCCCGCCCTAGTGGCGGGGTCACTCACGTTTCGAAGCCTTTCGACTCCATCCACTCGTCGTTGAAGATCTTGGAGAGATAGCCCCTGCCCGAGTCGGGCACCACCACCACCACCAGCCGTTCCTGGTCCTCCCGGGCTACCCGGAGAGACGCTTCCACTGCCAGGCCACCGGAGCCACCGGTCAACACGCCCTCGACCCGTGCCAGTCGTCGTGCCATCGCAAACGACTCTGCATCGGTCACTTCGATGAAACGGTCGATCACGTCGAGCTCGACAGTCTCGGGGTAGAAGTCCTCCCCGACACCCTCGACCAGGTACTGATGGATGTTGCCGTCCGGGCCCTGGGTGTAGATGGAGCCTTCCGGGTCGGCGCCAACGACTTCGAGAGAAGGTTTCTTCTCCTTCAGGAACCGACCCGCCCCGCTGATAGTGCCGCCGGTACCGACCCCTGCCACGAAGACATCGATCGTTCCGTCGGTCTGTTCCCAGATCTCCGGGCCCGTCGTCTCGTAGTGGGCCCGGGGGTTCGCCTCATTGAAATATTGGTTGGGCTGGAAGGCCCCCTCGATCTCCTCGGCCAGCCGGTTCGCCACCCCGTAGTAGGAGTCGGGATGGTCCGGGCCGAACTCCGTAGGAGTCTCGATGACCTCTACGCCGTAGGCGCGAAGCAGATCCTGTTTTTCTTTCGAGACCTTGTCGGGGACGGTGCAGATGACGCGGTATCCGCGCACCGCTCCCACCATGGCCAGGCCGACGCCGGTGTTTCCCGAGGTGGGCTCGATGATCGTCCCTCCCGGGCGGAGAAGACCCTCCTCCTCGGCCCGATCGATCATGGTGGCGGCGATTCGTTCCTTGATCGATCCACCCGGGTTCATGAATTCGATCTTGGCCACGAGATTCCCGGGCGGGTGGAGACGGGAAAGCCGCACTAACTGGGTGTCACCGATGGCTGCGACGATGTTCGGGAGAATGTCCATCTTCGTTCCAGACGTCAGTCTTCGTCTCTGGACCGCGAGCTCACCAGGATGTCGGCCGTCACGATCACGGCCGCCACGATCGTGAGGATGCCTGAGAACCAGTATCCGGTTTCTTGTGCCAGAAGGCTGAGGGACGACACGCCCTGATGATGGCAGATCCCCGGTCACTCCCTAACCTGACTGCGTGACCAAGCTCGTCCGTTTCGCCTGGTTCGTCCTCGGTTTCAATGTTGTCGTGATACTGCTCGGTGCCCTCGTGAGGGCTACCGGTAGCGGAGCCGGCTGCGGCCCTTCCTGGCCGACCTGTAACGGACAGGTGTTTCCCGAACTCCAGGGGGCGACCGCCATCGAGTTCGCGCACCGTGGCGCCAGCGGCATCGCGCTGGCGCTCGTCTTCGTGCTTGCTGTCCTCATCTGGGGGCAGAGCGAGAAGGGCGACCCGGCCCGGACCGGCGCGGTGCTCGCTGCGGTGGCGATAGTTGGTGAGGCCCTCATCGGGGCCATGATCGTTTTGGCCGAGTGGGTGGCCGAAGACGCCTCGGTAGCCAGGGCGGTGTCGGTTCCGCTTCACCTGGTGAACACTCTGTTTCTCCTGGCCGCGCTCGCTCTGACCATTTTCTGGCTCTCAGGTGGAAAACGGCTCGACTTTCATAAGGACCCGAAGGTCACGCGTGTCGTCCTCATTGGCGGGTTGGCCCTGGTCCTCATAGCCGCGTCCGGCGCTGTCACCGCTCTGGCAGACACTCTGTTCCCAAAGGGGGGAGGGGATCTAGCCGCGGAGGAGCACTTCCTGACCAGACTGCGTGTCATTCACCCCGTTCTCGCCGTGGTTGCCTCCGCCATCGGCTGGTGGGCAGCTTCGAGGTCGGAGCGGGGGAGAGATGTCTACACCCGGTCGTTGCCCGTCCTGGTTGCTCTGATGCTGCTGACGGGGGTGGTCAATGTCTACCTGGGGGTCCCGCTGTGGATGCAGCTGGTCCACCTCGGTTTGGCGGATGCCCTTTGGGTGGCTTACGTGCTCGCCTCGGCGGGTGCCCTTCAGGCGTCAGAGGCAACAGCCTCGCGGCTATCGCCGAGCAGATAGCGGGGACCCGTTCCCAGGTCGGCCGCTGCGTCGCCGGGGTTGAAGATCGCACACGATTTGAGTGACAGGCAACCACACCCGATGCAGTCGGTGAGCTCGTCGCGGAGAGCGACCATTTCTGCGATCTGGGCGTCGAGACGGCTTCGCCACGCCTTGGACAGCCGCTCCCAATCAGACTTCGTGGGGGTCTTGTCGTGGGGGAGTTGCTCCAACGCCTCAGCCAGTTCGGCCAGTGACAGGCCGACCTCCTGACCGGCCCTGATGAGTGCGACCCGGCGCAACGTCGCCCGGGGGTATCGCCGCTGGTTCCCGTCGGTCCGCTCCGATGCGATCAGCCCTTTCGTCTCATAGAAGCGGAGCGCCGACGTCGCCATGCCCGACCTCGAAGCAACCTCTCCGATAGTGAGCCATTCCATCTGGTGAACCTTATCAACCGGAGTGAAGTTAACTTGAACTTATGGGAGGTCCCGGGGCGGACGTCGTGGGTCCCTTAGGACTTGCTCCAGCGGGCGATCTCGGCGTCGAGGTCGAGGGGCATTACCACGCCCCTGTCCTCGTACTCGCCCCATTCGTCACGGGGGAGCAGCCACATGATCTCGAACTCGTTCCCGGACGGGTCGGCGCCATAAAGAGAGACCGTTGCCCCGTGGTGAGACTGGCCGGTGAGGGCACCCGCCCCGCCGAGGGCGTCGCGGATCGTGGCCAGGTCCTCGATCTTCTCGACTTCCCAGGCGAGGTGATATAGACCGACTGAGCCTCGGGGTGGCTTCTGTCCCGGCGTCTCGAACAGGCCGAGATCGTGGTGGTTCTCGGAGTTCGGGGCGCGGAGAAACGCCGCGTTGAAGCCCTCTTCGTTGGCAGCCACCGTGAACCCGAGCACATCGGTGTAGAACGCGCGTGCCTGCTCCAGGTCCGACACGAACAGGACAGCGTGATTCAGTGAGAGTGATGGCACGTAGGGTCCAACGCCGGTGTCCGCTGGCTGATTCCCGGTTCAGCCGAGCTGTTGGGCGAGGACTTCGGGGTCGCTGGTGGGGAGGTCGCAAACGAATCCACGGCACACATAGGCGAGCGTTTGGCCGTTTGGTGCCCGACCTTCGAGCAGTGGCACCGACGAGGTCGCGGAGGCCGAGGGAGCGAGGGCCACTCCGGGTCGATACTCCGACCAGTAGACCGCTGCGAGGTCCGGCCACTCTTCCCCGACGATGGCAAGCTCCCTGGTGGAGAACGACGAGTGTGCGACGGCCAGGTGGTGCCCGACTATCGATGGATAGCGATCGGCGAGCAGGCCGACTGCGGCGATGGCTCTCTCGGATGACTCTCTCCAGTTGGCGTTGCCCGTGTAGAGGCTTGCCAGCAGAAGCGCTTCGGCCGCGAGGGCGTTACCCGATGGGAGGGGATTGTCCGTGAGATCGACCGGCCGTTTGACGAGGTCAGCATTCTTCCCGGCAGTGCTGTAGAAGCCGCCGTCCGGCTTGGTGAACTCGCTGAGGCGGCCCACGAGTTCGATGGCACTCTGGTACCAGCGCTCCTCGCCGGTGGCGGCGAACAGGCTGAAGAGTCCGACCGCGAGCCCGGCGTGATCGTCGAGAAACCCGGGAACCGAGGTCCGGCCATCGCGCCACGAACGCATGAGACGGTCCCCGTCGGCGAGATGATCGAGGATGAACTCGGCGGCCGCGCGTGCGATTTGCAGGTAGTGACCCTCGCCGAGGGCCGCTCCCCCCTCGGCGAAGGCCCTGATCGCCAGACCGTTCCAGGAGGCGATGACCTTGTCGTCCAGGCCCGGCCGGACCCGTTGCGATCTCGCCTCCAGCAGATCGGCCTTGATCGTCTCCAGATCTTCGGGGGGATCGTCGTCACCGGTGACATGCAAGATGTTCGAACCCTCGAAGTTGCCCTCCTCGGTTACCCCGAAGTAGTCCATCGCAGGTTTGGCCCGGTCTCCGAGCACCTTGCGGATCTCCTCGGGTCGCCACACGTAGAACTTGCCTTCGACCCCTTCGGAGTCGGCATCCTCGGAGGAGAAGAACCCACCCTCCTCGTGACGGAGGTCCCTCGCCATGTAGTCGAGCGTTGAACGGACAACGGCTGTGAAGTCGGGCCGATCCAGCTCGATCCCTGCCCAGAGGTAGAGACGGGCGAGTTGCGCGTTGTCGTAGAGCATCTTCTCGAAATGGGACACGAGCCAATGGGCATCGACCGAATACCGGGCGAAGCCACCTCCGATCTGGTCGTGGATTCCTCCCCGGGCCATACGGTCCAGGGTCTTGGCCAGCATCGTCCCGGCGTTTGGCGCCCACTCCTCCGATCCGATCCGGAGGAGGAACTCGAGCACCGGCTGCTGGGGGAACTTGGGTGCTCCGCCGAATCCCCCGTTGACCGGGTCGAAGCTGGATTCGATCTGGTTGTAAGCCTCGCCCAACTCTTCGATCCCCGGGACATCCCCGGTGGGTATCTCCCTCGAGATGGCTTCGACGAGACGCTGCGCCTGGTCGGCGACGTCTTCTCGTCGCTCTTCCCAGGCGGTGGAGACCGCATCCATGACCTGGGTGAAGCTGGCCATGCCATGTTTCGGTTCCTTGGGGAAGTAGGTGCCGGCGAAGAACGGCCTGGCTTCGTGGTCCAGCCACACCGTCATCGGCCAGCCTCCGTGGCCGGTCATCGCCTGTAACGCCTCCATGTAGATGGAGTCGACGTCGGGACGCTCCTCCCGGTCGACCTTGATGTTCACGTACCTCTCATTCATCAAGCGGGCGGTGTCGGGGTCCTCGAACGACTCGTGAGCCATGACGTGACACCAATGACACGCCGCGTACCCGACGCTCAGAAGGATCGGAACGTCCCGGCGTCTCGCCTCATTGAAGGCGTCCTCGCCCCATTCCCACCAGTCGACGGGATTGTCCTGGTGCTGGAGCAGATAGGGGGAGGTCGCCTCGGCAAGACGGTTGGTCATCAGTCCCAAACGTAGTTGGGGTGCATACCAATCCCGGCTTACCCTCGCCAGGTCTGTCCCCGGAAGGAGGAGCACGGTGCTCCGACGTTCGATCTCCAAACTCAGGTCATGGCTTGGGTCGTCGTCTGAGCCGGACAGGGCCCCGGAGCCCGATGTCGATGCCGTGATCGACGATGTCCGGCTACGGGACCAGCAGCTTCGTAACGAAGCGGCAAGAGTCATCGGACAGAAGATCGTGCTCATCTCCCGAGTCGAGGAGCTCGCCGTCACCGTCGGGGAGTCGAGGGCATTGGCCCGTGAGTCCCTGGCGCGCTCGGACGAGGCCCTATCCGCCGGTGATGAGGGGGTCGCGGCGAAATGGTCGGATTTGGCCCGGTCGCATGCCGTCTCGCTTCGGGCCTCCGAGGATGAACTCACCTCGTTGCGGAGCCGCTATCGGGAGAGGTGGGTCAGGGCCGCGGAGGCGAAGAGCGCCATCCACGACAACGCTGCAGCACTCGAGGAGTTGAGCAGGGGACAGACTGTTGGATCCGGGATCATCGAAACCCTGACCGCGGCGTTGTCCACGTCGATCGTGGATGAGACGCCGTCTCCCGAAGCTCTCGACAGCGTCGTTGATCGTCTCGTGACCGAAGGCTCTGCCCGGGCCGATTTTCGGAGACTGGAACCCGGGCGGCATGAAAGACGGGAGGCTGTCAACATGACCGAGGCGGATGCCCGACTCGACGCGCTCCGGGCGGAGTCTGACCGTTGAGGGTCATCGCCAGATCTCGAACCGAAACAAGGAGGAACTCTTGAAGACCCTCCTCGTTATGAGGCATGCCAAATCTGACTGGAACGCCGAATACGGTAGGGACCACGAAAGACCTCTCAACGACCGGGGAATCCGCAGCGCCCGCATCATGGGCAGGGTCCTAACTGCCGATGGCCTGGCGCCAGATCTCGTGGTCACCTCGACGGCTGTTCGTGCTCGTTCCACGGCGAGCCTGGCGAAAGCGGCCGGACAGTGGGACTGTGAGGTCGTCCTCGATCCGACCCTGTACGGGACGGGTGCCGATGCCGCCGTCCAGTCGGCCACATCGATTCCGGACAGCGACCGGCTCATGCTCGTCGGTCACCAGCCGACGTGGTCGATTCTCGTCTCGGTCCTCACAGGGGAACAGGTCGAGATGAAGACCGCCACGGTGGTGGCCATCGACTTCGACATCGCAGCCTGGAAGGACCTCCCGTCGGTGCGGGGTCACATCTCAGCGACCTACCAGCCTCGCGAATACTTCGGCTCAGAATTCGACCACGATTGAGTGGGCGACGGGGCTCGTTACCGTCTCGGGTTATGCGCAAATTCTTGTTACTTGCAATGACCCTCGGCCTTGTCGCGGCAGCGTGTGCCGGCTCGTCAGAGGAAACGACGACCACCGCAGCCGAGGAGACCACGACATCCACCGGTGCCGACACCACCACGACTGCGGAACCGGAGACCACCACTACTTCCGGGGAGACAACAGAAGGCACCGATGACTGCTTGGTGGGCACGTGGACCTTCGACACCGAGGCCTTTGTCGGAAACCTCTCCACCCTCTTCCAGGAGGAGATGCCCGACGCCGAGGTCACCGCCCTCGATGGGGACTACTCGGTAGAGATGACCGCCGACGGCACCTTCACCGGCACCAGGGACGGCTGGGGATTCGCGATCGAGTCCGACCAGGGAAACTTCACGATCCAGTTCAATGGCAACGAGACCGGGACCTGGTCCGCCGATGGTTCCACGTTGACCGTCGAGAACCGGTCCTCCGACGTCGACATCACCGCAACGGCGGAGTCGGGTGGTCAGGAGGTCGAGTTGCCCCAGGGCCAGATCCCCATCGAGACCCCCGAGGGAGTTGCATCGAACAACGACTACGAGTGCTCGGGTGATGTCCTCACCCTGACCAGCTCCGGTATCGAGACGGTTCTCACCCGCTCCTGAGTCGGAGGCGCCTCGTCGTAGGAGCGAGCTGGCAACATCGGATCCATGACCTGGAAACTCGAATGCGGTTCGTACAAGCTTTTCGTCATCGAGGACGGTTACTACTGGCGTGACCCCAAGACGTATCACCAGGACGCCACCGATCGCGATTGGCGTTTCCATGAGATGAACGACGAGGGTCTCGCCCGTCTCAACTTCGGCTGCTATCTCATCACCAACGGCGACCACACCGTCATGATCGACTCGGGTATCGGTGACATAGCCCAGGAAGGGATGGTCGCGGGGCTGATGCCGGAGGCCGTGGATGCTCTCGGGGTCGACCGGGAGTCGGTGGAGACCGTCGTTTACACCCACATGCACTATGACCACATCGGCGGGAGTCAACGCGACGGGAAGGTGGTCTTTCCCAATGCTCGCCATGTGTTCCACACCAAGGAGTGGGACCACTGGCGTACCGTCGACAACGACTTCGGGAAGGCTGCCAGGAAGATAATGCAGTCTCTCCTCGACACCGATCTCGTCGACTTCATCGACACCGACACCGAGATCGTCCCCGGGATCACCGCGGTGGAATCCTTCGGCCATACACCAGGTCACCTGACGGTGAGCATCATGTCCGACGGGACGCGGACGCTCGTCGGCGGCGACATCAGCAACCATCCTTTCCAGGTGGAACACCCGCATTGGAGTCTTCCCGTCGACAACGACCATCGGATGGCGGCCAACACCCGCGACCGCATTTTCGAGGAGATCAGAGACACCGGCACCACTTTCGTCGCCGGGCACTATCCCATGCCGGGCATCGGCAAGATTGTGACCGACGACGGAGTCAGGGTCTACCAGCCGGGGTCGGCGCCCAAGGCTTGATTTCCCTCACGCCCGGTGCCGGAATGTATCCCGTCGCCGGTGGTTGTAATTGATGACCGGGATCGGCCGAAACGGCCGATATCGACCACGGTTTCTTATGCTGTGGAAAAGTTGGGGGTTCACAAGCTGCGGGTGTTGCGTATAGTTGAACGCTCGGGTCGCTTCCCCATCGACCCAAAACAGCCGCTGGAGGACACGAATTACTAATGGCCGCTACTGATACGCGCAACGAGGACAAGGAAAAGCCCCGTCGCTCGCGCCTGCAATCCAAGCTGACCGACGAGCGCGGTCGACTCACCACGGATCTCGTATCGCAGTATCTGACCGCGATCGGGGAGTACGACCTGCTCACCGCCGAGCAGGAGGTCGAGCTCGCCCAAAAGATCGAGGCCGGCGAGGAAGCCGCCGAGAAGCTCGAGGAGGGCGAGTACAGCGGCAAGCGTGAGGAGATGGAGCTGAAAAGGCTCGCCCGTCGCGGTGCCCAGGCCAAGGACGACTTTCTCACCGCCAACCTCCGCTTGGTGGTGGCTAACGCTCGTCGTTACGCCAACACCTCCGGCATCGACTTCCTCGACCTCATCCAGGAAGGCAACCTGGGCCTCATCAGGGCGGTCGAGAAGTTCGACTGGCGCAAAGGATTCAAGTTCTCCACCTACGCAACGTGGTGGATCAGACAGGCGATAACACGGGCCATCGCCGACAAGTCGCGCACTGTCCGCATTCCTGTGCATCTGCATGACACGCTCGCCGCGGTTCGTGCCGCGCAGGCCTCGCTCAAGGCAGAGTTGGGCCGGGATCCCCGTCCCGACGAGATCGCCGAAGAGGCCGGTGTCACCGTCGACAAGGTCGAACTGGCCCTGTCCGTGGCCGATACCGTCTCCTTGGAGCAGCCGATCGGTGAAGATGGCGCCCAACTGGGCGACTTCATCGAGGACGAGGACGCCGCCGACCCGGTGCAGATGACCGAGGAAATGGATGTCGCCAATTCCCTGCGTCAGTCCATCGATCGTCTACCCGAGCGCGAGGGCCGCATTCTGGCGCTCCGGTACGGCTTCTTCGACGGTGTTCCCCGCACCCTCGAGGAGATCGGCGACGAGTTCAATCTGACACGGGAACGCATCCGCCAGCTCGAGAAGCTGGCGCTATGCCGGCTACGTCATCCGTCGTTCGGGATCCGTGAGGCCGACCTCGTCTGAGATCACCCGCTCCCATCCTGAAGAGCCCGCCCACGTGGCGGGCTCTTCTCATCGCGGGGTAGCGTGTCAATGATGCGACTTGGTGACCTCGTGGGCGAAGCCCCTTATGTATGCGGACCCGACACCACATTGCTGGAGGCCGCGACAGCAATGGAGGGGTCGGATCTCGGTTCTCTCGCCGTCGTCGAGGGGATGGATCTGCTCGGGCTGGTCACAGAGAGAGACATCAGACGGGCGGTGGCGGCCGGGACCGACCTCGATACGGCAGTTTCGGCAGTGATGAGCGATGAGCCGGACACCTTCGACCCCGACCTGGACGTTTGGGACGCCGCCACCTGGATAGCCGAGTCGGGCTATCGGCACCTACCCGTGGTCGACGACGACGGCTCCCTGCTCGGCGTGGTCTCCGTCCGCGACCTGCTCAAGGCCCTGGTAGACACCGTGTAGGCGGCCTGGCGGCCGCGAAGTATCAGGTATGAGGTATGAAGTATGAGGTATGAAGTATGAGGACCGAAACTCGGTGTGCGGACGTCGAGCGCGGTACTTGATACTTCAGGGAGCGAAGCGACCGATACCTGATACTTCAGGGAGCGAAGCGACCGATACCTGATACCTCTTTATTCCAACGCCTATGGAGGGGACAGGCCGTATCATGTGGTCCGGCCCAAAGCTGCGCAGCGGGCTTGACTTAAACCGTTCTTCAAGTTCTAGGTTCTCGGTTACTCATGTCCGCACCCGCTCTCACCCCATGGGCCGTCGTCCGCGACGGCGTGAAGCTCATCCGGCGCTTCGTCAAGATGCACCCGGGTGCCTTCGCCATCGCCGTGGCAGGCTCCACCCTGTACGCAGGGGCAATCATCCTCGCCTCGTGGGTCATCGGATGGGTGACCGACAATGTCATCATCCCTGTCCTGGACGGAGGAGACGACCCCGATCTCCTGGTCGTTGCGGGGGTCGTGATCCTCGGGGTGGCGATCCTCAAGGCCCTGGGCATCGTGGTGAGACGAACCGGTGCGGCGTATCTCACCGGGGCTACCCGCCGTGACATCCGCAATCGGCTCCTCGCTCATCAGCTCACCTTGAAAATGTCATGGTTCGACCGTCAGGCAATCGGCGACCTGCTCGCCGTTGCCGACGCCGACACCGACCAGGGCACCGGTGTGCTCGGTCCGCTGCCGTTTGCGTCCGGGGTTTCGCTGCTCCTTGTGGGAACTGTTGTTCTGATCATGTCGATCGACGTCTGGCTGGGCGTCGGGGCAATTGTCGGTCTGGCCATCGCCATAGCCATCGACATCCACGGGAGCTGGGTGACCTTCGGCATGTGGGAGCACGTCCAGCGAGAGCGGGGTCGTGTCTCCTCCATTGCCCACGAGAGCTTCGACGGTGCCCTCACGGTCAAGGCTCTCGGCCGGGAGTCGTTCGTCTCCGAGCGATTCGGTGATGCCAGTGACCGGCTCCGTGACCGCCTCATTCGTGTCCTCTCGACGTGGACCAAATACCAGGTGGTCATGAGGTCGCTGCCCCAGATGTTGATCATCCTGCTTTTGGTGGTGGGTGCCTATCGGGTGACGGCCGGTGCGGTGACCGCGGGCAACCTGGTGACGGTCTCTTACCTGTTGACGCTTCTGGCGTTCCCGATTCAGCTCCTCGGGTTTGTGCTCTGGGACCTTGCGGCGAGTCTCGCCGGGTGGCGTCGGGTCGAGGAGGTCCTCGAGGCCGACGACTATGTGTCGTGGGGGGAGACGACCGCGACGACGGATGCCGGGGCTGCCCCCGTGAGCGGTCAGGAGGTTGGCTTCGCCTATGACTACGAGGAGGTTCTCAGGGACCTCGAGCTCGACCTTCGAGCGGGCACCACGCTCGCGGTCGTTGGCCCGACAGCCTCGGGTAAATCAACCCTTGGCTTGCTGTTGGCGAGGCTGTGGGATCCGGACGAGGGATCGATTCATCTCGCCGGCCGTGATCTCCGGCAGTTCGCCAGATCCGAACTGCCCAAAGAGGTGGCTTATGTCTCACAGAACGCTTTCCTCTTCGACGCCTCGGTTCGGGAAAACATCACCCTCGATGGTGCGTACACCGATGAGCAAGTGCATGCCGCCCTACGGCTTGCCGGGGCTGACCAGTTCGTCGCCGAACTGCCGGCCGGTCTCGACACGGAGCTCGGCGAGCGGGGCACCACTCTCTCCGGAGGACAGCGGCAGCGTCTCGCTCTTGCCCGCGCCCTGGTCCGAAAGCCCCGTCTGCTCATCCTCGATGACGCGACGTCGGCAGTCGATCCCTCCGTTGAGGCGGAGATCCTGCGCTCGTTCAAGACCGCGGCCCTCCCTTCGACCATCGTGGTCGTGGCCTACCGCCCGTCGTCCATCAGGCTCGCCGACGAGGTCGTCTACGTCGACCGGAAACGGATCCTCGCCCATGGAACTCACGAGGAGCTGGTCCATAGCGAACCCGGCTACGCCCGTCTGGTCCAGGCGTACGAGGAGGAAGCCAAACGACTCAGGGAGGCATCGTGAGCGACCGTCTCGGCACCGGCGCCCTCATCAAACGGGCGCTCATGGAGGCCCCGTCCCTTCGTGACGGCCTCAAGCTGACCCTGGTTCTCGCCATGGTGGGACAGGCGGTGACCGTCATCACCCCGATCGTTCTCCAGAAGATCCTGGACGAGGAGATCGTCCCCGGCTCGGTGGACATGGCGGGTGTGCTCACCCTCGCCGCTATCGCAATGGCGGCGCTGGTGACTGGCCTCATCGTCGGGCGCGTCTCCCTCCTGCGACTGGTGAGGACGTCCTCGACCGGTCTGTCCGACCTACGCGCGAAGACATTCCGCCACATCATGAGACAGTCGGTGCTCCACGTTCAGTCGGAACGTCGGGGCAACCTCCTCTCCCGGGTCACCTCCGACATCACCACCCTCCAGGAGTTCATGGAGTGGGGCGGGGTCGGCATGATCATCGCTTCCAGCCAGGTGCTGCTGGCCACCGCGGTGATGATGTTTTACGAGTGGCGCCTCGCACTCATCGTTCTCACCGGTGTCCTCATCTACCTGTTCATGATGCGCTGGTTTCAGCGGATTCTCTCCAAAAACTACGACGCGGTCCGCAGGGAGGTCGGTATCTCGCTCGGTGTGCTCAGCGAGTCGATCACCGCCATCCCGATCGTTCGTGCCTACGGGACCGAGGATGCGACGAGGTCCAAGGTCGCCGAAGCCCTGGAACGCCGATTCCGTGTGGAGTTCAAGACGGCCCGCTTCGGAAACATCCTGTTCTCCACCGCCGAAGTCTTCGCCGGGCTGCTCACGGCAGTACTCGTCGTGTCGGGTGTCCTCATCGGGATCCAGCTCGGCACCTCCGCAGGAACCCTCGTCGCCTTCCTGCTTCTGGCCAACCTTCTCATCGAACCGCTGCAGATCCTGGTGGAGACCCTCGAGTTCGCCCAGTCGGCTGCCTCGGGTCTGCGACGGGTCGTGGACGTTCTCGACGGCGAGGTCGACATCGACGAGCCCGAAGATCCGGTGTCGCTCCGGCCTGGCGGTCTCAGCGCCCGCTTCGACCACGTCAGATACGCCTATCCCAACGGCGAAGAGGTCCTCAAGGACATCACATTGGACATCCCGGTCGGTTCGCGCATTGCTGTCGTCGGAGAGACAGGATCTGGAAAGACGACCTTCGCCAAACTCCTGGTCCGTCTCATGGACCCCATCTCGGGCACCGTCCACATCGGCGGAATTCCGGCGGAAAGGATTCCTCTCGCCGAGCTTCGCAGCCGGGTTTCGTTCGTTCCCCAGGAAGGGTTCCTTTTCGACGACACCATTGCCAACAACGTCCGCTACGGGAGACCTGACGCCAGCGATGCCGAAGTGTGGACCGCGTTCCACGAACTTGGTCTCGGCGAGTGGGTCCAGGGTCTGGCCGACGGGTTGGAGACCAAAGTGGGAGAACGCGGTGGCAACCTCTCGGCCGGGGAACGCCAGCTCGTGGCATTGGTAAGGGCATGGATCGGCACGCCCGATCTGCTCGTTCTCGACGAGGCGACCTCTGCTGTAGATCCGGCCCTGGACGTTGCCCTCAGGCACGCCATCGACAAGCTGACTGAGGGTCGGACATCGGTGACCATCGCTCATCGTCTCTCCACCGCCGAAGGTGCGGACGAGGTGCTCGTGTTCGACGAGGGAGAGTTGGTGGAACGGGGACATCACCGCGATCTGGTGGTGTGTGACGGGGTCTATGCGTCTCTGTACGCAGACTGGGCCTCGGGCACGAAGAGCGTCTGATGTGGGACAAGTCTCACAGCTGCCTACCGTGAGGGTGGACTCAACAGGAAAGGACAACTGATGTTGAAGTTGTCAGAGAACGCTGCCGCCGCCCTAGAGAATATTCGCGAGAGCCAGGGCATCCCCGAAGAAGCCGGGACCCGTCTCACCGCCGATGAGGCGGAATCAGGCGGTCTGGCCCTCAAGCTCGAGTTCGTAGACGAGGTCCCCGAGACCGATGAGATCGTCGAGCAGTCGGGCACGGAGATCCACCTTGATCCCAAGGTCGTCCAGCCATTGGAGAACACTGTCATGGACGTTCGCGACAGCGAAGAGGGTCTCGCCTTCGTGTTCAAGAGCCAGACCGAGGAGTAATCGGCTTTCCCTGGTCAGCCAGGGTCAGACATCCGGGGGCGGTACGTACCTCGCCGTGGTGAAGCGTCCCCTTTCCAGATCCACTTCCCATATCGACCCCTTCGAGCAGTAGAACCTCGACTCGAGGGTCAGCCCTGCCCACATCATGCGGTTGATCACCGCCGGGATGACGTCGCCGTGTGTGCAGAGGACTGCGTTGTAACCGACGAGGTCGTCGCATAGCTCATAGGCGGCATCGATGTCCGGGCCTTCGGCGAGGGCATCGTGTTCCCTCACCTTGGCCCCGATCGCCTCGGCCAGGGGCTCGACCGTCTGGACGCAGCGCGTATAGGGGCTGGTGTAGATGCGTTCGATGCCGGTTGCCTGCAAATGTTCGGCGATCGCCTCCGATTGCCGACGCCCTTTTTTGGTGAGCGGTCTCAGCGCGTCGACCCCATCCCATTTCGAGCGGTCCCCGGCCGCGGCATGACGGAGCAGAAACAGCGTTCCGGTGCGGGCGAGCTTCTTCAGCCCCGATTCGGCGATGAGTGTGCGGTCGTTCTCGTAGTCGCACAACTCTTTTGCCTTCTTCCGGCTCAACCAGCGGATCTCGTCGACTTCTTTGTTCTTTTTGAAGCCGGGGCTGTCCGGGAGCGGACGCATCGCGTACCAGTCGACCTCCTTTACCCCACTCTCGATGCGGTATCGGGAGGTACCGATCGGGGTCACGATGCGACAGCGGTGACCGGTCTCTTCGAGGACTTCCCGGATGGCGGTCTCCTCCGGGGTCTCGCCCTTGTCGGCCTTCCCCTTGGGGAGACCCCAGTCGTCGTAGCGGGGACGATGGACCAACAAGACCCTGAGCTTGCCCTTGGCGGTCTCTTTGAAGACGAGCCCGCCGGCTGCCTTGACCACTCTTGTCACGGCCGGGAGGTTAGGTGGTGGAAACCGAAAAGGTGCTCTGAGCAAGCCACGACTTTCTCATCCCGCCGGTGCCGGAGTCATCTCCGGCTGGGCAAGGAGCCATTCCACCGCCTCGTCCGCGCTGTCGACTACGTGGACATCCCCGCCGAAGGCGCCGAGCGATCCGGTGGCGAGCTCCCAGAACCGGCGCCAGCCGGTTCCAACGGCGACAGTCGGTAACCGCCTTCCCTCGTTCAGCCGATTGACATGATTCAAATTCCAGGCGATCGAAAGCTCGGTCAGCGTCCCGATGGAGCCTGGGAGAACGATGACCCCGGAGGCGAGACCTGTGAGCGTGTCCAGACGTTCCATGAGACTCCCGGCCACTATCTCCCGGGTCACGTAGCGGTTAACCCCGGATCTTCCGGGGAAGAGGGACGGGGCGGTCACCCCGATGGCTTCCCCGCCCGCGTCGCTGGCACCTTTGGAAACCGCCTCCATGGTGCCTCCGTAGCCACCGGTCACGACGGCGTATCCCGCCTCGGCGCAGCGCTTGCCGGTGTTCTCGGCCGCCACCCATGCCGCACTGTCCGGCTCCGTGGCCGACGATCCGAAGACCGCCACCGCCTTGGGCTCGGTCAAGCCGACATCACCTGTTCGATCCCGGTGCTGACCCGGTCGACATCGAGCAGAGCGTGTTTCTCGATGGCGAACTGGGGCCAGGGGATGTCGAATCCGGTAACCCGGACGATGGGCGCCTCCAGCTCGTAGATCGCCTGCTCGGAGACCACGGCGGCCACGTCTGCTGCGACACCAGCGCTTCCCTGTGGCTCCTGCACCAGCAGCAGCCGCCCCGTCTTCGCCACGGACTCGAGCACCATCTCACGGTCCCAGGGGAACAGTGTCCGCAGGTCGATGACTTCGATCGAATGATCCGACTGCTCCGCTGCTTCGAGAGCCACCGGGACCATTCCGCCATAAGTCACCAGCGTCAGGTCGGTGCCCTCCCGGCGTATGCGGGCCCGTCCGATCGGGAGGGTGTAATGCTCGCTCGGCACCTCGCTCCGACCTGCTCGATAGAGGACTTTCGGCTCGAGGAAGATCACCGGGTCATCCCCTTCCAGAGCGGCGGCTAGCAGGCCCTTGGCGTCGACAGGCGTCGAGGGGCAGACGACGACGAGACCCGGGGCGTGGACGAAATAGGCCTCGGGAGAGTCGCAGTGATGCTCATGAGCCCCGATCCCGGCTCCGTTGGGGAAGCGGACCACCACCGGCACCGAGGACAGACCCCGGGTGCGGAAACGGAAACGGGCGAGGTGGCTGACGATTTGGTCGAAGGCCGGGTAGACGAACCCGTCGAACTGGATCTCGGCTATCGGGCGGCCGCCGGCGAGTGCCATCCCGACGGCGGTCCCGACGATGCCAGACTCGTTCAGCGGAGTGTCGATGACCCGGTCAGCTCCGTAGGTCTTCTGGAGACCTTCGGTGATCCGGAACACGCCGCCGGCCAGGCCCACGTCCTCACCGAGAACGATCGTCTCGTCATTGGTGGCCATGACATGGTCGAGGGCGGCATTTATGGCTTCCGCCATGTTCATCGGCGTGGTGGGCCCATCGGGCAGACGATCGTGTCCCACACGCCAGATCTCGTTCTCGTCGAACCGGGTCTCGGGCTCGTCGTGAGCCCGCTGCATGGCGTGGAGCTGGTCGACGACGTGGGCGGGGATGCGTGCCAACCCGTGGCGCACAGCATCGTCGCGCTCGGGTAGCGGCTCGGCCTCGAGCGACGTCACGGCGGCGTCGACGGAGTCGGTTATCTCCATTGCCACCTTTTCGCCGGCTCGCTCATCCCACTCGCCGCGGGATTCGAGAAAACGGCGGAGTCTCTCGATCGGATCTCTCTCCTTCCACTCCTCGACCTCCTCGTCGCTGCGGTAGAGCGTCGGGTCATCCGCGGTGGCGTGGGGCCCGTAGCGGTAGGTGAGGGCCTCGATGAGAGTCGGGCCCTTGCCGGCGCGGGCGCGTCGCGCCGCAAGCCGGGTGGCCAGGTAGACGGCGATGGGATCCATTCCGTCCACGCGCAGACCTTCGAACCCGTAGGCCTCGGCCTTTTGCGCGATCGTCTCGGAAGCCGTCTGCTTCTCGTACCGGACCGAGATGGCATAGAGATTGTTGGCGCAGATGAAGATCGTCGGTGTCTTCCACACCCCTGCGAAGTTCATGCCGGAGTGGAAGTCGACCTCCGAGGTGGCACCATCGCCGAAGTAGGTCGCCGTGACGGTGTCCTCGCCACGCAACTTGGTCATGTACGAGTAGCCGACGGCGTGGGGCAGCTGGCTCGCGATCGGCACGGTGACGATCCCGGTGCGGTACTTCTCCATGTCCCATTGTGAGTTGGGCAGGCCCTTCCAATATGCCAATAGGACCTCCATCGGGAGCCCTCGGGCCACCTGGACGCCGTGCTCGCGGTAGCTGGGAAAGACGAAGTCGTTCGGCTCCAGGGCCAGGGCGGACCCGATCTGGACTGCCTCCTGGCCCTCCAACATGGGATAGGTCCCGATGCGTCCTTGACGCTGGAGGGCCAGCATTCTCCGGTCGAGGGCGCGCGCCAGGACCATCTGGCGGTACATGGCCTGATAGAGCTCGGGATCGAGACCGGGATCCTCGCCGACCAGCTCACCGTGGACGTCGATGACCCGCAACGTTTCGAATTTGCCCATCACTCTGAGTCTGCCACAAGTCGGCACGGAGCGAGTGAGGGATACCCGCTATCTTCGTGGCGTAATGCTCAGGTTCAGGCCCGAGATCGCCGCTCTCAAGCCATACCGGGTGGGGCGTCAACTTGATGACGTTGCCCGGGCTCACGGGCTCGATCCAGCAGACATCGTGAAATTGACGGCGAACGAAGGCCCCGAAGGCCCGTTCCCCGGGGTCGTCGAGGCGGCCACCCGGGAGATGGCGCTCTCCAACCGCTATCCGAACAACGACTGTTGGGACCTCGGCCACGCCCTGGCGGGCGAGTTGGGAGTCGACTTTTCGAACCTCATGTTCGGTGCCGGCAGTGTTGCCCTATTGGAGGAGATCGCGCTGGCCCTCGGTGGTCCTGGCAGGAAACTCCTGTTCGGGTGGCCCAGTTTCATCATGTACCGGTTCGTTGCCATCTGGGCCGGTTCGGAGCCCGTTGAGATTCCCCTGGACCAGGATCTTCGTCTCGACCTGGGGGCGATGCGGGAAGCGATCGACGAGCAGACGACCGTGGTCGCGGTGTGCAACCCGAACAATCCGACCGGCACCATCAGATCGGCCGACGAGATCGAGGCGTTCATCGACGAAGTCCCCGACGATGTGCTCGTGGTGGTCGACGAGGCCTACCACGAGTATGTGACCGACGAGAGCCATCGCAGCCAGGTCCCTCTGGCGATAGAGAGACCCAACGTCGTCGTCCTAAGAACGTTCTCCAAGATCTACGCCCTTGCGGGCCATCGCGTGGGCTATGCCGTCGGTCATCCAGACGTTCTCACCGAGCTTCGTAAGGCGCAGGCTCCGCTGACGGTGAACCGGGTGGCCCAGGCGTCGGCTCTGGCCACCCTGGGCCAGCCCGAGGAACTGGAACGGCGGCGATCAGAAAACGCGGCGCGTCGTCATCATGTCGCCGGTGCGCTGGCCGAGCGAGGGCTTCGCATGGCGGAAAGTCAGACCAACTTCATCTTCTTTGAGCTGGGCGACGCGGCTGACCGCATCATCGAGGAGATGACCGCTTCGGGAGTGATCATTCGCGGCATGGGGGCGGGTTGGGTCCGGGTGACGATCGGAAACGACGACGAGAACCGCCGTTTCATCGACGCTCTCGACATCGCCCTGACCCGGTCGGCCTGACGGTCTGGTCGGTCGCGATGTTGATAGGGGGATGTCGTTTCCTGTAGCCACCATTTCCGGCCACACTCCCTACTCGCCCCCTCTTTTTTTCTTGTTCAGGAGTAGATCGTGAAAGCAATCGTCTCGGCTCTCGCGGGCGTGGCCCGTCGAATGCCGTGGGTGGTGATCGTCGTCGTCGTAGCTATGACCGCTGTCCTCGGCTCGTTTGCCGGCCAGGTTGAGATTGCACAGGGCAATGAGGGGTTTGCTCCTGAGAGTGCCGAGATAGCCGCAGAGGAGAGAATCGGCGAGAAGTTCGCTGGCGACGGTGCCGCATCGACCATCCAGGTCATCGTGCGCGAACCGGGAGGCGACGTCATCACTGTGGAGGGTCTGGAGGCGGCAAGAGCCACTGTGGAGACCATCCGAGCCTCTGACGTCGGTGACCAGATCACCGACAGTGGTGAACGGCCGGGGATCGTGCACTATCTGTCCGGAGTGGAAGGCGCCATGGAGGCGCAAGGGCTGACCATCGACCGGATGACCGACGAGATGGTCAAACAGTTCTACACCGCCTCCCTGGCGAACTCATCCACCGAGGAAGCCTCGTTTCTCACCCGTCTCGTATCCCAGGACTACGACGACGGATCCGTGGCGGCCTCGGGCGGAATGATCCTGACGTTCGTCGACGACTATCCGGGAGCCGACCCGGAGGAGTCGTTCAACAACCAGGTCGAGACCGAGGCTGCGATGGCGGACGACCTGGAGGAAGTCGACGCAAGGCCGGAGATCCGACCGTTCTCCTTCGCTCTGTTGCTGACGGGGGTCGACGACTTCACCCAGGAGGTGGGCGAGCTGTTCGCTCTCGCTTTTGCCGTGATCCTCGTGATCCTCGGGTTTGTCTACTGGCTCTCTCCGGGGAAGGAACGCAGCTGGTTTGCCTCCATTCGCCGCACCGCGACGGACATCATCCTCACCCTCCTCACGATCGTCATGGCGGTAGGGATCATGCAGGGGACGGGCTATCTGCTGTCTGAGGCAGGTGTCATCGATGCGTTCTCCGCGCCCACCCAGATAGTCCCGATTCTCCTCATCGGCCTTGGAGTCGACTACGCCATCCATCTCACCTCCCGCTACCGGGAGGAAGTTGGGATGGGCGAGTCGGTCGACCAATCGATGACCGGTGCCGTCACCTCCGTTGGCATCGCCCTGTTTCTGGCCACCATCACGACGGTCATCGGGTTCCTGACCAACATCTTCAATCCTGTCCCGGCCCTCAAGGACTTCGGCATCCTCGCCGCGGTCGGGATCGTGGTGGCCTTCCTCCTCATGCTTACCTTCGTGCCAGCCATCAGGATGATCCTCGACAGGCGTGCTGAGCGCGACGGGAAGTTGCCTGTGACCTCGATGCAATCCCACGGCGATCGGCTCCTTCCGAGGGTCATGGAGAAGCTGGCGCTGCTCGCCGAACACGCCGCGATTCCGACGCTCATAGTCGCTCTCATTCTCGGCGCAGCGGGCTTCTATGGCTTCACCCAGCTGGAGACGCGGTTTTCTTTCACCGACTTCCTCCCGGACGACAGCGAGTACGTGGAGACCCTCGAAGTCGTTGAAAGCGACTTCGGGGGAGGTTTCGGAGAGCAGACGCAAGTGCTGGTGGAGGCGACCCCCGACCAGTCAATCGATGGTTCCGTTCACAACGTTCTGGTCGAGGCCAACAGTCAACTTGCCGCAATCGAGGACGTGCCCACGTTCGAGGCGTCCACCGGCGATGTACCGGACGCAACGTCTCCGATATCGGTGCTTGGCCAGATGTTCGCCGAAGGCCCCGCGTCGGCACCTTCCGAGGTGTTGGCGGCCGCGCAGCAGGTCGGTCTCGGCGAAGACCTCACCGTTGCCCCGGATGCAGACATCACTCCCCTCTATGAGGCTCTTCTCGAGACGGCACCCGAGCAGGCCGGGGACGTGATCGCGGTGGAAGACGGCGAGCTCGACGCGCTCCTGTGGGACATCACGACCACCGCCGGCGAAGACGTGGGTGACCTGAGGGCGGGTCTCGACGGTGCCTTCGGAGAGGTGAACGATCTGGGAGCCTCCGCGATCGCCGTCTCCGACAACATCATCGGAGATGTCGTGGTGAACGAATTGACCGCTTCGCAGAGCTTGTCGCTGTTCATCACGGTCGCAGTGGCGGCCCTGGTGCTGGTGGTCAGCTTCTTCATAGAGTCGAGGAGATGGTTCCTCGGCATCCTGACCATCGCTCCGGTCGCCCTGGTCGTGCTCTGGACCTATGGCCTGATGTATGCCACCGGGATTCCGTTTGGGCCGGTGACGGCCACGATCGCGGCCCTAGCGATCGGGATCGGTGTGCCGTTCACCATCCACATTGCGCGACGTTTTCAAGAGGACCGCCGTGCCAATCGCGATATGGACACCGCGATGAGGTTGACCATGCGCCACACGGGTGGTGCCCTGGCTGGTTCCGCATTCACCACTATGGCCGGGTTCGGGGTCCTGATCACCTCGAGCCTCGTCCCGTTCCGCCAGATGGGACAGGTGACGGTGTTTGCGATCGGGCTCTCTCTACTGGCCGCAGTCCTGGTGCTTCCGTCGATGCTCGCCCTCTGGGATGGGTGGCACCGGCGCCGGGGGGACGAGCTAATTGGGTCGGAAGCCCTGGAAGAAGTCCCTTCACCCTGACACGAGATCGACCAGAATCATGGGAGGGCAGTCGTCTGCCCTCCCACATGGATGTATCGAGACAACAAGCCGAAGCGACGAACCTGCTGCCCCTGGTCCATCGCGTCCTCGATCAGTACCCGTTTGGCATCAGGGAGGTCACCCATCTCGCGACCCACTCGAATGTGCTCTACCGCGTCGTCAGGGACAACAAACAGGAATTCGTGCTCAGGGTGGGAACCCCACACGCCAACCACCGGTCCAACATCGAGATCGAGGTGGAATGGCTCGATGCGATCAAGCGAGACACCAACCTCGATGTCGTCACGCCGATCCACACCGCTGACGGAGGGCTGATCGTCGATGAGTTCGACGACCAGATCGAGAAAGAGCGTTCGTGTGTCCTGTTCTCCTGGATCCCTGGACAGCCCATGGGCACCGGATCCGGCCCATTTGCCTACCGCCTCCTGGGGACCATGTGCGCCGCGCTTCAAGCTCATGGACGGACCTGGACACCCCCTGAGGCAGCAACACCGAGGCGATGGGACCAGGTGTTCTATTACGAGGAGGACTTCGACCCGATCGTCATCGACAATCCCCGCTTCGGCCATCTGTTCGACATCTCCAGACGCAAGATGATCCTTCGGGCTTTTGCCTTGTCGCAAACGGTCATCGATGAGTCGTATGCGGAGTCATCCGCTCCCCAGATCGTGCATGGTGATCTACATGAGTGGAATGTCCATTTCGCTGGGGCGAGGCTCTATGCGTTCGACTTCGAGGACGTGATGCTGGCGCTTCCGGCTCAGGACGTGTCGATCTGTCTCTATTCGTCACGCAACAGCGAGATCCGCGACGACATCCGGTCTGCCTTCCGCAAGGGTTTCGAGTCGATCGCGCCGTGGCCGGTGGTTGACGATCGACAGCTCGACGCGTTCCACGCCGCCCGTCAGATCATGTTGATGAACTATGCCGCCCGTACCCTGCGGACACATGAGGCGGCGGAGTTTCTCGATCATGTCATGCCATGGTTGGAGCGATACGTAGAGCGTTACGGATAGTGGCCGGTGGTTCGTCCGAGATGAGATTCCGCGACCGACAGCATGCGGGTGAGCTGCTCGGCGCTGAGCTCGCCGGGCTGCAACCGCTCGATCCGGTGGTCTATGGGCTGCCGCGCGGGGGCATGCCCGTGGCTTTCGAAGTGGCCCGTGCCCTCGATTGTCCTCTTGACGTGCTGGTGGTGCGCAAGGTTGGGGTTCCGTCACAACCCGAGCTGGCCATGGGGGCGGTCGCTGAGGGCGGTGTGGTCGTCCGCAACGAAGAGGTCATCGATCTGGCCCGGATCTCCGACGAAGAATTCGCCGCGGTGGCGGAGTCGGAGCGGGGAGAGCTCGAGCAGCGCGTGGCCCGGTATCGAGCCGAGGCAGACCAGATCTCTCCGGAGGGCCACACCGCGATCATCGTCGACGACGGCCTGGCTACAGGGTCGACGGCCTTGGCCTCCGTGGAGGTCGCCCGGGCCCAGGGCGCATCCGAGGTTTGGCTGGCAGTGCCGGTGGCCCCCGAAGCACCGCTCGGTGAGCTCGAGAAGAAGGCCGACCGGCTGATCGTGTTGTCCCGCCCCCGGGATTTCGGTGCCGTCGGGATCTGGTACCGCGACTTCAGCCAGACCACCGACGAAGAGGTGCGGAATCTGCTCGCCCGCTAGCGGCTAGCGTGAATTCACCGCCATCAGAGAGGTAGCAAATGCCGTCACTGGAGAAGTTCTGCACGGTCGAGGGAGACCTCGGCATGAATGTGATCGGAAAGACACCGGCCGGGGTTCGCATCGACTTCCCTTTTGAGGGAACGGCCACCAGCGAGCACTGGGACGGAGAGCGACCCGTCAAGGGTGTCGACTATGTGACGGTTCGAGCGGACGGAAACATGGACCTCGACATCCACGCCACCATCGGGGAGAAGAAGGAGGCGGTCTCCTACAAGGCGATCGGAGTCTCGATCGCCAACGAGGATCAGTCGGCGGATCCCAAGGAGTTGATCGTCTTCCAGACGGGTAACGAGGAGCTGGCCTGGCTGAATAGTGAGGTGGCCGTCGCCTTCGGACACGGCGCCGGCGGCAAGATCACGTTGGAGATCTATCTGATCAGGCCCTGATGGCCGGCCGACTTTGACCGGTCGCCTCCTGGCCCTCCAGGGAGGCTCGGCTCGGGGGGTTCAACCTCATTCCATGTCGTCTTGCCGCTAGATGTTCGGTCAAACAGACGCTGGTCGGCCGGCGGCTGCCGCTCCGTTCGACCGTTTTCGTCACCGCGCCGCAGCGAGTTGGAGCCGATACTCCGTACTCGATACCCGATACTCCCTACTTCAGGAACGCCCAGCGTTCCTGAAGTCGGGCTTTCTCTTTTCCAGGAAGGCCTTGACGCCTTCGCGGTGTTCGGGGGTGTTGCCCAGACGTCCCTGCTCCCGTTTCTCCGCCTCGAGGCCTTCGGCGAATGTGAGTGTAGACGACCCGTGAATGAGCCGTCTCGTGGTCACGAGGGCGTCGGTGGGCAGGTCAGCCAGCTTCCGGGCGTAGTCCACGGCTCTTTCGACCGCCTCTCCGTCGGGGGACACCTCAACACAAAGTCCCCGGTCGAGAGCCTCCGATGCCGGCATACGACGATTGGTCAACGCCATTTCCAAGGCGACCGAAGCTCCCACGTGGTGGGGGAGCAGCCACGTCGACCCCGAGTCGGGCACCAGCCCGATGGCGGTGAACGACGAGGTCAGGTAGGAGGATTCGGCCATGACCCTGAGGTCACAGCCGAGGGCCAGCCCCATTCCGGCGCCTGCGGCTACACCGTTGACCGCGGCGACCACCGGCACCGGGCAGCCTCCGATCGCGTGGACCATTGGATGGAACTCTTCATCGAGGTGTTTGGCCAGGTCAGGGCCACCGTCGTCGTACTCGTCGACGAACCCGGAGAGGTCGGCTCCGGAACAGAATGCCTTGCCCTCCCCGGTCAGAACCACCGCCCGCGATTCGTCGCCAGCCCTATCCATCGCCTCCACGAATGCCAACGAAAGATCCCTGTTGATTGCGTTGTATCGGTCAGGTCGGTTGAGCGTGACGATGGCGACGTCACCATCGAGCTCGTATCTGGTGGTCATGTCAGCTCCTCGGCCTCGCGAATCGTAAACCACGGAAAACAAAGGTATCCATTGGGGTATGGCCTATCGTTGACTACATCGTCGCAGCAGAAACGCCGCGAAACCATCGACCCACAAGGAGGAGTCGTGAACAAAACCGAGATGGCTGACAAGCTCGCCGACAAGGCGGACATCTCGAAGGCCAAGGCCGCGGAGATCGTTGATCATATCTTTTCGACCAAGGCCGGAGAGGGGATCATCGCCGTCGAGCTGGACGCGGGCCGCAAGGTGAACATCACGGGCTTCGGCAGCTTCACGCTCAAGCGTCGCTCGGAACGCCAGGGGCGCAATCCGGCAACGGGCGAGACCATCACGATCCCGGCGAGAAACTACGCACACTTCAGCGCCGCGAAGGGCTTGAAGGACCGGGTGGCTGAGTAGCAGCCAACCATCCAGAGCTTCGAAGCGGCGGGCCGATATCGGCCCGCCGCTTTTATGTGTCCTCCCCCAGCGAGCGGAGCGAGCGCTGGGGGGTGTCGCCGCAGGCGACGGAGGGGGCTCTCCCCTCCAAGGATCTCCTCGTCCGCGCTGCATGGTGTTGCGGTTTTCGCCACGTTGTGCAGCGGAGTCGAG
>JBKHKD010000042.1:0-26793 GCA_046537785.1 Actinomycetota bacterium
ATCAGCCCGGCATCATCACCAGAAAGCGGCTCCCCACCTCACCGCGCAGTCTCAAGAAGAACGCCTCCGTCTGCCAGGTCATCCCGGGATCGATCGGTCCGAATGCCGTTGGCAATAGATAGGTGGCCGCGTTCTCCGCTGGACCCGGATTGTTGAACGCGTGATATCCGATGGACGGATAGGCCTGTGGAGCCCAGACCACCACTCCAATTCCTCGGTCATCGACCAGGCCGCCCCAGTGTTCCGAAGCCGGAAGGTGACCCCTCTCCGGAAAGACCGGCAGGTCTTCGTCGAGCGTGATGGCGTCCCCTGTCCAGGGAGTGTCACCTGCATACGTGACATAGCGATCGAACGGCGTTCGCCCGTAGGCAAAAGGAAATTCCTGTGGTGCCAGGAGGTGGCTGTCGGACCCCTCGTGCGTGAGGCGATAGCGTACGTGCACCATCCGCGGGTCCTCGAGGAAATCGACCCAAGTCTCGACTATCACATCCGTGTCTACGGAGGTGTCGGGACCCCCTCCGTGGCCCTCCGGAAACCATTGGAGGTTTCTCACCTTGGTGTAGAGCGTTCTCCCGTCGAAGTCGTGCTCGATTGGAGGATTGGGATGGTCGTGCCAGTCGGATGGCGTCGCATTCCATCCCGTATCGTTCGGATGGCTTCCGCCTCGCTGTGCTGAGTCGTAAACCGAGATCCCGATCAACCGCCCCCCGTCGTAGTTGTTGACCAGATTGCGGTCTCCCAGCCAGATCTCGCGGATGGCCGTACCCCAGACCTTGTCGATGGCCACCCGCACCTCTCCACTGTCGAGCATCAAGGAGCGGTCTGTCTCGGTCATGTCGACGTCCAGGACCTCAGGTGGTGGAAGAGTTGACGTCGTTGTGATTGGTGCGGAAGTGGTTGTGGTGGTTTCCCTCGGGCTGACGGTTGTGACCGGTGAACTCATGGTGGTGCTGGACGCGCTCGGGGCCAGCGATGAAGAGGACGACGTGCTCGGTTCTTCCACAGTGGAAGCACAGCCCGCAAGAGTGAGCACTACCCCCACAGCGACGAGCCATGTCAACCTTTGGCGCCAACACTTAGACATTCACAGGTTCACTTAAAGCCTGACGCGGACCCATTAGACCATACGCACCTGTCCAATTCTCGACAGGCTGACGCCAGGTCGTGCCGTTGACCTGGGACTCGAAATTCTGGGATGGGTACTGGGCCTCCTGGTCGCTGCTCTCGCCCTCCTCGCTGCAGCCACCGGGTTTTGCGCTGGTTGTGAGCTCTACAAGCTCGGCGCAAGACTCCGGGGCTACGGCGAAACCCTCCAGGAGATTGACCTCGCCGACCTCGATGTGGAGGTCGACGGGGAAGTGACAGTCCTGTTCACACATCCTCTGTGCACCGATTGCCACGAGGTGAAGAGGCAGTTGAGCGACCAGGGTCTCGACTGGGTGAGGATCGACGTCCGGACCCATCGGCACCTGGCCCGCAAGCACGGCATCTCTGTCGTTCCAACGGTCGTTTCGGTCGACTCCGAGGAAAGGCGACTCTGGTCCGATCGGGGGAGTGACCTCACGGGAAGCTCTCACGCTCCGCTAGGTTGTATGACATGAACAACGCCACCGCCATGGAAGACCTGCGACCCATCGAGAGGCGGGTGCTCGAGATGCAGCGGGAAGGTGTCGTCATCGACGAAATCGCGACACGGATCAAAAAGAGCCCCGAATTCGTGGAGCGGATGATCGGCTGGACCGAGATCCCCCGCAATGGGAGCCCCGACGACCACCACCTGACGCCTCTGGAGCGTCGTGTCCTCGCTCTCCGATCCCAGGGCGAGTCCCACCGGCAGATCGCGGAGAAGTTCAAGAAGGGCGAGGACTTCATCCGTCAGGTCGAAGGTCTGGCCCACTTCAAGGAGAGCCTCCGGCTGCTGAGCCGATAAGGGCAGTTCGACGGAGCGCTACTTCCTGCTGCTGTGAGCTCGTTCGGCAGCAGTTTCAGCTGGGGGAGAATGAAGATCGCCCAGAAACATGATGTTGTTGGAGCGTCACCGTGGCGAAGCGGAACTATCTGGTGGAGGGCTTGTCTGGTAGCGGTAAGTCCTCGGTTTATGAGGAGCTGATCGGACGCGGCTACGAGGCCATCAGCACCGATCGCGCCTGGGCCTATCATGCCGATCCCGGCACCGGTCTCCCAAGTGGATCCACCTCGCACGACACCTGGGTGTGGGACCAGAATAAGGCGGTCAGCGAACTTGAGGGTCCGGAACCAGACATATTGTTCGTGTGTGGAAGCAGCCGCAATCGCGACCACTTCCTGCACTACTTCACCAAAGTGTTCAATCTGCGCATCGACGATGACACGATGCGTCGCCGACTCGAAGCGCGCACCAATGACGACTGGTCACTTGGACAAGAGGGTGTCGAGCTCATGCTTGAACTGAATCGGAGCGACGAAGGCCCGGCCGGAGCGATAGATGTGGACGCCACACAACCACTCGACCAGGTCGTCGACGAACTCCTTCGCCTCCTAAGTTGACCGACCGGCTCGGATACCAGCCCGCGCCGGCCCGGTAGACACCGGCTTTCCTCGCCTGTCCCGACCGGCCGTCGCCAAGTCACCAGGACTGACAAAGACCTCGCCGGCGAACGCGTACATTGGTCAGTCATGGACTCTTCGCTGCGTTCAAGAGTTGCCAGCTTGCTGGACTCGGAGGTCGTCGATGCGCAGCCCACCAGCGGCGGATACAGCGGGTCCCGGCGTTGGGTGGTTTCACTAGATAACGGTTCGAGTGCGTTTGTGAAAGCGGCAGGTCGCCAGGACCACACTCGTGTCCAGCTCCGGGAAGAAGCCCGCTTCTATCAGAGCTTCCAACGATCTTGCACGCCTGAGTTATATGCCTTCGAGGACGACCCTGAGTCGCCGCTTCTGATCTTGGAAGACCTCAGCCATGCGACCTGGCCGCCACCCTGGACTACCGAGCACGTAGACAATGTCCTGGACACACTCAGGCAGGTCGCTGCCGAAGAGCCACCCGAGTACCTCCCCTCCCTCGAGCAATACCGAGAAACGCTCTCCGGATGGGAGCGAGTAGAAGAAGATCCCTCCCCGTTCCTCGGGATGGGTCTGGCGACGGAGGCCTGGCTCGAGTCGGCGCTGCCAATACTGAAACAAGCATCAACGGAGGCAGTCCTGGCCGGACCCAGCCTCGTCCACTTCGACGTACGCAGCGACAACCTCGCATTCCTCACAGACCGAACGGTCCTCGTGGACTGGTCGATACCCGCCATCGGCAATCCCCTGGCCGACATAGTGGGCTGGCTGCCAAGCCTCCACGTCGAAGGCGGTCCCCACCTCACGAGATCCTCGGAGACGAAGGATCAGCGTTGGTAGCTCTCATTACCGGATACTGGGCATCGCAGGCTGGCCTTCCCCCACCAAAAGGAGCACCCCACGTACGAGAAGTGCAGCGAGCCCAGCTGGAAGTGAGCCTCCCCTGGACAGTACGGCTCCTGGGTCTTCCAGCCCACTCAGACGAATGACCGGTGGAGGAAACGACCGTGGTTCGCGTTAGGACCGCCACACCCGAAGACGTCCCAGCCACCGCTGAGAGCAACGTGCGAGGTTGGCAGGCTGCTTTCCGGGGGCTCTTTCCGGATGAGTTCCTCGACGCGCTGAACCCAAAGGACCGTGAGTCGGCCTTTGCCGAGCGAGTGGCGGGTGGACCGTCTCGCCACGCGGCAGTGGCAGTGGACGACGAGGTGGTCGGATTTGTCGGTCTGGAACCACCGGAAGACGATGTCCTGGACCCGGCCAGGGTGCATGAAATCTGGGGTCTTTACGTCCAACCAGAACGGATCGGCACAGGAGTGGGCCGGATCCTCATGGACCACGCCATCGAGTACCTCCAAGCAGGCAGCTGGGATTATGCGATCCTGTGGACGTTGCGAGACGTCGATCGCACCTGTCGGTTCTACGAAGCCGCCGGCTGGTACCGCGATGGGGAAGAGAAAGTCTGGGAGGTTCCGAAAGGCAACCCGGTCACTCTCGTCCGGTTTCGATTCGACCTGCACCGATAGCTCAAGAGTGAAGTAGCCGAGCTGGACAACGATCGGACCAGAGCGATGTCTCATACTGGTGGCCGCTCGTCTGAAGAGTCCGGACCTCCTAGTGGCCCGCTATCGAGATTTCGTACCATCTGGTCCATGGACGACCTCCCAGAACACCAACTGCGGCAAGGCGTACGCGGCCTGATACTCGACGAACACGACCGTGTACTCCTCGTCCGGTTCCAACTGCCCAGGGCCCACTTCTGGGCCTTTCCAGGCGGCGGCATCCACCCTGGAGAGACTCCACTCCAGGCTCTGCAACGCGAACTGCTCGAGGAAGTTGGCTTATCAAAAGTCAACATCGGCCCGGTAGTGTGGACACGCACGCACGTTTTCGACATGGGCGAGTACGACGGGCAGACAGAGTCCATCTATCTGATCCGGACTTCCCACTTCGTCCCTGAACCCGAGCTGTCACCCGAAGACCTGGAAGCAGAACATGTTGTCGGCATGCGATGGTGGGACCTGGGTGACGTCGCCCAGTCGAGCGAACTCTTCTCCCCGAGAAGACTCCCCCGCCTCCTACCAGACCTGGTCGAGAACGGACCACCGGCAACACCGGTCGACGTGGGAGTGTGAGCGCCTTGAGCTCGGAAGTTGCTCTAATCGACTGAGACCGAGGAACGCCAATGTCGAATGGTCATGTCCTTAGCGTCATGCAGGCTGCAGGCGGTGAAAGGCTACGAAGCCGCCGAACATGAACGAGGCTGAATCATCGGCGAAGAAAGGTGACAACTCCTCGAGTAGCCAGGATCTCAGTTGATGCTCCGTCTCGTCGCCACGGTCGATCACGGTCTGCAGGTTGCTCTGAGTCAGGAGATACGTCGCGAGTCGGTCCACTGTGAACACCACCTGGTGGTCGTACTGCTCCCATCCCGTATGCCTCCAACTGCCCAGGTCTTCAGGCGGCCGCCAAGACCTGTCACGAGGTGGCGACGGGTAAGTGGCCAGGTACACGTCGCGGACCCAGTCGCCGAAGTCCTCCCGCTCTTCCATCTGGCCTGTGAACCAGTGGTCGTAAACAACCAAACATGCTCCCGGTTCTGCCACCCGAGAGGCTTCTGCAAGAAATCGCTTCTGGTCGAACCAGTGGAGAGCCGACCCGACCGAAATCAGATCGACCGACGCATCTGGGATCGGCAGGCGTTCGGCGGACCCCAGACGATAAGAGACGTTGTCTGCTGGCCGCGCGTGTTCGATCATGGCCGGAGACGGCTCCACGCCAACAACCGAGTCGGCGACTGAGGCGATTGCCATCGTCGAGATCCCGGTACCACTCCCGACATCCAAAGCCGACTTGAAAGGGGCGTCGCCCTCGGCCAGGCGACGAATGACGGAGGAGACCAGCTCCGAGTAGTCAGGACGGCCTTCTGCGTACCGTCGAGCCGCCTGGTCAGAAGCAAACGGGTTCATGGCCATGACTTGGGAAGGTACCCGCCTTACTGCGAGGAAACAGTCAGGCAGTCGAGGGTTGGGGTGGATGGATGAGAGGATCGGATCCTCTCACAAGCCCCATCATGTCCCGCCGTTAGGCAACTTGCGTGCATCTGATCGGAACAGGACCATGCCCGGTGTGGACGATGCTCGACGGCACCTCCTATTTCTAGTCGAAGGAGAAGTAGCAGACGTAGTGCAAGCCCTACGAGCTCGTTGGGATCCGGTCATGACGGCGCGGATACCCCCGCACGTCTCGCTGGTATACCCCGAGGAGGTAACTGACGAACGTCTCCTGTTAGAACGGGCCACCACGCATACGGCAACGACAGATGCCTCTCGGCCTCGCTGACCGAACTCGATGCCGACGACGACAGCCACACAGCTCCTATCTGCAACTGTTCAAACAAGTTCAGTGATCGATGACTTGCGTCAACCCGAACCCAGAGCCGTAGCTCACTAACGGGTCGGGAACCACTCGCAGGAACCACTGATGAGAAGCCCCGTCACGCTGTTTGCTCGTGGTCAATCTCATCGCTTTGCCTCGCCCTCTTCGAGGATCTCGAGCCACCGGCGCCCAGACGGCTCGGTCAAGGTTCGGAAGATCGGCTCGGGCTCGCGTCGCGCTGCGTCTCGGATACGGGCAACCTGTTTGGGGATGGTGTTCACAGGGAGGTGGTCGACCTCGAACCATTCATGGCGATCGGCCTCGTCCGTCGCAACGAGCTTCCCGCCCACAACCTGACATTCAAAGGTGAACACGATGTCCGCCTGACCATCATTCCGCCCATACACACCGGTTAGACGTATGGCTTCGACGTCGAGTCCAGTTTCTTCTTTTACTTCGCGCACAACGGCTGCGTCCGGTAACTCGTCTACCTGTACACGGCCGCCGGGAAGATTCCATAAATCCAGATCACGACGGTGGGAAACCAGGACGCGGTCGATGCTGTCGAAGACGACTGCGAAGGCTCCCACGGTGTGGTGAACATCCGCTGACACACCGGCCACGCTACAGGGTTCGACCAGTAGTCGACGACGGCTATCAAAGCCCCATCTCCTTCCTAGCTGAGATGGGGTCATCCGGGCGACGAGCCTCCACCCACAGGAACCGGACTTCGGTGTCTCCTTCCATCTGGGTGAGAACTTCTGCACTGTCGACTTCTAGGCCTGCCTCTTCCAGCAGCCGCCGGTTGGTGTCGGCGTCGAAGCCGCTCCAATACATAGGACCTCCTCCAAGCCAGCTGTCCTCCCACCCTTCGGGAAGGTCCCCTGCAGAGAGGCAACCCACGAAGTATCCACCCGGCCGTAGCCACGAGCCGACTCGAGAGAAAAGGTCTGGTTGTCTGTCTCGGGGAACATGGATGATCGAGTAGAAGGCGACCACCGCATCGAAGCTGTTATCGGGAAGGTCGAGGGTTGTCATGTCGGCGACCTGAAACTGTCCGTCGGGGACGTGCTGGCGTGCCAACCCCACCATCTGCGGAGAAGCATCCACTCCCAGGTAGCTGTGCACCGGAGCCAGATGAGCTCCGACAGGGCAGCCTGTCCCGCAACCAAGCTCGAGAACTGCCGACCCCGGGGAAAGCCGAGCCTCCAGTCGCTCCAGGTACGTGGCACGCAGATCCGGGAACACCTCGCCTGTCCAATCGTCCCAGCGGGAAGCAAGCTGGTCGTAACCAGCGGCAACGGCAGACGATGGGCTGTCAACTAACCCGCCCCTCTGAAGACAAGCGGAGTACTCATCGGGCAGCGGCAGACCGAATCGTTCATGAAGCGCCATAACGTCGTGTACGTCGCCTTCACCGATTTGGTATCCGGTGTGGCTCTGCATTTGGTATTCGGCTCCCATGCACAGCACTGGGCGGCAGCCGATACTTCCCTCTCCCGCAAACGCAGAAGCGGGAAAGCACTGTCCGTTCTCTACCGGGCCGTAGATGCCTCGACCGTCGTCGGCGAACTCGACGACGTGGAAGTCGATCCGGGTTCCGTCGTCGTCGCCCATCACATAATTCCAGGCTCGTCGGTCGTCGGTGGCAACATCTTCGAAACCCCGGTCGAGCAGAGCAGCACGAAGCATCACTGCAGCTTCTGTCTCTAGAACGATGTCGAGATCCGAGTGTCTGCGTGTTTGCTCGCCCAACAAAGCATCGACCCCCCAGCCGCCGTCCAGCCACACCTTGATCCCCAGCTCCTCGAACAAATCCAACAACCGGTCGACCTCGGCCGCCGTCATCTCCTGCTCGCGTTGAGGCAGGTCAGGCTCTGGACTCATCGCTCCAATTAGTACACGATCGGGCTAGATCGCCAACCAGGACGAACACCCACCCTCAGAGTAAGCGATTACAAATTTTCGGGGGTCTGTTACACCCCAGGTCAGCGGGTGTTTCTCTAGTACTAATGGCTCTACCTGATAGCCAGCAGCCCACCATCTCGTACCATCCACGATCGAAACATGTCCCAGGTAACCACACCCGTGTCCATCCGCATCCTCGAGGAGTCTGTGACGGCGAAAAGCCTCGCCGACTACGCCCAAGTGCCAGCAACCTTCCAGGTTGAGCAGATCCTGGAAGTGGCCGTCGTCGAGGACGGTCTTGGTGGTATCGAGTTCACCGAAATCCCGGTAGCAAGGCCCTGGACAAAGGACTACGACGCCATAGAACCGCCCACCGAATGGATCCGGCGCTTCGACGTTTCCAAATGGACCATGCTTACCGCCCACGACTCAGGCAAACGAGTAGGGGGCGCTGTCATCGCTTCCGACACTCCAGAGCTCCACATGCTTGACGGACGTCAAGACCTTGGTGTCTTGTGGGACATACGAGTAGCACCCAAAGCACGCGGTAAAGGAGTAGGAGAAAGACTGTTTCAGGCGGTGGAGGCGACGGTCCGCAACCGAGGGTGTGCGGCTCTGAAAATCGAGACACAGAACATAAACGTCTCCGCATGCCGGTTCTACCAGCAGATGGGGTGCACGCTCGGAGCCGTCAACCGTCATGCCTACCCCGACCTACCCGACGAGATCCAGCTCATCTGGTTCAAGATGCTGTGAGCCCTGGCGCGACTAGGAACAACGTGGCCGAGGCTCGATGTCGAGAACCTTCATAAACAGAACCTCGCCGGGTGTTCACCAAAGTCCTGACTAGAGAGAACGGCGGCTCTCAGAACCGTGCGTCACACTTTTTCGAGGGTTTCGTGACACCCCAGGTCAGGCACGTTTCGCCGTTCTCCAAGCAAACCATTGCCGCCGGAGGGCCGAACTGCGACCCTTTTAGTGCATGCGACGCAGTATCGGCGTACCACTAGCCCTCATCGTGGCGACATCTCTACTCGTAGCGTGTAGCGACTCCGGTACCGACCGGCAGGAGGTCGCAGACCAGGTGGGAGAAGAGCTAGCGGCCAACGTCGAGACGCCCCTGCAGGATTTCATAGAAGCCGGTAGAGGTCCGGCTGCAGAAGATGCCCGCGCAGCGGTAATGGCTGAGATTCAGGAGACCATCGAAGAGTTTGACCCGCCGCCAGGGGTGGCAAAGTTGACCCCAGCCGGGCACGGCGCCATACGCACCGTCGACCTTGGTGTCGGTTTCGCATCTCTGGCTGCGGTCGTCATGCCTGACCACGAATCCGAGGAGCCTTACTGCATTCTGGCTGCGGTACACAGCGACGGAAGAGTCCAAGCCAGACCATCGTCGGCAGACCCAAGTGACCTGTGTGAAGACGCGGAGCTTATCGACTTCGAGACTGCGCCTTGATGAGCATCCCACCTCGCGGCATGTCGCTGCTGTGGGGTTTCGTGAACGTTCACGAGAACTTACGTGAACAGCATGTCGCCGAGTGTTCACCAAAGTCCTGACCAGGGAGAACACCCACCTTCAGAGTAAGCGATTACAAAAAATCAGGGGTCCTGTTACACCCCAGGTCAGAGGCCATTTCTCGCGTCGCATGGCCCGCCTGATTGCCCAAGGTTTGCCTTAGACGACCCTTATGGCGCATGACATCGGCCCTCCCTGCGACAGACACCCCCAATAAGATGCCTACCAGTCACAAATACGACTACCGGAAACGAATATGCGCGGCCTGATGACCCTGATGGCGCTTGCTGCCATTGTCGTCGCCTGCACCGGCACGACGGAACGCCAGGAAGTCGCCGATGAAATTGCCCACGCTCTGGCGGAAAGCTTCCTCCAACCGCTCCAGGAGCTGGCACATGGCGGGACCAACTCTGGCGACGACACATCGGAGATCCTGGACAAACTCGTTGACCAGACGTTGGATGAGCTTCCGCCTCCTCCGGGTGTGCGGCGCCTGATGGAGGGTCGTGGTGTGGGAATTCATCAGGAAGCAGACACAGCCTGGGCCACGACGACGGTTGTGGTGGTGCCCAGCAGTGACCCGTCCGAACCGTACTGCGTTGCCGTCGGTGTCCACAGCGACGGACGCGTCGAGGCAACCCACTCTTCTGGAGAACCTCTCGATCCGTGTAGCGGGGCAAACTACATCGACTTTGACCGCCAGTAAGGGGGCCGTCGGGTTAGCCAAGCCCGGACCAGGGGGAATGAGGGGCCACCCGACTAGACGGCACCAGCGGCAGATCCTGACATCACCTCAGAACCAGAGGTGGTTCAGCCGTACCCCGACACAGGCGGAGAGCCCCCAAAAGACCCTCGAGTGTGAGCTCGAGGGTCTTTACGATGGGCGTCCGAGCCCAGAAACCACCGAGCCCGCTCCCGTCCCGCCGCGGGAGCTGAAACGGACTACTTTCGTGAACGTTTCACCGAACTGACCAGGGAGAACACTCGTCCCCAGAGTAAGCGATTACAAATTCTCGAGGTGTCTGTTACACCCCAGGTCAGGAGGTGTTTTTGGCCGATCTATTGCCGTCCTAGGCGTTGTAGTGGACACTTGTCGACATGGAAGGCAGCGCTGCAGAACCCTTGATGGATGACCCTCAAATAGCGCAACTCCTCGAGTGGTGCCACCGAGCTATGTCTGGTTCACCCGAGGCAGTGTGCATCGCAATCGATGGCCACAGCGCGGCGGGAAAGTCCACGCTCGCCGATCGCCTGTCCGGCATCTTCGACGTCGCGCTGGTACGTGTTGATGATTTCTATTCGGTGATGGAAGAGGAAGTCCGGGCAAGGTTGTCACCCAGAGAAGGGGTTGAGAGCTACTTCGACTGGAAGAGGATGCGCGACCAAGCACTGATCCCATTGCTTGATGGAAGACCAGCGGCCTACCAGCCCTACGACTGGCATACCAATGTTCTTCACCCACAGGCCACGACCGTGGAGCCAGCGCCACTGGTCGTAGTGGAAGGACTATTCGCTGCTCGACCCGAACTCATGGATCTCATTTCGCTAACCGTCTTGGTAGAAGTCGACCCTGAAATCCGCATGGAGCGCCAGGCTGAGAGAGATGACGAGGCTATCTGGGTCCAACGGTGGGACGAGGCGGAACGCTACTACTTCGACAACATTCGTCCGGCTGCCACCTTTGACATTCGCGTCGTCGGGGACGCTCAGCACCACTAAGAAGCGGTGCCTGGCGACTCGACTTGTGACAGATCACCGTCTCCCTGTGAAGGAGTGACGAATACTCATCGGGCCGCCAGCTAACAACCGTTCGGACATCAGCTAATCCAGCGGACTTCGAGCGAACCCTTGAGTACGTCCGGTACATCATGGCCGAGGTCGAGAAGGGTTCGGGCGCAGCCTGATTTCCACATTGTGCGGCCTGAAGGGCCGTCCATAGGAGCTGCCGGAATGTGGGTTGGCTGCTGGCTGAGACGGGTCCCGTACCCTTCCATGGACGCGGCCTCCTCCAGCGTGGCTACAGACTCCTGTTTCAGATCCCAATGTCCACTTTTGATCGAATACCTCTCGCCCATCCGCATCGCTCAGGACGTAGACAGTCGTGGCGCGCCTTGGACGACGACGTCCACAGGTACATCCTTGAAGTCGATCAGACCGTTTCTGCCGTCTTGGAGCCAGCAGGTTTCGTCGGGTCTTACCTGCATGGTTCTCTGGCGTTGGGTTCGTACTACCGCCCGAAGAGCGACATCGACCTGCTCTTCGTAGTAGACCAGCCCCTCCCTCTGGACAGGCGGCATGAGCTCTGGAATGAGCTGGCAGCTCTTTCGGATCGCCGCCCGACGACAGGTGACATCGAGGCATCCGTACTGCTGAAGGCCACGGCCCAGCAGGCAGGACCTCCGTTCCTCTACGAGGTGCATTACAGCGAAAGCATGTGGGCCGAGGCTGAGGATGGAGTTCCTCCCCAGTCGGGCCTGGGAGGTGAAGACCCTGATTTGGCCATCCATCTGGCTGTCGTCAGCTCCACTGGGGTCACTGTCTCCGGTGAGCCTGCCAACGAGGTGTTCGCACCGATCCCGGAAAACGTGTATCGGGCCGCAGTCCAAGAAGACATCGACTGGATCCTTGCTGGGAGGCACATCATCGAAACTCCGTTCTACGGAGTATTGAACCTTTGCCGCTGGTTGATGCAGGAAGCCAATGGCTGGGATCGACCGACCAGCAAAGACGCCGCCGGTATGTGGGCCCTGGAACACACGCCTCCACATCTCCACCAGATCGTCGCCCAGGGACTGGCATGCTATCGCTCACCGGAGGATGTAGCGCCTGAGGAGCGTAGAACCGACGGCCACGATTGGGACACAGTCCAGCTGCTCAAGTTCCGCGATCACCTAAGAAATCTCCAGTGACCCTCGAACGCCCACCAGTCTACAACTGGGATTCCCTCTCGTTGCAGGACGCCGGCGAAGTCTTCGCGGATGGCCCATTCCACAGCGGAACCGACGCACACTACGACTCGATGAAACGTCGGTCGTATGTGGAGAGCTCCTATGGGAACATCAAAAGCGAAGCCAAACAGAACCTACGCCGTCCGTCGCTGCGTGTGATGGGCCGAGCCAAGATGACCCTCATCGCGGCGTTCGTGTCCGCAGCAGCCAACCTGAGAATGGGACGGCTGTGGACTCGCCGCAGAAACCAGGCAAACGGCGGAGGGCCCGCGTCGGCGACGATAAGGGCCGCCGCCAGAGCCCAGAAACGGGCCGAAGCCCGCCGGCGGCGGAAAGCAGAGAGACGCGAAGAGACGAAACTCGAGTCCAGCCCCTCCCCCCGGGCCAGAAGCCGGCCCCCGCCCGGCTGACCGAACCCCACCAGCCGCAACACCACCACCTTGAAAAGGTGAGTTAGCCGCGTCCAAGACGAGGCCGGCTCCAGCTAGAAGACCCTCGACCACCCGATTCGAGGGTCTTTCACATGGGCTGAGACACTTCCCGCCGGCATTGACAGCGCGACGGAGTCAAAAAGGGCCGATTTGATCCACTTTCGTGAACCGAACGCGAATGTTAAGTGAACAACTAGTCGCGGAGGGGGAGGGATTCGAACCCTCGAGGAGGCGTCAGCCCCCTACGGCATTTCGAGTGCCGCGCACTAGACCGGACTATGCGACCCCTCCGGACGCAATCGAGCCTGGTGGCTCGACGGCTCACAAAGTACCTTGTATCCGGTACTTTGACTTGCGCGGAGGGAGAGGGATTTGAACCCTCGAGGGGGCGCAAACCCCCAACGGCATTTCCAGTGCCGCGCACTAGGCCAGACTATGCGATCCCTCCTGGAGTCCCCATCTGACCTGACGGGGAGATATGAGGATAATGGCCAGCCGTGACTGATCCCACTTCGTATCAACCGGCCATGGAGCTTGCGCTCCACCTCGCCCGCGAGGCCGGGGAAGCCGGCGACGTGCCGGTGGGAGCTGTACTCCTCGATGCGGACGAGGCGATCGTGGCCCGGGATCGCAACCGCCGGGAGGAGTTGTCCGACCCGACAGCCCACGCCGAGATGCTGGTGCTATCCCAGCGTTCCCATGAGATCCAGGACTGGCGTCTGACCGGCCACACTCTCGTCGTCACCCTCGAGCCCTGCCCGATGTGCGCCGGAGCAGCGGTTTTGGCGCGTCTGGACCGGATCGTGTACGGGGCAGCCGATCCCAAGGCCGGTGCCGCCTGGTCGCTTTACAACATCCCCCAGGACCGTCGGCTCAACCACCGGATCGAACTCACCAACGGTGTGCTGGCTGACGAGTCGAAACGGCTACTTGAGGGCTTCTTCGACGACAAGCGGGGCTGACTGCGGAGTTTCGCCCCCACTCTCTGGTGGGTACCTATGAGCCAACCCCACAGGAGTCGCCCCATATGGGACACGAGAAACACAACGTGGCCGTGCTCGGCCCCGTCCTCTACCTCACGGTGACTGTCGAGCTCTCCTCGGCGGAGACCGACGAGGTCCACATCCATCCCGGAGGCCAAGGGTTCTGGGTCGCGCGAATGCTCAAGCATCTCGACGAGCGCCCGCTCCTCTGCGGACCGATAGGTGGCGAGGCCGGCAAGGTGTTTCTCGGACTTCTCGGTCAATTCGGAATGGACGTGAGCCCGGTAGAGATCGCGCACCACAGCTCGGTGTTGATAAGCGATCGTCGATCCGGCGAACGAAAGGTCGTCGCCAACTCGCCTACCGTCTCGCTGGAACGCCATGAGATCGACGACCTCTATGGCCGGTTCCTCGATGGGTCTCTCAGTGCCGGAATCTCCGTTGTAACCGGCCAATCCGAGGAGATCCTCCCGGTCGAATTCTTCCGCAGGCTCGGGCACGACCTGGCATCGAGTGATGTGCAGGTGGTAGCAGACCTTCACGGCCCAGAGCTGTGGTCTTTCCTGGAAGGCGGCCCCATCGACGTCTTGAAGGTGAGTCACGACGATCTCCGGACCGACGGTCTCTTGGGAACGGGACCGGCCACCGAGGAGGCACTGTTCGAGGCGGTGGGGCGACTGGTCGAGGCAGGCGCAAGAGCCGTTGTCCTGTCAAGACAGCACGAGCCGACCCTCGCCTGCTTCGGTAACACCTGGTGCGCGGTTCATGCTCCAGAGCTGGATCCTGCGGATCATCGTGGTGCTGGAGACTCGATGACCGCCGGCCTGGCCGCCGCGCTCCTTCGCGGGCTCGGCCAAGAGGACACTCTACGCCTTGCCGCCGCGGCCGGGGCCGCCAACGTGACCAGACACGGATTGGGAAGTGCTGATGCCGAGCTTATTCCGGCATTGACCAGCAAAGTCGAAGTCGACTGGCTCTCTCCCGCCCCGGCATGACCGACGATACCCGCGTCCTCGTCACCAATGACGACGGCATCGACTCGCCCGGGCTGAAGGCCCTGGCCCGGGTTCTGTCGGACCACTACGAAGTGATCGTGGCTGCCCCGAAGTCCGACATGTCCGGGTCGGGAACCGGGATCGGGCGCTTCGACGTCGACGCAGGTGTGGAGATGACCCCTGTCTCGATGGAGGAGGCTCCAACCGCGTACAGCATCGACGGTCCGCCCGGCCTGGCGGTAACCGCGGCCGCACTGGGTGCGTTCGGGCGTCATCCCGACCTGGTCGTCTCGGGGGTAAACGCAGGCATCAACACCGGGCACTCGATCATTCACTCCGGCACCGTAGGTGCTGCGCTCACGGCTCGAACCTTCAAGATGAAGGGACTCGCCATCAGCCTCGACCAGTCGGATCCGTGGCACTGGGAGACGGCCACCGAATTCGCCCCTGCGGCAGCGAGATGGCTGGTAAATCGGGCCGAGGGCCCCCACGTCCTAAACGTGAACGTCCCGGCCGTCCCTCCCGGGGAGGTAGCAGGAACTCACTGGGCGGATCTCGACGAGTTCGGGTACATAAGGGTCGCCAACGCCAATGTGGAAGATCGGCGCCTCCAGTTCGTCGTCGGTTCGTCGAGAAAGCGGTCCGATCCGGGGTCCGACACCGTTCTGTGCTCGGAGAACTATGTGACGATAACTCCCCTGAACACTATCGAGCCTGCTCCGTATCCCGACGTTGAGGCGCCTGCAGTCTTCGAGGGCCACTATGGGTGATCGACGCTCTCTTCGGCGATAAATGGTGCCGATGTGGCCATGAGGTGGCGATCCCACACCCAGTAGACGAGGATCCCCGAGACCAACAGGACGCCACCCACGGTGAAAGCGGTCGTGTAGTCAAAGCCGTCGATGAGAAAACCGATCAGCGGTGCCCCGAACAGCAGCGCCATGTCGAAGATCGAGGTGAATATGGCCATGGCGGAACCACGCTCGGAGACCCGGGCGCGGTTGACTACTTCGCTCGAGAGCAGCGGGAACGCGGTCCCGTGGGCCGTGCCCATGACCAAGGCGGCCGCCGCCAACAGTGACGCCGTTTGGGCGAAGGCCATCATCGTCAGACCCACACCGAATGCGGAGACCGCCGCCACCAGCATCTTTCGATGGGGCAGCGTGTCGTAACGGCTGCCTCCGAATATTCGGGTTACGGCTGCCGACGCCCCGTATATCGCGAAGAACAGTCCAGCGGAGCCAACGGCCCTCTCATCGACAAAGGTTCGGGTGAAAGTGAACAACGACTCGACACCGAGGAAGAAGAGCAACGAGGCGAACCAGAGTGGCATCAGGTTGCGCTGGACGAAAGCGTGCCAGAAGCCCCTGCGGGGCTGCAGGCCGCGCACGGGCAAAACCGGGAGAGTCCAGACGATCAGGAATGCTAGCCCACCGGTACCACCGGCGGTCCAGAAGAGCCCGGTGAAGCCAAAACCCGCGATGACGACATCGCCCAGATACCCGGCGATCGCCAGTGGGATGAGGCCTGACAATCCGAAGATGGCCAGACCCTGGGTTCTCACACCCATAGGGATGATGTCGGCTCCGTAGGTGAGCGCCGTGGTGAACAGAGCCACCTGAAAGGTCCGCTGTGCGAGAAAGAGCACCCAAAGGAAAGGTCCCCAGACCGTAGTCGTGAGCAGCAGCAGGATCACGGTGACGTTGAGGAAGCCGGACACCAATAGAACCGTCCTTCTATGGGCCAGGTCGAGGACCCGTCCCAGCGTCGGGCGGAACAGGAGGGAGGTGATGGCGGATGCCGAGTACAGCAGTCCGATCAGACCCTCTGTCGCCCCGAGCTGGCTGAGATAACCGGGGAAATGGATGAGGAGGGCGAACGACAGCTCCTGGAGGATGGCCGCAAGGAAGAGACGCGGAAAGGCGGAGCCGAAACGGTCGCGCTGCATGAGCCGGAGGAGCGTACCCCCACACCCGGGATCGACCTACCCCGCCACTACCGGTAGCCTGAGTCCTGATCGTGTAGGCGGGGCGCTAGGGGTGCCCTCTACCCGAAATCCTCTAATGCGGGGCCGAATTCCCCGCCCGAGGGTCGCGACGTGTCGGGGCGCACAGCCCATCGACGTTGGTGACGGGGCGTTGACGATCGGGTCCTGCGCGGCGGGACTCCACGAATCGGGTCAGGTCCGGAAGGAAGCAGCCCTAAGTGGATCGTCCCGGGTGCTGCAGGGTTGCCTGGTTCGAGCCCACGGCCTGCGTCAACGACACCCACCGTGTCTCGACGGCGGGGTCACGATCTCGCTCGATTCGCTCATCCGGAATGGTCCACACGGCCTGCGCGCCGGTGGGTTCCCGGACCCGTTTCCGAGGATCGCTACATCTCTCCCCGACCCGTTTGAGAGGAAACGATTCGCGTTACATGAGGCCGATTTCGGTCACCGACCGCGGGAAAAAGAGCATGGAAATGAACTACAGCAGGAGAGCGATCGCCGGAGTAACGGCGCTGCTGTTAGCGCTGAGTCTGTCCGCCAGTGATTCAGACGAAGAGCCGAACGGCACCGACGGCGGCTAGACAAGCGACCACGAGGACGGCCGATCCTATAAGCCGGCGGCCGTCCTCGTCTCCATGGGATCTTCACCAGTTTCGATCCCACCACACTTGGGTATGTCCTAGGGACCAACGGATGGCAGGAGAAGATTATGAATGTCACGAATCAGGGTCGGCGCATCAACGGCGCGGGTGACGTTCGCCGGATCCGGAACACCCGTATGTCGGAGGACGACTCGGCGAGACAGCCACAGCCGCGTCGACGCAGCTGATCGACGCCGTACGCAAGGAGGATTGAGACGTGTATATCGGCATCGGAGGACTCATTCTCCTCATCCTGATTCTCCTCCTCATCTTTTGAGGAGAGGTTGAACCGAGACCATCGACTGCAAGGAGCATAAGACATGAAAGCCCAATCATTGAGCGCCTCAACGATCATCGGCGACGAGGTTCACAACCTCAACGGCGAAGAGCTCGGCCACATCGAGGAGCTGGTGCTCGATCTCAACAATGGCCGGGTCAACTACGCAGTTCTATCGAGCGGCGGTTTCCTCGGAGTCGGCGACAAGTTATTCGCCATTCCATGGGATCTGTTGACTGTTGACACCGACGAGGAGGCCGTCGTCCTCGACCTCTCGAAAGAAACCCTGGAGAATGCTCCCGGGTTTGACAAAGACAATTGGCCAAACATCCACGACCGATCTTGGGTCGGCGACGTGTACCGCTACTACGGACGCGAGCCCTACTGGGAGAAGGAGCCCACCCCGGAAGACGACTCCACGATCAAAGAGGATCGGGTGTGACCGTCCCCGATGTGCCAGGCTCACAACGGCAGATCGTGAGTCCTAGCCACTCCTGTGACGGCTCGGAGCCACTCTTCACAGTGATACGCCGATAGCGGAAGAGGACATGACCAAATACGGGCTCACACTGTCCAGTGAGGAGCATTCGCCGGACGAACTCTTGGAGATGGCAGCTGCTGCCGAAGAAGCCGGTTTCGACTTCGTGTCGATCTCCGATCATTTCCACCCATGGATCTCCGAGCAGGGGCACAGTCCCTTCGTCTGGTCGGTGCTCGGCGCCATCGCCAGCCGCACCACAGACCTCGAAGTAGGGGTGGGGGTCAGTTGCCCCACGATGCGGATCCACCCCGCCATCAACGCACACGCTGTGGCCACCACAGCCTGCCTGTTCGGCAACAGGTTCACCTGGGGCGTGGGCACGGGAGAGGCGCTCAACGAGCACGTACTGGGTGACCGTTGGCCGCCGGCCCCTCAGCGACTCGAGATGCTGGAGGAGGCTCTGGAGATCATCCGGTCCTTGTGGACCGGGCAAAGCACGACCTATCGAGGTGAGTACTACACCGTCGAGGATGCTCGCATCTTTGACCTCCCCAACGAGCCGATTCGGGTCCTGATCTCGGCATTCGGCGAGAAGTCGGCCGAACTCGCCGCCAGGGTCGGCGACGGTCTCTGGATAACCGGCATCAAGAGCGATGTTATCGACGCATACCGGTCGGCAGGAGGGTCCGGTGACGTCTGGACCCAACTGACTCTGTGCTGGGATGAGAGTGAAGATGCTGCCCTCGACCGAGCTCACCGGCTATGGCCCAACACCGGTTTGCCCGGACAGCTCGCCCAGGATCTCCGCACCGTGGAGCACATGGAGCAGGCGACCAGTCTCGTCACCAAAGGGCAGCTCACCGAGGCGATGCCGATCGGACCTGATCCCGAGCCCATCCTGGAGTCCATCGGAGAGGCGCGCGATGCGGGGATCGAATACATCTATCTCCACCAGATCGGCGATCCCCTCGACGGATTCCTCGAGTTCTGGGCCGACGAGATCGAACCCCGAACCTGAGTCGACGCGCCCTCGAGGAACACCCCGAGTCCGTAGAAACATCGCCCGCCTCTTTGCCCCCGGGCGGTATCGGCTGCGACGAAACGCCAACCGTCCTATATGAAAAAGGGTGCGCCCCCGACTCTGGGGCGCACCCGTTCTAGTCAGCAAGCGACCAGGTCAGGCCTTCAGGCGCTTCTCGATCTTCTCTCTGGTCTCGCCCGTACGCTCCTTGATGCGACCCACGAGTTCGTCGAACTTACCCTCGGCCACGTCCAGATCATCGTCGGTCAATTGACCCCAGGTCTGCTTGGCCTTTCCCTTTAGTTGATCCCAACGACCTTCCCATTTGATGGATTCTCCGCCCATGGCGTCTCTCCTTTCAGTTGATTCAAGAGTCACCACTCCTTTCCCCGAAAGTGTGAAAGCCAAACCGGCGAGCCGGTCTCGCGCTGGTGATCCGACTGGCGGCAAGTTCGTCCGGGAGTTTCCCCAAAACCGGTTAAGCCGCCTCCGGCGGCAGCTGCTCGAGTGCCATCGTGGTCTTTCGCAACCGTACGCCGTAGACGAATCCGAACAGACCCGATCTCCACACCTCCTCGAGGATCAGTGGCCGGCCGGCATAGAGCTCCTCTGGCTGCGGCAGGGAGTCGAGACTCTTGTGTAGGTACCAGTACTCACGAGGTGCCCAGGCGAAGACAAGACCGACCAAGGGGAGGACGATGGCGGTGCCGAGCCGGTGCAGGAAACCGAAGAACGGATTGGTGGGTCGGCCCAGGTCGATGACCACGGCGGAACCACCCGCTTTCAGCACCCGCTCGATCTCATCGAGGGTCTTGTCGACCGATGTCAGGTTGCGGAACACGTAGGCGCTGAACACCCCGTCGAGAGAGTCGTCTCGAATCGGGAGCTGTTCGCCGACACCGACCACCCGCGCCGACACGGGACTGAGGGCGAGCATCTCCACGACCGGGTCGAGGCCGACCACCGACCGTCCCTCGAAGTCGGTGTCGCCCGTCCCGCAGCCAAGGTCGAGAGTCAGTCCTGGCTCCAGTTTCTCGACACCAATGGCACGCCAGCTCTTCTCTCGGCCGAGTGAGAGGATGCTGTTGATGCGGTCGTAGCGTCTGGCGATCCGGGCGAATATCGGATCGGAGACCTCGCTCACGGCTCGATGACGTCGAACCCCGTGTAGCGACGCAAGGCCTCGGGGATCACGACACTGCCATCCGGCTGTTGATGGTTCTCCAGGATGGCAAGGATGGTCCGGCCCACGGCGCAAGCCGTCCCGTTGAGCGTGTGGGCGATGGTGTTGCCGTCGTCACCGCGGTATCGCACTTTGAGACGCCTCGCCTGGTAATCGGTGGTGTTTGAGCACGAGGTGATCTCCCGGTAGTTCTGCTCTCCGGGGAACCACGCCTCGATGTCGTACTTCTTAGCCGCGCTTGCCCCGAGATCTCCGGCAGCCACGTTGACCACGCGATACGGCACCTCGAGCTCCTGGACCAGGGTCTCTTCCACACCGAGGAGATGGTCGTGCTCGTCCCTCGAGCCGTCCGGCGTTGTGAACACGAACATCTCGACCTTGTCGAACTGGTGGACCCTGAAGATCCCTGCGGTGTCTTTCCCATAGGTGCCCGCCTCTCGCCGGAAGCAGGTGGAGAATCCCGCATACCTGATCGGTAGATCCTCGCCGCCGAGGATCTCGTCGCCGTGGTAGGCGGCGAGTGAGACCTCGCTGGTGCCGACAAGGAACAGCTCGTCTCTGGGGATCTCGTAGACCTGCTCTCTCGCCTCGGGGAAGAACCCGGTGCCCTCGAGAGCGTGTTCCCGCACGAGGACTGGAGGGATCATCGGGGTGAACCCGGCCTCATAGAGGTGGTCCATCGCCCATCTCACCAGTGAGAACTCAAGCATGGCGCCCTTGCCCTTCAGATAGCCGAAGCGGCTGCCGGAGACCTTGGCGGCACGGTCGGTGTCGATGATGCCAAGCGATTCCCCGAGTGCGGCATGGTCGGCGCCCTCGTCGCGGGGGTCGCCCACCCGCTTGATCTCCTCGGCGTCGTCCTCGGTGAAACCCTCAGCGGCGGTGGAGTCCACGAGATTGGGAATCTCCAGCCAGGCCAGACGGAACTTCTCCCCCAACTCATCCGCCCGGGAGGTGGCCTCCTTCACCGAGTCGGCGAGACCCGAGACCTCGTCGATGGCCTTCTGCTTGGCCTCGCCCTCGAGCGATGCGATCTCCCGGCCCGCCTCCTTCTGACGCGCCCGAAGCTGTTCGGCCTCCTGGAGCGCGGCGCGGTGGTCGGCCTCGAGGGCGACCAGGGAGTCCAGGTCAGCCTCGACCCCACGCCGTCGAAGGGACTCGGCTACGACTTCTGGGTTTTCACGAAGGAGTTTCGGGTCGAGCATCGGGCGGCCGATGGTACCGATAGAGCACGAGATGGCCACTCGATTAGTGACAGTGTCGTTTCTCGAGACGATTGGTTCCGGATATGAGCCACAGAACCTGAGGTAACGAGTTCCACCTACTCGGAGCTGACGGTGAACTGGACCCGAAGCTCGTTGTCGGTCATGTCGGCGTCGGGATTGCCGAGTTCGAGGGTGACGCGCACCTCATACAGGGTGTCGGGAATCACTTCGAGCGGGGAGAACTCGACCGCGGTCTGTTCCCCCGCCTCGAGGGCAGGCACTTCGGCGTTGGCCACCACCGGTTCGGCACCACCCGTCAGTTCCATGGTCAGCGACTCCGGCTCCGAGGCGACGTTGCCGGAGTTGGTGATGACCGCGGAGAAGGCGATGGTCTCTGTCTCCGGCACGACAGGTTGCTCCTCCACGTTCATCTGCCACGCCGGATCGGATACAACCTGGCTCACGCGCAGCTCAGGGCGAAGCCCCAGTTGCGAGGTGGAGCGTCGTGCCGCGGCGACGTAGGACGTCGACCGGCTGACCAGCCCGGCATCGGTCGGGCTCATCGACACGTCGGGCGGTGGTGCCACCGGCTCGGGGATCTCCTCGCGTTGGAACTCGTTCTTCAGATCCTGGAAGAGGGCATCTCCTGCGCGGAGAAGGGCGAGAGAGTCGCTGGTTGTGTTGATAACCGTGATGTCGTCGGGATCGTCGGCTGCTTGGAGGATCGCCGACGAGAGACCCCGAACCCCCTCGTCCCATGCGTTGAGCGCCTGCCGGTATAGGGCCCACACGGGAATCAGCGAGTCAGTTGGAGGCCCCTCACCGGCGAATATCTGCGCTTCGTCGAGGTCACTGCCTACTCCGTTGAAGACGGTGGTGAATTCGTCCCGGTCCACCTCGTCCAAACGGCTCATAACGTCGGCCAATGAGGTACCGCTGACCGCCAACTGATCGGCCTGGCTACGGATCGACTCCAGATATTCGAGCTCCAGGCGGGTCTCCTCACCGGCCGCAGATACGACGGCGGCGATCGTGACAACTGCGATGACGAGCCCGGGCAGGATGAGGCGCGTCACCACCCGTCGACGCGACTTGGGAGGTGGGTCGAAGATCACGGGTACGAAGTATCCCAGGCAAACCAGGCTGTGATAAGCCTGTTTGGGGGTTCCTTCCGTGTGATTCGGTGGGCGAGGGGGGACTTGAACCCCCACGATCTTGCGATCACAGGAACCTGAATCCGATCACGCCCGTAATGAGCAGTACCGGACTGTAGTGAAAAGGCCGTCTATGCAGGCATTCTCATCCGGTGGCGGTTCATCCCGTATCAGGCTGTGGCGCCCGAGTACGTGGCGTTGGGTTGCAATTGGGTTGCAGTCGAAGTGGGTTGAGCGCTACCAGGACCGTCGGCTAGCGATGTGTTCCGTCAAGCGTCGACCTCGACCCACCAATCAATGTCAGGGAGACGGGGCACGAGGTCATGCTCCTCACGAAGGGTGACGAGCATGACCTCCCGACACCACGCTGGAAGTGCCGCTATGCGCTAGTTGGACCCAGAGGGCGTTGCCAGTGCAGAATTGTCGTATTGGGCGACTTGCTGTGAGGTTTATTTGCGATCTGAGTGACATCTCACCGGCGCTATCGCAAAGCGGTACAGGATTCACTTCCACTTGAATCTGACCGTCCGAAAAGATAGACGGGGTCTGGATCTCTGCCAGACCCCGTCTGTTCCCCTCGATCACCGGAATCGGTCTCTCCGATTCGATTCATCATGTCCGCCTGACCGCTGACGTTGACAGGGAATCTGTGTCAAGGTTGCTGTTCTGGCGGACATAGGTGACTGATGGGGACTTCTTCATCAGAGAGGGCGCAGGAGCCTTTCGAGGCTCTGTACGAGAAGTATCGGCAGCAGGTGTTCGCGTATTGCACGCGCCGCGTTGGCTCATCTGAGGCGGCGGACGCCTGCGCTGAGACGTTTCTCGTTGCGTGGCGCCGCCTCGAGGAGGTTCCCGAACCGCCGGACACACTGCCATATCTATACGGGATAGCGGCAAACGTTATTTCCAACCAGAGGAGAGCCCTACGACGTAGGACACGGCTGAACTCAAAGCTCCGCAATCTCGGAGTTGCTCCTTCAGTCAACCCGTCGACCATCGTGGTTCGTGACGATCAGGCTCGGGAAGTCGAGGACGCCGTGCGACGACTCAAGCCAAAGGACCGTGAGATTGTGATGTTGTATGCCTGGGAGGACCTTTCCCGAGAGACAATCGCTGACATGCTCGGAATGACGAAGGTTGCCGTCGACCAGCGCATCCACCGCTCCTACAAACGTCTCGCCAGGATCCTGAAACCCAAGATCAATCCCGTCCCCTCCCCTCCGATCATCGAGAAAGGAGGTTCGTCATGACGATCGAACAAATCGACCGACTCGTTAGAAGGGCTAACCCTGTGCCCGATTCGAGTGTGCTCGAACCGATCGAGATAAACGACCTCCTGTCTATTGAGGAGAGGAGCCAAAGCATGGATACCCGTGTCGAGGTCGAAAAGATCGAAGAACCTGGACCACCCAGAAGGGGGCCGATGATCGCACTGGCGGCCGCACTGATCGTGGTGGTGATCGGAGTCCTACCCGTTCTAACTGACAGTGAAGGGCGAGTCGCGAACCTGGCAGGGCTCACCGCTATGGAAAAGGCACAACTGTTCGTGGACTCGCTGAATGAGGGCGATGCGGAAACGATGATGTCGCTGCTGACGGAGAACGCCATCGTCGACATTGGACCGGCCCAGAACCCAGAGGACCTGCCGGCTCATGCGGAATGGCAAGAGGCTGTTGAGTTCACGTTTGAGAGAGACGGATGTTCCGAAGACGAGCAGAACGACTACCAGGTCTACGTGGTCTGCGACTTGACGGTGGAGAACGCGTGGTCGAGAGCGCTCGGAGTCGAGCCCATTGAGAACTGGTACGTCGGAATGGGCTTTGAGGATGGTGACATCACCTATGCCAGATTGTCTACACCAATCAAACGCTTCGACCCTGAAGTGTGGTCGCCTTTCAGGGATTGGGTGATCGCCAACCATCGGCAGGATTACCTGATCATGTATGACAGGACGCGATTTCTGGAGTATCCCTACCTGGACGAAAAATCCATCGAGCTCTGGCGTCAACACACCGAGGAGTTCGTAGCCGAGCACAACGGCTGAAGGATGAATCGAATCAGAGGTTAGGAGAGGAGGAGTCCCCGGATACGAGAGAATCCACCACGACAACCTGACCGCAGCACTCCAGCATCAAGCAACACGAGAGACTGCAGGAAACCCGGGGAGGTTCACTGGGCGCTTGTCAGGGGGTCTCGCCGGGATCAAGGGGTTAGGGCTAGCCCGAGTCATCCGGAATGGCAGCTCGGAGCCGACGTAGACTCTCCTGGAGGTGAGGCAGCCGGAGATCCGTTTCTCGACTGTGGAGGACGGCACTCGGATTGCTTGGTCGATAGTGGCTGTCGGTCAGCGGTTACGCAGCTGAATCGTCTGGATCAGAAGGAGAGCGCAACGATCAGGATGAGCACCACCACCCAGGCGAGAAGGCCTTTCCACATCGAGTCAGCCTGGAACTTCTTCTTGACGTGATCGAACCACTGATCTACCTGTCGTCCGCTGTATCCCATGAGCTTCTCCGATCGTCGAATACAAGGCTAGGGGCGCGCCACGGCCTCACCCACCGTGGGTGTCAAGAGTCACGGTGCGCTAACCGAGACAGCCGCAACCCACCTCAAACCCGAGCAGAAATCAACACGAAATGCGACAGGCGGCGTTGGAAATGGTCTGGGAACTGCGGGATGGAACCCAAATGAGGGTCGAAACGTCCGTTGGATGACAATGCCTTCAGTGGAAGAACATACGCTGCGATATGTCGACTTCGAGTCGTTCTACCGTTCGCAGTGGCAGGAGGTGTATCGACCTCTGGCAGTTGTGCTGCGCAATCCCGACCTAGCGCGTGACGCAACGAATGAGGCGATGGAGAGAGCCCTGCGCAAGTGGAACAAGGTGAAAGGGATCGGGAACCAAACAGGCTGGGTGTATCGGGTAGCTCACAATTGGGCGATCGACCAGATTCGAAAGAAGAGTCGTTTGCGGCGTCTCACCAAGGCGCCTCCAGAGCAGGCCTGGGAACCGACGGTTCCCGACCCCGAGGTGTTCCGAGCTGTGAACTCTCTTCCCACCGACCAGCGGACCGTGGTCGTACTGAGGCTGGTCGAGGACTGGTCAGTCGATGAGGTCTCCGAAGCCCTCGATGTTCCCAGTGGAACTGTAAAGAGTCGTCTCAGCAGGGCACTGGACAAGCTGCGAGAGGAGCTGTCATGACGACGTTCGAAGAACGTCTGGTCAATGAGCTGAGAGCTGAGTCGGAACTGGTCCCTCGAACGAGCCCTGCTCCTCTACCGCAACCAGCCCCGAGATGGCCCAGGTTTCTCGCAACTGCGGCCGTGGCTCTGGCTGTGATTGCGGGTAGCTGGTGGCTTTTCAACCGGCCGCCTGCGCCCCTGGCGTCGAATGTCACCGTCATCTCGGTATCCGGCGATGCTGACGACGAAGTCGTTGATCTCTGGGTCGACTGGTGGGAAGCATGGACCGAAGTGCGACGGAACGCCACGGTCTTCCCAGAACAGGAGGATGGTGACATTACGAGTCCTCAAGGAGAGTTCAATCCACGTCCGCTCGACAGACTCGCGGCCGACCGTGCGGCGAGGAATGCAGCCGCCAGCATGATTTTCACCACCGATCCAGCCGAAGGCTATGTCGGTGTAGGGGAACCAACTGAGGTCAGACTCGCACCGGCTGTCGAAGTACAGGACGGCAGGGCGACCATCCAAGACTGCGTGTACCTGGATCCAATCCCCTGGTCAAGGCTGAGACACTCAGATTCGACAGCGGGGACTGCGCAGTTCACAGCAGAAATGGAACTCACGCCCGAGGGCTGGCAAGTCTCTTCATTCGATCCCGAGCCACTGGACGAGCAGTCCATCAACGAACCGTGTCAACCAGGGCAGAACTAGGTCACCCCCCCAAACTCGAGGAAGCGTCGTCCGTCCCTAAGGGAAGGCGACGCCACAGGTCACCAACCGAGCAGGACGTGCCGATAGCGCGCGGTCTCAGATGTGTGCGATTTCGCTACAGAATTGTTGATCGGGGATAGCACGGCAGATGGGTTTGGCCGCCTAGGGTCCGGTGGCAGTGGAAGGGTGCCTTGGATCGCGTCCCGCGGTTTGGTGTAAGTAGGTGTGGCCCTCAGCGTTGCCGCCT
>JBKHKD010000058.1:0-7124 GCA_046537785.1 Actinomycetota bacterium
GAGCAGTGGACTGTTAATCCATTGGTTGCAGGTTCGAGTCCTGCCCGCGGAGCAAATCTACTACCTTGAAAAGTGGCGCTTTTACCCTCTGACCAGGGAAAACGGTTCTCCACCCCGTCTTTCATGCTCGTGATCGACCGTCTTGGCCCTCCCGGTCGAACGGAAGCCGACGCCTGCTACGCCTCGTGTGGACGGCTTTGTATCGGACCGTCCTCTTCGCTTGGACCCGTCCTGCCACCTGACGCTTCAAGCGTGCAGGTTGACGCCGGCACGTCACCGATCCGCCTCGGCCATCTGTCGCTCGATCCAGTTCTCGACTTCGCTCCATCGGTAGCGAACGTGGCGGCCGGCTCTGAATCCTGCTGGTGCTTCTCTTCGGTATTGAGTCGCACTGGGTCTGGTGGAGACTCGGTGGTTTGGTTTCCAAGCCTTCATCTGGTGGCTAGTTGGCGTAGTGGGCCTCCTCGTATTCGACTGGTGGGATGTCCCGAGCTTGCTGTGGAGACGACTGTGGTTGAACCATGACACCCATCCCGGTGGCCAGTTCGACGTCTTCGACGCTGCGCCATGGCCCCTGGTCGGGTCCGTAGATCAGCTCGGTCTTGTAGAGATTGTGGACAAGACGACCCCAGAAAACTGGGTTGGACGGGAGGTGGTTTCGTCATCGAGATCGGCTGACGCCGCTGGGAGTGATTGATGCGCGGGGACAGAAGGTGTGCGACAGCGGATGTGAAAGGCAGAGCCGCTTGAGGGTCATGTTCAGACTGGAGGTATTCTTATAGTTCGCCGCTTCCTGTTGCCGGAGCCGCAGTCCAACGTCGCTGCCACCGGCTTGGAGATGACTTTCGCCGAGATGTTCCACACCGATCCGAATTCCGCTGAGATGGCGCCTCTGCCGGGAGTCCGGCGGTGAACCAGGGTGAGCAACGTCCGACAAGGCGGTCGCTCCGACGGGCAGCTCTCAGCTGGCCCGTCGATGAGCCCCACGCGCTGGAGGTGGACGACGTCCTTGACCGTCTCGACGTCGACGAAGAGGTCGGGCTCCATGCCGGGGAGGTGGAGCGGCGCCGGCGGGTCGTAGGTCGCAACGCCTTGGAGCAACGTCGCCAGCTGTCGGGCTGGTCGATCCTCTGGGACCAGATGCGAAGTGCCGTGGTTCTCCTCCTCATCGCAGCGGTCGTGGCCGGAGTGGCGATCGGTGAGATCGTCGAGGCAGCGGCGGTGGCGGTCGTGCTGGCCGTCAACACCGTGGTTGGGTTCGTCACCGAGCTTCGGGCGGTACGGTCGATGGAAGCGCTGCAGCGGTTGGCGGGTAGCGTCGCCGATGTGGAGCGCCAGGACCGGCGCGACGAGATCGACGCGGTCGATCTGGTCCCGGGCGACATCGTCGCCGTCGAAGCGGGTGATCGCGTTTCCGCAGATATCCGTCTGATCGAAGCGAGCGACCTCGAGGTCGAGGAATCCGCCCTGACGGGAGAGAGCGAAGCCGTCCACAAGTCGCCAGGGTCGGTCCCAGGCGAGACGCCGCTGGCCGAGCGCGCCGGGATGCTGTACACCGGTACGACGGTGCGCGCCGGGCGTGGCCGCGGAGTGGTGATCGCCACGGGCACGAGCACGGAGGTCGGTCGGATAGCCGATCTCGCCGCGGCCACCGACACCATGCAGGCTCCTCTCCAGGCGGGCCTCGAACGACTCGGACGTACTCTGTCGCTGGTCGTCGTGGGTCTCGCGGTCGCGCTAGCGGGGCTGGGAGCGGTGCGGGGCCTCGAAGTGCACGAGGTGCTGGAGGTGTCGATCGCGCTCGCCGTGGCGATCGTTCCCGAGGGCTTACCCGCCGTTGCGACCCTGACCCTGACGGTCGGCATGCGACGGATGGCGCGCCAGAACGCGTTGGTGCGCCGCCTCCCGACGGTGGAAACGCTGGGCAGTACGAGTGTGATCGCGTCGGACAAGACCGGCACGCTCACCGCGAACGAGATGCGCGTCGTCGAATTGCACAGCGCCGACGGCGTCGACCGTGACGACCTATGGCGCATTGCGGTACTCTGCAACGACGCCGATATCGCACCTGACGGTGACCCCGTCGGCGATCCGACCGAGGTCGCACTTCTACGCGGAGCAGAAGACGCCGGCTTCGACTGGCGCACCGAACGGGAACGACTCGACCGTGACGACGAGATCCCGTTCGACTCTGACGCCAAGCGCATGGCGGTCGTGATCGGCGGCCAGGTGCTCGCCAAGGGCGCACCCGAGGTGATGCTCGATCCGATGGACCACGCCGACCTGGTCGCAGAGGTCGACGCCATGAGCGAACGCGCGCTGCGCACGCTGGCCATCGCTGCCGGGCCTGCTCCGAAGGCGGGCGAATCCGACGAAGAGGTCTTCGCAGCCGCAGTCCCGCTCGGTGTGGTCGGCATCATGGATCCGCCCCGTTCCGCGGCGATCGATGCGGTCGCCGTCTGCCACCGTGCCGGCGTGCGGGTGGTGATGGTCACCGGCGACCAGCCTCGCACCGCGGCAGCAGTCGCCCGAGAGCTTGGTATACGACACGAACATGTCATGACCGGCGCTGAGATCGACGCCTGCGACGACGACGAACTGGCACGTCGCATCGTCGAGGTCGACGTGTTCGCCCGTGTCTCACCCGAACACAAGCTGCGCCTCGTCCGGGCCCTGCAGGCCGATGGCGAGATCGTTGCCGTCACCGGCGACGGCGTGAACGACGCCCCGGCATTGCGCCAAGCCGACGTCGGCATTGCCATGGGACGCGCCGGTACCGACGTCGCCCGCGAAGCCGCTGACATCGTCCTCACCACCGACGACTTCAGCACGATCGAACACGCCATCCAAGAAGGACGGCGGATCTTCGAGAACATCCGACGCTTCGGCCAGTTCCTCTTTTCCTGGCACATGTCGGTCGTCTTCGTCGTCGTCGCCTCGATCGTGCTGGGCGAGGCCGCCGCACTTGCCGGGCTGATGATCTTGTGGAACAACCTCATCATCGACGTCATCCCGTCGTTTGCCCTCGCTCTCGAACCGAGCAGCGACGATGCCATGAACACACCGCCGCGACCCAAGAACGAACCCGTCCTCGGGGCTGGCACCGTACGCCGGATCCTCATCCAGGGGCTCCTCGTGGGCGGGGTCGGCCTCACCACCTACCTGCTGGCTCTCGGACCGCTCGATCTCGCCCTCGCGCAGGCCCGCACCGCCACATTCATCGCTCTCACCACCGCCCAACTTCTGGCAGTGTTCAACGCGCGAACCGACCGAGGCTCCGGATTCCGGGGCGCCACCGCCAACCGGTACCTGTGGGGCGCCCTCGCCATCACCCTCGCCCTCGAAGCCGTGGCACTCGGGATCGCCCCGCTGCGAGACCTCCTCGGGCTCACCGTCTTGTCGCCGACGGCGTGGGCGGTTGCTTTGTCCCTGGCTACCGTGCCACTCGTGCTGACTCAGACCGTGCGTGTGTTGCGCGACCGTCGAATAGTGGCGCCCGCGACACGTCGATCCGGCGTCGGGCCGAGGTCCGGATGAACATCGCCATCCCGCTTCTGGCTATCGCCGTGATGGTCACCTTCAATGCTCTGTACGTGGCCGCCGAGTTCGCCACCGTTGGTTCCCGCCGCTCCCGGGTCCAGGAGGAATCCGAGGCCGGCTCCGGGCCGGCGACACGGCTGCTGGCAATCCTGTCGGACCCGAAGCGTCTCGACAGCTACGTGGCCGCCTGCCAAATCGGCATCACCCTCAGCAGCCTCGTTGCCGGCGCCTATGGCCAGGCACAACTGACCCCGCTCCTCGAACCTGCGCTCGGCAGCATCGGCGGTCGGGCGACGGCGGTGATCATCGTGCTGGTAGCCATCACCGCAGTGCAGGTCGTTTTGGGGGAATTGCTCCCCAAGACAGCCGCCCTCCGTTACCCCGAGACGTTGGCCATGGCCACCCTCCTCCCGATGAGGATCAGCCAGTGGCTGTTTCGGCCCCTCGTTGCAGTGTTCAACGGCTCCGCCTTCAAGCTAATGAGGCTCTGGAACCTCCAGATCGACCACAGTCACGCCCATGTGCACTCTCCTGAGGAACTAGCCGGCCTGTACCGGGAGAGCGCAGCCGGTGGCCTCATCGACGCCGCCGAGCGGGACATGCTGGCGGGGATTCTCAACGTGGACGATCGGCTGGTGCGAGAGATCATGACCCCACGGCCCCGCCTCGTCACCATCCCTGGCTCCACGAGCCTGGGCGACGCCCTGGCCCAACTTGCCGATGGGGCGCACACCCGCTTCCCCGTCACCGGTCCCGACGACGACATCGTCGGCATCGCCCATCTACGCGACTTGTTCGTTCACGCTCAGGAGGATCCGACGCGGCCCGTGACCGACGTCACCCGCCCTGTGGTCGCCGTGGCCGAGGTCGTGACCGCCCCCAACCTGTGGCGCACCCTGCGCGAGGAAGTGCAGCACTGCGCGTTGGTCGTCAACGAATACGGTGACGTCGCCGGAATGGTCACGCTCGAAGATGCCATCGAGGAGATCTTCGGTGAGGTGCAAGACGAGTTCGACGTCGAGGAAGAACCCATCGTCCTGTCCGACGACCGGCTCTCTGTCCGAGGCGATGTGCTGCTATCCACGCTTCAGGAGCGCTTCGGCATCACGATCGATGCCGCTGGGGTCGAAACCGTCGGGGGCTTGATCTGGCACTACCTGGGAAGAACCCCCGACATTGGAGACGTTGTCCGGATCGAACCGGATGGCCTTGAGTTCCGGGTCGACGCAATCGATGGTCGTGCCGTGACCCGCGCCAGCTTCCCCGAACCCACCGGTGACCCATGATCGCCAGTGTCGTCGTCCCCGTCGTCGTCATCGTCGTTCTGGTTCTGGTCAACGGCGTGTTCGTAGCCGCCGAGTTTGCCTTGGTCGGGGCGCGACGCAGCCGCCTCCAGACTCTCGCGGACAGCGGCTCCCGGGCGGCGCATTGGCTTCTCGGTGTCTTCGACCGACCTCTAGGTAAGGACGGTTACGTCGCAGTGGCTCAACTCGGTATCACGCTGGCCAGCATCGGACTCGGCATGTACGGCGAACCAGCAGTCGCCGGATGGTTGTACGGTCCGTTCGAGGACTGGGGACTCTCGAACGCAATGGCCCACACTCTCGGCTTCGTCATCGCCTTGAGTGGCATCACCTACATGCATGTCGTGTTCGGTGAGATGATCCCCAAGGCCCTCGCCCTCCAAGCCCCCGAGCAGGTCAGCTTGCGCGTGAATCCGGTCATGCGGGTGTTCGAGCTCATCTTTCGGCCGATGGTGGCGGTGCTCAATGCCGCCGCCCTCGGGTTGATGCGACTACTGGGAATCCCCGAACCCGACAAACGCCTCGCCCTGTACACGAGCGCCGAGCTTGCCATCGTCACCGACGAAGCAGCCGACAGCGGCCAGCTCGGCGCCATGCAACGAAACCTGATCAGCAACGTCTTCGTCCTCGACGAACGGCGCGTCGAGGAACTCATGACGTCACGGAGCCACATCGAGGCTCTCGACGTCGCCACGCCGCCCTCCGAAATTGCCGCCCGCATCGCCAACTCGTCGCGCAGCCGTTACCCCGTCATCGATGGGAACCTGGACCGAGTCGTCGGTGTGCTCCACATCAGGGACTTCATCAAGGCCCAGCAATACGGCGAGTCGCTCGCCCTCGAAGATCTGATGAGGCCGATCCCCACAGTCGCCGCCACCGCCAGCGCCGAGCAGGTCCTCGAACGGTTCAGGCGCGACCGTGCCCACGCGGCCCTCGTTGTCGACGAGTTCGGCAGCACCCTGGGACTGGTCACGATGGACGACGTGATCGCCGAGGTCATGGACGACGAGATCGGGTTGGCAGAGAGGGCAACGGTGCGCCACGACGACGGCTCGCTAAGTCTCGACGGCGAGGTAACCCTGGCCGAGTTGCGTGATGATCACGGAATCACGATCACAAACCCCGAAGTCACCACCATTGCCGGGCTTGTCCTCGCCGCCCACGGCACTCTCCCCGTCGTCGGGTCCACGGTGAACCTCCAAGGTCATGACCTCACAGTTGAGGCGATGGAGGGGCGTAAGATCACCCGAATTCGCATTCGACCAAACGACAGCGACCCGACGGAAGCGTCTCTGGATGACACGACGGAGGGATAGCGCCCGCTGGTGAAGTCTGGTCGCCGGCCATGGTGCCGACCCACATGGCATCTTTCACGGTGAATTCGGGAGTAGCTGGCATTGCCCTCGCTAATCCGGCTAGATGTGATGACCGGTGGAGGCCACCCGCACAGTGGCCGAGAAGGGGATCCGAGAATTCTGTGCAACAGGCGTGAAACAGAGGCCGTGGATTCCCTGATTCCCCTTGTATCTATGACGGGGTGCTGCAGCTTTTCGACTGCCCTATTCACCCGCCGGGAAGGGTCCTAAGCCCCCACCGAACGTGAGCAATGGCCTCTAGCCGTGGCGATGATTCTCGCTTAGCTTCGGGGCTAAGGAGGCAACAAAATGGTAGGGAGGCTACGACTTCTCCGGGCGGCTTTGGCATTCTTCACGGCTGTCATGCTGGTGACACTGCTGGTGCCGTCCACCTATCCAACGGCTCTTGCGGCATCCGTGGAGCCCCAACTCATCGAGGGAAACCCAACATGCGGCGACTTCACAGAGGGCGGCACCCAGTTCAAGATCGAGAATGCCAGTGATCTCACGACCGATGACAGCGGGACCTATAGCGACGGGACCCTGATCGTCGATCTGAGCATCTACGAAACCGACATGGGGTTGGTCTTCGACTGGTCGACCAATCTGGCCGTCGACATCGTCGTCGCCAAGGGTGGTCCGAATGCCAATCTCTATCGATACGAACCCGCCGTTACGGGTGACAACGGTCTGCACTCACCCTTGAACGACGAGAGCGGTCTCTGGTATGGCCTGAGCCACATCTCGTTCTGCTACAGCGTCAAGTCGACCACCACGACCACGGTGGAGCCGACCACTACGACGACGGTGGAGCCGACCACTACGACGACGGTGGAGCCGACCACGACGACGACGGTGGAGCCGACCACGACGACGACGGTGGAGCCGACCACGACGACGACGGTGGAGCCGACCACTACGACGA
>JBKHKD010000059.1:0-6887 GCA_046537785.1 Actinomycetota bacterium
GCTCCGGCGTCCAGCCTGATCACCTCGCCGTTGAGCATCGGGTTCTCGACGATGGCGGTCACCAGGTGGGCGAAGTCGTCTGGTGTTCCCAGCCTCCTCGGGAACACAGCCAGCTCGGCCAGTGAATCGCGCAGCTCCTGGGGAGCGTCGGCGAGCAATGGGGTGTCCATGATGCCCGGCGCCACCGTGTTCACCCTGACTCCGATCCCTGCCAGGTCGCGGGCGATGGGGAGCGTCATGCCGACGATGCCGCCCTTCGACGCCGAGTAGGCCGCCTGGCCGACCTGGCCCTCGAAGGCGGCGATCGAGGCAACGTTGACCACCACGCCGCGCTCGCCCTCCTCGTTGGGCTCGTTGGCCGACATGACCCGGGCGGTATTCCTGATGACGTCGAACATCCCGATCAGGTTCACGCCGATGGTGAACCGAAACACGTCCAGGTCGAACATGGTCCCGTCACGCGACAACACCCGCTGCGCCGGGGCAACACCGGCCGCGTTGACCAGGATGTCGATGCCTCCGAACGCCTCGGCGGCCGCGTCGACCGCGGCGGCGACCTGCTCGGGGTCCGAGACGTCACACTCGATGTACCTGGACGCCTCCCCCAGCTCCTGGGCGGCCGTCTTGCCCCGCTCTTCGTTGATGTCCATCATCACGGCCTTGCCCCCCATGGCGATCATCCGTCTGGCCGCACCGAAACCGAGACCGGAGACACCACCGGTGATCAACGCGACCGAATCCTTGATCTTCATCCACTACCTCCTCCGAGCTTGCGGCGACGGTACACATTGATCGGCGTCTTCGATTCCGGTGTCGGCGGGTTGTCGGTACTCAGAGGGATCCGTGCCCGTCTCCCCTGTGCTGACCTGGTCTATGTCGCCGACCGGGCCCGTTCGCCCTACGGAACACGATCACTCGACGAGGTCGAGACGATCTCCGCCGGGGTGGCGGATTGGCTGATCGACCGGGGTGTCACCTGTCTCGTAGTGGCGTGCAACACCGCTTCGGCCGCCGCCCTCGACACGCTACGCGCCCTGCATCCTGACCTCCCGATCGTGGGGATGGAGCCTGCGGTGAAGCCGGCGGTGCTTGCCTCCAACACCGGCACGGTGGCCGTCTTCGCCACCGCGGCAACCTTTCAAGGCCGTCTCTTCGCCTCCGTGGTAGACCGCTTCGCCGCGGGAGTGGAGGTCCTTACCCGTGCCTGTCCGGAGTGGGTCGAGTTTGTCGAGCGAGGACAGGTGGGAGGCCCGGAAGTCGAAGCCTCGATCGCACAGGCGGTCGACCCCGTCGTGGCCGAGGGGGCAGACGTGGTCGTGCTCGCCTGCACCCACTTCTCCTTTCTCGGGCCCGCGATCTCACAGATCTCCGGGCTCGAAGTCGTGGACCCAGCATCGGCGGTGGCGGCGCAGGTGGCCCGGGTCGCGCCCGACGCCGATGGCACCGGTGAGTTGACTTTGGCCGCGTCCGGCGACGCCACCGAGTTCGGGGCGCTGGCCTCCGCACTCGCCTCAATGACCGGACCTGTCATACCCTTCCCGTCATGAATCCGATTTGGGTCGACGAACACGGCGCCCTCGTGGGCCACGGCCCCCATATGATGCTCAACCCGGGAGTCGGCCCGGAGCGGTTCCGTCAGGCGCTGTCCGCCCTCCGCTCGTCGGGGCGACCTCTCGCATTCGCATCGTTCACCTTCGATGAGGCCGAGAATGACTCGCTGGTGGTGATACCCCATTCGACCACCCTGGAGACGGGGCTGAACGGGCCGTCTCCGGCTCCGGGCATCTCCATATTGGACGACGGCATTGACGCCTGGCGTCGCGGATTCCACACTGCCATGGATGCGATCGGAACCGAGAACCTCGCCAAGGTCGTCCTCGCCCGGCAGGTCGAGGTCCAGCTCGACGGTGAGCTCGACCCGGTCGGCATTGTCTCCCGCCTTAGGGCCGACAATCCCGATTGTTACCTGTTTTGCGTCGATGGCCTCATCGGAGCCAGCCCGGAGCTGCTGATCAGCCTGCGCGACGGGCGGATGCGCACCCTTGCTCTCGCCGGTACCGCCACCCACCCCGACGAACTGGAGAGCGTCAAGATCTCCGAGGAGCATCGCCACGTCGCCGACTCTGTCACCGGTGTGCTCTCCCGGCATCTCGCGGAGGTCGACGTGACCGAGCAGGTGATCGTGCATCATGGAGCGATGTCCCATGTCGGGACCCGCATCGAGGGCCCTGCCGTACCGGGCACGACCGTCGCCGAGATTCTCGCCGACCTCCACCCCACCGCGGCCGTGGCCGGCACACCGACGAAGGCAGCAATCGACCTGATCCGGGAGATCGAGCCGGGATCGCGGGGACGCTATGCCGGTCCTGTCGGCTGGATGAACCAGAGGGGAGAAGGAGTGTTCGCCATCGCCCTCCGCTGTGGCCAGGTGGACGGGACACAGATGACTCTCTTCGCCGGTGGAGGTCTCGTCGAGGGCTCGGAGGAGGGTCCCGAACTGGCGGAAACCGAGTTGAAGCTGGCACCGATGCTCGCCGCCCTCGGTCACTCCTCCAGCCGATCCAGCTGAGTCCTCATCTTCAAGTCATAGGCACGGTCGACGGGAACCCTGATCAGGTCGATCCCGGGACGTTCCAGAGCCTCCCCGGCCGCAGTCTTCAGAGTCTCCCGGTTACGGGCCTCCGAATAACGAAGACCATGGAATCGGGCAAAAGTCTCCAGGTCCCGGTTGGGAGGAGTGACGAACAGACGCTCGTAGTCGGGGGCATGCACAGCCTGGGGAAGCGAGTCGAATAGACCCCCTCCCTGGTTGTCGACCACGACAATTGTGAGATCCAACGAGTCGTCGTGGAGAAATCCGTTCGAGTCGTGGAGAAGAGACAGGTCTCCGGCCAGGGCAAGAGTGCGAGGAAGATATGAAGCCACCCCCAGGGCCGTGGACGCAAAGCCATCGATGCCTGACGCCCCCCTGTTGGCAAAGACCCGCCCGGAGCGTCGCAGATGTGCGTCGACTTCCCGGATGGGCAAGGACGACGCGGCCACGAGGCTGTGCCAGCCGACATCGTTGAGTGTCGAGACGACCAGGGCGCCCGACATCTCATCGGAGGAGGCCAGGACATCCTCCATGCGCGCCCGGCACTCCCGATCGGCCTCGCTCCAGGCTGCCGACCATCCCGCATCGGCCGCTCCCGACACCCCCTGGAGGAGATCGTTCACGTCGCCTGCCACGACATGGGTGGCGTTGCGACGAGGGTCGATCCGGCGTCCCCACAGATCGATTCTGATCCGGGTCTCCGCAGCAGCCACCAGATCCTCCACGCGACTGCTGGGACCCACCGACCCGACGGCCACGACGGTGCGCGGTCTGATCTCGCTGTCAACACCTGGAGCCAGCAGTTGGTGGTAGGTCGTGATCACCCCGTCCCCTCTCATCCCGGACAGGGCGGTGGCCAGCACGGGCCATCCCAGCTCCCCTGCTCGCCGGGCCAGAGCCTCCCGGTCGTACTCCCCATCCCCGGCGATCACCAACCCCCGCTCCGCGGAGAGCTCCGGTATCGCCACCGGTGTGTCCGCCTCGGCGCCGTGCCCGGACTCCAATCTGTGCGTTGGGAAGGGATACTCGTCGCCTGTTGTGCGCCCGTCGTCGGTGATCGGGACGGTGGGCTCCCGGAAGCGCACGTTGAGATGGACCGGGCCGGGGGGACGGGCCCGCGCCGTCGCCAGGAGACCTGCGACCGTGTTCCGCCACTCCCGGTTGAGATCCTGTGCGGCATCGGGCGCCTCGATGCCGGCAAAACCCCGGACCTTGGACCCGAACATCTCGAGTTGGTCGATGGTCTGGTTAGCTCCTATGCCCTGCATCTCGGCGGGTCGATCGGCCGAGACGGCGATGAGGGGAACGCATGACGTATCGGCCTCCACGATTGCCGGATAGAAATTGGCAGGGGCGCTCCCCGACGTCGACACCACCGCCGCGGGAAGACCTGTCGCCCGGACCGCCCCCAGGGCGTGGAACGCGGCCGAGCGCTCGTCGATGACCACCCGCGTCGCGACATCGGGATGCCGGGAGGCGGCGATGGCCAGTGCCCCGGACCTGGACCCCGGTGATAGCACGATCAGGGCCACCCCGCAGTTGGCCATCTCGTCGACCACGACCCGGGCCAGGGCGGTACTGGGGTTGGGGTGGGTCATGTGAGGACTTCGGCCGCGGCGCGGAGCTTGCGAAGCATCTCTGCTCCCCTGTCGCGCTCCGGCCGCCATCGCTCCAACAATTCAGGGTCCGGCTCGGGGCGACGCACCTCCAGCTTTCCATCCAAGGGAACCAGCGGGTTCAGCGTCGGATCGCCCTCGATCAGGGCCACCGTCCCCAAACCGCACGAGAAGGGGAGATCGTCGAGGAGGGAGGCGGCGAGCAAACCTCCGTACATGCCCACGGATGTCTCCAGCGCCGACGAGATGACCACGGGGATGGGTGATCGATGGGCGAGGTCGAGCACCCTCGACACACCTCCCATGGGCTGGACCTTGAGGATCAGGATGTCCGCGGCTCCTTGTTCGAACACCTGAAGCGGGTGCGGGCTCTGACGCACGAGTTCGTCCGCTGCGATCGGGACCGCGACCCTGTCTCGCAAGGCTTTCATCTCCTCGAGTGTGGCCACCGGTTGCTCCACATATTGCAAATCGAACTCGTCCAGACGCTCGATGCGAGCCACCGCTGTCTCCAGATCCCACGAGGCGTTGACATCCACCCGGAGCGCACCCTCGGGGCCGAGAGCCTCACGAACGGCTGCGACACGTTCGATGTCCTCGTCTTCGGAGTCCTGGTGGTCCCCGACCTTCACCTTCGCCGTGTCAGCGCCGGACTCTTTCACGAGAGCCACCGCGGTCTCGGGCTCGATTGCCGGGACCGTCACGTTCACCGGGATGATCTCCCGCCCGGGCTCGGGCAGCTCGCCACAGGCGAGCTCGAGCGCCGCGGCCAGCCACCTGGTCGTCACGCCCGGTGGATACTCGGGGAATGGAGAGAACTCGCCCCATCCGCCGGGCCCTTTGACCAGCACTGCCTCGCGATGGTCCACGCGTCGGAACCGCTGTCGCATCGGGATCCGCACCGGATGTAGCTCGAGGGCCTCAAGGGCATCATTCACCGCTCTGGACCTCCCTTATGTGGCTGATGAGACGCTCGAGTTGGGTCTCGTCGAGGGACGGGAACGATGGCATGCGGCCCCGGCCATTCCGGACCGTGAACTCGATGTACTCGTCGCCCTCCCCGGCGACGTTCGAGCCGGGTCCGAGAGGTGGGACGACAGCACTGCCTGACAGGTCGGCGCCGTGGCAGCGGGCGCAGAGCTCGCCGTAGATCTGCTCTCCGGTGGCATCCTCGTCCAGGCCACCAAAGGAGCACGCACTCAGAACGAGCGCCAGCAAGACGACAGCGCTCCGGCTCAAGCCCGATCGACTCTCCTCGCCAGATCCCTCACCTCCTGGGAACGATCGAGCGGTAGGACGAGCACTGCATCGGGAGTCTCCACCACGACGACATCGCTCATTCCGGCGACGGCGACCGTTCGCGACGTGGCGTTTATGAACGAATCCGTGACGTCCTGGAGAATCACCTCTCCTTCGATGTGATTCCCATCGGAGTCACGCGTGACCGCTTCCAGCAACGAACGATATGAGCCGACGTCGTCCCAACCGACATCAATGGGGATGACGAGGGCGCGATCGGTCTTCTCCATGATGGAGTAGTCGATGGAGTCGGCTTCCACCTCACCGAAGGAGGAAGCCAGGGTACGAACTCTCCCGTTGCCGGATGGAAGAGCATCCTCCACACCACCGGCCATCGCGGGGCAATGGATACGTGCCTCTTCGAGAAGACGACCGGCCCGGGCAACGAACATCCCCGAGTTCCAGACATGACGGCCATCGGCAACCATGTCACGGGCGACCTCGACGCTCGGCTTCTCCTTGAACACGCTCACCTCGAAAGCTCCGGGCTCCCGGCGGTCTCCGATCTCGATGTAGCCGTAGCCGGTCTCCGGTCGGGTGGGCTCGATGCCAAACGTGACGATCGCACCATCGCGGGCGTGACCGGCGGCGAGCCCGACTGCCTGCTGGAAGCCGTCCACCTCGGAAATGAGGTGGTCGGAGGGAAGAATCACCATGACATCGTCGGGTTCGGAGATAAGTGCCGCCGCGAGGGCGGCAGGCGCGGTGTTGCGCCCTATCGGCTCGACGACGACCTGAGAGTCCTCCACCCCGCTCGCTCGCAAGGCCGACTCGACGAGGTCCAGATGGGCAGCACCGGTGACGACGATGGGCGCAGCGACCTCTTCGATGCCGTCGAGCCGGGCGAGTGTGAGGTCGAAGAGAGAGCGGCCTCCGAAGAGAGGGACGAACTGCTTGGGCCGCTGGGGTGTCGACAACGGCCACAGCCTGGTCCCCGAACCGCCGGAGAGTAGAACCGGTCTCAAACTGCTCACCCGGCGAGCGTACCGGCGAGACCTCCCCTAGACCCGGTCTCAGACGGAGATCGACACGTACCCGCACTCCTCACAGACATAACGGGTGATGCCGATGCCTCCGGGCGCCTCGATGAACTGGTGCTCGTGGTCTCTCGACCCGCTCCTGAAGGCTGCCCGCACCGCCCCCATCAGACCGCCCCGATCCCTGGTCGCCCCGGCCATCGCCGGCTCCGGCTCCTTGTGCCCATCCGGCCCGGGGGCCACGGGCTCCGGCTCTGCGGGGGGTGGCTCCTCCTCCAGATCGCTGAGATCGACCACACCGGGCTCGGGCTCTTCGTCCGGCTCCGGCTCTGGCTCTTCCTCGAGTTGCGGTTCCTCTGGCTCCGGCTCTGGCTCTTCCTCGAGTTGCGGTTCCTCTGGCTC